>NZ_BAGJ01000042.1 GCF_000308775.1 Nocardia testacea NBRC 100365
CCGCAGCGGCGTCCGCCGCAGGATTTCGGTGACCTCGTCGGTGAACGCCGGGGCCACCCGCGCCGGAAGCGGGTCGGCGGCGCGGAGCGCGGCCGCGGCCGCCCGCAGCCGCTCGAACTCGCGCTTGGGCACCGCCTGCGCCGCCCGGTCCAGCAGCCGGGCCCCGATCTCCAGGTCGTTGTCCAGGTCCGCCGCGCTCTGTCCGACCGCCAGTTTCGCCTCCACCGCCGACCGCCAGGTCGCGATGGCATCCGCCCAGCCCTCGACCCGGAAATGCCATACCCCGGGGGCGGTGGGCGTGAAGACACCGTTGAAGACGTCGGGTTCGTAGTCGGGGGTCATCGGCACTCGCACCGACCGTGACGAGCCCGGCGCCCGCACCGCGAGGGTGGCGCCGACCGCGCCGTGCCCGTCCCGCCATACCACGGCACGCACCGGGAAAACCTCCCCGACCACGGCCTTCGCCGGGTAGTCGCCGGGGACGTGCGGGGCGGTGTCATCGATGGCGATGCGGCCGGTCATCCTGACCACGTTATTGGTAACGACATCGGAGCGGAAACCGGCGCGAGTGAAGTCGGCGGCGTGCCTCTTCCGTCTTCTCCGGATGGTCTACGTCAATGGTCGGGCCCACCCCTGGATTCCGGACCGACCGATCGGGTGCAGTCGACCGTCCGAAGAACGGTGACCGTTGAGCACTGACAGTGCTGTGCGCCTCCCCGGGCCGGTCGAGGCGCACGCCGGCATGCACCCTCTGTCTATTCCGGATGGTCTACCTCCACGGTCGGGGCCCGCCCCCGATTCTGGACCGACGCAGCGACTGAGCGCAGGAGGGAAGAATCGGGGTCACAGGGCCCCGACCCGCGCGCCGGAGGCGCGCAAATATACACAGCTATGCTCGGGCGGATGAAGGCACTGCGTCGGCTCACCGTCCGCGCCCACCTGCCGGAGCGGCTGGCCGCGCTGGATGAGCTCTCCACCAATCTGCGCTGGTCGTGGCACGGTCCGACACAGGATGTATTCGCCGCGCTGGACCCGCGCCGGTGGGCCGAGACCGGGCACGATCCGGTGCGGATGCTGGGGGAGCTGTCCCCGGAGCGGTTGGCCGAACTCGCCGGCGACGCGGAATTCTGCGCACGGGTGGACGTGGTGGCCGCGGATCTGCGGGCGTACCTGGATCGCCCGGTCCCCGATGCGGGGGTGCGGGGGATCGCCTATTTCTCGATGGAATTCGGGGTGACCGAGACGCTGCCCATTTATTCGGGTGGACTGGGCATCCTGGCCGGCGACCATCTGAAGGCGGCATCGGATCTGGGGTTGCCGCTGATCGGGGTCGGACTGCTGTACCGGTCCGGGTATTTCCGGCAGTCGCTGACCTCCGACGGCCGCCAGGTCGAGCGCTATCCGGCGCTGGATCCCCAAGGGCTGCCGTTGCGACCGTTGACCGCCGACGGCGCGCCGGTGCTGGTGCACGTGGCGCTGCCGGACCGACGCGTGCTGGCGGCGCGGGTATGGATCGCGCAGGTCGGGCGGGTGCCGCTACTGCTGCTGGATTCCGATATCGCGGCCAACGATCCGGATCTGCGGGCGGTCACCGACCGGCTCTACGGCGGCGACCAGGGGCACCGGATCGAGCAGGAGATCCTCGCGGGTATCGGCGGCGTGCGGGCGGTGCGGGCCTACACCGCGGCTGCCGGTATCGCGGACCCCGAGGTCTTCCACATGAACGAGGGGCACGCGGGTTTCCTGGGGCTGGAGCGGATCCGGGAGTATGTGGCCGCGGGCCACGATTTCGATACCGCGCTGGCGGCGGTGCGGGCGGGGACGGTGTTCACCACGCATACCCCGGTACCGGCCGGGATAGACCGGTTCCCGGTATCGCTGGTGCACCGGTATTTCGGCGGGTCGGCGGGGGAATCGGAATCGCCGCTGCTGCCCGGGATCACGGTGGACCGGATCATCGCGCTGGGCCGGGAGGACGACCCCGCGGTGTTCAATATGGCGCATATGGGTTTGCGGCTGGCGCAGCGCGCGAACGGTGTCTCCCGCCTGCACGGTGCGGTGAGCCGGAGCATGTTCGACTCACTGTGGTCCGGTTTCGATGCCGCCGAGGTGCCGATCGGCTCGGTGACCAACGGTGTGCACGCGCCCACCTGGGCCGCGCGGGAATGGGGAGAGCTCGATACCGGCGACCGCCCGCGCAGCTGGGAGGCGCTGGGCGAACTGGCGCCCGAACGGCTCTGGGAGATTCGCGCGACGTTGCGCGCCGAGCTGGTGCGGGAGGTACGGCGGCGATTGCGCGAATCGTGGCGGCAGCGCGGAGCGGCCGACGCCGAACTGGGGTGGGTGGATTCGGTATTCGACCCCCAGGTGCTGACCGTCGGGTTCGCGCGCCGGGTGCCGACCTACAAGCGGCTGACGCTGATGCTGCGCGATCCGCAGCGGTTGCGGGATCTGCTGCTCGATCCCGAGCGGCCGGTGCAGTTGGTGGTGGCGGGTAAGAGCCATCCCGCGGACGAGGGCGGTAAGGCGCTGATCCAGCAGGTGGTGCGGTTCGCCGACGATCCGGCGGTGCGTCACCGGATCGTGTTCCTGCCCGACTACGACATCTCGATGGCCCGGTACCTGTACTGGGGTTGTGATGTATGGCTGAACAATCCGCTGCGGCCGCTGGAGGCATGCGGTACCTCCGGAATGAAATCGGCGCTCAACGGTGGGCTCAACCTGTCGATCCGCGACGGCTGGTGGGACGAGATGTTCGACGGCGAGAACGGGTGGGCGATCCCGACCGCCGACGGTGTGTCCGACGACGAGCGCCGCGACGATCTGGAGGCCGGCGCGCTCTACGAGCTGATGGAGCGGACGGTCGCGCCGCGTTTCTACGAGCGCGACGCGGCGGGGGTCCCCGGCCGCTGGGTCGAGATGGTGCGTCACACGCTGCGCGTGCTCGGGCCCCGGGTGCTCGCGGACCGGATGGTGCGCGAGTACACCGAGCGCTACTACCGCCCGGCCGCCGCGGCGGCCGGGCGGGTCACCGCGGAGAACCTCCGGGGTGCCCGGGAGATCGCCGAGTTCCGCAGGCGGCTGGACGCCGCGTGGCCGAGCGTGCGGGTGGCACAGGTGGACGCGGCCGGTCTGGGGGATACGCCGGTGGTCGGGGCGCCGCTGGCCTTGACCGCGCGGGTGGACCTCGGTGGTCTCGGACCGGACGACGTAACGGTCCAGGCCGTGCTGGGGCGGGTCGCACCGGACGGTGAGCTGACCGACACCGATACCGTCACGATGTCCTGCACCGGGGCGGAGTCCGGCGACTCCGCGCTCACGGTTTTCACCGTCGAGACTCCGTTACCGCGCGCGGGTGCGGTCGGCTACACGATCCGGGTGTTGCCGGCCCACGATCTGCTGGCCTCCCCCGCGGAGCTGGGGCGGGTGGTCAACGCCTGACGGGTGGCGCGCCGGGAAGAGATCGCCCCCCTCCGCGCCCGCCGGCTCCGGCGGGGGCGACGAGTTCGGGTGTGCCGCCGAGAGTGCAGCGGCGAGCTCTGCCGCAGGACACACATCACATCCGAACACGCGAGGTTGCGTCGCTCACCTCGGTGCCGGCGGTCCGGTACCGGGCCACACGCGTTCGGGGTGGTGGCGACTTCGGTTCACAACAGGTATCGGATACCGTTCCACACTGGCGCTGCCGGGCGCCGGACCTCCGCTGCGTACTGCGCTGTCACC
This sequence comes from Nocardia testacea NBRC 100365, assembly GCF_000308775.1. Taxonomy (GTDB): domain Bacteria; phylum Actinomycetota; class Actinomycetes; order Mycobacteriales; family Mycobacteriaceae; genus Nocardia; species Nocardia testacea. The sequence continues at coordinate 3,724 of NZ_BAGJ01000042.1, forward strand.
AGCGGGGGGATGCGAGGCTGTCGCCTCTTCCGGTTCGGTTCGGTGTGTACGCGCCGGGGACCGGCCGGAGCGGTACCCGGCGAGTTCCTGCCGGACTCCGGTCCGCTCCCCGTCCGCGCGTGGGCGGGTGTCATGTCCAGCCGACTGGAGGTCCTATGACCACCGATCTTCTGACCCGGACCCGCGGGCGGATCGATACCTATTTCGCTGTCGGGGTGCACGGCTCGACCATGCGCCGCGAGCTCATGGCGGGCACGGTGACGTTCCTGGCCATGTGTTACGTGCTGGCGGTCAACCCGTCCATCCTGGGCGACCAGGGCGCGCTGGGCGACCAGGGCATCCCGGCCCAGGCCGTGTTCACCGCGACCGCCGTCTCGGCGGTGGCCGGGTCGCTGGTCATGGGGTTGTGGGCGCGGTATCCGATCGCGCTGGCGCCGGGGATGGGCCTGAACGCGTTCTTCGCGTTCTCGGTGGTGCTGGGTATGGGTATTCCCTGGCAGGTCGCGCTGTCGGGCACCTTCCTGTCGGGTGTGATCTTCTTCGTGCTCGCGGTGACCAGGATCCGGGAGAAGATCCTCAATGCGATCCCGCTGCAGCTGAAATTGGCGGTCGCGGCCGGGGTGGGCGTGTTCGTGGCGTTTCTCGGGTTCAAGAACGCGGGCATCGTGGTCGACAGCGATTCGACGCTGGTGAAGCTCGGCGATTTCACCCAGGGCACGACGGTGCTGGCGCTGTTCGGCCTGGTGGTCACGGTGATCTTCCTGGTCCGCGGCTGGCACGGGGCGGTGCTGTACGGCATCGTGCTGACGGCGGTGGTCGGGATGGTCGCCGGTCTGGTGGATGTGCCCGACGGTGTCGCGGCACTGCCCCGGGGGTTGGATCAGACCTTCGGGCAGGCGATCATCCATCTGCCCGACGCGTTCACCGCGCAGATGGCCGTGGTGGTGCTGACCATGCTGTTCGTCGATTTCTTCGACGCGTCGGGCACACTCATCGGGGTCGCCAACCAGGCGGGCCTGCTGAACAGCAAGGGTGAGCTCCCGCGGGCCGCGAGCGCACTGTCCGCCGACGCGGTGGGCACCATGGCCGGTGCGGTGATCGGCACCTCCACCACCACGGCGTATGTGGAATCGACAGCCGGAGTGTCCGCGGGCGGTAGAACCGGATTGACCGCGGTGGCGACGGCCGCCTGGTTCGCGGTGGCCATGTTCTGCTACCCGATCTTCTCGGTGGTGGCGGCGTCGGGGGCGGTGACCGCGGCGGCGCTGATAGTGGTCGGGGTGCTCATGGCCCGGTCGCTGGGGGATATCGACTGGTCCCGGCTGGAGTTCGCGGTCCCGGCGTTCATCACCATCGTGATGATGCCGCTGACGTACTCCATCGCGAACGGGCTGGCCATGGGAATGATTTTCTATCCGGTGGTGATGGTGGCCCGCGGCCGGTTCCGCGAGGTGCATCCGGTGATGTGGGTACTGACCCTCATCTTCCTCGGATACTTCTTCTTCCTGGCGGAATAGTCTGAGGGAGGGCCGGGTCGGCAACCGACGATTTCGACACGGGACCTCGGTCCGTTTGTTTCCGTGGCCAACTATCCGGATAGCAAGGAGGGGTTCATATGACAGTCGAGTCGACGTTGGATCGCACCGCGGTACCGGCGACCGGAAACCGTATCCTGTCCACCGATATCGGCCTGCTGATTCTGCGGGTGGTCTTCGGTCTGCTCATCGCCGCACACGGCAGCCAGAAACTTTTCGGCTGGTTCGACGGTCCGGGACTGACCGCCAACAATGCCGCTTTCGGAGAGATGGGCTTCAACCCGGGCAGCTTCTTCGGCACCCTGGCCGGACTCAGTGAATTCACCGGCGGCCTGCTGCTCGCCCTCGGGGCGCTGTCCCCACTGGGCGCGGCCATCGTGCTGGGCACCACCATCGTCATCATCCATACGACCTTCGACGGCGGGCTGCTCACCGGCAAGGGGTATGAGACGGGTCTGCTCTACGCCGTGGCAGCGGCGGCCCTGGCGTTCACCGGTCCGGGCCGGTTCTCGGTGGACGGCAACCGCCCGTGGGCGCGCGGCGGCGTGGTGTGGGGCCTGGTCGCGGTGGTGGTCGCCGTGGTCGCCGCGGTGCTCGTCCTGACCTTCAAATCAGTGCTCTGAGCATTCCGGATCAGACCGTCGCGGCGGCGGAGAGCCGGCGCAGTGCCTTCTCCACCACGGCCGGGTCGGCCGTCTCCCAATACGGGGGCAGCGAGGCGCGCAGGAACCCGCCGTAGCGTGCTGTGGCCAGCCGGGGGTCGAGGATGGCGACGACACCGCGGTCGTCGACGCTGCGCAGCAACCGGCCGGTGCCCTGGGCCAGGAGCAGGGCCGCATGGCTGGCGGCGACCGTGAGGAAACCGTTCCCGCCACGCGATTCCACGGCGCGCTGCCGCGCCGCGAGCAGGGGATCGTCGGGCCGGGGGAACGGGATACGGTCCAGGATCACCAGACTCAGCGAGGGGCCGGGCACATCGACGCCCTGCCAGAGCGAGAGGGTGCCGAACAGGGAGGTTTCCGGGTCGTCGGCGAATTTGCGCACCAGCGCGCCGGTGGAATCCTCGCCCTGACACAGGATCGGGGTGTCCAGACGTTTGCGCAGGACTTCGGTGGCGGCCTTCGCCGCCCGCATGGACGAGAAGAGCCCGAGCGTGCGTCCGCCCGCGGCGCCCACCAGCCGTTCGATCTCGTCGAGGTAGGCCGGGGGCAGGCCGTCGCGGCCCGGGGGCGGCAGGTGTTTGGCGACGTAGAGGATTCCGGATTTGGCGTGATCGAACGGCGAACCGACGTCGAGGGAGGTCCAGCGGACGGTATCGGCGTCGCTCGGTGCCTCGGCGCTGTTGGCCGTCGCCGGATCGACCCGGCTGTTCGATTGCGGCGGCAGGCCCCAGGTACGGGCCAGACCGTCGAAGTTTCCGCCGATCTGTAGCGTCGCCGAGGTGAGGACTACCGTTGCGGCGCCGAACAATTGACTGCGCAGCAGCCCGCCCACCGCCAGCGGGGCCATCCGCAGGGTGCGGCGGGTGACGCCGCGGATCTCGTCGGCCGACAGCCACACCACATCGCGGCGGACCGCGGGATCGGGTTCGTCGAAGGCGGTGAGCGCGCGGACCGCGCTGTCGTGGATCTCCTCCACTCCGGCGATGGCCATGTTCCGGCCGGCGGCGGCTTCGGGATCGTTTCCGCCGGAGCCCTGCGGATTGAGGGCGGTGCGCGCGTTCCAGGCGGCGTCCCGGACCAGGGCGAGTACTCCCGCGACACCCTCGGGCAGCGTGTCCCAGCGGGTGGGCGGCAGCTCGTCGAGCGCGGTGTGCCATGCCTCGGCCGCCTCCTCGAGCCGGTCGACCTCCCGCTCGTCGATGAGTTTCGCGCAGCGCCGCGCCGCGGTGCTGATGGCGGTGGCGGACAACTCCGCGGTCGCGATCCCGGTGACCCGGTCGACGAGTTCGTGTGCCTCGTCGATCACCACCAGGTCGTGTTCGGGTAGGACCTGCACCCCGCTGATGGCGTCGATGGCCAGCAGGGCGTGATTGGTGACGACGATATCGGCCTGCGCCGATTCGGCCCGGGCGCGCTCGGCGAAACAGTCCTGACCGAAGGGGCAGCGTGATTTGCCCAGGCATTCGCGCGCGGACACGCTCACCTGCCGCCAGGCGCGGTCGCCGACGCCCGGAGTGAGTTCGTCGCGGTCGCCGGTTTCGGTATCGGAGGCCCATTCGTTGAGCCGCTTCACCTCGCGGCCGAGCCGTGAAACGGCGAACGCGTCGAACAGTTCGGCTTCGGCGGGCTCTTCGGGGACCGCGCTGTTGATCTTGTTCAGGCACAGATAGTTGTTGCGGCCCTTGAGGATCGCGAACTCCGGTGTGCGGCCCAGCGGTTTCGTCAGGGCCTGGGCCAGGCGGGGGAGGTCCCGGTCCACCAGCTGGCGCTGGAGCGCGATGGTCGCGGTGGAGATGACCACCGTGCGCCCGGTCCGCACCGCGTACCGCAGGCTGGGCACCAGATAGGCGAGGGATTTCCCGGTGCCCGTCCCCGCCTGGACGGCCAGATGCTCCTTGTTCTCGATGGCGTTGTCCACCGCCGCGGCCATCGTCATCTGACCCGGGCGTTCCTTACCGCCGAGCGCGGTGACAGCGGTCGCCAGCAGGTCTGATACGGGCGGGAGTTCGGGCACTCGGGCAGCCTACTGCGCCGCACCGACAGCCGTGCGCCCAGTCGCGGCCCGGCCTGTCCTGCCCGCTCGACAGCGCGGGTGTGTGCCGCTCTTCCCCGCGATCTTACTCGGAAGTAAGGTCGGACCATGGCGTGGAAACCTGATCAGATAGCCGACCAGCGCGGACGCACATTCGTCGTCACCGGCGCCAACGGCGGGCTCGGAGCCGAGACCACAAAAGTACTCGCGGGCAAGGGTGCCACCGTGGTGATGGCCTGCCGCAACACCGAGAAGGCACAGGAGGTCGCCGATTCCATCGGCGGCGACCTGCGGGTTCGCCGGCTGGACCTGGCCGACCTGTCCTCGGTCCGGGAATTCGCCGAGGAGACCGGAGAATTCGATGTGCTCGTCAACAATGCCGGGCTGATGAATGTGCCGTTCTCGCGGACCGTGGACGGTTTCGAGACGCAGTTCGGTGTGAACCATCTCGGTCATTTCGCGCTGACCGGACTGCTGCTGGACCGGATGCGCGACCGGGTGGTGACCCTGGCCAGCATCGCCCACAAGCAGACCCCTAAGTTCTGGGTCGACGACCTGAACTATGAGAACCGCCGCTACCAGCGCAACCTGGCCTACGCCCAGGCCAAACTGTCGAACCTGATGTTCGCGCGCGAACTCCAGCGCCGGCTGGCGGCGGCCGGCTCGGCGAAACGTTCCTACGGGGTGCACCCCGGGGTCTCGGCCACCGAACTGTTCACCCGCACCGAGACCCCGCTGGACTGGGTCAGCAAACCGGTGATCCGGCTGGTCGGGCACGCGCCGGCGAAGGCGGCGCATTCGACGCTGTTCGCGGCCACCACACCCGACGCCGACCCCGATACGTACTGGGGTCCGACCCGGTTGTTCCAGTCCCAGGGACCGGTGGAAGCGTCCCCGTCCACCCGGCTGTCCAAGAACACCGACCTGTGGCAGCGGCTGTGGGCGGAGTCCGAGCGCCTGACCGGGGTCGTCTACAAGTTCTGACCGGCGGCGATACCGGCTGCCGCGATACCCACCTCACACTACGGTCCGTGTAGTAGACGGGTACCGTGGTAGTCGTGTCCGCAACACCTCGCCGCACCGTGCACCGCCCGGCCCTGGTCCTGCTGGTGGTCGTGCTGGCACTGGTCGCGCTGGCCCTGGGCTGGTGGCAGTGGGAGCGGTTCTCCTCGGCGAGCGGCACCGCGCAGAATCTGGGGTACGCGCTGCAGTGGCCGTTGTTCGCCGGGTTCGCGTTGTTCGCCTACTTCCGCTTCGTGCGGTTGGAAACCGAAACGGCCGGCACCGAAGCGTCCGGCGCGATCGCCGAGCCGGGCACGGACACACCCGCGGGCACTCCCGACACCGGGTCCGATCCCGCGAACACCCGCACCGGGCTGTTCACCGGCAGGCGCGGTACCCCGGCGGCCGCGCCGCGGGAGATCCCGGCGGGCTTCCTGCCCGAACGCCCACGGGCCGCCCGCGACGACGATCCGGTACTCGCCGAATACAACAGCTACCTGGCCCGTTTGAACGCCGTCGACGGCGCCGCGGGCCGCCCGGCGGGCCCGGCCCGCGAAACCGAGAGGAGCGCGGGTTGACCGCGAGCGAAAACGCCACCACCGCCCCCGAGGCCGGCGCCGCGCCGGCCGGCGACCGGCGGATCGCGGGCGCGCTACTGCGCTACCGCGTCCTGGCCTGGGTCACCGGTCTGTGGCTGCTGTTCCTCACCGCCGAGATGATCGCCAAATACGGGTTCGGTGTCGATACGCCCAGCTGGATCGCGGTGGTGCACGGATGGGCGTACTTCATCTACCTGATCCTCACCGCGGATCTGGCGGTGAAGGTGCGCTGGCCGATCAAACGCACTGTCGGCACGCTGCTCGCGGGCACGATCCCGCTGCTGTCGTTCTTCGTCGAGCACCGCAACACCCGGCAGGTCAAGCGGGACTTCGGCGTCTGAGTCCCCGCGCCGGGCTCAGCTCCCCAGCGCGGCGAGCGCCGGCAGGAGCTGAGCCAGCGCCCGACCACGATGGGACGCCGCGTCCTTCTGTGCCGGGGTGAGCTGCGCGGCGCTGAGTTCCCCGCCGTCGGGGCGGAACAGCGGGTCGTAGCCGAAGCCGCCGTCACCCTGCGGTTCCCGCGCGATGGTGCCCGGCCATTCGCCGCGCACCACGATCTCCGCGCCCGCCGGTATCACCAGCGCGCAGGCGGAGACGAAACTCGCGCCCCGGCGTTCGTCGGGTGTGTCGGACAACTGCGCCAGCAACAGCGCGTTGTTCGCCGCATCGTCACCGTGGCGGCCCGCCCAGCGCGCCGACAGCACTCCGGGCATACCGTTGAGTGCGTCCACGGCGATCCCGGAATCATCGGCGATACAGGGCAGCCGCGTGGCCCGCGCGCCGTCGCGCGCCTTGGCCAGAGCGTTCTCCTCGAAGGTCGCCCCCGTCTCCGGCGCTTCCGGATACTCGGGTACATCGTCGAGGCCCACGATCTCCAGGCCCGCGATTCCGGCCTCGTCGAGGATGCGGCGCAGTTCATTCAGTTTCTTGGCGTTACGACTGGCGAGCAGAACCCGACGCGTCATCACTTCTTCTTCGAGTTCTCGGTGGCCTCCGGCAGTACGCCGGGATAGGGCAGGGCCAGCGCTTCCTTCTGGACAGCGAACAACTGTTCGCACCCGGCCAGTGCCGAATCGAGCAGTTTGTCGAGGGTGGACCGCGGGAAGGTCGCGCCCTCACCGGTGCCCTGGATCTCCACCAGGGTGCCGGTATCGGTGGCGACCACGTTCATATCGACCTCGGCCCGCGAATCCTCCTCGTAGGGGAGATCGAGCCGGACCCGGCCGTCCACCACACCGACACTCACCGCGGCGATGGCGCAGGAGATCGGCTGCGGATCCGCCAGCGCCCCGGCCGCCCCCAGATAGGTGATCGCGTCCGCGAGCGCCACATAGGCGCCGGTGATCGCGGCGGTCCGGGTGCCGCCGTCGGCCTGCAGCACATCACAGTCGACGGCGATGGTGTTCTCGCCGATGGCGGCCAGATCGATACAGGCCCGCAGGGAGCGGCCGACCAGCCGGCTGATCTCCTGGGTGCGCCCGCCGACCTTCCCCTTGACCGATTCCCGGCCGCTGCGGGTATGGGTGGCGGCCGGCAGCATCGCGTATTCGGCGGTGAGCCAGCCGAGACCGGAGTCGCGGCGCCACGGCGGCACCCCCTCGGTAACGCTGGCCGTGCACATCACCCGGGTCTGTCCGAACTCCACCAGCACCGAACCCGCCGGATGCGTGGTGAAGCCCCGAGTTATCCGTACCTCGCGGAGTTCGTCGTCCGCCCTGCCATCGGCTCGTCTCGACACGGGCTCAGCGTAGTGGGGTACCCGTGCCGGGACATGCCTGGGTCTACAGGTCGAAGGACTCGCCGGGGGTCACCGCGTGCACGGGCCCGGTGAACTCGGCCTTGGCCTCGGCGATGACATCTTCGCGGGAGGTCCACGGCGGAATATGGGTGAGCAGGAGTTCCCCGACCCCGGCCTCGGCGGCGATCCGGCCGGCTTCGGTGCCCGAAAGGTGGATACCCGCCGGGCGATTGGCGGGGTCGTGGGTCCAGGACGCCTCGGCCAGGAGGACATCGGCGCCCCGGGCGAGATCCTGGACCGCCGGGCAGACCGCGGTATCGCCGGTGTAGACGAAGGTACGGCCGGTGGCGGTGACGATCCGCAGACCGTAGGACTCCGGCGGGTGGAACATGCGACGTGCGGTGATGGTGTGCCCGGGACCGAACTCCACCGTCTCGTCCTCGTTCCACGGGTGGAAATCGATCACATCGGACCAGTCGTCGCATTCCCCGCCGATCTCGGCCGAGGCGTTACCGATCCGCAGCGGGGCATCCGAGGGGCCGCGGACGATCGCCTGCCCGGTGGGGGGCGTCGGGTGATAGCGCCGCCACACCAGCAGCCCGGGGAGGTCGAGACAGTGATCGGCGTGCAGATGGGTGAGAAAGATCGACACCTCGCCGGGATCGGCGAATCGCTGCAGCGCACCGAGGATGCCCGGCCCGAAATCGATGACCACCGGCGACATGTCCGGACCGGTGAGCAGATAACCCGACGCGGGGGAATCCGGGCCGGACACACTGCCCGAGCACCCGAGGACGGTGAGGCGCATATCACCATGCTGCCACGAGGTTTCCCGATTCAAGACCGCATCCCCCGAAAATACTGGCCGCACCCACGGTCACCGGGGCGAGGCGAGTGGCCCGGTGTGGAGTTGACGGCGGTGTCGACGTTCATCACTGGAGAGTACCCACCCGGCGAACAGTCCACCCATGGCGCCGAAAAGGTGTCCCTGCCAGGAGATTCCGTCTTGACCCGGTAGTACGCCCCACAGCAGCGAACCGTAGAGGACCAGGATCACCAGACCCAGCACGATCTGGCCGAACTGCCGGGCGAACCAGCCGCGGCAGATGAGGTAGGTGAGCCAGCCGAACACCAGCGAGGACGCGCCCACGTGCACGGTGTACTGACCACCGGTCAGCCAGGTGCCCACCCCCGCCACGAACCAGACGATCGCGGTGGCGGCGAGCCCGCGGCGGATCCCGGTGGCCAGGGTCAGGAAGCCGAGGATCAGCACAGGCAGCGTGTTGCCGATCAGATGGTCCCAGCCGTGGTGTAGCAGCGGTGCGAAGACGATGCCGTCCAGGCCGTCCACCGCGCGGGGTTCGATACCGACCGCGCGATCGATATCGAAGTCGACCAGGACGTCGACGGCCTCGATCAGATACAGCACGATCACGAACGCGAGGGTCAGCACACCGGCCCGGGACCAGGTGCGACGGGTGGCGGCGAACCGGCCCGCACCGGGGCCGCCGGGAGACCCGCCACCGGCCGGCCCGGGCCGGAGCGCGGCGATACGGTCGGGGTCGAACGAAGCGCCCAGCGGCCCACCACCGGTCATCACGATCTCCTGTGCTCATTGCGGCGCCATCGGCGCCGCGGGCCGGGGCCCTCGTGACCCCGGGTCTTCACTCCGTCGCTCCAGAACCGGGGCCCCGGCCGTGGAGGTATGCCGTACGGAGCGGAGACTCGGGCGAGCGGATGCACCCAGGGTATCGGCCGCTGCGGGAGGGCGGGTGGAAAATCCGCTGACCTGCAAACTCGGTCGCGGGGCGGGTCGACTCCGCGCGCCGCGGACTCAGGCCCAGAGCTGGCCGTCGAGGCGTTCCTCGGCTTCTTCGAGGGTGCCGTCGTAGGCGCCGGTGGACAGGTACTTCCAGCCGCCGTCGGCCACCACGAAGGCGATATCGGCACGGCGGCCCGCGGCGACGGCCTTGCGGGCGACACCCAGCGCGGCGTGCAGGATGGCGCCGGTGGAGATACCGGCGAAGATTCCCTCTTCGAGGACCAGTTCACGGGTGCGGCGCACGGCGTCGTAGGGCCCCACGGAGAACCGGCTGGTGAGTACCGACTCGTCGTACAGTTCGGGGATGAAACCCTCATCGATGTTGCGCAGGCCGTAGACCAGTTCGCCGTAGCGGGGTTCGGCCGCGACGATTTCGATGTTCGGGACCTTCTCGCGCAGGAACCGGCCGGTTCCCATCAGAGTGCCGGTGGTGCCCAGACCGGCGACGAAATGGGTGATCTCGGGCAGATCGGCGAGGATCTCCGGACCGGTGGTCTCGTAGTGGGCGAGCGCGTTGGCGGGGTTGCCGTACTGGTACAGCATCACCCAGTCCGGGTTCGCGGCGGCGATCTCCTTGGCCCGGGCCACCGCCTGGTTCGAGCCGCCCGCCGCCGGTGAGTCGATGATCTCGGCGCCGAACATGGTGAGCAGTTGCCGGCGCTCCACAGAGGTGTTCTCCGGCATCACACAGACCAGCCGGTATCCCTTGAGTTTCGCCGCCATGGCCAGCGAGATACCGGTGTTGCCGCTGGTGGGTTCCAGGATGGTGCAGCCCGGGGTCAGCCGGCGGTCGGCCTCGGCCTGTTCGATCATGCGCAGCGCGGGCCGGTCCTTGATGGACCCGGTGGGGTTGCGGTCCTCGAGTTTGGCCCACAGCCGTACCGGCTGCTCGCCCTCCCACTGCGGGGACAGAGTGCGCAGACCGACCAGCGGGGTGTTCCCGAGGGTCGCGATCAGTGACTCGTAGCGTGCCACGGAATCAGCGGGCCCCACCCGCGACGGCGGGCAGGATCGTCACGGTCGAGCCCTCGCCCACCGCGGTCTCCAGGCCGCCGGAGAACCGGACGTCCTCGTCGTCGACATAGATATTGACGTACCGGTTCAGTTTGCCCTCGTTGAGCAGCCGCTCGGCCAGCCCGGGGTGATTGGCCTCGAGGTCGTCGATCACCGCGGCGAGTGTGGACCCCTCGGCCGCGACGCGCTTCTCGCCTCCGGTGTGGGTACGCATGATGGTCGGGATGGACACGGTGACCGGCATGGTGCTGCTCCTCGCTTGTACTCGGTGGGTGGGTCGGAAAACTTGGCGTCAGGCGGTTTCGTAGGCGTCGACGATCTGGACCGGCTCCTCGGTGACCTCGCCGTCGACGATCCGGTAGCTGCGCAGTTCGTGCCGCGCGGCATCACGGGTGGAGATCAGCACGTAGTGAGCGTTCGGCTCGGAGGCGTAGGAGATATCGGTACGGCTCGGGTAGGCCTCGGTCGCGGTGTGTGAGTGGTAGATCACCACCGGCTCCTCGTCGGCGTCGTCCATGGCTCGCCAGACCTTCAGCTGTTCGCCGGAATCGAAACGGTAGAAGGTGGGCGACCGCTCCGCGTTCATCATGGCGACGTAACGCTCGGGCCGGTCGGACCCCTCGGGCCCGGCGATGATGCCGCAGGCCTCGTCGGGATGGTCGGCGCGCGCGTGCGCGACCATCGCATCCACCAGGTCGGCCCTGATCACGAGCACAATCGAACCCTTCCACCTCTTGTCAGGCCATCTCCGGCCGGACACAGCCGACAACTGCCGAGGATATTCGCGTATTCCCGGCACCCCGCACGGCCCCTACCGCCGCGCGCGTGAAGGGGCACGGTCCGCCGCCCGGCCGGGGGCGCCCAGAGCTGCGTCACGGCCTCGCCGGCGGCGGGCGATCAAGCACCGAACAGGTCGCTGTACGCCGGAATGCCGGCCACGGAGTGGGCGGTGCGGATCGCGTCGACCACCGCGCGTTCGACGCATACCGCCGCCGCTGTGCACAATGCGTCGACCACCGCCAGATCGGCCGGGAACGCGGCGGGCAGCCGAGGCCCGTCCGGCGGTGTCGCGGTGCCGGTGGCCAGCGCGAAGAAGGTGTCCCCGTCGAGCGGGGAATGGGCCGGACGGACCGCCCGGGCCAGCCCGTCGTGGGCGACGGTGGCCAGCCGGCGGCATCCGGCCGGGCCGAGCGGGGCATCGGTGGCGACCACCCCGATCGTGGTGTTGAGGACGGTGCCCTTCACCGCCAGCGCGTTCGCGGCCGCGAGTTCCTCGGCGGTACCGGGGCGCAGGCCGAAGAACTCGGGTCCGTCCGTGCCCGCGCCCCACGGAATCCCGGTGCGCGGATCGAAAACCGACCCGACGGGATTCGCGACTACCAGCGCGCCCACGGTCAGCCCGGCGGTGACGCCCTCGTCGAACCGGATACTGGCGGTGCCGATACCGCCCTTGAGCGCACCCGCCTGGGCCCCGGTCCCGGCGCCGACGCAACCGCGCAGGAAATCGGGCCCGGCGGCGTCGGCCGCGTAGTAACCGAATTCGGCGGTCGGGCGGGTGTTCCAATCGCCGACCGGAAGGTCGAAGATCACGGCGCCGGGCACGATCGGCACCACGCGGGTGGGGTCCTCGGGCGACATGGGCAGCCCTTCGCCGTGTTCCTCCAGCCAGCGCATCACCCCGTCGGCGGCGGCCAGACCGTAGGCGCTGCCGCCGGTGAGCAGGATCGCGTGGACCTGCCGGACCGTGTTCGCGGGGTCGAGCAGATCGGTTTCCCGGGTGCCGGGGCCGCCACCGCGGACATCCACCGCGGCGACCGCGCCACCCGGTGCGCGGACCACGGTGCAGCCGGTGGCCGCGCCGGATCCGTGGGTCGCGTCCGGGTCGAGTACCTGGTGGTGGCCGACGAGCAGGCCGGCCACATCGGTGAGCGCGTCTCGTGCTCCGGGCGCGGCGGTCACGAGGCCATCGCCTGCAGCAGGGAATCCTGCATCCAGGTCAGCCAGTGGTAGACGTCCAGGTGCGGGGCGCGTGGATCGTCGGGCGGGAACTGCTCGGGCGTGTCGGCGTCGATCTCCAGCACCACACCGAGGGCCAGCCGGACGTCGGTGAGCGCGGTGAGCCAGGAGTCGGCCTCTTCCGGGGTGATCACGATCTTGCCGCCGTCCTCGGGGAGGGTGTGCAGCAACACCCCGGCGGCGGCCAGTTTCTCGTCGATGATCTCCGGCTCGTGCAGGCCGCGCAGGGCGCTGTTCAGATCGGCTCGTTCGGCGTCGGGGGAGCCCGGTTCGGCCCGATGGAATTCGGGCAACAGCCGGGCCAGTCGCGGATCGTCGGGCGGCGCGGTGTTCCCGCTGCGCAGGCCCGTGAGAGCGGCGAGCTCGTCCTCCGGGGCGGAGGAGGCGCGTTCACCGAGCAGACCAGAAACGGCTCCGACCAGCGAGCGCAGCACGCTGGCTTCGCGCGCGTCCATCTCCGACCGCAGTTTGAGACCGCTCAATGAGTTCTTCCGGCTCCATTTACGCACGTCGCTACGGTAACCGTCCGATCAGTCGTCTCGTTGCATGGTCGCCCACAGGCCCGCCGCGTGCAGGCGGCGGACATCCTGTTCCATTTTGTCCCGGGATCCCGACGATACGACCGCTTTGCCCTCGTTGTGCACCTTGAGCATCAGCTCGGTCGCCTTGGCTTTGCTGTAGCCGAACAGCTTCTGGAAGATGTAGGCGACATAGTGCATGAGGTTGACCGGATCGTCCCAGACCACGGTGACCCACGGCCGGTCCTCCGCCTCCAGTATCTCGGTGTACTCCACGGCCTCCGGGGTCGCCTGGGCCGCGGACAACGTGACGCCGGGGGCGCCGAGGAGGACCTCTGTCGTCGATACGCGGGGTGCGGTGTTGCACAAGGCCATGAAGTCAAGAGTACGACTCACGGAGTAATTCACAACACCCGGAGCAGCAACGATGCCGCTCGTCCCCGCCTGCCCAGGCGACGCGTGCTACCCGCGACACGCCGCCGCGCGGGTTCGGCGCCCGGCGCCGCCCCCGGCGGGCTTCCCCGCGCCGCGCACGGGCTGTTTACAGTGACACCCGTGGACCTGCGCGACGCGGCCGGCAGCACCGCTCTGCTGACCGACCAATACGAGCTCACCATGCTGGCCGCCGCTCTCGCCGACGGTTCCGCGGCGCGGCGGTGCACCTTCGAAGTGTTCGCCCGGCGTTTGCCGCACGGCCGCAGATACGGTGTCGTGGCCGGTACCGGCCGTTTCCTCGATGCGCTGGACCACTTCCGGTTCGGCGAGGCGGAGCTGGAGATCGCCGGCCGGTTCCTGGACGCGGAGACGGTCGCCTGGTTGCGCGATTACCGGTTCGCCGGCGATATCGACGGCTATCCGGAAGGCGAGCTGTATTTCCCGGGCTCGCCGATCCTCTCGGTGACCGGAACCTTCGCCGAATGCCTGCTCCTCGAGACACTGGCACTGTCGGTGTTCAACCACGACAGCGCGATCGCCGCCGCGGCCGCCCGGATGGTGAGTGCCGCCGACGGACGCCGGATGATCGAAATGGGTTCACGACGCACCCACGAGCAGGCCGCGCCCGCCAGCGCGCGGGCGGCCTACCTGGCGGGATTTCACGCGACCTCCAATCTGGAGGCGGTGCGCCGCTACGGGGTGCCCGGCGCGGGCACCAGTGCGCACGCATTCACCCTGGTGCACAGCGGCGCCGACGGCGAACACGAGATCGAGGCGTTCCGCAGTCAGGTGGCCGCGCACGGTACCGGCACCACCCTGCTGGTCGACACTTTCGACATCACCCGCGGCGTCGCGCTCGCGGTCGAGGTCGCCGGGCCGGAACTGGGCGCGGTGCGTATCGACTCCGGTGACCTCGGGGTCCTGGCCCGGCAGGTTCGGCGGCAACTCGACGAACTGGGCGCGGTGAAGACCCGGATCGTCGTATCCGGGGACCTGGACGAATACGCCATCGCGGCGCTGCGGGCCGAGCCGGTGGACGCCTACGGGGTCGGTACCCGGCTGGTCACCGGTTCCGGCGCGCCGACCGCCGGAATGGTCTACAAACTGGTCGAAGTCGACGGCCTGCCGGTGGCCAAACGGTCCAGTCACAAGGAATCCCGCGGCGGCGCCAAACGCGCCGTGCGCCTGGCCCGCGATACCGGGACCATCGTGGAGGAGATCGTGTACCCCGCGACCGCCGACCGGCCCGCGTCCGCCGACCTCGAGGTGCGTGATCTGTCGGTCCCGCTGGTGCGCGGTGGTGCCGTGCTGGACCGGCCCGACCTCGCCGGATCCCGGGATCTCGTGGCCCGTGGCCTGGTGAGTCTGCCGTGGGAGGGACTCAAACTGTCCGGCGGTGACCCGGCGATTGCGACTACATTCCTGGTCTGACCGGGCGTACGCGAGGAGACTGGAACTATGAAACGCGCGCTGATCGTGGTGGATGTGCAGAACGATTTCTGCGAGGGCGGTTCACTGGCCGTATCGGGTGGTGCCCGCGTCGCGGAGTTGATCAGCGAGTATCTGGCCGAGAACCGGTACGACGCGGTGGTGGCCACTCGCGATTACCACATCGATCCCGGCTCCCATTTCTCCGAGACACCCGACTATGTGGACAGCTGGCCGCCGCACTGCCGGGTCGGCACCCCGGGAGCCGATTTCCATCCGCAATTCGACACCGCCGCCGTGCAGGAGGTCTTCTCCAAGGGCGAGTACTCGGCCGCCTACTCGGGGTTCCAAGGGGCTTCGACCGCCGGGGAGACGCTCACCGAATGGCTGCGTGCCCGCGATATCGGCGCGGTCGATATCGCGGGTATCGCCACCGACCACTGTGTCCGGGCCACCGCGCTCGATGCCGTCGGAGCCGGTTTCGCGACGCGGATCCTGCTGGGTCTCACCGCCGGAGTGGCACCGGCGACCGTCGAGAAAGCCCTGGACGAATTGAATCGGGCCGGAGTCGAACTCTCCGGAGCCGTCGTCCGGGCCGGCGCCTGAGTCCGACGATCCCCGGCTGCCGAGGAAGCCGGGCCCGGGGTGTCCGAACGGTCCCGCGGCGGGTGAACTTGTCACCGGCGCCGGGCAGAATCACGGTTATGACCGCCACCGGGGACGATGTCCGCTCCTTTGCCCTGGCCCTCCCGGCCACGATCGAAGAGTTCGCCTGGGGTATGCCGATCTTCAAGGTGGAGCGTCGGCTGTTCCTCACTCTGCCCGAGGACGAGACCTCGATGGCGGTGCGCTGCCCGATCGTCGACCGGGACGAACTGGTGCAGGCCGAACCGGACAAGTTCTGGATCGCCGGGCACGAGGTGAACAACGCGTGGGTCCGGGTGCGGCTCGCGGCCTTGGATGACCTGGACGAAATGCGGGACATAGTCATGGATTCGTGGCGGTTGGCGGCACCGCAGAGCCTCGTGGCGGGGGTTTCATAGGGCCGGAAGTGTCCGGTGCGCGCGCTGCCTTCGATATCGCGATGTTCGGTGTGGGCTTACTCGGGAGGGCAGAGCGATGTGGGCCTGCGCGTGAAGGTGCTGTGTTTTGGCGGCGCCTTCGGCGCCGCGGGGTTGAGGCCCCCTTGTGTCTCGCCGTTTCGGCCTCGAGCCTTGGCCGAAGGTGCTCAATGGTCGCACTCTATGGGCGGCTCACCGCACGTCGCGGGCGCTTTCGAGGCCGAAACGGCGAGACGGGCCTCAACCCTTTGAGGTGTCTCGTGAGACTCGACGCATGCGGGTTGCGTCGGCATTCGGTGTTCGGGTCGAACGACTCTTGCCGTCCATATACTCGTCCACGTATATTCGTAGGCGAGTAAGGAGGGTGTATGGCGAAGAAGCGCAAGGTCGGCAACCTACTGGCCCTCGCGGTGCTCGCGGTGATGCAGGACGAAGCCATGCACCGGTATCAGATCGCGGCGCGGCTGCGTGAGTACGGCAAAGACCGCGATATCGATATCAAGTGGGGATCGCTGTACACGGTGGTGCAGAACCTGGCGAAGGCCGGTTTCCTCGAGGTGGTGGGCAGTGAGCGCGCGGGGGCACGGCCGGAACGGGTGATCTATCGGATCACCGCCGCCGGACGCCGCGAGCTGGTCGACTGGACGCGGGAGCTGATCGCGGAACCGGAACCCGAGCGCGGCCGGTTCGTCGCGGGCCTGTCGATTCTGGCGGTCCTGCCGCCGGAGGAGGTGGCCGAGCTGCTGGGGCGCCGGCTGGCCGTTCTGGACGAACAGATCGCGCAGGTGCGCGCGGAGTTCGCCGAACTCGCCGGCACCCTGCCCCGGCTCTTCCTGATCGAATCCGAGTACGGGCTCACCGTGCTGGAGGCCGAGGCGGAGTGGACCAGGGCATTGCGCGCCGAGCTGGTCGCGGGGACTTTTCCCGATCTCGCGGAATGGCGGGCCTGGCACCGGAACGGGCCGGGCGTGGACAGCGCGCGTGCGCGCGCCTACGTGGAGGGGGCCGACAACACGACGGATCAGTGAACCAACCGGGCCCGATGGAGGTGCGGCAACACCACCATCGAGCTCGGATCACCGTCTCGGACCGTGCCCGCGCGGACGCACACCCGGCCACGAGTTTGGCAGAACACAGGATAACCGGGTGGGTGGACGCCGGGTGGTTCGACAAGGAAACGGTCCGGACCACGAGGGTTCCGGACCCCCGCCGCCGGTAGCGGCGGCGTCGCTTCGAACTCCTGAGGAGTACTCCCATGTCCGGAACAGAGACCGCCCTGGTGATCGGCGGCGGAATCGCGGGGCCGGTGGTGGCCACCGCACTGCGCAAAGCGGGTATCGAAGCCCGTGTCTACGAGGCGTACCCGAGCCCCGCACATACCATCGGCAGCGGCCTGGCCCTGGCGCCCAACGGTGTCGCCGCCCTGGATGTGATCGGCGCCGGCGACGCGGTGCGCGATATCGCGATACCCATCCCGCGGATGGCGCTGTCGGTCGGCGGGAAGCTGCTGTCCCTGCCCGCGCTGGGGGACCAGCCGCCGCTGCAATTGGTCGATCGCGGCGAATTGCACCGCACCCTGCACGAGCGGGCGGTGGCCGCCGGGGTGCCGGTCGAATTCGGCAAACGGCTGGAATCGGCCGAGCAGACCGCAGACGGCGTGCTCGCCCGGTTCACCGACGGCAGCACCGCCACCGCCGATGTGCTCATCGGCGCGGACGGGATCCGCTCCACCGTGCGCGGACTGATCGATCCGGCGGCGCCGGGCCCCGAGTACACCGGGATGCTCGGTTTCGGCGCGGTCGTGGACTGCGCGATCGATATCGAACCCGGCACCATGGTCTTCGCCTACGGTTCCCGGGCCTACTACCTGTACTGGAGCGCCGGCCCCGGCCGGATCGGCTGGGGAGCGAACCTGCCCAGCAAGGAATATCTCTCGCTCACCGACGCCCGCCGGGTGCCCGCCGAGCACTGGCTCGAGGTGCTGCGCGAAACTTACGGAGAAGACACTCCGGGCGGGCAGCTGGCGCGGGCCACCACCGCCGACCGGCTGGAAACAGTGGGCGCGCTGCACATCATGCCGCCGGTGCCGCACTGGTACCGGGAACGGATGGTGCTGGTGGGCGACGCGGTACACGCGCCGTCGAACAGTTCCGGTCAGGGTGCGTCGCTGGCGATCGAGAGCGCGATCGAACTGGCTCGGTGCCTACGGGACATCCCCGAACCGGCCGAGGCGTTCGCGGCCTACGAGGCCCTGCGCCGTAGCCGGGTGGAAGGTGTGGCCGCCCGCGCGGCGAAGATCAATCACAGCAAGACGCCAGGGCCGGTGGCCCGCAGGATGATGCAGTGGCTGATGCCGGTGCTGGCTCGGACGGTGATGAAACCGGAGAAGACGGTCGCCACCGAACAGCGCTATCGGATCACCTGGGAGGAGCCGGTGCGCCGCGCCGCGGCGCCGGTGCGGTAGCCGGACGGCCCGGCGGCGAGGAGGTCTCGCCGCCGGGCCGTCGGTCAGCATTCGAAGGGCACCGTGTTCCCCGCGGCGTCGCGGGCTCCGATTCCCTGCACTATCGCTTCCTCGAGTTCCGCGACCGATTTCCAGGTGCGCGGCTCGTCGTCGTCCAGATTGCCGATCGTGTACCAGTCCTCGGTCTCCCGGTAGCGGACGAGACCGAACCCCTCTGGATCGAGGGTGATGTCGAGATCGCCGGAAATGGTGCCGACTTCCCGGGTCATCACCGATGCCGCGGCGGGTAACTCGATGACTTCGGCTATTTGAACTCACCCCGTTCGACGCAGTCGTCCACCGCGGTGCGCAGTGCGGTCTGTTCTTCTGGGTCAACGCTCAGGCCGTACTTTAGCTTGACCTGGACATAATGAGAGATATAGCCACACCGGAAACTTCCCGGCGGCAGGTAGTGCGCCGCGTCCTGATCGCCCTTGGAGCGGTTCGCCGACGGATCGGAGGCGATGAGGTTCAGTGCGTCGTTGGCGATCCGGCGCCGGGTGTCGGTGTCGAGGTCCTTGGCGCCCGAACGCCAGGCCTCGGCCAGCGGGACGATGTGCTCGGCGTCGACGCTCTTGGCCTCGACGATGAACTTATACGGCTTGAGTTTCCCGGTCTTGCTGTCCATGACGCCGTAGGCGTCCTGCCAGCCGCCGCCCTTTCCGATCTTCAGATCGCAGGTCTTCGGGTCCAGGCTCACTTCGCCGGTGGCGTCGCGCAGCATCATCACTTCGCGGGTGGTGCATTTGCTGTACTGGGTGAATTCCGGGCCGAACCCGTGCTCGGGTTCGTTGTTGTCCCAGTGCGGGAACTTCTCCCGGCTGTATCCGGCCATGCCGACCTCGGCCTTCACCGGCAGCTTGTCGAGCGCGGCGCGTATTTCGGCGGCGGTACCGGCCACCGATTTCGCGGCGCCGGCGGCGGGATCGGTCGGGGTGGGGCTACAGCCTTGCAGTAAGAAGCCCGCGACCAGGGCAATTGCGATCAGTATGGGTACGACGAGGGCGGCGAACCTGCGGGCGGGGGCGGGCAGAGCAGAAAGCAGCGAGTTCATCGCCGGACCTCCGCGAATCGATGGGCGAGGGGCGTGTGGCCCGCTCCGTGTTCATTTGCTGTGCGCTTCAACGAGATTCCTTGCCGAGGTACCGGGATGTGCCGAGCGTCAAGCTACCGGCCGGCCAGCTAACCGAAAGCTACTGTCCGGTGTGAGATTCGGCATACCTGGGCGGGAGTACCCGATGGGGGAGCCGGGTATTCCTCTTCCGTCCGGAAGGGCACCACCCCCCGAGTCGCCGTGCCGGCGCCGACTCGGGGGGTGGGCATGTCACGAACGAGGCGCTGAATCCGGTGCGAGTCGCGGGCCGGTTGTCCGGACCGGCGATCGCGACGCACCGCGGGGCTTGATGAGGGGGAGACCCGAGGTCTTTCCGCACCGGTGCGCTCGCCGTGACGTTCTGGGGGCCGGATGTCATCCGGCCGGGTTCTCGTTATGAAGCTGTAGGTGTCCGGCAGTCGGCCGATATTTCGACTCCGGGTGTACGCCCATCCGCCGTCAGGTGAAAAGCATAGGGAATTCCCATGATTGGGAGCGAGCGGGGTCGCGGCGGTGGACCACGGCCCTAATCGGCGATGTCGGCGTCCTCGTCCACGGCGACGATCTGGGCGGTCGGCGGGACACCGGTGTCCAGGAAGTGGATCAACCGCTCGATGCGCTCGGTGTGGTCCAGGGTCCGGGCCAGTTTGTGACCGATGAGGGCCAGCGTGATCGTGGTCTCGGTGGAGGCGGCCGCGGTCGCGGACAGCGCGTTGTGCAGTTTCTGGTTCAGCGTCTGCATGGTGCTCGCGGCGGTGTCGTCGGCGGGAGTGTGCCGGCCGCGGGTGACGGCGCGCTGGGCCCGCGCGGTGCATTCGGCGGTGAGGCCGGCCATCTGCGCCAGGACGTCGAGGACCGGCGGCGGGGCGATGGGGTCGGGATGGGTCTGGTACACCTGGTCGGCCACCCGGCTGAACAGCCGGCCGATCCGGGAGAGCTCACCGGCGATCTGGATCGCGGTCACCACATGGCGTAGATCGCGCGCGACCGGTGCCTGCAGCGCCAAGAGGACGACCGTGCGCGCTTCGCATGCGCCGTACATCGTCTGGAGTCGTTCGTCGAGGGCGAAGACCTCGTAGGTCGCGGTGAGGTCGGCCCCGACGACGGCATCGGTCACACGTTCGGCCGCTTCGTGGGTGATACGGCACATCTGTGTCAGATCCGCGGTCAGCGCGACGAGCTCGTTGGTGAACTGAGTTCGCACGGGGGAATTGTCGCCCATGGCGCGTGCTCCGGTCGAATGAACGGACGATTCGTTCGGCCGGTCGTATTCCGGGCGCGCCCCGGGCGCCGATGTTACCGTCACCACATGACCGATATGCGGCGTATGAAACATCGCATTGTCACCACCTTCCAACGGCATGTGGCCAATCCGCTGAACCGGAAGCGGTCGGCACAGCAGCTGCTGGAGACCACGGGCCGGGTCAGTGGGGTACCCCGGGTTGTGCCGGTCGGCGGCCGGCGGACCGGTAACGAGTTCTGGTTCGTCTCCGAGTTCGGTGACCGCTCCGATTACGTGCGCAATATTCGTGCCGACAACCGGGTCCGGGTGCGGTTGCACGGTGAATGGCTGCCCGGCACCGCGCATCTGCTGCCCGACGACGACCCGGTGCGCAGGTTGTCTTCGCTACCGCGTGGCAACAGCGCCGCGGTGCGGGTCATGGGTACCGATCTGCTGACGATTCGCGTCGATTTGGACGGCTGAGAATATTCGCGAATTCGTGTGCGCGCCGCACCGGTTCATTCCGTGAAACGCGTTCTAATTATTTGTGGATATTCTCGTGACGGAACGTATCGTCGCCGGAAATTGATGTGTGTAAACGTCATGTCGTGTTCACTGTCACACCGCCGCGGATTTGTCCGTCACCCTGGGTAACGATTAGCTTCCTCTCCGTTGGCATCGATGCCGGACCGGAGAGATCACACGCATGAATTTCGCAACAATCCGTCTCGCGAGAGCGGTACCGGGATCTCGGCCATGAGCTCCGAGCGCCGTACCGCCGCGATGGATTCCGTGGCCCCATCCGATTCCGCCGAACTCTCGCGAGAACCCTCCGCGCGAGAAATCGTCCAGCAGAATTTCGCGGGCACCGTCGTGTCCTCGCTGCGCACCTTCGGCCGCGCGGTCGGTATGGCGCGGGAATCGGTCACCGGCGCGGCGTCGGACGCGGTGCGCGGCCGATTCCAGTGGCAGGAAATGCTGATCCAGGCGTGGCGGCTGGTGACGGTCACCGCCTTTCCGGCGATCCTCATGGCGATCCCGTTCGGGGTGATCGTCTCGGTTCAGGTCGGCAATCTCATCCACAACCTCGGCGCCGACTCGTTGCTCGGCGCCACCGGCGGCCTCGGCGTCATCAAGCAGGGCGCGCCCATGGCCACCGGATTCCTGCTCGGTGGCGCGGGAGCCGCGGCCATCGCGGCCGACCTCGGCGCCCGTACGATCCGCGAGGAGATCGACGCCCTCCACACCATGGGCATCAGCCCGGTGCACCGGCTGGTGATACCCCGGATGGTGGCGATGCTGCTGGTCGCGCCGCTGCTCAATATCCTGGTGATCTTCGTCGGCGTCATCGCCGGATACCTGGTCGCGATCGGCGGGCAGGGTGTCACACCGGGCTCCTACTGGGCGACCTTCGGCTCCTTCACCACCGCCGCCGACGTCTGGGTCTCGCTGCTCAAGGCACTCATCTTCGGATTCCTGGTGGTGATCATCGCCTGTCAGCGCGGTCTGGAGGCCAAGGGCGGGCCGCGCGGTGTCGCCGACGCGGTGAACGCCGCGGTGGTGCTCTCGGTGGTCTCGATCGTCATCGTGAACCTGGCGATGACCCAGGTGACCGCCATGTTCCTCCCCACCAGGCTGGCGTGATGGCCGCGACCCATTACGTCCCGAAAGGGTTCGGTTTCC
Organism: Nocardia testacea NBRC 100365; assembly: GCF_000308775.1. Lineage (GTDB taxonomy): Bacteria > Actinomycetota > Actinomycetes > Mycobacteriales > Mycobacteriaceae > Nocardia > Nocardia testacea. The sequence continues at coordinate 26,087 of NZ_BAGJ01000042.1, forward strand.
TGGCGCGGTACTTCCGGCGCGGCAGCCGGATCCTCGGCGCGGTCGATTCACTCGGCTTCGTGCTGGTGTTCTGCTGGCAGGTGCTCTCCTCGATACCGCTGGCGCTGAAGCGCTACCGCGGCGAAACCCTGCGGGTCATCACCAATATGACCTGGGGCCGCGGTTCGGTCATCGTCGGCGGTGGGACCGTCCCCATGATGATCGTGCTGGGGCTGGTGATCGGCGCGTCGATCGGCGTGGAATCGTTCGCCACCCTGGACATGCTCGGAATGGGCCCGGTCACCGGCATCGTCTCGGCGTTCGCGACCACGCGCGAGCTGGCCCCCATCGCCGCCGCGGTGGGATTCGCCGCGCAGGCCGGCTGCCGGATCACCGCGGAGATCGGTTCCATGCGGATCTCGGAGGAGATCGACGCCATCGAGGCGCTGGGTCTGCGGTCGGTACCGTTCGTGGTGACCACCCGGGTCATCGCCGGGGCGATCGCCATCGTGCCGACCTTCCTGATCGCGCTGATCGGCTCGTATTTCGCCTGCCGCGGCCTGATCACCCTGGTACACGGGCAATCCGCCGGGGTCTACGACCACTACTTCTTCCAGTTCATCGCCGGCTTCGACATCGTCGCGGCCACGGTGAAGGTCGCCGTCTTCGGCACCGTGGTGATCTGCGTCCACAGCTACTACGGCTTCTTCGCCACCGGCGGTCCCGAAGGCGTCGGTATTGCCTCGGGCCGGGCCGTGCGCGCCAGTTTCGTCGCCATCATCGCCATCGATATGGTGCTCACCCTCCTGCTGTGGGGATTCGACTCGGCGATCAGCTTCACGGGATAGGGACAGATGCCGAAGTACGGAATGCCCGGGGTCGCCGCCGATCCGCGCAGCGCGCGGCGGGTCGGTGCCGTCGTGGTCGCGCTCGTTGTGGTGCTCGCGGTGGCCGGGTACGGGTATCGCGCGCTGACCGGCGTCGATGGCGTTCGGATCGCGCTGCGGACCGAGCAGATCGGAGACGGCGTGGTGCCCGGCACGCTGGTGCGGATCGACGGTGTGCAGGTCGGTTCGGTCACCGGTATCGCGTCCGCCGGGCGCGGCACCCAGGAGATCGAGCTGTCCCTGGATCCTGATCGTCTGCACGGGATCGACGACAGCATGCTGGTGGACTACGCGCCCGCCAACCTGTTCGGGATCAGCGAGATCGAACTGCGGCCGGGCGCGGGTGGCGCGCCGCTGGAATCCGGCACGGTGGTGGATCTGACCGGACACCGGGCCACCGACGTGTACGACGCGACCATGGGTGCGCTGCTGCGCAGCCTGTCGCAGACCGGGGACACGGTGTTCACACCCGATATGGCCATGGTGATCTCGCCGGCGGCCGCCGACGTGAAGGCGTTCACCCCGCTGGCCGAGGCATTGATCACGGCGGGCCGGGTGATCGCCGACCATCAGTCCATGCCGGCGAACGAGCTGGTCGGGCGGCTGGGGCCGGCGTTCGAGGGCGGCGGCCAGTTCGCCGGAGCCACCATCGAGGTGCTCGACCAGATCGTCGATATCGATGTGCTGCGTACCGACCGCGCCGATTACGACGCGGGCGTCAAGGCGCTCACCGGCGATATCCTGCCGAGCCTGGCCGCCACCGCGCACAGCGCGGGGCAGCTGTCCGGATACACCGACGCGCTCGCACCGACCCTGAACCTGCTGGCGCTGGCCGTACCGGACCCGCAGCAGTCCGCCGCCGACCTGCGCACCCTGCTCACCCGTCTGGGGCTCGCGTTCGAGGACGGTCCCGACGGCCCGGTCCTCGACCTGGACGTGCAGCTGGGAGGCGCGCGATGACCGCACGCCGCGCCGCCTGGCGGCTGGCCCTGTTCGCCGCGGTGATGGCCCTGGTACTGGCCTTGGTGATCGGCGCCATCGAACGGCCCGTGGACGGCGAGACCGAAACCCACCACGCGCTGTTCACCGACGCCAACGGTCTGAAGACCGGAGACGACGTCCGGATGTTCGGCGTGCAGGTGGGCAAGGTCGAGGCCGTGTCGCTGGAGGGCGACAAGGCGAAGGTCCGCCTCACCGTCACCACCGACACCCCGGTCTACGACAACAGCACCCTGGCCATCCGGTACCAGAACCTCACCGGCCAGCGCTATATAGATCTGCAACAGCAGCCGAACGCCGGCACCCGGCTCGGCGACGGATCGACCATCGGCCCGGAACAGACCATCCCGTCGTTCGATGTGACCAGCTTGTTCAACGGTCTGCAGCCGGTGCTCGCGACCCTGTCGCCGGAGGCTCTCAACCAGCTGACCGAAAGCCTGCTGGCGGTGATCGAGGGCGACGGTGCCGGAATGGGACCCGCCCTGGACGCCATCGGCACGCTCAGCGAATACGTGGGCGACCGGCAACAGGTGATCGGCACCCTGGTCCGGAACATGTCGGATCTGTCCGATCGAGTGGGTGGCCGGCTCTACCATCTGGTGCCACTGCTGGCGCGGCTCACCGATATCTTCCAGGCGTTGCAGCGCAATGTGGGTGGTCTGGCCGATTTCGCGATGAGCGCGCCCTCGGTACTCGAACCGGTGGATCGATTGCTCGCCGCGGCGGGACTGAGCCCGGAAATGGGCCCCGATATCGACGCCATGATCCGGAATCTGTTCCCGGACCCGCAGCAGGCCGTCGACGTTTTTGGGCGCCTGCCCGGACTGCTGGCCGCGGTGGACACCTCCTTCCCCCGGACTCCGGCGGGGTTCCGGCCGGAGTGCAGTAAGGGCACGGCCGAGGTACCGGCTCCGGTGCGGGTGCTGATCGGCGGACAGCGGGTGGCGATATGCAACGGGTGAACCTCGGGAAGTGGACGGCGGCGGCGGGTCGCTGGTTCGACCGCGACCGGCCGATCACCGACGAACCCACGAAACTGCGCACTCAGCTGCGGCTGGGCGTGATCGGAGTGTGCGCGGTGGCGGTGCTGGCGGTGGCCGTCGGAGCGCTGTACGTGGTGCCGCTGGGAAAGCGCACCTACACCGCGGAACTCGGCGAGGCGCAATCGGTGAAACCCGGTGACGACATCCGCCTGGCCGGCGTGCCGGTGGGCGAGGTGAAATCCCTGGAGCTGCGCCCGGACCGCGTGCTCATGCGATTCACCGTGGACCGGGAGGTATTCGTCGGCGACCGCAGCTCCCTCGATATCCGGATGCTGACCCTGGTCGGCGGCCACTATGTGGCGTTGTTCCCGGCGGGCAGCGAGGAACTGGGTGACGAGCCGATTCCCGCCGACCGGGTCCGGCTGCCCTACAGCCTGATGGAAACCTTCCAGGACGCCACCACACCGCTGCGGGAAACCGACGGCGACACCCTGCGCCGCAATCTCGCCGCGCTCGACACCTCCATCGACGCCGCGCCGGAATCGCTGCGCAGCGTCCTGGACACGGTCGGCAGCTATCTGGACGCCATCGAACGCCAGCGCACCCAGGTGTCGAACGCCATCGCGACGGCCGACGAGTACGTCACCATGTACGACGGCGCGAAAACCGATCTGGGCCGCCTCATGGACAACGTCAACCTCATGGAAACCGTACTGCTGGACAAACGGGCCGAGCTGCGGCAGGCGCTCGCGCTGCTGAGCTCGGTGGTGCAGCGGGTGAGCGCGTTGGCTCCGGCCTGGGACGACACCCTGCGGCCCAAGGCGCAGCAGCTGGCCGACGCGCTGCCCCGTCTCCAGGAGTACGGCGATCAGCTGGAGCCCATGATCGTCTCGGCGCAGAGCCTGGCCACGAAACTGCGCGAGCTGACCGGGCCGGACGGCGGGGTGCGGATCGATCGGTCGGGGACCACGGTGCCGGCGCCCGGCGCGGTCCTGTGCGTTCCGCTACCCGGGAAGGCGTGCTGATGGTGCGAAAAGTGCTCGGGTCGCCGGCTCTCATGTCGATCGCCGGGGCGGTGGTACTGGTGCTGGCCGTGAGCGCGGCCTATCTGATCGCCTTCGAGCCGCTGAAACAGACCCGCGCGTACTGCGCGATCATGCCGGACAGTATCGGCCTCTACCAGGGCAACCAGGTCTCGATGCGCGGAATCGCCGTCGGCACGGTGACCGGGATCGCGCCGGAGGGCGCGAAGGTGCGGGTCGATTTCGAAGTCGACGCCGACCATCCGCTCTACGCCGACTCCGGCGCCACCACCGTGTCCAACACGGTGGTCGCCGACCGTGAACTGGCGGTGCTGTCGAGCGGGCAGACCACCGAGGAATGGGATCCCCGGCAGTGCGTGACCAAAACCCTCACGCCGAAGAGCCTGACCCAGACCGTCACCGCGCTCGCGGAACTGTCCGACCAGATCGGCGGCACCGAGACCAGGCCGAATGCCCTGGCCGGCGGACTGGACGCGCTCGACGCGGCCTCGGCCGGTACCGGCCCCCAGATCAATCACCTGATCGATCAGCTGGGCCGGGTGCTGGAATCCCCGGACGCCGATATCGCTCATCTGGCCGGCATCTTCGACGCCTACGCGTCGGTGTCCAACAAGGTCGCCGAACACTGGGGTGATCTGAAACTGATGCTCACCCGGCTGGCCCCCACCCTGAACCAGGCGCATACCGAACTGCTCACTCCCGGTATCGCGCTGTTCGACGGGCTGGGCGAAATCCTGCCGGTGCTGGGCGATCTCACGGTGATTCTGAGCAATCCGCTCATGGCGTCGCTGGACGGACTGGTACCGCTGGTGAAGCTGCTGCGTGCGAATGTCGGGTCGCTCGGCGATATCGTGCGCACCACGCCGGTACTGGTCTCGGCGTTCCGGACGGTCACCGATCCGGCGACCGGGGCGCCCGGGCTCACCTACGCGCCCCCGCGGGTGGCCGTCCCGCAGGAGAACGCCGAGCAGGTGTGTGCGGCGGTGAACGCCGTCTCGCCCGGCCGTTGTGCCGGTGCCGCCGACGGCATGGTCGATCTGGATCTGACACAGCTGGTGCTGGGATCGGTGGGTGCTCGATGACCGCGCGGATCACCGTGGACCTCGCCCGCCTGCGGCGCGGGCTGGCCGCGTTCGGCCTGGCGGCCGCACTGGGAGTTTCGGGCTGTGCGTTCGACCCCTCGGATATCCCGGTCCCCGGCGCCACGGTCGCGGGGGACAGTTACCGGTTGCGGATCGAGTTCACCAATGTGCTGAACCTGCCCGCGCGGGCGAAGGTGATCGCCAACGGGGCCCAGGTGGGCACTGTGGACAAGGTCGAGGTGATATCCGGCGACGCGGCGGGGCCGGGGTATGTGGCCGTCGATATCGAGGTCGAGGATTCGGTCGAGCTACCGGCCACCACCATCGCCGAACTGCGGCAGAACACCGTGCTCGGCGATATCCACATCGCGCTCACCACTCCGCCCGACGGCTACGACACCCTGTTGCGTCCGGGCGACACCATCACCCGCGACCGCACCCGGCCGCCGGTCCAGCTCGAGGACACCATGGCCGCCATCGCGTTCTTCGTGAACAGCGGATCGGTTGGCCAGTTGCAGGACATCGTGAATCGCGTGAACTCGGTGCTGCCGTGGGATCCGGCGGAAACGAAGCGGATCGCGCAGGTGCTGGCGACCGATACGGTCGACCTCGCCGCGCACCTGGACCAGGTGGATCTGCTGCTGCACGGTGTCGCCTCGAATGCCGAGGTGATGCACGGGATCCAGGACGAGCTGGACAATATCCTGCGCCCGGAGTCGGTCCAGCAGATGAGCGCCGCCACCGAATCCATCGCCGGGGTGACCGAGATCTTCGGCGGGCTGGGCCCGGTGGGCGGTTCGCTGACCTGGCTGGCGCCCATCGCGCAGTCCGGCGGCGCGGCCGCGACGGCCCTGATCCCGCTGGTGACCGGGGGACCGCTGGACCTGCGGCAGCCCTCGAACCTGAACCTGCTGGTCGCGCTGTTGCGGGACCGGGTAGTCCCGTTCGTGGAGAACGGTTCGCAGGTGAATCTGCGCTCGATGCGTACCGGCGATATGTCCACCGACGACCAGGTGAACCGGATCATCGAAACCCTGCGCATGATCGGAGCCGTGCGATGAAGATCGGACCACTGGCGTCGCTGGGCGGTATCGCGGCCATCACCGTGCTCGGCGCGAGCTACCTGACCTTCGGGGTGGTGCGCGCGGACCCGTTCACCGATTACCTGAACGCCTCCCTGGTCCTCGACGATTCCGGTGGTCTCGGGGTGGGTTCACCGGTCCTGCTCACCGGTATCGAGGTCGGCCGGGTGACTGCCGTGGACCGCGTCGCCGACGGCGTGGAGGTCGGTTTCCGGGTGGACGATTCGCATCGCCTGCCCCTCGACAGCATCGTCACCGTCGAACACCTCTCGGCGCTCGGTGAGCCGTATGTGCAGTTCGCGCCCAAGACCGGCACGGGCCCGTACCTGCGCGACGGGCAACGGCTGGAATCGGAGGATGTGCACAGTCCGCTGTCGATCCCGGAGGCGGCGCGGATGGTCACCCGCACCATGAACCAGCTCGATCCGGCGACCATGGGCTCGCTGGTGCGGACCCTGCGCGATGCCCTGCACGGCACCGACGCGGTACTGCCCGAACTCACCCGCGCCGCCGACCTGCTCGCGGCCACGATCATGTCCCGGGAACCGCGCATCGCCGAACTGCTCGACAATTTCGAGACCGCCGCCGCGGACAGCGACTGGTCCGGCCCGGCCACCTCGGCCGCGGCCACCGAATTCACCCGATTCGCCGAAGTACTCGACGATTTCGTCGAGTCGGTGGGCCGGTTCACCGGCGCCGAGGGCTCACCGGAGATGTATCTGCGCGACGACGGATTGGTATCGCTGCTCCAGCGGCTGCGTGAGTTCCTCGATGAGGCCGGCCCCGAACTGGCCGCCCTGCAACCCGGGCTGGTGCCGCTCACCGACGCGCTGAACGGCGCCGTACCGCAACTCGATATCGGCAGTCTGATCGGCCAGGCGTTGCAGAGCACCACCGACGATTCGGTGCGGCTGCGGGTAGGGATCGGATAACCGGACCGGGGGTTCAGGGCTGGTCCGGGACGTCGAGGTTCGCGCGGTCGAGTATCGCCTGGGCCTGGTTGTCGACATCGCCCAGGGCCGAGATCAGGTCCAGCGCACCGAGTTCGAACGGGGTTTCCTCGGCCATCTGCCGCAGTTCGGCCAGGACGGAATCGATATCGTCCTCGGGCGGGCGGCGGCGACGCCGAGGATCCGGGGCGTCTATCGGCTGCCAGGCGATGGCCTGATACCACCACGGGTCACCGGTCGCCCAGGCCCAGATCGTCTTGCGCACCAGAATCGCGTCGTCGGTGTAGAGCTGGAAGAACGCGTCGAGATCGCGATGCTCGAGCTCGAATATCTCCTCCGGTAATCGGCGCGCCCGGATATGGCACATGGGGGCGCGGATCACCTTCAGCGCCGGATCGCGCGGATCCGGCGGGGTTTCCAGGATTTCGTCGAGGATGCTCTCGGTGAGATAGGGCAGCCGGAAATCGCCCGCGGTCACCGGGACCCGGGCCGCTCCGCGCGGATTGTAGAAGCGGCGGGTGGCGACATCGAGCACGGCCAGGTCGCGGTCGGCGGTCAGGGCCAGCAGTGCGCGCAGACAGTCGAAACGATCATCGACAGTGGCCTCCAGCAGTGCTCCACGGGCGTCGGGGCGCCGGTACACCCGTAACCCGGTGCCGGAGCGGTGTATCAGTGTGCACACGACTCCCACCGGTGGCAGCGGCGGCGTCGGCTCGGGGGCACCGGCCAGGGACTGATACCGCGCGTATGCCTGCGCGGCCGACTCGATCCCGGCCGCGGGCATTACGGCGAATAGAGAACTCACCCGCCAAGTACAGCAAAATATCCGACTCGGCGCTGGTTCACTTAATAGAAATATCGCTCCGGCAACAGGATTCGCGGCGGGTCAGATACCGGTGACATCCGCGAGCTGGCCGATGCCGTAGGTGACCGCCATTGCCAGCGCACCACCGAGCACCACCCGGGCCACGGCCCGAGGCCGGCTGCTGCCGCCGAGCCCGGCGCTGATCGAACCGGTGAGCGCCAGCGCCAGCAGGACCGCGACCATGGTGACCGGTATCCGTGCCGGTGTCGGCGGCAGCAGGATCGCCAGCAGCGGTAGCAGCGCGCCGACGGTGAACGAGATCGCCGAGGACAGTGCGGCATGCCACGGATTCGTCAGCTCGTCGGGGTTCAGCCCGAGCTCGGCCTCGGCATGCGCGGCGAAGACATCGTAGGCGGTGAGTTCCTCGGCCACCTTCCGCGCGGTTTCCGCGGACAGGCCCTTGGCGTGGTAGATGGCGGTGAGTTCGTTGAGTTCGTCGGCCGGATCCTGCTCCAGCTCCCGGCTCTCCTGCTCCAGCAGCGCCTTTTCCGTATCGCGCTGGGTGCTCACCGAGACGTACTCGCCGACCGCCATGGAAATGGCGCCCGCGCTGATGCCCGCGATCCCCGCGGTGAGAATCGCGTCGGTATTCGACGACGCGGCCGCGACCCCCACCACGAGCCCGGCGGTCGAGACGATCCCGTCGTTGGCGCCCAGCACTCCGGCCCGCAACCAATTGAGTTTCGCCGCCAGTCCGGTCTGCGGGAGATACTTGTCCGCCGCTGCCTCGGTCATAACCGCACCCTATGTGAATAGCCGCAGGTGAGGACAGGCTTGCTACCCATGTGTTGCGCTCCGGCGTACTAGCCGGGCACCGCGTACACGTACAGCAACCCGACCGTGGCCAGGCCCATCAGCGGGGTCAGCACCCAGGTCTCCACCTTGTTGCCGGTCCGGGAGATGATCGGCAGCGCCAGCCGGGGCTTCAGCGGCCACAGCAGCGGGCAGCCCCGGTCGGTGAGACAGTCGCCGACGATATGGATGAGCGTTCCCAGCCCGATCGCGAACGGTAGCCAGTAGGGCGCGTCCGGTAGCCAGCGGTCCATCAGCACGGTGCCCCCGCCGGCCAGCAGCACGCACAGGCCGTAGGCGCGCAGCGAATCGCCCTTCGGTGTCAGGTGTAGTGCCCGTACCCCGAAAGCGAGCATCACGAAGATCATGCTCAGCGTGAAGTACCGGCCCAGATGATGCACCCCGGCCCAGGTCGCCCAACCGGCGAGCAGGATGAACAGCACTCCGTGCGTCCCTTTGCGATGCCCGCCGGACACCACCGAGACTCCTTTCGCGACAATATTGCTCACCGGCCCGAGCGATTGCGCGATGGTGCCGTTCGGGTGGTCGATATCGGGGAGCAGCGCCGCGCCCGCCGTGATCAACGCTCCCAGAACGAGTTCGAGTGCGCTGATCCGCACCGGCCCCTGTACCACCTCCATCACGGGAGTCGGAACGATGGTGGCGGCGGTGACGAACGCGAGCGCGCCGCTGGTGGCGTGGGAATGGCCGAGCACTAACTCTCCCGTATCTGAAAAGCGAACGAACGGTAGCGTTCAAACTAGCAATCGATTCCGACAGCCCCGACCTCGCGCGCAGCCCGCGACGCGCCGAGTGGCTACGGGCCGGGAAACACGCCGCCTCGACCGGGCGGCCGGTGAAAGATCCGATGACCGTCTGTACTGCCGCGCCCGGAGGTGCGATGCTGTCGCGGAAGGAAACGTCGTGGGGGCGATCCGTTTCGCAAAAGGGGGCGTAGATATGTGTGAATTCCGGCCGGTTCTCCATCGGGTGCCGGGATACGAACCACCGGTCGGCCGGGATACGCGAGCCGCCGGACCGCCGGGGGTCGATCGGGTGTGTGCCGCGGGGCCCGCCGTGATGAGTGAGAAGCGGGCGGCCGTATCCGAAGCCCCGATCCGACCGGCGGGTTCACCCGGAGATGTGGTCCCTTCGCCCGCCCCGTGCCGGGTCACGACAATGGCCGATTCCGGTCCGGCCCCGAGGCCTTGCGCCCCAGTGGAGACGAGAACCGAAGAACGCGCCGCTGCCCGGCCGTCACCTGCCGGGGCCTGCGCGAGCCGACCGGACCGGAAGACGCTGCGGCGCAACCACAGCGCCCCCGCGGGCGTCCGGCGCGCCCAGCGTGCCGGACACTGCGCGCCCCGGACCTCCGAACCCGCCGGCGCCCGGGCCTTCGCCACGACCTCGGTCCGGATCCTGCTCGAAGTACTCGATCGCCGGCGCCCGGTCGCGCAGCTCACCGCCCTGTGCACACCCGCTCTGGTATGCGCGATCGGTGCGCTGGTGGCAGGCGATCATGCCCCCGGCCGGACCCTCGGGTCGGCGGTACCCGGCAATGTCCGGTTGTTCCAGGTGGAGGAGCGGGCGGCGGAAGTGGTGGCCACCTACCAGCGCGGGCCGCGCCGTTTGGTCCTCGCCGGGCGGATCGAACGCGGCAGCAGCACGCCCTGGAAGGTGACCGCGCTGCGCGTCCTCTGAAACCGGCCCGTGACCTCGTGCCCGGCCCGGCGACGGTGGGGCCCTCGGCTCAGGGGCGGTCGGCTCGGATATCGACCGGGCGGCCGTCCGGATCCTGGGCCGTCATCGTCCACTGGGTGGGGAGGGTTTCGATCGGCCCGGCCGGGAGCCCGGCGCCCATGATCCGCTCCCGGACCTCGCACAGCTGGGCGTAGGTCGCCAGACGCAGACCCCATCCGGCCCGTCCGAGCGGGTCGAGATCGGTGCTCGGACCGGTCGTGGTCTCGACGATCGCCAGGTGGTCGGCGCCGCCGACGTCGAGGACCGCGATACGGGGATTGGTGCCCGAGGCGGGACGCTCGAAGGACAGCCGTGCTCCGAGCACTCCGGTGTAGTACGCCACGAGCTGGTCCAGGTCCGTCGTGGACAACGTCAGATGATTGATCCCGAGGAGTTCCGGCATGGTCATCCGAGCGTAGAGCGCTGTCTGGCTCGCGTCCAGGGTGCGGTGCGCCGGGGCGGTGTGCGGAGGCGTTGCTGGTCGCCCGCTTTGTCCGATCCGGTGTGCTCTACGCTGCTTCTCCAAATGGCGCGCGGAGCGGAGGGTGCATGGTCAGCGGAGACGAGTTGGTCGGTCGGCGACGGGATGCCTCGGCCACGCGGGCCGCGATCCTGGCGGCGGCGCAGGAATTGTTCGCCGAACGAGGCTACGAGCGCGCCACGGTACGTGATATCGCTACCCGTGCCGGGGTGAACCAGGCGCTGCTCTTCCGGTATTTCGGGAACAAGGACGAGCTTTTCCGGGCGACGATGACCGATCGTGGGCGTTCGGTGCTCGACGCCGGGCCGGTGGACGGGTTGCTCGCGCGGTTGCTGGAGCGCGCGCTGGAGCCGAGTGAGACTGTCTCGCCCGGTAATTGGTTACAGGCGGCGTTGCGTTCCAGCGGTCATGAAGAAGGCGCGTCGGTGATCCGCCGGGAGCTGGGGGAGGAGTACATCCGGGCGCTGTCGACGCTCACCGACGCCGGTGACGGTGAGTTGCGTGCCGATCTGTTGCTGGCCTGGCTGCTCGGGATCGGGCTGGTTCGTTCCGTACTGCATCGGGAGCCGCTGCACAGTGCGGATCCGGCGCAGGTCGCCGGTCATGTGCTGCGGGCGGCCGAGGCGCTGCTGGAGCGCAACGATACGAGATTCCCTCCGGCGTAACGCTGTTGCGTCGTTGACGCCACCTCCCCAAAACCCTTACCCTGCCTAAGTAAGCAACCGCTTACAGGGCTGGAGCCGCCGGGCGTCGGGAAAGGGAGACCGTATGACCGCGAACACCGAGATACGCCAGTACCCCTTCGGAGAGCCGGTTCGCCTCGATATGGACCCGCTGTTCGCCCGACTGCGCCGGGAAGAGCCGGTCTGCCGGGTCGAACTGCCCTACGGCGGCGAAGGCTGGCTGGTCACCCGGTACGAGGATGTCAAACTGGTCCTCGCCGATCCCCGGTTCAGCCGCGCGGCGACCGTGGGCCGGGAGGACCTGCCGCGGGCCACCCCGGCGCCGGTCCGCCCCGATTCGCTGCTGAGCATGGATCCGCCGGAGCACAGCCGGTTGCGGAAACTGGTGGCGAAGGCGTTCACCGCCCGCCGGGTCGCCGAGCTGCGCCCGCGCACGCGCGAAATAGTCGACGAGAAACTCACCGCACTCGAACAGTCCGGTGCGCCCGCCGATCTGGTGGAAGGTTTCGCGCTGCCGCTACCGGTCACCGTGATCTGCGAGATGCTCGGGGTGCCGCCGCGCGACCAGCACCGGTTCCGCGATTTCTCCGACGCGATCCTGTCCACCACGGCCTACACCCGGGAACAGATCGAGAGCGCCCGGGATTCGCTGGAGTCCTATCTCGCCGAGGTGGTCGCCGAGCGCCGGCAGCGCCCCACCGATGATCTAGCCGAAGGCCACGTGCGGATCTCGCGCTGGGTGAGCAGGACATAGGTGAACTCCAGGTCGCGCTGGAGGCACTGCTGCAACGTTTCCCGTCGCTGCGGCTGTCGTTGCCGCTCGACGAGATCCCGTGGAAGTCGGGCCTGCTCGTCCGCGGCCCGAAACAGCTGCTCGTGGAGTGGTGAAACCCGCTCAGAAGAATTCGCCGACCGCGAATCCGGCGAGTAGCACCGCGAATCCGCCGATCTCGCCGATGATCAACGCCGCCAGCACGAAACGGAACGACGGCGGCGGATTGTGCATCTGGTTCGTGGTGTCGCGCAGGATGCCGTGCCTGATGTAGTTCGCGATCGTGATCACGAACATCAGCACCAGGAGCCCGGCGGCGGTCGCGTCGACCGCCGCCGGCCATGCCGAGAACTGGACGAAGACCGCGATCATGGCGGTCGCGAACGAGTACAGCAGGGCGGACCGATGGGCTATGTCCACATACGGGTGTGCCACACCCTCGGGCGAACCGACCATGGCCTGCCATTTCCAGACTCCGAGCCCGAGCGCCGTCAAGAACAGCAGACCCGCGGCGAACAGCACCAGCGCGGTGGGAGTACCCATGTCGTGACACCTTTCATGATCATGTCGTGACGAGGTGAAGTATGTCCCCACCGGCCGCCGCGCGCGACCGATGTGAAGCTTTGACGTTTCGCGACGGGCCGGTCAGGTCGGCCGGCCGCGTTCGTGGCGTTGCCGGTAGTAGTCGTCGTCGGCATCGTCCCCCGGTTCGCGGCGCACACCGGGGGACGATGCCGCGGTCGGCCGGACGGTGGCGACAGCCTGCTGGAGACGCCGGGTGATCTCCTCGGGCGGGCCCGGGGTGAGGGTGAATTCCTCTTTTGTGTGGTTGATCAGCAAATAGCGGCCGTCCTGCGGCAGATAGTCCATCCAGTGGAAACCGTGCGGATTACCGGTGGGCCGGGAGTCGATCGCCGGGCCCGCGAACACCCCGATCTCGCCGATACCGGAACGTGGGCGCCGGATGATCCGGTTGATCTCCTCGGTGCGCGAGATCCGGGTGGGATGGCGGGAGTACTCGACCTTCCCGATATCCGCGCGCGCACCGTGGACCGTGCGGTACCCGCCGGCGGCGCAGCGCGGCAGGTACGCGACCAGCCGCGCCGCCAGCTGCCGAGCCGGCAGCGTGTGCAGCAGCACGTCGCCGCCGTACTCCTTGGTCGGCCCCGACGCCTGGACGGCGAGTGTGGCGGACTGCCCGGCCACCCCCGCGTGCATCCGCACGACCCGCTCGAATCCGCGGTCGTACATACCGTGCACCTCGACGCGCACCTGCGGTTCCAGCAGGGTCTCCAGGGCATGGAACAACCGCTTGTCCGCGATCGCGGCCAGCCGCTGCGCCGCGGCCGTGCGGAACCGCTCGTATTCGTCGAGCGTCGGTGGCGGGTCGGTGGGCCCGAGCGGCAGCACCCGGATCGGGTAGGGCAGCCGGTCCCGGCCGAAAGCCCGGACGGCCTGGGAGAACATCTCCCCGTCCAGGCGCCACTGTGGATCGTTCACCCGCCGATCACTCCACCCGGCGGCAGCGCCGGCGGCTGGGTACCGAGCAGTTCACTGCCCCGGTCGTACACCAGGTAGTCCGGAGTCTCGTGCTCATCGTCCTCCTCACCCCTGCTGCCGCGCGCCCCCGGCGACATCATGCCCGGCATACCGCCGCGCCCGGCACGAGTGGACGCAGCGGTCGAGGCCGCGGCCGGCGCCCCGGTCGTGGACTTCGGCGCACCCGGCACGGTCTGCCCGGGTACGAACGGGGCGGTGGATTGCGGCGTACCGGAAGGAGATCCGGACGGCGTCCCCGACGGGCTACCCGGTGTGGTGCCGGTCGGTGCGCCGGTGGTGAGCGCGGGGGCGGTCGGCGTCTCCGGTGTGGTCGACTGCGGGGTCGTGCTCTGCGGCTCGGTGGCCTGCGAGTCCTCCGGCTCTGTCGACGGATCCTGGGTGCCGTCCTCGGTCCGCGTGCCGTCGTCGCCGGTGGTGTCCTGCGGCTGCGTGGTCGGCCCCGCCGTCTGCGACGGCCCACCGGTCGGCTGCACCGGCTGCCGGGGCGGGTTACTGCCGTCGTCGACGGTCTTCTTGGGCTCGGGCAGCACGGGGGTTTTGCTGTCCACATCGGTGGCGCCCGGCTCGTAATAGGTGGTCATCACCCAGCGGGCGGTTTCCTGGGCTTCATCGGCGCGGTACTGGGGACTTTTGAAGGTGTCGCCGAAGGGCAGGGAATTGATGACCTTGTCGCCGAGGGTCACGGAGTCGGGTTCGCCGACGGATGCTTTGGCCTGGGCGAGGTAGCCTTCCATCAGATCGAGACCGTGGGCCACCATCTGGAAGCTCGCGGCCAACGGGGTGAACGAGGCGCAGAAGTCTCGGACTCCTTCGACGGCGGCGGCGCCGGACTGGCCGTCCCAGCCCTGTTCCAGGTCGATGTTCACTGCCATCAGAAAAGCATCGTTGGCCGCTCGGGCTTGCTTCGCCAGATCCCTCCAAGCTGCTGCTTTATCGTTGATCAGGGACGAGTTCACGCCCTCGAGCTTTTCCCAGATCTGCTGGTGCGTCATGGCAGGGAACCCATCCTTTTCCAGGATGGCGGGAGGCGCGAACTGACCACCGAACTCGCTGACCAAACCGGACCATTCACCGCCGACAACAGCACGATCCTGGTTCCAGGTGGTGTTCTGATCGTTGGCGCGCTGGGTATCGTCCGATTTGTTCTTCGATGCCTGATTCGCGCCGTCGATGATCGGGTTGAGCCATTGGGAGAAGGGTGACATGGCTATGCTCCTGCGTTGCCCAGAGCAGTGGATGTGGAGTCGTCGGTTTCGACGATTCTGCGTGTCGACAGCTCGAAGGTTTGCCTCATCAAAGTGACTATGTCGATGGCGGTCTTGATTCGGTTGGCGGCGGAGTCAGGGCCTTTGACGGCTTTATCGGCGAACTTGTCGCGAAGCTTGGTTGCAGAAGCCAGGCCGCCGAAACCGTCCACGAATTTCAGGCTATCCGTCTGCCTCAGCATCTTGTCGAGTTGATCCAGGAATGTGTCGCAGCGTTGCACCAGCTTGCCTCCGACGTCCGCGTCCATTCGCAGTTCACCGCTCTCTGCTTGCGTTTTGAGAGTTTGCCACTGCTGAAGCAAGGCCTGTTCCTGGCTCAAGGTGTCCTCCCCCTTTCGAGATCCTCCTACCCGCCCCGATAGGAGACGGATTCATCTCATTCCGGCAGATACGGCTCGAGGGTTTGTGCGTGCCGCATGGCCAATCCGCAGGGCGGAGACTCCGGCAGCGAACTGCGCTCGCTGTAACGCCAGTCCGCATATACAGTCAGCGAACCCTTTGCCATCGGCAGGCTGACGTAGCAACGACGGATCGGGTCTTCCTCGTCGCCTGGATAGAACTGAAGGCCCGACCGGTCGTTCACCTGGACTGGACTGAACCCGGTTACCGAAGTGTTCTCCCGCATTTGGTCGACCGTGTAAGTGGAGGCGCCGACGCCTATGAAATACGGATCATCGACCGCGTCCCAAGCGCACATCCGCCAGGATGCTCGGTCCCCAGGTGCATCGAAATCCGTATCCTTGCTGGTTGGGTCTGCGCCCGTGGCTGTCAGCGCCTCGGTGGCCAGGTCCGAGCACGGGTTCCATTCGATGTGCTGCTCGCCAGTTGCGGTGCTACTGCCCTCCGCGGCTGGTGCGCCGTCGACGGCAACACCGCACCCTGCTGACAGGCTCAGTGTCATCGCCACGAACACCGCACGAGCCGCGATCCCTGCCGAGTGTCCCTTCGCGGTGCGCATGCCCCTCCTGCAACAACGTGTGAACCTGCCACACGGACCCGGACCCACCATACCGGGTCGGCTTCCCCCCGGATACCGCAAACATGGTGGTTGAGTGGCCCGCAATGACAGCCTTCTCGGCGGGCCTGGTCAGTCGCCGACCGGGTTGCTCGGTGTCTCAGCGCTACTCGGTAGCGGCTGTGGTTGCGGGCTCGGTGCCTTGATCAGGAGGGTTGTATGGCTGGGCTTCCGATACGCGCGCGTCGCACCGAGAACGACTACGCCATTCGGGGCCGGGACGGAGGCGAGCCCAATACGGACGCTCTGTTCCCGGAACGCGCCCGCCTACCATGGTCCGGCCAGGCGACCTCGACGCACTTCCGAAGGCATGGCTGCATGACGATTCGAAACATCTGGCGGCGGGCCGGTCTATCATCATTGCTCGTACCTCCTCGCGACCTGCCGCAGTAGATCTCGTGTTTGTCGTTCATCCAGTGTGGCGAGTCGGAGCGAGTCGTGGATCTCGCGATAGGTCTCGACATCGGAGGTGCCTTCGAAGAACATCGAGCCCGTGGTCGTCTCGGTGTAGACCACGGGCGGCTCATCGCGGTACTCGCGGCTGTGCTGCGGGAAGTCGAGGATGATGTAGGGAAGAACGGGGCTCCATTTTCCCGGGAATCCCGCTGCAAACGGAAGTACGCGGATCACGACATTGGGAAGTGTGCCCAGGTCGGCGATGTGCCGAAGCTGCGCACACATAATGGATTTCGAGCCGACTCGCGTGTGCAGGACGCTCTCGTGCACCAAGAACTCTGCCGATACAGGACTGTTCCGCCGAGTGAGAATCGCAGACCGGCGCATTCGCAGTGCGATACGGCGTTCGACGGCTTCCGGCGTATCCAGCGGGAAATAGGGTTTCTCGACAGCCCGCGCATAGTCAACGGACTGTAGGAGCCCGGGGACGATTGAAGACTGATAGAAGTACAGGTGAGATGCCGCCGACTCCAGCGCCAAGTAGGTCCTGAATCCTCCCCTGAACACGCGACGAGTCCCGTTCCACCACGACTTGGTCGCCCTTTGCTGTGCCAACTCTTTCAGATCTTCGATATCGGCCTCGTCGAGTTCGTACAGCCTCCCGAACCCCTCCACATCCCGCAGCTTGACCTTTTCGTTGTGTCCCTTCTCCAGCCGGATGAGCGCCGTTTTGCTCATCTCCATTTCCCGGGCCGCTTGTTCGAGGGTGAACCCCACCCCCTCGCGCGCTTCCCGCAGGGCGCGACCCAGTTGCCGGCGCGGCAGCGTCGAACCGGGTTGATCGTGTGTCGGCATTGTTCCCCTTCCCCTGATCGGTCCGGAACGGCCCAGGTGGCGGTCCGTTCCGGACGACGCCGCTCGGTCGACCGGACTGTTGTCTGGATGTACGGATGAGCTGAATTTCGCTGTGTCGCTGAGCCGTACGGGCGCGGCGTGCGGGCAGCAACATAACCATATGGCCGAGCAACACGGAAGCCCGCTGACCAGGGCAGGACGACAGGAACACGAGGGGTCCGCGCACCGCGCGAGACCGGTGCGGGCGGTCTCCGCGACGGGTCCCGAGCGGCGCCCGGCGCCGATCGGTGTGCCGGGGAGCGTGCGCTGTACCGAGTTCGGCGGTCGGCGGGTGGTGTGGTGGCTCGACCGGGATTGTGTCCGGATCGTCGAGGTGCATGACGCTTCCGGTAGCGGGATACCGGTCTCGGGCGCCGCGGATCTGGCGGAGATGCGGGAGCGTCGCCCCGACCTGGCAGCGCTGTGGGACGCCGTCCGGCACGATCTGTGGTCCCGGCTCGCCACGGCGGTCCACGGATGACCCTGATCCGTTATCCCGACCCGGAATCCGTGGACGAGATCACCGCCCGCTATCTGCTGTCGCTGCCCACCGCGTTGATGCCGATGCTGTACGGGTTCCGTTTCGACGGCCACGCCGTCGACGCGGAATGCACCGCCGTGGATCTTGCCGGGGAACGGGGTGCGGGTGAGGCCAATCCGATCCATCGGCGTGCGGCGGATCTGCGCAGGCTGCTCGGGCCGGGCATGTTCGGATTCGGGCTGGTGTTCGTCGTCTTCGCCGACCAGCTCACCGATCGCCCGGAGAACCGCCACATTCCCGAACAGGTCCGTGCGGCGGCCGGACAACTACCCGGCGCCGACGACCTCGTAGTGGCCGCGATCGCCGACGCGCGGGGCCGGCAGTGGTGGGCCGTGACCGGACGGCACCTGCGGGAACTGGGCCCGGTGCGTATCCACCTGCCCGCGACCACCCCGGACCGTTGGCGTATCACCGCGGGCCTGGATGTCTCGCTGTGGACCGCGGCGTTGGCGCTGGACGATGCCAACCACCCGCACTTGTTACGACTGCGGTCCGCGTCGCAGCGGTGAGCGGGCGCGGCCGGTCAGGCCTCGCTGGGCTGGACGATGACAAAACCTTCACCGTCGAGCCGCAACTGGAACGCTTCGCCGGATCCGCCGCGCACCATCGACCCGAACGACTGCGACCGGTTCAGCGAGGTCTGCAGGTTCGCGCTCCAGCCGACCACGGCGTCGGTGTCGACGAAAACGGGGGCCTGTGGGTGCACCGGGATGATGATCGGCGTCCCCGCGCAGACCAGCCCGAGCCGCCCCTGCCCGGAGAACACACAGTTGAAGAGTCCGCCGCCGGCCATCCCGACGCCCTGCACCATGCGAATGTCGTAGTGCAGGCTCGAGTCGAATACCAGGACATTGCGGCCGTTGAGGGTGAGGGCGTCGCCCGGGGCGAGGTCGACGGTGAAGCAGTTGCGGTCGAAATGCGCGAACCAGGCCTCGCCGTGGCCGCGGACCGTCATCAGCGGCACGCCTTCACCGGTCAGCGCCCGTTGCAGGAACTTCCCGACACCCTGGCCCTTCTTCTCGAACCGCAGGTCACCGCGGAACGCGACCATGGAGCCCTGCCTGGCGAGGCATTCGCCGTTCACCGCGTATTTCAGGGATTTGGCGCTCTGCGCGGTCAGGCCGGGGGCGGTCGCGGGCTGCGCCGTGTTCTCGGCGGCGAACAATTCACTCTGCACGATGCGGTCCTCTCCTGGCATCCACGGACGGTCGCCAGCCTATTGGACACGGCCTGTCGTACCGGCGGTGTCACGTGCGATCTCCCGTTGCCCGAGCCCCGTGGGCACCTTCCGTGGGCTTGCCGTCGATTATCTGCGGGTCGAGTACCACAGCCCGCCCGATCCGGTGCCGGGCCGATTCCGGGCGTCGGCGGCACCCTCCCACGCTGCGCGCGGGTCCGTTAGATTGGCGGATCGGGTATTCCCGCCCGGGTGACCACGAACCGTCGAGGATAGGTGCCGTATGACCAAGACCGCGCTGGTGACCGGAGCGTCCTCGGGGATCGGCCGGGCGACTGCCGCACTACTGGTACGGCGGGGGTACCGGGTGATCGGGACCAGCCGGAATCCGGAGACGATCGCGGACTCGGCACGGGTGGCGGGGGTGGAATATCGCGCGCTCGATCTGACCGATCAGGCGGGGATCGAGGGGTTCGGCGCCGACCTCGGACCGGTGGATGTGCTGGTCAACAATGCGGGGGAGAGTCAGTCGGGCCCGCTCGAGGAGCTGCCGATCGAGGCGATCGAACGGCTGTTCCAGTTGAACGTTTTCGGGGCCGTCCGGCTGGCGCAACTCGTGCTGCCGGGGATGCGGGAGCGGGGGTACGGGCGGATCGTCATGGTGGGGTCGATGCTGGCCAGCTTCCCCCTGGCGTATCGGTCGTCGTATGTGGCGGCGAAGGCGGCGATCAAAGGGTTCGCGGATGCGGCGCGGCTGGAGACGGCGCCGTTCGGGGTGTGGATAACCACCGTGGAGCCCGGCTCCATCGCGACCGGGATCGGGGAGCGGCGTACGAAATACATCGCCCGGGATTCGGTGTACGCGGGGGATTTCGACACGATGATCAGGCATCTGGATCGCAACGAGCGGGCCGGGATATCGCCGGAGCAGGTGGCCGAGACGATTCTGCGGGCGATCGAGGCGGACAAGCCGAAACCGCTGTATGCCCGGGGGAGCCGCGCGCCGATCGTCTTCCTGTTGCGGCGGTTGGCGCCCGCGCCGGTGATCGAGAAGTTCGTCGCGGGAATGCACGGGCTGAAGCGTTGAAGCTCCACGTCGGCTGTGCCATGTGGACGCATACGGCGTGGCCGGTCCGCGGTGACAAACTGCGCGGGTACGCGCAGTGGTGCAACGCGGTGGAGGGGAATACGACGTTCTACGCGGTCCCGGCGCGGCGGACCGTGGCGAACTGGGCGAACCAGACCGATCCCGATTTCCGGTTCGTGATCAAACTGCCGAAAACCCTCACCCATGAGCGCCGGCTGTCCGGGGTGGACGCCGAACTGCGGCAGTTCCTGGACACAATGGAACCGCTCGGGACCCGGATGCATGCCCTGTGGGTGCAGCTGCCGTCCTCGTTCGGGCCCGCGGACCTGGGTGCGCTGGCGAGGTTCTTCCGTGGGCTGCCCGCGGAGCTGCCGCTCGCGGTGGAGGTGCGGCATCCGGAGTTCTTCACCGACGAGAGTGCCGCCGGGCAGCTGGAACGGGTCCTGGGGCGGGTCGGCGCCGAATGGGTGCCATTCGACACCACCGTGCTGTTCGCCGCGCCCGCCGCGAGTCCGGCCGAATTCGAGGCCCGATCCAAAAAACCCCGGCTGCCGCGCCGGATGAAGGCGCTGACGGACGCGCCGATCGTCCGGTACCACGGCCGCGACGATCACGCGGTCACGGTCGCGGGGTGGCGGCCCTGGGTCGAGCGGACCGCGGAATGGCTGCGCGAGGGACGGTCGCCGACGGTCTTCCTGCACACGCCGGACAATGCGTCGTCCCGGGATCTCGCGCGCCGGTTCCACGATGAGGTCCGCGCCCTGGTGCCCGAACTGGAACTCTTGCCGGACCCGGCGGACGCCGAACCCATGACGCTGTTCTGAGGAGCCGGGGACCCGGGAGCGCTCAGCAGTCGTCGTCGAGGGTAGGCACGACCAGCGGCGCGGAATTGTTTCGCATATCTCCATCGGCTGGAATTCGTTCGCGCCGGTATTCATCTATGGTCGAGTGCGAATCCGGTCGATGCCGGGTGTTTCGCAAACCCGCTGGGGCGGAACGGTTCCGGGTGGAGGTACCGGCGTGGCGATCATAGACAATCCGATAGTGGGGTTCGCGGCGAGCCTCGCGCTCCCCGCTGCGGGCGCCTTCTTCAAGAATCCGGTCTACGGCACTCTCGGAGGACTGGTCGGCGGTGCTCTCTACGGCCTGCAGAACGATCACACCGGCTGGAATCTCGTCTCCGACATCGCTCTCGGCGCGGCCGGTGGCGGTCTTGGCGGCCGGATCGGGAGAAAAGGCACCGAGGTGTGGCTTCTGGACGGAAGGCCCGGAAGGACTGTCGGAGAGGCGCTGAGCACATTCACCCGCACCGATCGAGCGCTGGTAACCGGCAATTCGATGGGTGCGGCCGCCGCTTTCTCCGCGCCCCCGCTGCTGATCAAGGATGTGCTGACCACCGGGGTACTTCCCACCGTCGGCATCGGGCGAGGTGATACCTGAATTACGCGGTAGGCGATGCACATCACGCCGATTCAGTGCGGCCGGGTGGCGATTTCGGTTGGCGCGTCGTCTGCGGTGCAGGTGTATCAGCCGTTGACGACTGCTCCTTCGCCGTCGGCCGGTTTCTGTGCGGACACACGGTCGGTGCCCCGGACGGTTCCCGGTGCCCGGTACCTCTGTGCCCGTGCGGGCACCGCGGTACCGACCTGCCGGCGCTCGCCGGAGCCACTTCGCCGAGGCTGCCCATCTCTCACCGGTGGACCGGCCACGCCGGCATCGGAGCCAGGCCCATGCAGCCGACCGAATCCGGTGAACGGTCCGAATAGCTCCGGAACCTCGCCGATTCCATCGGAAAGCGGCTGTAGGCGGCCATCGATGATCACTTCGTACGAGCGCTTGTCTGCGGTACCGAACACGACTACCACCGCACTGCCCCGAGCCCATACCGCGAGGTCGCCGGTCCGGACCGAGTCGGTCTCACGCTGGATACCGGCCGAGACGGCGTTCGGCGAGCCGGTGGAGGCGGGCCGGGTATCGGTGGCCGGCCTTCGACCGAACGCCGTGTCGAGTATCTCCGCGACGACCGGCGAGACGTACTGGGTCCGGCCGTCGGGCAATACGTACACCATCGAGGCATCCTCCGTCGGCGATGCCTGCTGCCGGCCCATCGGGCCGGCTTCGCTGAGTTTTCCCCGGAACGCGGCCCGGGCCTGATCGGATGCCGGTGGTGCGCCGGTCCGAGATGACCAGGGGGTCGAGTTACCGCCTGCGGACGGCATGGACGGTACGACCGACCGGCCACCAGTGGACGCTTCCGGCGCGGCAGACGCCGTTTCGCCTACTACTGTCGACGGATCACGGTCCGCTCGTCCTGTCGTACCGGCAAGCGTGCCCAGCAGAGAGTCCCGTGGCGCAGGACCCGGCTCCTGTGCGCGCGATCGGCGTATATCCGTCGTGGCGTGCGGAACGGACTCGGCCGAGGGTGCGGCGACCGAGTCGGTGGGGTGAGATGCGGCCGTGCCGCGATGCTCACGAGCCACCGGTGCCTCGCCCGCACCGGAACCGTTCGCCGGGCCCCGCGACCGGTCGTGGGCCGTGGCTCCCGGCGCAAGTGCATGTGCGGGCGCCGGATCCGGGGCGAACAGCATCGGTATCGCCGGCGCAGATTCCGGCGACGGTGTCATCTCGACGAGGCGACGGACGAGTTCGCCCGATATGCGAGCCTGCTCCTGATGCGCTCGTGTCGTATCCACCACTGCCCGGTCGGCACGGTCGAGCCCGGCGGGCGCGTAGTCGAGGATGTGGTCGCCTTTGCTCTTACCGACCGGGATCGTCCCCGCGTCTGCGTTGATCCGCTGGATCGCGGCTTCGACCCGTTCGCGCCCGGCACGTGTCGCCGCCAGGGACCGGCGGACCAGATCGGCCATCCGCCTGTCCATTTCCTGCAGATCCTGGAATCGTCGCTCGAGCTGCGCCGCCACCGCCTCATAGTTTCGGATCCGTGCGCTCGCGGTTCCCTCCACACCGCGAATTGCCGGTTTCAACGGCATGTCGGCCACCGAACCCGAACCGAAGGCATCCCAGTAGCCGCGAAGTGCCCGCGGCAGTCCCCGGTAGTAGCTCTCGATCAGGGGCGAAAACTTGAACTCGTCCGGGTAGCCGGGCGCGTTCTGATCCGGCATGAGGAGTTCTGGCATCTCGACCATAACCCTCGGCATCCTAATCCGGTCCAGGTACCGGAACCGGTCCGAGCCGCGCAGTAGCTCCGCGCGCCAACCGAATCGGCTACTGCTGCACGGCCTTGCTCGAGAGCCGCAACCAGAGGCGCGCGTGGTCGCTGTCGCGTCTGGCTTGGTTGCGGCCCAACCGAGGGCGCCGTGCGGTAGCGCCGCCGGGTTGCCGCGGTCTCCCAGTAGATCTGGTTGCCTCCAGCAGGTGGCCGGGGGTTCGGCCCTCGTCGTCGAGGGTTTGCGCGACTGCGGCATGGGCCGGTCGGTCTTGGATCGGAAGTCTGCCGACGGGCACTTCGGTTCGGTTCAGCGGCGAACGCCGCCGAGCGGCGATGTCCGGCGGCGTCCAGGACCCGGTGCGACGTACCCAGCAGGTGGCCGGAGGATCGGCTTTCGGGCACGGATCGGGGTCACCGGGCCGCGGACGCGACGACGGCGTGGGCGAGATCGGCGAGAGCGCTGGTGATCTGCTCGGAATCGATGCCTCGTTCGCGCTGATGCCGATAGACCTCCACGGCCACCGGGGCGAGGAGCACGTCGACGAGCGGATCGGGTCGTACCACCCCCGCCGCCACCAGTAGCGCCCGGATATGGGCCGACCAGAACCCGTAGGCGCCGGTGGTGAACCGTGCGCCGCCGGCCTCCGCGCCCAGTACGAGATCGGCGTGCGCATCGAGCAGTCGGATCATGGCCGCGTAGAAAGCCGCCAGCCGCTCCGCCGGGGGCGCACCGGGCCCCAGGGGTGGTGCTCCACCGAGCAACTGCTCCTGGAGTTCTCGTTCGTGCTCGTCCAGCAATGCCGTGGCGATGGCGCCGATATCGGGATAGCGCCGATACAGCGTGCCCCTCCCCACGCCCGCCGCCTTCGCGATGTCGTCCATGGTCACCGCGCGTGGATCGCGGAGGGTGAACAGTTCGGCCGCCGCGGCGAGGATTTTCGCCCGATTGCGTGCTGCGTCCGCTCGTTCGCCGCCGCCGGCGGGTGCCGGTGCCGTGAGCAGGTCGACGCGGATATCCATGCCAGCACCCTAACGCAATAAGTGGACATTGTGTCCAGTTGGTTCTACGATCCACCAAGTGGACGCGGTGTCCACTTATCTGGAGGTTTCATCATGGCCACTCTTCTGCACCTGGACGCAAGCGCGCGCAGCCGTTCGATCAGCCGGGAGGTGAGTGCGGCGTTCGCCGACTCCTGGCGTCTCGAACACCCCGGCGCGGGCTATGTGTACCGGGATCTGGCGGCCGACCCGGTGCCGTTCATCGATGCCGGCTGGACCGAGATCTGCGACGCCGTTCTCGCCGCGGGCGCCACCGACCTCGATCGGCTCGCCACGCTGGTGCGTACGCCTGCCCAGGCCGCGGCGTGGCGGATCGTCGAACCGCTGCTGACCGAACTGCTCGCCGCCGATACCGTGCTGATCGGCACCCCCATGTACAACTACTCCATTCCGGCGTCACTCAAGGCGTGGCTCGATCAGGTGACCTTTCCGCGGATGTCGCTGGCACCACGCCGGTTCGTGGTGGCCACCGCGCGCGGTGGCGCCTACTCGCCCGGTACGCCCAAGGCCGCGCTCGACTATCAGGAGAGTTATCTCCGCGACTTCTTCGCGGGCCATTTCGCCGTCACCGATACGGTTTTCATCAATGCCGAGCTGGCCAACTCGCGGCAGG
Organism: Nocardia testacea NBRC 100365; assembly: GCF_000308775.1. Classification (GTDB taxonomy): domain Bacteria; phylum Actinomycetota; class Actinomycetes; order Mycobacteriales; family Mycobacteriaceae; genus Nocardia; species Nocardia testacea. The sequence goes on from NZ_BAGJ01000042.1 coordinate 51,201, forward strand.
ATCCGGCGCTGTCGCGGTTGCGCGGTGAGCACGATGCGTCGTACGCGCGCGCCGTCGACACCGCTCGTGGGCTCGGTAAGGAATACTGAGATGGGCTGGCTGGTGCTCACGCTCGCGGGGGTGGTCGAGATCGCCTGGTCGCAGAGCATCAAACCGACACAGAACTTCACCCGGCCGCTGCCCACACTGCTGTGCTTCGTGCTCGCCGCTGTCGCTGTGTACCTGCTCTCGTATGCGATGCGCACCCTGCCCGTCGGCACCGCCTACGCCGTGTTCACCGGTATCGGCGCACTCGGTGCCATCGCTCTCGGCGTGATCGTGCACAAGGATCCGCTGAGTGTGGGCCGGGTGCTGGCACTGTCGATGATCGTCGGCGGTATCGTGCTCGCCCGGCTCGCCGACCCGCACTGATCGGCCGGGCCTGGACCGTCCGGGCCGACCTCCTCGTCGTCCGGTCGGCCCTACGTTCCGGCGGGAGCGATCGGCCGTGGCCGAGCCGCGGTCGAAGTGAATACGAGTTCTGGGATATTTGCCGTATTCACGCCGGATTTTATCCACTTTTGTGAGCGGTGATTCACGCTCCGTGATAGAACTTCGGCAATCTGAAAGGCGGATAGTTATGAAGGCGACTGCCAAGCAGCGTGCCGCGCTCGGGACGATCTGCGACACGTTCGTACCCGGGGACGGTCTCACCTTGCCCTCGGCGACCGAAATCGGTGCCGTGGACACCGTATTCGAATTGCTGGGACGCAATCCCAGGGAGGCCGAGGGCAAGCAGCTGGCGACGCTGCTGGACGTCTGGGACTCCCCGGTGACCGGCCTGCTCACCGGGCGGGGCCCGCGGCGATTCTCGAAGCTGTCACAGGAGCAGCGCGAGCGGGCGCTGCTGCGGCTCGGTGACTCCCGGATCGGCGCGGTGCGGGCGGTTTTCCAGGCGCTGAAACAGGCGTCACTGCTCGCCTACAACGTGACCCCGGGACCCACCGGGTTCCACCCCCTGTGGAAGGAGATCGGCTACCCGGGGCCGCCCGGACCGCTGCCGGCCGCGCCGCAGCCCGCGCTCGCGCCGCAGCGGATCACCGAACCCGGCACGCTCACCTGTGACGTGGTGATCGTGGGCTCGGGCGCGGGCGGTGGGACGGCGGCCGCGGTACTCGCCGAAGCGGGACTCGATGTGATCGTCGTCGAACGCGGCGGCTACTACGACGACAAGGATTTCGGCGCGGGAGAACTCGCCGGCCTGCAGCAGCTGTACGCGCCGGGCCCGTCGGCGTCGGCCGAAGGACAGATCACACTGGTCGCGGGAACGTGTCTGGGCGGCGGGACCGTCGTCAACTGGAGCACCTCACTGCCCACACCGGACAGTGTGCGCGAGGAGTGGGCCGGGGTCGGCGCGAAGCAGTTCGGTGAGGCGGAATTCAGCGAATCGCTGGACGCGGTGGTGCGCCGACTGGGGGTGAACGAGCGCCGCTCGATCCTCTCGGCACGCGACGGGGTGCTGGAACGCGGGGCCGGGGCGCTGGGCTGGGCGGTGGATCCGTTGCCGCGCAATGTGACCGACGCCTGCGACGCCGGGGTGGAATGCGGGCGATGCGGCAACGGCTGCCGGGTGGGGGCCAAACAGTCGGTCACCAAGACGTGGCTGGCCGATGCCGCCGCGCGGGGTGCGCGATTGATCGTGGACGCCGATGTGCGGCGCATCCAGGTGCGCTCCGGCAAGGCCGAGTCGGTGTCGGCGCGCACCACGACCGGTGTGGAATTCGAGGTCCGGGCCCGGGCCGTGGTGGTCGCCGCCGGTGCGATCCAGACCCCGGCGCTGCTGAAGCGCTCGGGCCTGGCGAACAAGAACATCGGCCGGTATCTGCGGCTGCATCCGGCCGCGGCGGTGTTCGGGGTGTTCGACGAGGAGATCCGGCCCTGGGAAGGCGGATTGCAGACCCGTATCTGCCGCCGGCACGCGGACCTCGACGGCAACGGATACGGCGTCATCTACGAGACCGGGCCGCTGCATCCCGGTTTGTCGACCGGGTTCATGAGCTGGCGCGGGGCCGCGAACCATCGCACCAATATGCTGGACTTCGGGCGCTCGAACGCGATCGGCATCATCACCCGCGATCGTGATTCGGGGGTGGTGAAGGTCGACCGCGACGGACACCCCACCGTCGACTACCGCATCTCCGATTACGACGCGAGGCATCTGCACACCGGGATCGAGGGCGCGGCGAGCATTCTCGAAGCCGCCGGTGCCCGGCGTATCTTCTCCGGGCATCAGGCCGGGATCTCCTACGAACCCGGTGTCCGTGGGTCGCACGCGGAGTTCTCCGCCGCCGCCCGGGCCGCGGGCTACGGGCCCGGGCAGTGTGCGCTCGGCGCCCTGCACATCATGGGGTCGGCGCGGATGGGCGGTTCGCCGGAGATCTCGGCGACCGACCCCGACGGCGCCACCTGGGATGTGAAGAACATCGTGGTCGCCGACGCGTCCTGCTTCCCGACGTCCTCCGGGGTCAACCCGATGGTGTCGATCGAGGCGATCGCCCATATGAACGCGCAACGGCTGGCCGCCCGGCTGACCTGAGCGTCTCGGATCAGCCGCCGCGCAGACTGTTCGCGATGGTTCGCAGGAGGCCGAGATCGGCGGTGTCGCCGGTCTCGGCCGGGGCGCGGACCCGTAGGCGGCCGTCGTCGACGAGATCGCCGATGAGGACCTTGGTCAGCGCGAGCGGAACGTGCAGCTGCGCCGACACCTCCGCCACCGATTGCGCGACCCGGCACAGCCGGACGATATCGACGTATTCCGGTTCGGTCCGCCGTGGGGCCAGGCCCGGCGAGGCGTCGACCACCATGGTGTCCAGGGTGAGGTCGCTGCGCGAGGCGCGGCCGCGACCCCGGGTCACCGCGTAGAGGCGTACGACGGGACCGGCGTCCTCTTCGTCCCAGTCGTCTTCGTGCGGGCCGTTCACGGCTGCGGCGCGCCGTTCGCTT
>NZ_BAGJ01000041.1 GCF_000308775.1 Nocardia testacea NBRC 100365
ATATTTCCCTTCAGGGGGCCCACATCGTGGGCCCCCTGAAGTCGTTTTCGAGGTTGTTTGTTTTCCGGCTCGCGCATCGGTCGCGAAATAGCCATCGAACATTCGAGGCCCATGAATTGCGAGGGAAAAGGCGACGGGCAGACCTCCGCTGTGATCGGTGCGCGGCGGTAGCGCCTAGACTCTGCCGGATGCGACTCGTGATTGCACGGTGCCAGGTCGACTACGTGGGGCGCTTGACCGCTCACCTGCCGATGGCCCGCCGGCTGCTGATGATCAAGGCGGACGGGTCGGTGCTCGTCCATTCCGACGGGGGTTCGTACAAGCCGTTGAACTGGATGAGCCCGCCCTGCTGGTTGGACGAGCGGCAGCCGGACGCGGCCGCCGCGCAATTGAAAGCGCTGTGGGTTGTCAGCAACAAGGCGGGCGAGGAACTGCGGATCGGGATCGAGGAGATCGAGCACGACTCCAGCCACGAGCTGGGCGTGGATCCCGGGCTGGTGAAGGACGGCGTGGAAGCGCATCTGCAGGAACTGCTGGCCGAGCACGTGGAAACGCTGGGCGCCGGATACAGCCTCGTCCGGCGGGAGTACATGACGGCGATCGGGCCGGTGGATCTGCTGTGCCGCGACGCGGACGGCGGAACCGTGGCCGTGGAGATCAAGCGCCGGGGCGAGATCGACGGCGTCGAACAGCTCACCCGGTACCTGGAGTTGCTGAACCGGGACCCATTGCTGACGCCGGTCGCGGGGGTCTTCGCGGCGCAGCAGATCAAGCCCCAGGCGCGCACGCTGGCCGAGGATCGCGGGATCCGCTGTCTGACCCTTGATTACGACGCCCTACGCGGGACCGAGAGCAACGAATTCCGGCTCTTCTAGACTTGGGGTCATGCCACGACGAAATCCGCGCAGCGCGCACTCCCGGGCGGAGCCGTCGCGGACCGGTGGCGGGCTGGGCGATGTCTACCGGCGGACCGAATCGGGGCCGGACGGAGACGAGTACGTCGTCCGTACCGTGCCGGGGGCGCGTGCTGTAAAACGGTACCGTTGCCCGGGCTGCGATCACGAGATCATGCCCGGGGTAGCGCATATCGTGGCCTGGCCGGCCGATGGTGGGGAGACCGACCGGCGGCACTGGCACGGAGGCTGCTGGAACGGCCGGTGGACTCGCGGGATCACCCGAAGGTGGTCGTAGACCTGATGAACTCCCAGCGGTGCGAGAAATACCCGCACTGCTGGTAGCTACCGGTTCCGGTAGGACCTGCCGGGTGGAACGCGGGATTCGAGGCATGGGCCGGGCTGTCGCCGCAGGCGCGCCGAACGGGGCGTAAGGAAGCCGCCGGATCGGCGTGTATCGCCCCGGAGGAGGCGCGGTCCCCTCAGATCGTTACCGACCGGTCGTGCGGGACTTCGCGTATCGCCGGGCTCGACGCCGAGGTTCGGTTGCGGAAGAGCGCGCGATGAGCAGCCGGGCTGATGCCCAGGATTCGATGGAAATGGTGGCGTAGATTCACCGCGCTGCCGAAGCCCGCATCAGCGGCTATGCGTTCCATGGTGTGGTCGGTGCTCTCCAACAGTAGACGTGCCCGGTCGGCTCGCTGGTGCAGCAGCCACTGTTGTGGACTGCTGCCGGTGCGTTCCCGGAAGCGGCGGGTGAACGTGCGTCGCGACATCAACGCGGTACGGGCCCACTCGTCCAGGCCGACCGGCACGGCCAACCGGGTGCTCGCCCACACCATGGCGCGTTCGATGGGATCGTCGTCGATGGCTTCGGGTACCGCCACCGGAATGAACTGGGACTGGGATCCACTGCGGTGCGGCGCGAGAACGAGACCGCGGGCGAGGTCGGCCGCGACGAGAGTGCCGAGGTCGGCGCGGACCACATGCAGGCAGCAGTCGAGAGCGGCGGCGACGCCGGCGGAGGTGATGACGTCGCCCAGGTCCGACCAGAGCATATCCGCGCGCACCCGTACTGCCGGGTGCGCGCGAGCCAGGTTCTCGGCGGCCGACCAGTGCGTGGTGATCTCCCGGCCGTCGACGAGTCCGCTGGCGGCCACCACCCAGGCTCCGAGGCACAATCCGACGATGCGCGCGCCCGCCGCGTGGGCGGTGCGCATGCTGTCGAGGAGGGGTTCCGGCGGGAGGGTATCGGGCAGCCAGCTCGGGATGATCACGATATCGGCCCCGGACATCGCCTCGAGGTCGTTCGGAACGGAGATATCGAACCCGGCCGCAGTGGTGAGCATGCCGGGGGTCTGCGCGCAGATCCGGACCTCATAAGGCCAATCGTCGGGTTTGCCGACGCCTGCGCGGCCGAACACCAGCGTGGGGACCGAGAGGTGGAAGGGGCTGATACCGGCGAAGGCGACAACCGCCACGGAGATCATGGCCTGATATTAGCGATATGTGCCCTTCGGGCCACTGTTGCGGATCGTTCCGGATACCGAGACTGATCTTCATGACGAACACGATCGCCCGCGGCGCCATCGAAATCCTGCATATCGGCGGCCCGACCCTCCGCTTCCGCTACGCCGGTCTGACCTGGCTGACCGACCCGACCTTCGACGCGCCCCGTGACTACCCGGGCCCGGTCACCCTGCGTAAACTCGACGGCCCGGCGGTGTCGCCGGAGCAGGTCGGCCCGGTCGACGTGGTTCTGCTCTCGCACGATCAGCACGCCGACAACCTCGATATCTCCGGCCGCGATTTCCTGACCACGGTGCCGACCGTCCTGTCCACCCCGGATGCCGCCGCGCGATTGGACGATGTCCGCGGCCTGCGGAACTGGGAGACCATCACCATCGGTGACGTGGAAGTGACCGGTACGCCCGCGCTGCACGGGCCCGAGGGTTGCGAACCGCTCAGCGGTGTCGTCACCGGATTCGTGCTGCGGGCCGCGGGAGAGCCGACGGTGTACGTCTCCGGCGACAATGCCTCGGTGGACGTGGTCCGCGACATCGTCGAGCGTGTGGGGCAGGTCGATATCGCGATAGTTAACGTCGGCGCGGCCAATGTCGGCCGGTTCGGTGATGCCGACGTGACCCTCAATGCCCGTACCGCGGTCCGGGCCGCGGAACTGCTGGGTGAGGCGGTGCTCGTCGCGGTGCACGGTGAGGGATGGGCCCATTTCACGGAGACTCTCGACCATCTGGGTCGCGCGTTCGAGTACGCGGGTCGGCGCGCGCAACTGGTCATTCCACCGCGGGGGCAGTCCGTCCGCGTGTGAAGAGGCCGACCGCGGTGGATCGGTCACATCACGGACCGCGTCTCGCGTATCGCGGTGAGGGGTGATCGCGTCGCCGTTCGGCGGATATGAGGAAGGCCGCCCCGACGGGGCGGCCTTCGGATTGATCTACGGTGTCGCCGTGTACGTTCCGACAGCAGCTCAGTGGCTGATGTCGGCGTTCTCGCGTTCTTCCTCGAGGATATCGTCGGAGTCGTCCTCGGAGCTAACCTCGGGGATGGCCTTCTGACGCGGGCCGTTCACAGACTTGTTGTTCTGACCGCTGCCGATGGACTTACGCGGCTGCTCGGGCACACCGTCGAGCAGTTCGCTCTCCCGGTTGACGGCCGCGAGCATGGCCGGCACCGAATCGAGCTGGCCGCGGATACCGAGCAGCTGGGCCAGGACCCGGCCGCGCAGGACGCGCATCTCCTCGGCCAGCTCCTTCGCGTGCGCGATCTTGCGCTCGGAGGTCTGGGTCGCCGAGGTGATGAGGCGGTTGGCCTCGTCGGTGGCGTCCTTGATCCGCTGGGCGGCCTCGGCGCGGCTGGTGGCCTCGAGCTCCTCCATGGCGCGGGTCAGCTTGGTGCGACGCTCGGCCATGGTGACCTCGAAGTCCTGCTGCGTGGCCTTGCGCTTGGCCTCGGACTCCTTGGCCAGACGCTCGGCGTCGGCCTGGGCGGCATCGATGATCTTGGCGGATTCGGTACGAGCATTCGCCAGCGTCTGCTCGTATTCGATTTCCAGCGCTTCGCGCTTTTCTTTGGTTTCGGCGAGCAGGGATTCGTATTTGCCGCGCATTTCGGTGGCCTGCTGCTCCGCGATGGAAACCATCTCGGCGGCTTCGGCCTGGGCGAGCGCGCGAACCTCGGACGCCTCGTCCGAGGCCAATCGCAACATGCGGGAGATGCGGTCGCTCATCCCCTCCGCGGTGGTCGGCGGTACGGACAGCCGGTCGACTTCCTTGCGGAGTTCGTCGATTTCGTCGCGGGCGTCTTCCAGCTGACTGGCGAGGTTCCGGGCCTGGGCGGCGGCGGCGTCGCGGTCGGTGGCGGTAACCCGCAACTCGGCATCGAAGCGGTCGAAATAGTTACGCACCTCGTCTTGCGCATAACCCTTGCGCACAACGGTGAAGGGCAGCGCAACGAAGCGATTGCGATCGGACTCGGGTGACGACATGGCCAACAAACTACAGCCTGAGACCTGCGCATGGTGAGCCGACCGGGAATGTTATCGGAGCGACTCCTTACAGCCCGATGTTGATACTAGTGCGTAACATTCGGATCCGGTTCCAGTAACTCGACCAGCACACCGCCAGCATCCTTCGGGTGGACGAAATTGATGCGGGAGTCGGCGGTTCCGCGTCGTGGCGCCTCGTACAGCAGGCGCATGCCGCGATCACGCAGATATGCGGAAACGGCTTCGATATCGGTGACCCGGAAGGCGAGCTGCTGCAGGCCCGGGCCGCTGCGATCGATGAATTTCGCGATGGTGGAGGTTTCGTCGAGGGGGGCCAGCAACTGCAGAGCAGTCGAATCGTCCTCGGCGGCGGGCGCGGACAGCATCGCTTCCTGAACGCCCTGTTCCTCGTTGACCTCCCGGTGGGTTTCGACCAGACCGAGGTTCTCCGCGTACCAGGCGACGGCGGTGTCCAGGTCGGGAACGGCGATCCCGACGTGGTCGACCGCGACGATGTAGTCGGCGGGAATGAATTCTGATGACGGGGTAGCGGTGCTCACCCTTCGAAAGTAGCGCGTTCCACCGTGCCGCGGTCGCGTACCCACCCGGATCCAGGTCAACAGAGGGCGGCTGCCGTCAAATCTTGACGAGGTGATCTGCGCATCCCTGCACGCCGATCCGGGAAGACCGCAAGCTACCGTGGAGTAGTCCGCACCGCGCGTCGCTATCGCGTAACGCGAGGATCGCGGGGTCGCACCGCGTGTTTCCGGCGGGATCGGGAACACGAAGGGCCGCCGGTCGTGGTGGTCCGTGCCCGCTCCCGGGCGTGGCGCGACCGAGCGCCGCAGGTACCGCCCGGAGGTCGAAACCATGAACACCGACAGTGTCGTGGACCTTCCCGGGCCGTCCGAAGCGCTCCTGCGCGCGTCGCTCGTCTTTCCCGGACCGCCGCTCCCGGTGATCGGGGCCCGCCCCGGTTGCGGAGCGACCGGGCGTCGAAGTGAAGAACCGGGGCCACGAGGGCCCCGACCCCGCGCCGCCGGAGGCGGCGTCGTAAACACAGGAGGCTCGTCGTGACCAACTCCGTGATCGTGGCCGGTGCGCGTACCCCCATCGGCCGGCTGCTGGGCGGTCTGAAGGATTTCAGCGGCTCGGATCTGGGCGGGTTCGCGATCGCCGCGGCGCTCGAGAAGGCCGGGGTCCGGGGTGACCAGGTCGATTACGTGATCATGGGCCAGGTACTCACCGCGGGTGCCGGACAGATCCCGGCCCGGCAGGCCGCGGTGGCGGGCGGTATCCCGATGGACGTGCCAGCGCTGACGCTGAACAAGGTGTGTCTGTCCGGGATCAACGCCATCGCGCTGGCGGATCAGCTGATCCGGGCCGGGGAGTACGAGATCGTGGTGGCCGGTGGGCAGGAATCGATGAGCCGCGCGCCGCATATGCTCGAGAAGAGCCGCGAAGGCTTCAAATACGGTGATGTGACCCTGCGCGATCACATGGCCTACGACGGGCTGCACGATATCTTCACCGATCAGGCGATGGGCGCGCTCACCGAGCAGCGCAACGACGCCGACCCGATCACCCGGGCCGATCAGGACGCGTTCGCCGCCGCTTCGCATCAGCGGGCCGCCGCCGCCTGGAAGAACGGGATCTTCGACGACGAGGTGACCCCGGTCGAGGTGCCGCAGCGCAAGGGTGATCCGGTCGTGGTGCGCCAGGACGAGGGCATCCGGGCCGATACCACCGAAGAATCGCTGTCCACACTGCGACCGTCGTTCCGCAAGGACGGCACCATCACCGCCGGGTCGGCGTCGCAGATCTCCGACGGTGCGGCCGCGGTGGTCGTGATGAGCAAGGCCAAGGCGCAGGAGCTCGGGCTGAGCTGGATCGCCGAGATCGGTGCGGCCGGTGTGGTGGCCGGACCGGATTCGACCCTGCAGGATCAGCCGGCGAACGCCATCGCCAAGGCGTGCGCCAAAGAGGGGATCGCCCCCGCCGATCTGGACCTGGTGGAGATCAACGAGGCGTTCGCGGCCGTCGGTATCGCCTCGACCCGCAAGCTCGGCATCGATCCGGCGAAGGTGAACGTGAACGGCGGCGCCATCGCGGTCGGGCATCCGCTCGGGATGTCGGGTGCGCGGATCGTGCTGCATCTGGCGCTGGAACTGAAGCGTCGCGGCGGCGGTATCGGGGCGGCCGCGCTGTGTGGCGGCGGCGGCCAGGGCGATGCGCTGATCGTCAAGGTGTAGACCGCCCGGTTTGTCTTGTGTGACCGGTGTGACCGGTTCGACTACGACACCGTGTAGTGGCTAGTGCACAATGGGGCGCATGAACTTCCTTGGTCTGCGTACCGTTGCCGGCAGGTTCCGCTTCTTCGCAGTGCTCGAAGCGCTGTCCTGGCTGGGGCTGCTGGTGGGAATGGCGTTCAAGTACCTGCCCGCGGAGGGCAACGAGATCGGCGTGAAGATCTTCGGGCCGGTCCACGGCGGCGTCTTCATCCTGTTCGTGCTGACGGCGCTGCTCGCCTCGCGTGAGCTCGAATGGAACTGGAAGACCACGGTGCTGGCGCTGCTGTCCAGCATCCCGCCGTTCTTCACGGTGATCTTCGAGGTGTGGGCCGTACGCACCGGCAAGCTGGGCGAGCCGAGTGCGGCCGGCGCCACCGAGTCCCCGCAGACCCTCGCGGCCTCCTCGTGACAAACTGGAACCTGTGACTCGACCAGCATCCCGCCGTCCTTCACCCGCCGTAGCCGCCGCCATGTCCGGGGCGGTGGATCTGTCCGCCCTCAAGCAGCCGCCGGCGGGGGCGCCGGCGGCCACCGGCGACCATACGGTCACCGAGGCGGATTTCGAGACCAAGGTGCTGCGCCGCTCCGCCCAGGTGCCGGTCGTGGTGGCGCTGTACTCACAGCGCAGCCCCGGCAGCATCGAACTGGTCCAGCTGCTGGAGCGGCTGGTGGGCGAGGCGGGCGGCGCGTGGGATCTCGCCGCCGTCGAAGCCGAGAGCAATATGCGGATCGCCCAGGCCTTCGGCGTCCAGGGCATCCCGACGGTGATCGCGGTCGCCGGCGGCCAGCCGCTGGCCGATTTCCAGGGCAACCAGCCGGAGGCACAGGTATCGCAGTGGCTGACCGCCGTCGTGCAGGCGGTGGAGGGCAAACTCGAGGGCGACCCGAACGCGCCACAGGAGCAGCCCACCGATCCGCGATTCGCGGCAGCGGAGGCCCTGCTCGAACAGGGTGACCTGGCGGGCGCGGAATCGGCCTATGAGTCGATCGTCGCCCAGGAGCCCGGCAACACCGAGGCCAAAGCGGCGCTGCGGCAGGTGAAGTTCCTGCGCCGGGCGCAGGAACTCCCGGAATCGGCGATCGCCACCGCCGACGCCGACCCCGGCAATGTCGCGGCCGCGCTCGACGCCGCCGATGTGGAACTCTTCCAGCAGCGACCCGAGGCCGCGTTCGATCGGCTCATCGCCCTGGTGGCCCGGACCGCCGGTGACGAACGCACCACGGTCCGAACCCGCCTGCTGGAACTCTTCGAACTCTTCGACCAGGCGGAACCGTTCGTGGTGGCGGCTCGCCGCAAACTGGCCACCGCGCTCTACTGAATCTATGGCGCCGCCTTCGGCGGCGCGGGGTCGAGGCTGTGTTTTTTGGCGCGCCTTCGGCGCGCGGGGTCGAGGCCCCCGAAGGTCCCGCCGTTCAGGCCTCGAGACTTGCGCCTTCGGCGCGGGCGCTTTCGAGGCCTGAACGGCGGGACGGGCCTCGACCCTTTGTGGGCCTCGCTGAACTCGGCACCGAGTGGGGCTGCCGTTTGCGCGGGCGGTCCCAAGCCAGGTCGGCCGTGCGGTCGAGTTGGCAGCCGATCCGGGGCATCGAATGCCGACGCACCTCGTATTCGTCGAGTTCGACGAGACGACCCCGGACATCCCGTTCCGGCGTTTCGCAGTTTTCGACTGGTGTCGGCCTGACAGAACTCGGTACCAGGGGCGCGATCCAGTAGCTATGGACGCAACGCTTCGAGGCGGCGGGGCACCACCGAATATCTCCGATCCTCGGGTGTGCTCGGGGCCTTTGGCGGATCGATGCCCGTTGGCCTCTCCTGTGCCCCTGCGGCTGTTCAGGGCCGCGGGGTCAGCCAGACGACGCTGAGCGGGCCCAGTGTGAGGGCGGCCGACGCGGGACGGTCGTGCCGGCTCACCGGGTCGGCGTGCACCACGCCGAGATTGCCCGAGCCGGTGCCGCCGTACTCGAGCGCGTCGGTGTTCAGGACTTCTGTCCAGTCCCCGGCCGCGGGCAGGCCGATGCGGTAGCCGTGGTAGGTGGCGCCGGAGAAATTGCAGATACAGGCCACCGTGCTGCCGTCGGCGCCGTGGCGGAGGAAGGCCAGGACATTGGACTCCCGGTCGTCGGCGGTGATCCACGAGTGGCCGCCGGGGGTGGTGTCCTGACTCCACAGCGCCGGGTGGTGGCGGTAGACCCGGTTCAGGTCGGCGACCAGCAGCTGGATACCGCGGTGCAGTGGGTTGCCGAGTTCATGCCAGTCGAGACTGTGGTCGTGCCACCATTCGCGGTAGTGCCCGAACTCCTGGCCCATGAACAGCAGTTGCTTACCCGGATGGGCCCACATGTAGGCGAGCAGCGCGCGCACCCCGCCGGCTTTGGCGAACTCGTCGCCGGGCATCCGGGTCCACAGTGTGCCCTTGCCGTGCACGACCTCGTCGTGGCTGATGGGCAGGATGTAGTTCTCGCTCCACGCGTACATGAGCGAGAAGGTGATCTCGTTGTGGTGCCAGGTGCGGTGCACCGGATCCCGGCCCAGATAGCCGAGAGTGTCGTGCATCCAGCCCATGTTCCATTTCATGGAGAAGCCGAGCCCGCCCACCTCGGTGGCGCGGGTCACCCCCGCCCAGGTGGTGGACTCCTCGGCGATGGTGACGACGCCCGGATACGAGGCGTGCAGGCTGTCGTTGAGCTCGGTGAGGAAGGCGACGGCCTCCAGGTTCTCGCGGCCGCCGTGGATATTGGGTTCCCAGCCGCCGCCCGGCCTGGCGTAGTCGAGGTACAGCATGGCCGCCACCGCGTCGACGCGCAGGCCGTCGATATGGAACTCCTCCACCCAGAACCGGGCGTTGGCGACCAGGAAGTTGCGCACTTCGGGCCGGCCGTAGTCGAACATGTAGGTGCCCCACTCGGGCTGTTCGCCGCGGCGCGGGTCCGGGTGCTCGTAGAGCGGGGTGCCGTCGAAACGGGCCAGCGCCCAGGCGTCGCGCGGGAAATGCGCGGGCACCCAGTCGAGAATGACGCCGATACCGTCGGCGTGCATACGGTCGACGAAGGCGCGGAAATCATCCGGGCTGCCGAAGCGTGCGGTCGGGGCGTAATACGAGGTGACCTGATATCCCCAGGACCCGCCGAAGGGGTGTTCGGCCACGGGGAGCAGTTCGACATGGGTGAAGCCGAGCGCGCGGACGTAGTCGCTGAGTTCGGTGGCGAGTTCGCGGTAGTCCAGTCCCGGCCGCCAGGACGCGAGATGCACTTCGAAGACACTGAACGGGGCTCGGGCCGGGTCGGTGTGGGTGCGGGCGGTGAGCCAGCTCTGATCGGTCCAGCGGTATCCGGTCTCGGTGACGACGGAGGCGGTGGCCGGCGGGAGTTCGGTGGCGAACGCGACCGGATCGGCGTGATCGGCGATCCGCCCGTCGGCCCCGTGGACCCGGTATTTGTAGCGGTCGCCGGGGGCGGCGCCGGGGACGAAAACCTCCCACACTCCCGACTTCCCGAGCGAACGCATCGGGAAGGTGCCGCCCTGCCAGCGGTCGAAATCACCGAAGACGGTGACGCCGCGGGCGTTCGGCGCCCAGACCGCGAAGGAAACGCCGGCGACCTCACCGTCCAGACCACGATAGGTCCGCGGATGCGCGCCCAGTACCTCCCACAGACGCTGGTGCCGGCCCTCACCGATGAGGTGCAGGTCCAGTTCGCCGAGGGTGGGCAGGAAGCGGTAGCCGTCGGCGGTCACGGTGGCCGGCCGGCGGGGGTGCACGGTGACGACGCGGTAGTCGAGGATCTCCGGGTACGGGAGCACGGCCGTGAAGATGCCGTGCCCCAGCGACTCCAGCGGATGATCGACCCCACCGACCAGCACCGACACCGATTCCGCGGCGGGTCGCAATACCCGTACCGCGGTGCCGTCGGGGTGCGGGTGCGCGCCGAGCACCGTATGCGGGTCGGGATGCGTGCCCGCGGCGAGGAGCAGCAGGTCGCGGCGATCCATCACGGCGTCACCGGAATCCGCGCCGGTAGGCCAGGGCGGCGCGGGCGTGATGGGGCACCGGGGGCAGCGCGATGATGTGGGCGACCGCGTGCGCGGGATCGAGTCGGATGTAGTTGGTCTGTGCCCAGTGGTACTGCTCGCCGCCGATCTCGTCGTGGACCACCGGATGGTCGTGCCATTCCCGGCCGATCGCGGGCAGGTCCAGCGACAGCATGCCCTGTTCGGCGGTGAACGGATTCAGGTTCACCACCACCAGAACCGCGTCTCCGGTGGCGGGATCGATTTTCGAATACGCGAGCAGGTTGTCGTTGTCGACGTGGTGGAAGTGCAGGCAGCGCAGCTGCTGTAACGCCGGATGCCGGCGGCGGATCTCGTTGAGCCGGGTGAGCAGCGGTTCGAGGGATTCGCCGCGGGCGCGGGCCGCGGCGAACGGGCGGGGGCGCAGCTCGTATTTCTCCGAATCCAGGTACTCCTCGCTGCCGGGGCGCACCGCCCGGTGCTCGAAGAGTTCGTAACCCGAGTACACCCCCCAGCTGGGGCCCAGGGTCGCGGCGAGGACCGCGCGGATCGCGAACATCCCCGGGCCCCCGTGCTGCAGGCTCTCGTGCAGGATGTCGGGCGTATTGACGAAGAGGTTGGGCCGGGCCTCGTCGGCTTTGGCGGCGAGTTCGGCGCCGAACTCGGTGAGCTCCTGTTTGTGGGTGCGCCAGGTGAAGTAGGTGTAGGACTGGCTGAAACCGCGGCGCGCCAGACCGTAGAGCCGGGCGGGATAGGTGAACGCCTCGGACAGGAAGATCACGTCCGGATCGGTGCGGCGCACCGCGGCGATCAGCCACTCCCAGAAATCGGCCGGTTTGGTGTGCGGGTTGTCGACCCGGAAGATCTTCACTCCCAGGCCGACCCAGTACCGCACCACCCGGAGTACTTCGGCGTACAGACCATCCGGGTCGTGATCGAAATCCAGTGGATAGATGTCCTGGTACTTCTTGGGCGGATTCTCGGCGTAGGCGATGGTGCCGTCGGGCAGCGTGGTGAACCACTCCGGATGCGCGCTCACCCAGGGATGGTCGGGCGCGCACTGCAGCGCCAGATCCAGCGCGACCTCCAGGCCGAGTTCCGTCGCCGCGCGAACGAAGGCGGTGAAATCGGCCTCGGTGCCCAGTTGCGGGTGGAATGCGTCGTGACCGCCCTCGGCCGAACCGATCGCCCACGGCGAGCCGACATCGCCGGGGCCCGCGGTGAGCGCGTTGTTACGACCTTTGCGGTTGATCCTGCCGATGGGATGGATCGGCGGCAGGTAGACCACGTCGAATCCCATCGACG
>NZ_BAGJ01000040.1 GCF_000308775.1 Nocardia testacea NBRC 100365
TGTGTGCGTGTGTTCTTTGAGAACTCAATAGTGTGTTGATGAATGTCAGTGCCAAATATTTAATTTGGTTTCGGTTCTTCATACCCCCGTGTGGAGGACTGAACATTTAAGTCAGCTAAATTCCGGCTGGCGATTGTTTTGCTGGGTTTTCGGACTCTAGTTTGTACTTTTGATTGCGCCTTCGGGTGTGATTGTGAGTCTTCAACGGAGAGTTTGATCCTGGCTCAGGACGAACGCTGGCGGCGTGCTTAACACATGCAAGTCGAGCGGTAAGGCCCTTCGGGGTACACGAGCGGCGAACGGGTGAGTAACACGTGGGTGATCTGCCTTGCACTCTGGGATAAGCCTGGGAAACTGGGTCTAATACCGGATATGACCTTCGGCTTCCTGGTCGATGGTGGAAAGATTTATCGGTGCAAGATGAGCCCGCGGCCTATCAGCTTGTTGGTGGGGTAATGGCCTACCAAGGCGACGACGGGTAGCCGGCCTGAGAGGGCGACCGGCCACACTGGGACTGAGACACGGCCCAGACTCCTACGGGAGGCAGCAGTGGGGAATATTGCACAATGGGCGGAAGCCTGATGCAGCGACGCCGCGTGAGGGATGACGGCCTTCGGGTTGTAAACCTCTTTCGACTCCGACGAAGCGAGAGTGACGGTAGGAGTATAAGAAGCACCGGCCAACTACGTGCCAGCAGCCGCGGTAATACGTAGGGTGCGAGCGTTGTCCGGAATTACTGGGCGTAAAGAGCTTGTAGGCGGCTTGTCGCGTCGATCGTGAAAACTCGGGGCTCAACCCCGAGCTTGCGGTCGATACGGGCAGGCTTGAGTACTTCAGGGGAGACTGGAATTCCTGGTGTAGCGGTGAAATGCGCAGATATCAGGAGGAACACCGGTGGCGAAGGCGGGTCTCTGGGAAGTAACTGACGCTGAGAAGCGAAAGCGTGGGTAGCGAACAGGATTAGATACCCTGGTAGTCCACGCCGTAAACGGTGGGTACTAGGTGTGGGTTTCCTTCCACGGGATCCGTGCCGTAGCTAACGCATTAAGTACCCCGCCTGGGGAGTACGGCCGCAAGGCTAAAACTCAAAGGAATTGACGGGGGCCCGCACAAGCGGCGGAGCATGTGGATTAATTCGATGCAACGCGAAGAACCTTACCTGGGTTTGACATACACCGGAAACCTGCAGAGATGTAGGCCCCCTTGTGGTCGGTGTACAGGTGGTGCATGGCTGTCGTCAGCTCGTGTCGTGAGATGTTGGGTTAAGTCCCGCAACGAGCGCAACCCTTATCTTATGTTGCCAGCGCGTAATGGCGGGGACTCGTGAGAGACTGCCGGGGTCAACTCGGAGGAAGGTGGGGACGACGTCAAGTCATCATGCCCCTTATGTCCAGGGCTTCACACATGCTACAATGGCCGGTACAGAGGGCTGCGATACCGTGAGGTGGAGCGAATCCCTTAAAGCCGGTCTCAGTTCGGATCGGGGTCTGCAACTCGACCCCGTGAAGTTGGAGTCGCTAGTAATCGCAGATCAGCAACGCTGCGGTGAATACGTTCCCGGGCCTTGTACACACCGCCCGTCACGTCATGAAAGTCGGTAACACCCGAAGCCGGTGGCCTAACCCTTGTGGAGGGAGCCGTCGAAGGTGGGATCGGCGATTGGGACGAAGTCGTAACAAGGTAGCCGTACCGGAAGGTGCGGCTGGATCACCTCCTTTCTAAGGAGCATTCTCCATGCCGGCTCGAAGAGTCGAGTACCGGTTGTGGCAGAGGCCATTTCGAACTCGAATGTGGTTCGGTGGTTGCTCATGGGTGGAACGCTGACAATCTCCATCACGTATGGCCACGGCCGAGTCTGTGGTGCTGGTGGATATATCAACACACTGTTGGGTCCTGAAAGAACAGACGTTCTTTCCAGGCAAAAAATACGATCTGCTCGGATTTTCTGAGATACTGCCGGCTGGGCCGGTAAGTCCTGATGTTCGATCTGAGTGGGTGTGTTGTTTGAGAACTGCACAGTGGACGCGAGCATCTTTGTTTTGTAAGTTTTTAAGAGCGTACGGTGGATGCCTTGGCACCAGGAGCCGATGAAGGACGTAGGAGGCTGCGATAAGCCTCGGGGAGCTGTCAACCGAGCTGTGATCCGAGGGTGTCCGAATGGGGAAACCCAGCACGAGTGATGTCGTGTTACCCGCATCTGAATATATAGGGTGTGTGGAGGGAACGTGGGGAAGTGAAACATCTCAGTACCCACAGGAAGAGAAAACAATATGTGATTCCGTGAGTAGTGGCGAGCGAAAGCGGATGAGGCTAAACCATGCGCGTGTGATACCCGGCAGGGGTTGCGCGTGTGGGGTCGTGGGGTCATTCTTCCCGGTTCTGCCGGATCGGGCGAGAGTTAGAAACCGTTGTGTTAGCTGAAGTGGTCTGGGACGGCCTGTCGTAGAGGGTGAGAATCCCGTAGGCGAAAACTCAACGGCTCTCGTGGATGATGCCCGAGTAGCAGCGGGCCCGTGAAATCTGCTGTGAATCTGCCGGGACCACCCGGTAAGCCTGAATACTCCCTGGTGACCGATAGCGGACTAGTACCGTGAGGGAAAGGTGAAAAGTACCCCGGGAGGGGAGTGAAATAGTACCTGAAACCGTGCGCTTACAATCCGTCAGAGCCTTTGCACAGCTTGCTGTGGGGGGTGATGGCGTGCCTTTTGAAGAATGAGCCTGCGAGTTAGTGGCATGTGGCGAGGTTAACCCGTGTGGGGTAGCCGTAGCGAAAGCGAGTCCGAATAGGGCGTTTGAGTCGCGTGTTCTAGACCCGAAGCGGAGTGATCTACCCATGGCCAGGGTGAAGCGACGGTAAGACGTCGTGGAGGCCCGAACCCACTTAGGTTGAAAACTGAGGGGATGAGCTGTGGGTAGGGGTGAAAGGCCAATCAAACTCCGTGATAGCTGGTTCTCCCCGAAATGCATTTAGGTGCAGCGTCGCGTGTTTCTCACCGGAGGTAGAGCTACTGGATGGTCTAGGGGGCCCACAAGCTTACCGAAATCAGCCAAACTCCGAATGCCGGTGAGTGAGAGCGCGGCAGTGAGACTGCGGGGGATAAGCTTCGTAGTCGAGAGGGAAACAGCCCAGATCGCCGGCTAAGGCCCCTAAGCGTGTACTAAGTGGAAAAGGATGTGGGATTGCGCAGACAGCCAGGAGGTTGGCTTAGAAGCAGCCACCCTTGAAAGAGTGCGTAATAGCTCACTGGTCGAGTGATCCTGCGCCGACAATGTAGCGGGGCTCAAGTACACCGCCGAAGCCGCGGCAGTCGCACAATACATCCACATGTTCCTACGGGATCGTGTGCAGTGGTGTGGCTGGGTAGGGGAGCGTCGTGTAGCCAGGGAAGCAGCGGGGTGACCTAGTTGTGGAGGCTGCGCGAGTGAGAATGCAGGCATGAGTAGCGAAAGACGAGTGAGAAACTCGTCCGCCGAATGACCAAGGGTTCCTGGGCCAGGTTAATCCGCCCAGGGTGAGTCGGGACCTAAGGCGAGGCCGACAGGCGTAGTCGATGGACAACGGGTTGATATTCCCGTACCCGTGTATCCGCGCCCAATGGCGAATCATCTGTGCTAAGCGCCCAAAACCTGATGGACCTCCTTCGGGAGGCCGGATGGGGCTGCGCGCGACCCTGGGTGTAGTAGTCAAGCGATGGGGTGACGCAGGAAGGTAGCTGGGCCAGTCAGTGGTTGTACTGGTGTAAGCCTGTAGGGCGCAACATAGGCAAATCCGTGTTGCATACAGCCTGAGAGGTGATGCGTAGCCGATTGAGGCGAATTCAGTGATCCTATGCTGCCGAGAAAAGCCTCTAGTGAGTTGGTACACGGCCCGTACCCCAAACCGACACAGGTGGTCAGGTAGAGAATACTAAGGCGATCGAGAGAACTGTGGTCAAGGAACTCGGCAAAATGCCCCCGTAACTTCGGGAGAAGGGGGGCCCGAGCTGGTGACGGAATTTACTTCCTGAGCTGGTTTGGGCCGCAGAGACCAGAGAGAAGCGACTGTTTACTAAAAACACAGGTCCGTGCGAAGTCGTAAGACGATGTATACGGACTGACGCCTGCCCGGTGCCGGAAGGTTAAGAGGACCGGTTAGCGCTTCGGCGCGAAGCTGAGAATTTAAGCCCCGGTAAACGGCGGTGGTAACTATAACCATCCTAAGGTAGCGAAATTCCTTGTCGGGTAAGTTCCGACCTGCACGAATGGCGTAACGACTTCTCTGCTGTCTCGACCACAGACTCGGCGAAATTGCATTACGAGTAAAGATGCTCGTTACGCGCGGCAGGACGAAAAGACCCCGGGACCTTCACTATAGCTTGGTATTGGTGTTCGGTACGGTTTGTGTAGGATAGGTGGGAGACTGTGAAGCATGCACGCCAGTGTGTGTGGAGTCGTCGTTGAAATACCACTCTGGTCGTATTGGACCTCTAACCTCGGACCATGATCTGGTTCAGGGACAGTGCCTGGTGGGTAGTTTAACTGGGGCGGTTGCCTCCCAAAATGTAACGGAGGCGCCCAAAGGTTCCCTCAGCCTGGTTGGCAATCAGGTGTCGAGTGCAAGTGCACAAGGGAGCTTGACTGTGAGACAGACATGTCGAGCAGGGACGAAAGTCGGGACTAGTGATCCGGCACCGGCATGTGGAAGCGGTGTCGCTCAACGGATAAAAGGTACCCCGGGGATAACAGGCTGATCTTCCCCAAGAGTCCATATCGACGGGATGGTTTGGCACCTCGATGTCGGCTCGTCGCATCCTGGGGCTGGAGTAGGTCCCAAGGGTTGGGCTGTTCGCCCATTAAAGCGGCACGCGAGCTGGGTTTAGAACGTCGTGAGACAGTTCGGTCTCTATCCGCCGCGCGCGTTGGAAACTTGAGGAAGGCTGTCCCTAGTACGAGAGGACCGGGACGGACGAACCTCTGGTGTGCCAGTTGTCCCGCCAGGGGCACGGCTGGTTGGCTACGTTCGGAAGGGATAACCGCTGAAAGCATCTAAGCGGGAAGCCTGTTCCAAGATGAGGTTTCCCACCACCTTCGAGTGGTTAAGGCCCCCTACAGACCATGGGGTTGATAGGCCGGAACTGGAAGCCAGGTAACTGGTGGAGGTGACCGGTACTAATAGGCCGAGGGCTTACAAACAAAGGTTGCTACGCGTCCACTGTGCAGTATCTGAAACAACACACAGATACAGAAGACAAACCCCGACAAGGGTGTTTGGCTCTCTGTGTGGATAGTTTCATAGAGTTACGGCGGTTATAGCGGCAGGGAAACGCCCGGTCCCATTCCGAACCCGGAAGCTAAGCCTGCCAGCGCCGATGGTACTGCACTCGACAGGGTGTGGGAGAGTAGGACACCGCCGGAAC
>NZ_BAGJ01000039.1 GCF_000308775.1 Nocardia testacea NBRC 100365
GGGGGGGCAGGTTGCCGCGGCCGCTGGTCTTCACCAGTTCGATCCGGTGGGCGGACGAATACGAATGGGAGCTCTCGAAGATCGCCCGGGATCTCCGGGCCCGCTACCACGGTGAACTGGACGCGTTCGGCGTCGCGCTGGCCAAACCCGATGTTTTCGTCAGCCTGCAGGCATTCGGCGGCGACGGAGATTTCGACAACCCACGGATGCGTACCCGGGTCCATGCCTGCCGGCAGCGGGCACGGGGTTTCGTGATCACCCAGCGGCCCGGCGAAACGGTCCACCACGCGGCCGGGTTCGATATCGTCGAATGCGATCCACGTGCGCTGGGCGATATCGTGCTGTCGCGGATACCGTTCGCGCGGGCCGGGCGATTGCCCGCCACCGCGATTCCCGATACACGACGAGACCCCAGATTCGAGCCCGGATACAGCACATCCGGATCGATGATCTCCGATTACGACGAGGACGAGAACGAGGACGCCGGCAGCGAATACGATCGCGCCCTGTCCTTTCTGCGGACGTCCGCGGTACGCAGCGGGGCCATCCGGGTGGTTCAGGGTCGTTCGAAGTACGGTCCGCGCGGCCGGATCGAGATGGGCATGCTGTGGCGCGATGTCGAGGGCGACGGCCGGTACGCGATCCCCATGCACCGAACGGCACCGTCCGCGCGGGGAATGGGCACGGAGGATCTGACCGAATGGATCGATGAGCAGGTGGACCTGGTGGTGGCCCGGCTCGACCGGAACATGGAAATCGAGGAATGACCCCCTGTGCCCGAACCGATCGTCTACCGCTGGCAGCTCACCGGCCTGCAGTTCAAGGTGCTGTGCGACGACCTACGTCTCGGCGGCCTGCCGCGTCCGTTCACCTTCACCAGTGACACCAGGTTCGCCGACGACTACGAACGCGAGCGCGACGAGGTACGGGCGGGCCTGCGCGAGGTGACCGATCCGCGGTTCGACGCGATGGTCCGGGCGCTCACCAGGCCCGACATCATGGTCCTGGCGAATCTGTGGAACGAACGGCACCATACCGATCCGCGGCAATGTATCCGGGTGCACGCGGTTCGTCGTGACGATCGAGGTTATGTGATCACCCAGCGACCGGGCGAGACCGTGGCCCATTCGGGCGGCTTCGATATCGCCGAATGCGATCCCGCGGACCTGGCGCGGACGGTGGTCGGCTTGTTTCCCGAAGTCGGCGCGGGCCGCGATCCGGAGTCGGTGTCGGCCGGGCTCACCGTCGCGGGCCCGAGCCCGGATTCCCGCGCGTTCCGGCCCTCCGGCTCGCCATCGGTCCCGTCCGGCCCGGATGCCGGGGTCCTGAAAGTGATCCAGGGGCGCCTGGGTTTCCGGGAGCGCGGAATGATCCACGTGGGTCTGATCTGGCGAGATATACCGGGGGACGGCCGGTACGTGATGGGTGCGGACGCGGAACCTGCCGGTATGGACGGCACCGCGATGAGTGACTGGATCGACGCGCGAATGGCGGAGATCATGGTCCGTCTGCAGACGTGATCGCCGCCCCAGCCGTCGTGTCCCGCCCTCGAGCCGTGTCGATACCGCCCGTCGGGCGCGCGGTATCGTCACCGATGTTCATGACCTTTCGAGCCAGAGGATGCGCCGTGACCGACTTCGAGACGATTCTGCTGGAGCGCAAGGATGGGGTCGCCCTCATCACGCTGAACCGGCCCAAGGCGCTGAACGCGCTGAACGCGCAGGTCCTCGACGATGTGATCGCCGCGCTCGACGAGGTCGAACGCGACGACGAGATCGGCGCCGTGGTGATCACCGGTTCCGATCGGGCCTTCGCCGCCGGCGCGGATATCAAGGAGATGCAGCCGAAGTCCTATATGGACATGTTCATGGACGACTATTTCGCCCGCTGGGAACGGCTGGCCCAGTTCCGTAAGCCGACCATCGCGGCGGTCGCCGGTTATGCGCTGGGCGGCGGCTGTGAGCTCGCCATGATCTGCGACATCCTGATCGCGGCGGATACCGCCAAGTTCGGCCAGCCCGAGATCAAGCTGGGTGTTATCCCCGGTATCGGCGGGTCGCAGCGGCTGACCCGGGCGATCGGTAAGGCCAAGGCCATGGACTTGGTGCTGACCGGCCGGAATATGGACGTCGACGAGGCCGAGCGGGCGGGGCTGGTGTCCCGAGTGGTTCCGGCGGCGGAACTCCTCGACACCGCCCTCGAGGTGGCGGCCACCATCGCGTCCATGTCGCTGCCGGTGGCCATGATCGCCAAGGAAGCGGTGAACCGGTCGTTCGAGACCACCCTGAGCGAGGGCCTGCGCTTCGAGCGGCGTGTCTTCCATTCGCTGTTCGCGACCGCGGACCAGTCCGAGGGGATGGCGGCATTCGTGGACAAGCGGCCCGCCAATTTCACCAACCGCTGATCGTCGGTGCGCGGCCCGGGCCCGGTTCAGGGTGCGGGCGGCGCGTCCAGGATGTCGGTGGGAACGTAGTTGCTCCGGGTGGGTTGCGCGGCGCCGTTCTGCGCCGTGAGCAGTCCGGCCACGGTCGCGCCCAGCCCGATCGTCACCGCGGCGGCCGCATAGACCTTGCGCCGTCCGACGACGGGCGGGGCCAGTGGCACCACCTGCCCGCCCGCCCGGATATGAGCGGTGCGGATACCGGCGGCGGGCCGTTCGGCGGCGAACAGCAGGGCACCGCGCGCCGAGACGTACTCCGGTTCGGAATCGCACACCACCGGCAGGTCCAGTAACTCGCTCAGCCGGGTGCGCAGGGCCGGATTGCGGGCGCATCCGCCCAGCAGGGCCACCGCGTCCGGCGCCGCCTCCGTCTGCTCGGCCACGCGGTGCACCAGCGTCGCGGCCGACTGCACCGCGTCCGCGCAGAGTTCGGCCAGGTCACTTCGGGTGATCACCGCGCGTTCGGCGGTATCGGGGTCGGCCGCGGTCACCACGCGAGCGCTGCTCAGCGCCTCCCGGTAACGCCGGGCCGCCGTTTCGTCGGTGTACACACCGGCCGAATCCAGCCATTCGCAGAGCAGTTCGTTGTAGCCGTCGCCGCCCAGCCCCGGGCAGTGGGCGCCGGCCAGTACGGTATCGGTCCGGCAGTCGATCTGGGTCAGCGTCAGACCGGACGAGCCCAGGTCGAACAGGCAGACCACTCCGGTCGTCGGCAGTTTCTCGGTGAACCTGAGGTAGCGCAACTGCGCCAGCGGTTCGTCCACCAGGGTGACGCGGCCGGTGCCGAGGGCATCGCCCACCACTTCGGCCTGCTCGCGGTTGTGGCAGGTTACGGCGGTGCCGGTGATGTACTCGTCACGCCTGCCGGCGGCGCCGTACATGCGGCGGATCGCGATGAGGACCGGCTCGGCCACCGAGGCGCGGGCCGGGCGGGGGATATGGCACCGATCGATCGGCGGCAGGTGCGGTCGATCCGAATGGGTGAGTACCGCACGCGCACCTGAGGCGCCTACTGATACCCCGAGAACCAGCACCATAAACATATGGTGCGCCGCGGGTCGGTTGTTGCCAAGCCGAACCACCGAGAAATTTGCTGAACGGGTGCCCGGCCGTCATGTGTTCGCTGCCCGGCCGGTCCGGCAAACATTCGATTCGACCTGTTCCGGGCCGGGTTTGCTGTGACCGCCCGGCGCGTCCGGGATACGGTCAGGGTTCGGCCCAGCGGGCCGGTTCCTCGCCGGTATCGAAGTCTCCTGCGGTGTGGCGGAACTCGGCGAGCAACTGCAGCAGCGTCCGCAACCGGTCGGGCGGCAGCTCCGGCCGCGCGAATACGCGCTCGTTCAGGTATTCGGTGGCCTCGGCGACGAGAGCCCTTCCAGCGTCGGTGATCTCGATCAGTGTGGCCCGCCGGTCGTTGGGATGCGGGACCCGGTTCACCAGCCCCGCCGCCTCCAGCCGATCCACCGAATTGGTGACACTGGTCGGGTGTACCTGCAATCGGGCGCTGGCCACCGCCATCGGCAGCGCGCCGGTGGCGCTGAAGTTCAGCAGCTGCAGCAATTCGTACCGTGAGAAGGTCAGGCCGGTCGGGCGCAGCGCTTCGTCGACCCGGGCCATGACGATCTGCTGGGCGCGGACCAGAGAGGTCACCGCGGCCATCCCGTCGGCGACCGCACCCCATCCGTGGCCGACCCATTGGCGGTGGGCCTCCTGGATCGGGTCGAGGGGTAGCGGGCGGGGGCGAGACATGTGTTCGATCATTGCACGGCACCGCGCGGATGAGCCGCGTCGTGGGCGCCCCCCGGTGGCGGGTGTCACCCGCGCAGCCGGTGGCGCCGCCACCGGTCCCGCCGCTGTCACCGGTTGCGATCCGGCTGAGCGCAACTGTGTGCCGCGCGGCCGTGGCGAGCCATGATCATCGAGTCACGCGGGCGTGGCTGAGTGGTTCAGGCAACGGTCTGCAAAGCCGTTTACGCGGGTTCGATTCCCGCCGCTCGCTCTATGGTCAGGGATGTTTTCGGAGGTCGGAACCGGAATTCGCCTCGAGCGGTCCGCGGCGATTCCGGCACCGGCCTCCATCCCACCCGGTTCTTGCGGGACAGCGGCAGGTGACCGTATCCGGGACCGTCAGGTGAGTCCCGAGAAATCGCGCAGCACAACGTGATTGCGGTCGGCGAAGGTGCCGAGTGTGTACTCGGGGAGCAGTCCGAAGTATTCGGCGCGGGTCAGGGTGCTCCAGCGCCGGGATTCCGGGGTGCGGGTCTTGTAGAAGTTCACCGTGTAGCCACCTTCGTAGATCCGCAGCAGGCTGTATCCGCCCGGGTACTCCTTGATCGCGCCGACCTCCAGGAATTCCACCGCGCAGGCGGTATCCGGCCGGGTGCGGCGGGTGCGGTGGGTGTGGCCGCTGTGCTGCAGGAAGACCCCCGGCGCGCGCTCGTACAACCGCTGCAACCGCAGCGCGGTATCGCGGTCGAGTACGAAACCGGGACCGGCCGTATTGGTGAGCCCCGCCTCCACGGTGACCGGATGATGACCGAAAACCACAGTGGGACGGTCGGGTTCGGCGCGCAGCAGTTCGGTGACCCGGTCGAACTGCGCGGTGTCGAGTACCCCGCCCGCGCCGTCCAGCGCGCTGGTGTCCAGGCCGAGGATGCGCAGTCCGCCGAGTTCGTGTTCGACCACCTGCTGCCGGGGCCCGAAAACCTCGCTCCAGCAATCACGATGGTCCGTCGCGCCGGGCACCACGGGGCAGTCCGCGTATTCTGCGCCCGGGTGCGGGCGGTCGTGGTTGCCGCGTACGGCGAGGTAATCCTGACCGTCGATGCCCCAGTGGTCCAGCCGGTCGCGCACCGCGCGCACCTGCGCGGGTGTGGCCTCCGCGGTCAGGTCACCGGCCAGCAGGAGCAGGTCCGCGCCGCGATCGGGGCGGCGCAGATCGCCGAGGACGGCGTCGAACATGACCTCCGGATAGGGCGGTAGCCCCGGTTCCTGGCGTATCCCCGGTGGTAGCCCGCCCGCCACCAGGCCGCTCACCGTCTCCCCGTAGTGGGCGTCATTGGCGAGCGCCAGGGTGCGCAGCAGCCGTCCCGGCGGCGGCACCGCGGTAGTGAACGTGGCGGTGGTTTCCGGGGTGCCGGGCGCGCCGGTGGCGACCGAGAGCGCGGGCGTCGCCCGCACACCGGCCGAGCGCGCCTCGAATCGGTAGGCGCGTCCTGGTTCGAGGCCGTCGATCTGCGCGTAGTGGAAGGGGGTGGGGCCCGCGGAAGCCCAGACCGGCCGGAGCGGGCGGGAACTGTCCGCCGGGCCGAGCAGTAGTTCGCCGTCGGTGGGCACCGGGATCGCGCTGCTCGGGTCGCGACTGGTCCAGGTGAGCACGGCGACGGTATCGGTGACCGTGACGACTTCCAGGTCGGTCGCCAGCACCGGGCCGGGCGTCGGCTGCGCCCGGCCCACACCGGCGAATCCGGTGGCGGGCAACAGCGCCGCGAGGCCGAGTGCGCCCAGTACGGTGCGACGCGAGGGCCCGCAGCAGCTCACCGGCACCCGCCGTCGATCATTTCGGGTCGCTGTCGGAGGATGAGCAGACCCGCCATTCGCCGTCCTCTTTCACGAGGCTCTCCTCGGAACTGTCGTCCATCTGCTCGCCGTCGCCGGCGCCCGGCGCCGACAGGCCGAACTTGCCCTTGATCTCGGCCTTCGCGCGGTCACCGGATACGACGATATTGTCGACCGAGTCGATATCGACGGTGAATCCGAGCTTCTCGGCCTCGGACTTCTCCGAGTCGGACATGGCGTCGAATTCGTCCCGGTCGGCCTTACAGGCCAGCTGGGTGGCGGCCGTGAAACCGTCGTCGCCGAGCGTGCCGTAGAACTCGCGCAGCGCGGCCTCGACCTGTTGTTCGTCGGAGGACAGCGGTGTGCGTCCTTGCACGGTCAGCACCACCACGGCCGCGATGGCCGCGACGACCACGAGTACCGCCACTACCGCGCCCACGATGAGGCCGGTCCGACGCTTACGGGCCGGTCGCGGGTGGCCGGGCTCGGTACCGTCGGGCGGCTGCGGCCCGTTCGGATCTGCCGGTGGCTGGGTCACAACGTTCTCCGTTCCCGGGGATTTTCCCGAACACTACGACACTCTCCACGGGATGTCCGGTCCGGCGGTCGCCGGGGTGTCCCCGGTGACGGCCGAGTACTCCGCGCGCGCAACGGTGTCGGTGCTCATACACTCCTTCCGGCAGGACCCGGAGAATACGTGGAGGTATGTGTGATGACCGGTCGTGGTGTCCATCTGTGCGGCAGTGTGCCGCTCCCCGACGCCGAGGCGGTCTTCGCGCAGGTCGCCACCCGGCTGGGTGGGCACATCACCCGGATCCCCGACGGTGAGACCGGCGAACGCGACAACTGGGTGGTGTGGCAGCTCCCCCGGCTACAGGCCCACCCCGGTCTGGTCACCGTCCCGCCGCCGACTCCGGAGTACGGACCGGGCGAACGGGTACGGCCGGCTCCCGGAATCGACCCGGAAGCCATCGATTTCGGGCCGCTGGGTTACGCCCAGGCGGCGCGGGAATCCTGGCGGGTGTTCGAACAACTCCGCGAACAGGGCCTGGTCCGGTCCGGTGTTCGGTTCCAGGTGAGTCTGCCGACCCCGATCGCGGTGGTCGGTGCGTTCGTGGCCGGCCCCCAGGCGGAACTGGAAAACCGCTACGAGGCCGCGATCCTGGCCGAGCTGGATCAGATCACCGCGGCGATTCCGCACGAGGATCTGGCGATCCAATGGGACGCGGCTGTCGAATTCGCGCTCTTCGAGGGCGTTTTCCCGTGCTGGTTCGGTGACGACTATCCCGCCCGGCTGGGCGGGGTGATCGAGCGGCTGACCCGCCTCGGCGACTCGGTCCCCGCCGGGGTGGAGCTGGGGTACCACCTCTGCTACGGCGATTTCGGTCATCGGCATTTCGTCGAGCCCGCCGATACCTCGAAATTGGTCGATGTGGCTTCCGGGGTGGCCGTGGCGCTGAAGCGCCCGCTGAACTGGATCCATCTGCCCGTGCCCAAGGACCGCGCCGACGCCGCGTATTTCGCTCCGCTCGCCGGCCTCGCGACCGCCCCGGAAACCGATCTCTACCTGGGTCTGGTGCACGTATCCGACGGTTTCGAAGGCGCGCGCCGCCGGATCAAGGCCGCGGCGGCGTTCGTACCCGAGTTCGGTATCGCCACCGAATGCGGTCTGGGCCGCCGTCCGGCCGCCCAGATCCCGGAGTTGCTGGATCTGCACGCCCGTCTGGCGAATTCATTGGATTGACCGGGGGCCGTCGGACGGTCGGCCGGCAGCGTCCGGCCACCGGGCCGGCCGCGGACATGATGCCGGGCGGCGAATGCGCGCCGGGGTGATACCGACGGATGCCCGGTAGCGGCCGGGTCCGGTCGCTCGCTGCCGCGGTTTCCGCGGGTCGCACCCTGCGCTCACGCATCGAGGACGGCGCTCACCCATGGGGCTGCGCGGTAACGAGGCCCGGGGGCAGAACTTCGAAACGCCGGTGCCCCGTCGTCATCCACCGGTGGGTGAGTGGATCGCGCGCGCCGGTGGCAGCGCGACGGGCGTCGGCGAGCCGGCGGCCACCGACAGTCGCGCGGCGCTCGGTGCGCCCGGTGCGGCTCGGCATGTGCGAGATCGGTGTCCGGAATCGGCAAAACCGATCGTCAACCCAAGGTTGACGATATTTGCTATCGTCAACTACAAGTTGACGATCTGGCCGAGTGGCGGACCTTCAGGAGTGGCAGTGGACGATATCGAGAACGCAGTACGAAACCCCAGCGGTCGCGGGGCGAAACGGGCGGTGGTGGCGGGAGCCGGTATTGCCGGGCTGGCCGCGGCATTGCGGTTGCGCCGGGCAGGCTGGGAAGTCGTCGTGCTCGAGCGGGCGCCTGCCCGACGCAGCGGCGGCTATCTGCTGAACCTGCACGGGCCCGGTTATGATGCCGCCGAACGGCTCGGCCTGGTGCCCGCACTCGCGCCGCGCGATATCGGGTTCTTCACCTCGGTGCTCGTCCACGCCGACGGCCGGGAGAAGTTCACCGTTCCCGCTGCCGTCGCACAGGCCGCGGTGGGGGATCGGGCGCTGAGTCTCTTCCGCGGCGACCTGGAATCGGCGCTGTACGCCGCGGTGGCCGCGCACGTCGATATCCGCTTCGGCACCACGGTACGGGCGATGACCCAGGATCCCGGTGCGGTCGAGGTCACCCTGAGCGATGACACCCGCCTACAGGCCGACCTGCTCATCGGTGCCGACGGTGTGCACTCCCGGATCCGTGAACTCGCCTTCGGTCCCGAATCGGAGCATTTGGTGGAGCTGAACCACATGGTGGGCGCCTTCCCACTCGATACCGTCCCCGAGCACGTTCCCCACGGGGTCGGCACGACCTTTCTCGGGCCCCGGCGCACCGCCGCGGTGATGAACCTGGGCCCGGGCCGGTCCTCGGCGTTCTTCACCTACCGCAGCCTCGACCCGGCCGCCGAACTCGCCCGCGGTGCCGCATCCGCGCTCACCGCGGCGTTCGGTGATCTGGGGCGCGGGGTCGCCGAGGCGCTCGAGCAGCTCTCCGCCGACCCGGCCGACGCCTATTTCGACTCGGTCGGCCAGATCGTCGCCGACCGATGGAGTAGCGGCCGGGTCGTACTCCTGGGTGATGCCGCCTGGTGCGTCACCGTCTTCGCCGGTTACGGCGCGGCCCTCGCCCTCGACGGCGCCGACCGGCTCGGCGCCGCCCTCGACGCCCACGGCGACGACCTCACCGCCGCACTCGACGCCTGGGAGCGATCGCTGCGGCCGGAAGTCCGCAAGCGGCAAGCTCTCGCTCGCAAGGGGGTCAGCCGATTCGCCCCACCCACTCGTGCGCATGTCTGGGCGGGGGATCTCATGCTGCGCGCCATCCAACTCCCCGGTATCCGCGGTCTCGTCCAGCGCTCGATCCAGCGCGCCAACAACTAGCGCCGCCCCGCGGGCCCCGCGCCGGTGGGTGGCCGGGCTCGGGCGGATATACCACCGCCCCGCGGGCCGGGCACCGCACGTCGCGGTGCGAACCCGAGGGCGTATGCCATTCCGAAAGTGGATAGAAATCGCCGTTTGCTTGTTTCCGGTCGACGGGATGCGGTACGCGGCGAATGAGTCGGGGGCCAGGAGAAAAATCGCGGTGAAGGAGATGGGAACGATGGGTTCGTTCGAACCTTATCTAGGCGCCGGTATGGAAATGCTGCAGAGGATGCTCGGGATGATGTTGGGGATGATGCCCGGCATCGGCCCCGGCCTGTGACGGAAGGAGCGGACAGCGGGCCGCCCGCCGCTCGTCGGCGGGCGGCCCCGTGGAGAACGATCCGCTACGCGGCGGTGTGGTCCCAGAGATCGGCGCCACGATCCGCACGCGTACGTGGAACCGGGCGCCGAGGGGCGGCGGCGAAGGCTCGGGGCGGGGTCGCGCCGACTCCGGCACCCGGGCCGACCGGGATCGAGAACGAGAAAGGCCCCCGACCAGAACCCAGCTGGTCGAGGGCCTTCCTCGTGCGTGCCCTCGGCAGGAATCGAACCTGCGGCCTTCTGCTCCGGAGGCAGACGCTCTATCCCCTGAGCTACGAGGGCGGGGATCCACCCGGGGCGACCGGGAGCCGGTCGATCGGGCGGACCACAGCGTATCGCATCATCGCCGATGCGGCCAAAACGAGTGGTAGCGGTTCAGTTCAGGGGCAGCGGCCGGCCGCCGCGAGCGGCGAGCATATCGGTGATGAGCTGGGCCTCACCCTGCTGTGCGGCGAGCATCTGCCCGGCCAGGATGCCGATCTCGCCGGTTTCGGCGTGTTCGGCGCCGTACTCCAGCATCGGGACCCCGCCCTGGTGATGGCGCAGCATGAGTTGCAGGAACAGCACATCGAGATCGGTGCCGCGCGCGTCGCGTAACCGCTGGATGTCCGCGGTGCTCGCCATACCCGGCATCGCGGCCACAGCACCGGAATCGTGCGTCCCGGAACCGTGGTCGTGACCCCCGTTGTGCTGGTCGTCACCGTGGCCGGTGTCGTGCATCCAGCCCATGTAGCCGTCCGCGCCACGCGCGGGCGCGCCCCACATCTGCAACCAGCCCTGCATCCGTCCGATCTGGCTCTGCTGCGTGGTGAGGATGTCGTAGGCCAGGCGCTGCACCGCGGGATCGGCCGAACCCAGCAGCGCGATCCCCGACATCTCCACGGCCTGGGTGTGGTGGGCCGACATATCCTGCGCGAATCCGATATCGACCGGACCCGGCGCGGACCCGCCGGAATCGTCCGGCGAGAGCAGCACGCCCGCGCCGAACCCCACCACGAGCAGCGCGATAGCGGCGATGATCAGCAGCGGGATGCGCTGGCCTCGCAGCTGCGCCCGGAGTCCGGTCTCGGGCCGGTGCTCGGTCTCGAGGGTTTCCGTTTCCGGCATTACTGTCCGGCTCCGGGAGCCTGCTGATCGGCCGCGGCCCCGGGCGCCTGCTGGCCGGGCACGGCCCCGGGCGCCTGCTGGTCCGGCAGGGTGCCGGGCATGCCCGGGATCGCCGGGATGCCACCGGGCAGCCCACCCGGCAGACCGCCGCCGGGAGCTCCCATCCCGCCGAGCTCGCCCTGGTCGGGCTGCAGGCCGGCACCGTCCATCGGCACGGCGTCGGGGCCCGGCTCGCTCGGGTCGTAGGGCGGCGGGTTCTGGGTGTCGAAGGCGACCGTCGCGCAGTCCGCGCCGACCTCGGGATAGGCGAAGTTGTTCAGTCGCAGCGCGGTGATGAACTGACCGATCCGCTCGTCGTCGGCGCTGTTCACGGTGAGCTGATGTCCCCAGGACTGCAGTGAGACCGGGGCTTCCTGGCCGGGGTGCGGCGACATGAGCATGTACTGCTCACCCTCGACCTTTTTCTTCAGCGTGTCGATCCCGGACCGGTCGATCTTGTCCGGGTTGTAGGTGATCCACACCGCGCCGTGTTCCAGCGAGTGCACCGCGTTCTCCTCGCGCAGCGCCTTGTCGTAGACGGTGCCCATGCAGTTGGCCCAGGAGGCGTCGTGCGGGCCACCGAACGGTGGCGTCTGGTCGTAGGCCACCCGCTGGGTCGCGTCGACGTGCAGACCCGCCGGGTACTCCTTCTTCACCACACCCTCGATCTGGTCGGAGGGGTCCTGTTTCTGCTCGGAGGGGGTGAACTTCTCCAGGGCGGCCTTCTCCTGGTACTTGGGCACCAGGTTCACCGCGAGGGCCGCGACCAGCCCCACGAGCACCACGACCGCGCCGATGGTGAGCCAGGGGATTCGCTGCGTGATCGGCGGTTTGCCCTTGTTCCTGCTGCTGCTCGCGCGCGCACCCGCGACTTTGCCCGCCGCCTTCACGGCCTTCGCCGATTTGGCGCTCGTCCTGTTCGGCATACCGGTCCCAGTTCTTTCCACGTCGATGAACAGTGCCGAGCTGCGGTGCCCACTCGCGGCGCGCACCCACTCGGACCATAGGATAGAGACTCGTGACTCCAGCCGACCTTGCAGATCTCCTTCACGCCACCGCGGCGAAGGTCCTCGCCGAACGTGGACTGGATGCCGCGGTGCTGCCCGACACGGTCGATGTGGAGCGTCCGCGAAATCCGGAGCACGGTGACTACAGCACCAATGTAGCGATGAAGGTCGCGAAGAAGGCCGGGACCAACCCGCGGGAACTGGCCGGCTGGCTCGCCGCGGCGCTGAGCGATACCGAGGCCGTCGCGACCGCGGAGGTCGCCGGACCCGGCTTCCTCAATATCCGGGTCGCCGCGTCGGCGCAGGGTGTGGTGCTCGAGCAGGTGCTCGCGGCAGGGGCGGGGTACGGCACCGCGAACACACTCGCCGGTACGAAGATCAATCTGGAGTTCGTCTCCGCCAACCCGACCGGCCCGGTGCACCTGGGCGGGACCCGCTGGGCCGCGGTGGGCGACGCGCTGGGCCGGATCCTGGCCGCGCAGGGCGCCGAGGTCACCCGCGAGTACTACTTCAACGATCACGGCGCCCAGATCACCCGGTTCGCCGAATCGCTGGTCGCCGCCGCCACCGGCGCGCCGACCCCGGAGAACGGGTACGCGGGCGCCTATATCGGCGAGATCGCCGACCGGATCGTGGCCGACCATCCCGGTGCGGCCGAACTCGACCCGGAGAAGCGGCTGGAACTGTTCCGCGCCGAAGGCGTGGAACTCATGTTCGCCCACATCAAGAAAACGCTGCACGAATTCGGCACCGATTTCGATGTGTATTTCAACGAGAGTTCGCTGTTCGCCTCGGGTGCGGTAGAACGCGCGGTGGACACGCTGAAGAATTCCGGTGATCTGTATTCGAAGGACGGCGCCTGGTGGATCGCCAGCTCCGAATACGGTGACGATCAGGACCGGGTGGTCATCAAAAGCGACGGGAACGCCGCCTATATCGCCGGCGATATCGCCTACCTGCAGGACAAGCGCTCGCGCGGTTTCGACCTGTGCATCTATATGCTCGGCGCCGACCATCACGGCTATATCGGCCGGTTGAAGGCCGCGGCCGCCGCGTTCGGTGACGACCCCGACAGCGTCGAGGTGCTCATCGGCCAGATGGTGAACCTGCTGCGCGACGGCGTGGCCGTGCGGATGAGCAAACGCGCGGGCACCGTGGTCACGCTGGACGATCTGGTGGAGGCGATCGGCGTCGACGCCGCCCGCTACTCCTTGGTGCGCAGCTCGGTGAACTCGAGCATCGATATCGACCTGGACCTGTGGGCGAAACAGGACAGCGTGAACCCGGTGTACTACGTGCAGTACGCGCACGCCCGCGCCGCGTCCATCGCGCGCAATGCCGCCGAATTCGAATACGCCACGGTGACACCGGATTTCGCTCTGCTGGATTCCGAATTCGAGGGCGCTCTCATTCGCACCATCGGTGAATTCCCCCGGGTGGTGGCGAGTGCGGCGACCCTGCGGGAACCGCACCGTATCGCGCGGTACCTGGAGGAACTGGCCGGCGCCTACCACCCGTTCCAGACCAACAAGGCCCTGCGGGTACTGCCGCTGGGCGACGAGCCCGTCTCGCCGGTCAACGCCGCCCGCCTGGTGCTGGTGAACGCGACCCGGCAGGTGCTGGCCAACGGCCTGGCTCTGCTCGGCGTCACCGCTCCGGAGCGGATGTGACCGCGCCCGGCAATCGCATCGACCGACTGTTCCGGCAGTGGACGAGGAAGGAAGACCGATGAGTGTCCATCCCGCCGGGCCCCGGCACGCCGAGATACCGCACGCCCCGAATCTGCCGGAACGCCCGGCCGATCCGCGGCAGCTGATCGACCTGCCCGCGCAGGTGTGGCCGCGCAACGCCACCCGCGGTGCCGACGATGTGGTCCGGCTGGCGGGGGTGCCCGTCACCGAACTCGCCGCGCAGTTCGGCACGCCGCTGTTCGTGGTGGACGAGGACGATTTCCGGTCCCGCTGCCGCGATATGGTGCGCGCGTTCGGGCCGAATGCGCGAGTTCACTACGCCTCCAAGGCTTTTCTGTGCGGCGAGATCGCGCGCTGGATCCGCGACGAAGGTCTCTCGCTGGATGTGTGCTCCGGCGGTGAACTCGCCGTCGCGCTGCACGCCGGCTTCCCGGCCGAGCGGATCGCCCTGCACGGCAACAACAAATCGGTGGCCGAACTGGAGGCCGCGGTGGCGGCCGGAGTGGGCCATGTGGTGGTGGACTCGCTGATCGAGATCGACCGGCTGGAAGCCGTCGCCGGCGTCGCCGGAGTCGTCCAGGACGTCTTGGTCCGGGTCACGGTCGGGGTCGAGGCGCACACCCACGAGTACATCTCCACCGCGCACGAGGACCAGAAATTCGGTTTCTCCATTTCCGGCGGCGACGCCATGGAAGCGCTGGCCCGGGTGTTCGAGGCCGATAATCTGCGGCTGGTCGGACTGCACAGCCATATCGGATCGCAGATCTTCGAAATCGACGGTTTCGAAATCGCCGCGCACCGGATGCTGGGCCTGCTGCGCGAAGCGGTCGACAAATTCGGTGTCGAGCGCACTTCGCAGATTTCGCTGCTCGATCTGGGCGGCGGTCTGGGTATTTCCTATCTGCCCTCCGACGATCCGCCGCCGCTGGACCTGTTCGCGGAGAAACTCCGCGCACTGGTCGCCCGCGAGGCCGAACGCGCCGGGCTGCCCGTGCCGCGTATCGCGGTCGAACCGGGCCGCGCCATCGCCGGCCCCGGTACCGTGACCCTCTACGAAGTGGGCACCATCAAGGATGTCTCGCTCGACGGCGGCCTGCGCCGCCGCTACGTGAGCGTGGACGGCGGGATGAGCGACAATATCCGGCCCGCGCTCTACCAGGCCGATTACCACTGCCAGCTGGTGTCCCGCGGTTCCGAGGCGGCACCGGTGGTCGCTCGCGTCGTCGGAAAACACTGTGAGAGCGGCGATATCATCATCCGCGACACGTGGATGCCGGCCGACGCGGGCCCGGGGGATCTCATCGCGGTGGCCGGCACCGGTGCCTATTGCTACTCCATGTCGAGCCGGTACAACCTGCTGACCCGTCCCGCCGTCGTCGCGGTCAGCGACGGCACGGCCCGGTTGATCCTGCGCCGGGAAACGGTCGAGGACCTGCTCGGCCTGGAGGTCTGATGGACGCGACGAAAGGGGAGAGCATGCCAGAGGGGGCCGAAGTGGTGCCGGGTCGTTGGGGGCCGGACCGTCCGATTGGTATCGCGGTACTGGGTATGGGCAATGTCGGCCGGGAGGTCGTGCGGATCCTCCGCGATCACGCCGACGATCTCCAGGCCCGGGTCGGCGCGCCGCTGACCCTGCGCGGGGTCGCGGTGCGCAGCCTCGATCGTGACCGCGGGCTACCCGCCGAACTACTCACCACCGACGCCGAAGAGCTGGTCGCCCGGCCCGACGTCGACCTGGTCGTCGAGGTGATCGGCGGTATCGATCCGGCTCGCAAACTCATCCTGGCTGCGCTCAACGCCGGGAAGTCCGTGGTCTCCGCGAACAAGGCGCTGCTGGCCGATTACACCGGCGAGCTGGCCGCCGCCGCGGAACGCAGCCGGGCCGACCTGTACTTCGAGGCCGCGGTGGCCGGCGCCATCCCGGTGGTCCGGCCGCTGATCCAATCGCTGTCCGGCGACCGGGTGAACCGGGTGGTCGGCATCGTGAACGGAACCACCAACTTCATCCTCTCGGCCATGGACGAAACCGGTGCCGACTACGGCGACACCCTCGCCGAAGCGACCCGCCTCGGCTATGCCGAAGCCGATCCGACCGCCGACGTGGAGGGCTACGACGCCGCCGCGAAGGCCGCGATCCTGGCCTCGCTGGCCTTCCACACCCGGGTGACGGCCGCCGACGTCTACCGCCAGGGCATCGCCACCATCACCGCCGAGGACCTGGAGACCGCGTCCGCGCTGGACTGCACGGTCAAACTGCTGGCGATCTGCGAGCGGGTGCCGGCGGGTGCGGGCGAACCCACCCCGGCCGAAGGCGGCAAGGACCGGGTGTCGGTGCGCGTCTATCCGGCGCTGATCCCGCGCAAACATCCGCTGGCCGCGGTGACCGGTGCGTTCAACGCGGTGGTCGTGGAGGCCGAGAACGCCGGTCGGCTCATGTTCTACGGGCAGGGCGCCGGCGGGGCGCCGACCGCCTCGGCCGTTCTGGGTGACCTGGTCATGGCCGCCCGCAACAAGTTCTTCGGTGGCCGGGCGCCGGGCGAATCGGTCTATGCTGAGCTTCCGATCGCGCCGATCGGCGACACCCCGACGCGCTATCACGTGAATCTGAAGGTCGAAGACCGTCCCGGCGTACTGGCGAGGGTGGCGGGCGAATTCTCCAACCACGGAGTGAGCATCTCGACCGTCCGCCAGGAGGGTCACGACGACAAGGCACGGCTGGTGGTCGTGACCCATCTCGCGACCGAGGCGGCGCTCTCCGAGACCGTCGCCGCGCTGTCGGGTATGGAATCCGTCACATCTGTCACCAGCGTTCTGAGATTGGAAGGCACCGAGGAATGACAACAGCATCGCGCAGCGATTCCGTCAGGGGTGGCGGTGGCGCGACAGGTGGGCCGACCGCCGGCGTCGCCCCGCAGGCCGGAGTGCACTCGCGCTGGCCCGGGCTCATCGCTGCCTACCGCGACCGCCTCGCGGGCGCGGCCGACTGGGAACCGGTCACCCTCTTCGAGGGTGGGACCCCGCTGGTTCCCGCGCCGCATCTGTCGCGGCTCACCGGTTGCGAGGTGTACCTGAAGGTCGAGGGCGCGAATCCGACGGGTTCGTTCAAGGACCGCGGCATGACCATGGCCATGACCGATGCCAAGTATCGCGGTCAGCAGGCGGTGCTGTGCGCCTCCACCGGTAACACCTCCGCCTCGGCCGCGGCCTACGCCACCCGCGCCGGCATGACCTGCGCGGTGCTCATCCCGCAGGGCAAGATCGCCATGGGCAAACTGGCCCAGGCCGTGATGCTCGGCGCGAAGGTCATCCAGGTCGAGGGCAATTTCGACGACTGCCTGGAACTGGCGCGCAAAGTCACCTCGGACTTCCCGTCCATCGGCCTGGTGAACTCGGTGAACCCGGCCCGGATCGAGGGGCAGAAGACCGCCTCCTTCGAAATCTGTGATGTGCTCGGCCGGGCCCCCGATGTGCACGCGCTGCCGGTGGGCAATGCCGGCAACATCACCGCCTACTGGCGGGGCTACCGCGAGTACCGCGCCGATGGCGTGACCGAAACGCTTCCCCGCATGCTCGGCGTCCAGGCCGCCGGGGCGGCCCCGCTGGTCAACGGCGCGCCGGTGAGTCATCCGGAGACCATCGCGACCGCCATCCGGATCGGCGCACCCGCCTCCTGGAACGGCGCCGTGGCGGCCAAGGAGGAATCCGGCGGAGCCTTCCGCGCGGCCACCGACGAGGAGATTCTGCACGCGTACCGCCTGGTCGCGGCCGAAGAGGGCGTTTTCGTGGAGCCCGCGTCGGCGGCCAGTGTGGCCGGTGTGCTGGCCGCTCACGCCGAAGGCTGGCTGGAACCCGGGCAGACCGTGGTCTGCACGGTCACCGGGAACGGTCTCAAGGACCCCGATACCGCCCTGCTCGGGATGCCCGAGGTGCAGGCCATCCAGGTCGACCCGGTCGCGGTGGCCGCACGACTCGAACTGGCCTGACGGTGGATACGCGCGAAAGCCGGCTCGTGGCTCCGACCCTGCCGTCCGGTATCACGGTCGCCGTCCGGGTACCGGCCTCCACCGCGAATCTGGGGCCCGGTTTCGATTCGCTGGGTATGGCCCTGGGGATCTACGACGAGATCGAGGTGCGCAGCACCGATTCCGGCTTGAATATCCGCATGGAGGGTGAAGGCGCCGGCGAGGTGGCCTGGGGGCCACAGCATCTGGTGGTCCGGGCGATAGAACGCGGGCTGGAATCGGCCGGAGTCTGGGCCGACGGACTGGACGTGCTGTGCCGGAACGCGATTCCGCATTCCCGCGGACTGGGCTCCTCGGCCTCGGCCGTGGTCGGCGGGCTGGCGGCCGGGCGTGCGCTGGCCGCGCAATTCGATCCGGCCCTGGCGGTGGATACCGATCAATTGGTGCAGCTGGCCTCGGAATTCGAAGGCCACCCCGATAACGCCGCCGCCAGTGTGCTCGGTGGCATCGTCGTGTCCTGGACCGAGACCGGCCCCGGCCCGGATACCGATATCGGCGCACCGCAACGGCTGTACCGGGCGGTCCGCCTCGACGCGCATCCCACGCTGCGTCCGGTCGTCCTGGTCCCCGAGGAACGGTCCTCCACCGCGCAGACCCGCGGGCTGCTGCCCGAACTGGTACCGCACCGGGACGCGGCGTTCAATGTGAGCCGGGCCGCGCTGGCGGTGGTCGCGCTGACCCAGCGCCCGGACCTGCTGCTCCCGGCCACGGCCGACCGGCTGCACCAGACCCAGCGCGCCCCCGCGCTCCCGCTGACCACCGCATGGATCCAGCGGTTGCGCGACGCCGGCATCGCGGCCACGGTCTCCGGCGCCGGGCCCACCGTGCTCGCGCTCACGACCTGCGCTTTTCCCGAAGAATTACGGCTTCGGGCCGCCGCGGACGGGCTCCGGATCATCGAGCCGGGCATCGCGGAAGGCGTGCAGATCAGCTGACGGGCGCGTCCGCCTTGCCGACCTTCGTACTTGCCCGCTATCCTGGGCAAGTCCGTACATCGCGCGCATCAGACGCCGGTGCTTCATCAGGGCAATCGCTCCAGCAGGCTCCAGGCTCGAGCCCTCATGCCATGGGGGTGCCGCGCAGCCGCTCAACTGGAATGATCTCTTCCACCTTTTCCAGCGGTGGCGAAGCACCCGGTCCCGGAGGGGCAGGCGATACGGCTACAAATCCGAGTCCGGCAGCGAGATCGGGCTACGGAACGAACCCTCGACACAGCACACGGCCATCGAGGGAAGGAAAGGATCTCCGTGACAGATACGGACCTGCTCGCGACACCCGGGGTGGAATCCGACTCCGAACCCTCGGGCAACCGCGAAAGTGACTCCGGACAGATTTCTTCGAAGATGAGCGAGAACACCGACATCGGATCGGGGCTGACTGGAATGTTGTTGCCGCAGTTGCGCGCACTGGCAGGGGAACTCGGAATTCGAGGCACCTCCGGTATGCGTAAGGGTGATCTCATCGCCGCCATCAAGGAAAACCAGGCCGGCAGACCCGCCGCCGCGGAGCGCAGCACCCGCGCGAAGGCTGCCAAAGAACGTAAAACCGCAGACCAGCCTGCCGAGGCCGGGACCGCGGCGCCTGCCGTCGAGGCCGCGCCCGCCGCCGCGTCGGCTCCGGCGGTCGAAGCGCCCGCCGCCGATACCGCGGCGAACAAGGACTCCGCGGCCGCGGACAAGGGCAAGCCCGACCAGGCCGCCACCAATGGCTCGGCGACCATCAACGGCACCGCAGGCACGGCCGCGGACACCGATTCCGGCGCCAAGACCGAGGGCAGAGGCGACAACAAGCCGGCCGAGGGCACCGAGGATTCGGGCCGCGACTCCGGCCAGCGCGGCCGCGGCCGCCAGCGTCGTGGCCGGGACCAGCAGCCCAAGAACGGTGAACCCGCCGGCGAGGACGCCAAGCAGCAGGACGGCGCGAAGAACGACGGCGCCAAGCAGGACGGTAAGGACAGCAAGGACGGCGAGCAGGGCGAGCGCCGTCGCGACCGCAACCAGGGCCAGCAGGGCCAGGGCGGCGACCAGCGCGGCTCCGGCAACCGGGGCGGCGGCGATCGCGGTGGCGACGACGAGGAAGGCGGCCGTGGCCGCCGTGGCCGCCGGTTCCGCGAACGTCGCCGGGGCCGCGACCGTGACGGTGGCGGCGGTGAATCGCGCGAGCCCGAGATTCGCGAAGACGACGTGCTCCAGCCGGTCGCGGGCATCCTCGACGTGCTGGACAACTACGCGTTCGTGCGCACCTCCGGCTACCTGGCCGGCCCGAACGACGTCTACGTCTCGATGAACCTGGTCCGCAAGAACGGCCTGCGCCGCGGTGACGCGATCACCGGCGCGGTCCGCGCGCCGCGCGACGGGGAACAGAGCAATCAGCGGCAGAAGTTCGATCCGCTGGTGCGGCTGGACACCGTCAACGGTGCCGAAATCGATTCGGCCAAGCGCCGCCCCGATTTCAACAAGCTGACCCCGCTGTACCCGAACCAGCGGCTGCGCCTGGAAACCCAGCAGAACAAGCTGACCACCCGGGTGATCGACCTGATCATGCCGATCGGTAAGGGCCAGCGTGCACTGATCGTGTCCCCGCCGAAGGCCGGTAAGACCACGATCATGCAGGACATCGCCAACGCGATCGCGATCAACAACCCCGAGTGCTACCTCATGGTGGTACTGGTCGACGAACGTCCCG
Organism: Nocardia testacea NBRC 100365; assembly: GCF_000308775.1. GTDB lineage: Bacteria > Actinomycetota > Actinomycetes > Mycobacteriales > Mycobacteriaceae > Nocardia > Nocardia testacea. The sequence goes on from NZ_BAGJ01000039.1 coordinate 20,344, forward strand.
AAGAAGTCACCGATATGCAGCGCTCGGTGAAGGGCGAGGTCATCGCCTCCACCTTCGACCGGCCGCCGTCCGACCACACCTCGGTCGCCGAACTGGCGATCGAGCGGGCCAAGCGCCTGGTCGAAATGGGCAAGGACGTCGTGGTGCTGCTCGACTCGATCACCCGGCTGGGCCGCGCGTACAACAATTCCTCGCCGGCTTCCGGGCGCATCCTGTCCGGTGGTGTCGACTCCACCGCGCTGTACCCGCCCAAGCGGTTCCTCGGCGCGGCGCGCAATATCGAGAACGGCGGCTCGCTCACCATCATCGCCACCGCCATGGTGGAGACCGGTTCGACCGGTGACACGGTGATCTTCGAGGAGTTCAAGGGCACCGGTAACGCCGAGCTCAAACTGGACCGCAAGATCGCCGAGCGGCGCGTGTTCCCCGCGGTGGACGTCAACCCGTCCGGTACCCGTAAGGACGAGCTGCTGCTCAACCCGGACGAGGCCGCGGTCCTGCACAAGCTGCGCCGGGTGCTGTCCGGTCTGGACTCCCACCAGGCGATCGACCTGCTGATCGACCGCCTGCGCAAGAGCAAGAACAACCTCGAGTTCCTGATGCAGGTCTCCAAGACCGCACCGGGCGCATTGGACGAATGAGTTCTGTCTGATCGCGGGCCTCCGGGCCCGAGGGGCCTCGGCCTCCTGGGCCTCCTGGGCCTCGCTGAACTCGGCACCGAGCGGGTCGACCTTCCGAGAAGGTCGACCCGCTCGTCGTTTCCGGGGAAGGACGTGCCGGGCGAGGCCCGGTACCCGAGCAACCGGGGACCCGGCGGAACAAATATGGCGGTGGGGGCGTTGCAGCGGGCATCGGTGGTTCTGGCATACTGGATCGCCGTGCGTCTGCGATTCGCGCAGACAATCCCGCCTGAAGTCGGTTCCGGTTCACGTTCGGCGCAAAGGCCCGAGCGACCCGGCGACCAATATCGAGAGGACACCCATGAAGGCAGGAATTCACCCGACCTACGTCGACACCACGGTGGTCTGCGGTTGCGGTAATACCTTCCAGACCCGTTCCACCAAGGAATCGGGGCACATCACCGTCGAGGTCTGCTCGCAGTGCCACCCGTTCTACACCGGCAAGCAGAAGATCCTGGACACCGGTGGTCGTGTGGCCCGCTTCGAGGCCCGCTACGGCAAGCGTGCCAAGAAGGCCGACGCCAGCTAGCTTTCCCGCCAACGCCCGGTCCTGCAGTCGCAGGCCGGGCGTTGGCGTTTTTGTGCCCTCCCTTCCCCGCGTCGCCCTTTCCGAGTAGGAGCCACGTTCATGGCCGAGAAAACCGCGCCGTCCGCGATCGACGATGTGCTGGCCGAATACGCCGGACTGGAAACCCAGCTGGCGGATCCGTCCCTGCACAACGACCCGGACGCCGCGCGGCGAGTCGGGAAGAGGTTCGCCGAACTCGCCCCGGTGATGACCACCTACCGGAAACTCACCGCCACCCGCGACGACCTCGAGGCCGCCCGGGAACTTGCCGCCGACGACCCGGCGTTCGCCGCCGAGGTCCCCGGACTCGAGGAACAACTCGAAGAACTCGAGAAACAGCTCGCCGATCTGCTCGCCCCCCGCGACCCGCACGACGGCGACGATGTGGTGCTCGAGGTGAAATCCGGTGAAGGCGGCGAAGAATCGGCTCTGTTCGCCGCGGACCTGGCCCGCATGTACGTCCGCTACGCCGAACGTCGCGGCTGGAAGGTCGAGATCCTCGACGCCGCCGTCTCCGATCTCGGCGGCTACAAAGAAGCGACGCTGTCCATCAAGAGCCGCGATGCCGCCCGTGACGGCGTCTGGTCGCGTTTCAAGTTCGAAGGCGGAGTCCACCGGGTGCAGCGGGTGCCGGTCACCGAATCGCAGGGCCGCGTCCACACCTCGGCCGCCGGTGTCCTCATCTACCCCGAACCCGACGAGGTCGAAGAAGTACAGATCGACGAGAGCGATCTGCGCATCGACGTCTATCGCTCCTCCGGTAAAGGCGGCCAGGGCGTCAACACCACCGACTCGGCCGTTCGCATCACCCACCTGCCCTCCGGGATCGTCGTCACCTGCCAGAACGAACGCTCGCAGCTGCAGAACAAGGCCCGCGCCATGCAGGTCCTGGCCGCCCGGCTGCAAGCCCTGGCCGAAGAACAGGCCGAACAGGAAGCCGCGGAAGGCCGGGCCGGACAGATCCGCACGGTCGACCGCTCCGAACGCATCCGCACCTACAACTTCCCGGAGAACCGCATCGCCGACCACCGCATCGGCTACAAAGCCCACAACCTGGACGCCGTCCTCAACGGCGAAATGGACGCCCTCCTGGATGCCCTGGCCACCGCCGACCGCGCCGCCCGCATGGCCGAATAGTTGTGTTCGTTCGCGAGCCTCGGGCGCGCGGTCCGAAGCCCGTTCGACCCCGCGCCCGCCGACCCGCCAGAATGTCACGGTGACCCGCGTTCAACTCCGCCCTGTGCTCGCCGAAGCGACGGAAGTTCTCGGTGCGGCCGGAGTGCCCAGCCCACGCGTCGATGCCGAGCAGTTGGCAGCGCATGTGCTGGGTGTGGACCGCTCCCGGCTCCTGCTGAATCCACTGATCGGGCCGGAGCAGCTCGCCGCCTATCGGGCGCTGGTGGCCCGCCGCGCCGAGCGGGTGCCGCTGCAGCATCTGACCGGGCGCTCGTATATGGGTGAGATCGATCTCGCGGTGGGTCCCGGGGTCTTCGTGCCGCGCCCGGAGACCGAGTTGCTCTTCGCCTGGGCGCTGGCCCACCTGGAGGCCGTCCGCCACGACCACACGCCGGTGGTGGTGGACCTGTGCACGGGTTCGGGCGCACTCGCTCTCGCCGTGGCGCACGCCCGGCCGGATGCCGACGTGCACGCGGTGGAATTGGATCCCGAGGCGCTGAGCTGGGCCCGCCGCAATGCCGAACAGCGCGCCGCCGACGGCGACTCCCCGATCACCCTGCACCACGACGACGTGACCGATCCGCATCTGCTCACCGAACTCGACGGTTATGTCGATCTCGTCGTCGCCAACCCGCCCTACATCCCCGACGGCGCCGAACTGTCTCCCGAGGTGGCCGACCACGACCCGCATCGCGCCCTGTTCGGCGGCCTCGACGGCCTCGACGTGATCCGCCCCCTGGTGCCGCTCATCGGCCGCCTGCTCCGGCCGGGTGGGGGAGCGGCGATCGAGCACGACGACAGCAACGGCGGGGAACTCGCGCGGCTACTGGCGGCGGACGAGCGATTCACCGGGATCGTCGAGCATCCGGATCTGGCCGGGAAACCCCGGTTTGTGGCCGCTGTACGGGTGAGCTGACAGGTTCTATTTGTGGCCGTGCGAGCGCCCACTCTCTATGAGGAGGGTTTGTTTGTCCGGGCAGGGTTATTGGCGGAACTGCGCGAATACACGGTCACATAAGGCGCTTGCGTCGGCATCCGATCGGGACATCGAAATGCCGACGCAACCCACGTGCGTCGAGTTCTGCGAGACACCTCCAAGGGTTGAGGCCCGTCTCGCCGTTTCGGTCTCGAAGCGCATGAGCCGAAGGCTCGAGTCTCGAGGCCGAAACGGCGAGACCAAGGGGGCCTCAACCCCGCCCCGCCGGAGGCGGGGCCATACCATGGTGCGCGTGAGTACCGTCTACGACTGCGCCGATCCCGACTCGCGCGCCGCCGGCCTGGCCGCGGCTACCAGTGCTCTGAGATCGGGGCGGTTGGTCGTAGTGCCCACCGATACCGTGTACGGCCTGGCTGCCGACGCGTTCGATTCCGCTGCGGTCGCATCGCTGCTGGCGGCCAAGGGCCGGGGGCGGGATATGCCGGTGCCGGTGCTGGTGGGTTCGTGGAACACGATCGACGGTCTGGTCTTCTCGGTGCGGCCGCAGGCTCGTGAGCTGATCCGGGCGTTCTGGCCCGGCGGGCTGAGTATCGTTGTGCAGCAGGCGCCTTCGCTGTCCTGGGATCTCGGTGAGGCGCGCGGGACGGTGATGCTGCGGATGCCGTTGCATCCGGTGGCGCTGGAATTGTTGCAGGAGGTCGGGCCGCTGGCGGTGTCCAGTGCCAATATCTCCGGTAGGCCCGCGGCCGAGAATGTGTCGCAGGCGCGGGATCAGCTCGGCACCCAGGTGGGTGTGTTCCTGGACGGCGGTCCGGCCCAGCATGCGAAGCCGTCCACCATTGTCGATCTCACCGCTGATCAGCCGCGAATCCTGCGTGCGGGCGCGGTGCCGACCGAAGCGGTCGCCGAGGTGCTGGGAGTCACCGCCGAGTCGTTGATCGGGTCCGTCGCGCGGTGAATGTAGCGGTTTCGATGAGGGCACGGGCAGTATCCCCGGTCGCGAGGCGGTGGTCGGCGCCATGACCGGTTACGGTGCGGTCGTCCCGCTACGCGAGCTCCTGCTGGTGTTGCTGATCTCGACGGTGGTGACCTTTCTGGCCACCGGGGGGATCCGGACGCTGGCGATCGGGTTCGGCGCGGTGGCCATTCCGCGTGACCGCGATGTGCACGTGAAGCCGATTCCGCGCATGGGCGGGGTGGGCATGTACATCGGCGTGGTGGCGGCCGTTTTGTTCGCTCATCAGTTGCCGGCGCTGCGCCGCGGCTTCGATTACCGGCCCGATATCGCCGCTGTGCTGGTGGCGGCCACCATCATTGTCGGGGTTGGGATCGTGGACGATCGCTGGGGCCTGGACGCGCTCACCAAATTCGCGGGCCAGGTCACTGCCGCCGGGGTGATGGCGGTGATGGGCCTGGGCTGGTACCTGATCTACGACCCGTTCAACAACAGCACCGTCGTCCTCGACGGATTGCAGGGCGGCCTGGTGACGGTCGCGGTCGCGGTGACCCTGATCAACGCCATGAACTTCGTGGACGGTCTGGACGGGCTGGCCGCCGGCCTGGGCCTGATCGCCTCGTTCGCGGTGTTCGCCTTCGCGGTCGGCCTGCTCACCGAACAGGGCGGTTCGGTGGACAGCTACCCACCCGCGCTGCTGGCCGCCGCCATGGCCGGGGCCTGTCTCGGATTCCTGCCGCACAATTTCTCGCCGGCCCGGATCTTCATGGGTGATTCGGGATCCATGCTGATCGGGCTGGTCCTGGCTGCGGTGTCGACCAGTGCCTCCGGCCGGATCCCGCTGCAGGGTTACGGCCCGCGCGATATCGTCGGCCTGCTCTCGCCACTGCTGCTGGTCGGCGCGGTGATGTTCATTCCGGTGCTGGATCTACTGCTGGCGATCGTGCGCCGGGTGCGGGCGGGGGTCAGCTTCTCCACTCCCGACAAGATGCATCTGCACCACCGACTGCTGCAGATCGGGCATTCGCAGCGCCGGGTGGTGCTGGTGATCTATCTGTGGGTCGGCATTCTCGCGTTCGGTGCGGTCGGCACCTCGGTCATGGATCGCCGGGTTGTGGTGCTGATGATGGCCGCCGGACTCCTGTTCGCGCTGGTCGTGACCGCTGTTCCGGGGTTGTGGCGGCGGCAGGCGCGCCGGGACGCGGCGGGCTCGGTTTCCGACTCCGGGTAGAGTTCGGGCCGTGTCCACGAGTTCTGCCGGCCCCAGCACCCCCGACAGCGCCGATGCCCCGCTCCGTGCGGCATTGCGCTACGGACTCATCGGTCTGGTCGTTTTGACGGTGCTGGCGGCGGCGATCGCGACCGCCCTGGCCGGAACCGCCGGACTGTGGGGGGCGCTGCTGGGCGCCGCGATCGGTGGCGGCTTCATCCTGACCACGGCGGTGGTCGTGCTGCTCGGCGCGAAACTCCCCCCGTCCACCGCCGGGCTGGTCATGCTGGTCAGCTGGGTCGGAAAGCTGCTGGTGGCGCTGATCGTGGTCGCCGTGCTGCAACGATTCGAGTTCTACGACCGGGTCGCGCTGTTTCTGACCGTTGTGGGCGCCCTGGTCATCGTGCTGGGGGCCGAAACTTACGGTGTATTGCGACAGAAGGTCCCCTATGTAACCGTCCCTGACCAGGGTGGAAAAGAGGGCTCCGACCAGGACTGACCAGGGTCTACGACAATTTGTCGTAGATTACATCGCCCCCGCTACACGTTGTCGTAGTTGTCTTGGTAAAGTATTGGTAAGCAAGCGACTAAGCCAGGGGTGCCGACCCGGCAAGACCAGCTACCGCTATGCTACTGCGGTGCCGTGCTCGTAAAGGGTTCGGTTCTGCATGTCGACGATGTCGCCGACACACGTACAGACGCCAGCGCGGATCGCCGCTACAGCTGCTGACGACCTCGAGCCGACCTCAGTCGACCCACATTGATCGTCAATGTCCGATCGAACCGCGGGAGCGAAAACTTCCCGCGGCCCGAACACGGGAGAGAACGCTGAGCGTCACTACCTTGGCCGCGGAGTTTCACGCGCCGTCGCTAACCGACTTCTTCCCTCCGGCGGTGCTGTTCGAGGGGACCCCCTTCGAACTCGATCGGCTGATGCTGGTCCGGCTCGTGATGACCGCCGTCCTGATCGCATTCCTCTTCCTGGCGTTCCGGACCCCGCGAATCGTGCCGAAGCGCCTGCAGAACGTCGGCGAAATGGGCCTGGTCTTCGTCAAAGAGCAGATCTGTGACGAGATCCTCGGCAAGGAAAACGGCCGCAAGTTCTTCCCGCTGATCGCGACGATCTTCTTCACCGTCCTGTTCCTGAACTTCTCGGGTGTGATCCCCGGTCTGAACATCTCGTCGAACGCGCGTATCGGCATGCCGCTGGTACTGGCCGTGGTCGCGTATATCGCGTTCAACTACGTGGGCATCAAGAAGTACGGCTTCTTCACCTATATGCGCAGCAGCATCGTCGTTCCGAATGTTCCGCCGGCCATGCACGTCCTGCTCATTCCGATCGAGTTCATTTCGACCTTCGTGCTGCGGCCCTTCACGCTGACCGTCCGACTCATGGCCAATATGCTCGCCGGTCACATCATGTTGGTGCTGTTCTTCAGCGCGACCCAGTTCTTCCTCTTCGACGCGGACGCCTGGATGAAGGTGTTCTCGCCCTTCTCGTTGCTGGGCGGGCTCGCATTCACGCTGTTCGAACTGCTGGTCATTTTCCTGCAGGCCTATGTGTTCGCGTTGCTGACCGCCGTGTACATCAGCCTTGCCCAGCACGCCGACGAGCACTGACCGACGACCGGAACAACCGATAAGGACCTGCTGCACCACGCCGTCCGGCGGGTGAGCAACAGAAAGGGAATGGAAGACTCATGAGCCTCTCGTACCTGGCCCAGGAAGCTGCCACCAACGAATCCACGCTGAAGGGCCTCGGCGCTGTCGGCTACGGCCTGGCCGCCATCGGCCCCGGCATCGGCGTCGGTATCGTCGTCGGTAAGGCGATCGAGGGCATTGCCCGCCAGCCCGAACTCTCCGGCACCATCCGGACCAACATGTTCCTCGGCATCGCGTTCACCGAAGCCCTGGCGCTGATCGGTCTCGTCGCCGGCTTCATCTTCTGATTCCGATGAACGAGTTCATTCTGCTCGCAGCGGAAGAGGGAGAGGATGTGAATCCTCTCATCCCCGCGACGTACGACATCGTCTGGTCGGCGGTCTGCGTGGCGATTATCGCCTTCGTGGTCTACAAATACGCCGTTCCGCGCCTGATGAAGGTGCTGGACGAGCGCGCCGACAAGATCGAGGGTGGCATCGATCGGGCCGAGGCCGCGCAGGCCGAAGCCCAGGAGACGCTGCAGCAGTACCAGAAGCAGCTGGCCGACGCCCGTTTGGAAGCCGCGAAGATCCGCGAAGACGCCCGCACCCAGGGACAGCAGATCCTCGCCCAGATGAAGGCCGACGCCCAGGCCGAGAGCGACCGTATCGTCGCGGCCGGGCACACCCAGCTGGAAGCCCAGCGCCAGCAGATCCTGACCGAGCTGCGGGCCGAGGTCGGCCGCACCGCGGTGGACCTGGCCGAGAAGATCATCGGGCAGTCGGTATCGGACGAGGCCAAACAGGCCGCGACGATCGAGCGATTCCTCGACGAGATCGACCGTTCGGACGCCGGTATCGGGGTCGGAAGGTAACGACGGAGGAGTGAGAACCATGTACGCAGCGAGCCGTGAGGCCAGCTCCCGGTCCAAGGAGGCGCTTCGGGCCGCGCTGACCGGAAGCAACGGTGTTGCGGCCACGACGGGGTCCGAACTGTTCGCCGTTGTCGACGTACTGGACGACCAGCGTCCGCTGCGTGTGGCGCTCGCGGACGTATCGGTGCCCGGTTCGGCCCGCGCCGAACTGAGCGAGCGGGTCTTCGGGAGCCAGGTCAGCGCTGCCACTCAGGCGGTGCTGACCACTGCGGTCGCCCAGGACTGGTCGCGTGCCCGCGACCTGGTCGACACCCTGGTGTTGCTCGGGCAGCTGGCATACCTGGAATCGGCCTCCGAACAGGGCCGGCTGACCGCCGTCGAGGACGAACTGTTCCGCTTCGGCCGGATCATCGCCGACAATCCGGAACTGGAACAGGCCCTGTCCGACCGCGCCGCCTCCGCGGCGGCCAAACGGGAACTGCTCGAGCGGCTGCTGTCCGGTAAGGCCGAGACCATCACCCGGGCTCTCGCCGAACAGGTGGTGACCAGGCAGCGTGCCGGGATCGGTGTGGCCTTCGACGAACTGTCCGACCTGGCCGCGGCCCGGCGCGAACAGATCGTCGCGCACGTCCGGTCGGCGATCGAGCTGACCGACTCCCAGCGTGAACGGCTGGGCGGCGCCCTGGCGCGTATCTACAACAAGGCTGTCACCGTGCATGTCGAGGTCGATCCCGAATTGTTGAGCGGGCTCGTCGTGCGCATCGGCGACGATGTGATCGACGGCAGCGCGATCGGCCGACTGGACCGGCTGCGTCGCTCGCTGACCTAGCGGCGGGGCGCCGGGCACGGTCCGGCGCGAACCGCTCAACACCCCCCGACATTCCAGACCAGAGACCGAGAGCAGGAAGAACATGGCGGAGCTGACGATCTCCTCCGACGAGATCCGTAGCGCGATCGAAAGCTACACCCAGAGCTACACCCCGGAAACCTCCATCGAGGAAGTCGGTGTCGTCACCGACACCAGTGACGGCATCGCGCACGTCAGCGGCTTGCCTTCGGCCATGGCCAACGAGCTGCTCGAATTCCCGGGCGGTGTGCTCGGCGTCGCGCTGAACCTCGAGGACCGTGAAATCGGTGCCGTCATCCTCGGCGAGTTCGCCGAGATCGAAGAGGGCCAGCAGGTACGCCGCACCGGCGATGTGCTCTCGGTCCCGGTCGGCGACAATTTCCTCGGGCGGGTGGTGAACCCGCTCGGCCAGCCGATCGACGGTCTGGGCGAGATCGAATCCGACGACCGACGCGTCCTGGAACTGCAGGCCGCGACCGTGCTGGAGCGGCAGCCGGTCGAGGAGCCGATGGCGACCGGCATCACCGCCATCGATGCGCTCACCGCGATCGGCCGGGGTCAGCGTCAGCTGGTCATCGGCGACCGCAAGACCGGTAAGACCGCGGTCTGCATCGACACGATCCTGAACCAGAAGGCCAACTGGGAGTCGGGCGATCCGGCCAAGCAGGTGCGCTGCATCTACGTGGCGATCGGTCAGAAGGGCTCCACCATCGCGGGCGTCAAATCCGCCCTCGAGGAGCACGGCGCGCTGGAGTACACCACCATCGTCGCTGCCCCGGCCTCCGATTCCGCCGGCTTCAAATGGCTGGCCCCCTACACCGGTTCGGCTCTCGGCCAGCACTGGATGTACCAGGGCAAGCACGTCCTGATCGTGTTCGACGATCTGACCAAGCAGGCCGAGGCCTACCGCGCCATCTCGCTGCTGCTGCGCCGCCCGCCGGGCCGTGAGGCCTACCCGGGTGACGTCTTCTACCTGCACTCGCGTCTGCTGGAGCGTTGCGCCAAGCTCTCCGACGAGATGGGCGGCGGTTCGATGACCGGTCTGCCGATCATCGAGACCAAGGCCAACGACATCTCGGCCTTCATCCCGACCAACGTCATCTCCATCACCGACGGTCAGGTCTTCCTGGAGTCCGACCTGTTCAACAAGGGTGTCCGCCCGGCGATCAACGTCGGTACCTCGGTCTCCCGTGTCGGTGGCGCCGCGCAGACCAAGGGGATGAAGAAGGTCGCCGGTTCGCTGCGTCTGGAAATGGCCCAGTACCGCGAGCTGGAGGCGTTCTCCGCCTTCGCCTCCGATCTGGATGCCGCCTCGCTGGCCCAGCTCGAGCGTGGTGCCCGCTGGGTCGAGCTGCTGAAGCAGGACCAGTACTCGCCGATCGCGGTCGAGGATCAGATCGTCTCGATCTACCTGGTCGACGCGGGCTACTACGACTCGGTGCCGGTGGCCGATATCCGCCGGTTCAATGTCGAGCTGCTCGAGGATCTGCACGCCAATGCCGCGGATGCCTTCGCGAGCATCGCCGGTGGCAAGGTGCTGCAGGACGAGGCGGCCGAGCAGATCAAGGCGGCCACCGACAAGTTCAAGCAGGGCTTCCTGGCGTCCGACGGCAGCCGCGTGGTGAACGAGGGCGAAGCCGGCGAACTGGCCCACGAAGAGGTCGAATCGCTGTCGGTCACCCGTAAGCACGTCGAGAAGTAGACCGGGCGAACCATGCGCTGTTTTCCTGTAACGCCGCGAACGAAGGGAGTGTGAACCGCCGATGGCTACCTTGCGCGAGCTGCGCTCCCGTATTCGTGGTATCAACTCGATCAAGAAGATCACCAAGGCCCAGGAACTGATCGCGACCTCGCGTATCACCAAGGCCCAGGCGCGGGTGGCGGCTGCCAAGCCGTACTCCGAGGAGATCACCAAGGTGGTCGCGGAGCTGGCGAGTGCGTCGAAGAATCTGATGCACCCGCTGCTCACCGAACGTCCCGATCCGAAGCGGGCCGCGGTGCTGGTGATCACCAGCGACAGCGGCCAGTGCGGTGGTTACAACTCCAATGTGCTCAAACGCGCCGAGGAGTTGATGACCACCCTGCGCGACGAGGGCAAGGAACCGGTGCTCTACGTCATGGGCAACAAGGGCCTGACGTACTACACCTTCCGTGACCGCCGGCCGGTCGCCTCGTGGACCGGGTTCTCCCAGCAGCCCACGTACCCGGATGCGTCGGCAGCCTGCAACCACCTGGTGGAGAGTTTCATGGCCGGGTCGGCGGGCGAGGTCCCGGCTCCGGACGGTACCGGCCCGATCGCCGGGGTCGACGAGCTCCATATCGTCTACACCCGGTTCGTGAGCATGCTGTCGCAGACGCCGGAGGTGCGCCGGATGGCGCCGATCCAGATCTCCTTCGTCGACGAGAGCTTCGACCTGGGTGACGATATGCTCACCGATTCGCCCACGGCCGAGGTGAGCGCGCAGTACGAATTCGAGCCCGACGCCGATGTACTCCTGGCGGCGCTGCTGCCCAAGTACATCAATACGCGGATCTACGCGTCGTTGCTCGACGCAGCGGCATCCGAGCATGCGGCTCGGCGCACCGCAATGAAGGCGGCCACCGATAACGCCAACGAATTGGCGAGTTCCCTGTCTCGCCAGGCCAACTCGTTGCGGCAGGCCAACATCACGCAGGAAATCAGCGAAATCGTCGGCGGCGTGAATGCCCTGGCGGCCAGCTCGGAACGCGACTGAGACGCAGGAAGAGAAACCAGAAATGACCGCAGCTGTTACTCGAGAAGACTCGAGCCGGACCGGCGCCGCCACGGGCCGCGTGGTCCGCGTCATCGGCCCCGTCGTGGACGTCGAATTCCCGCGGGGCTCCATTCCAGACCTGTTCAACGCTCTTGCCGCCGATATCACCCTGAAGTCGGTGGCCAAGACGCTGACCCTCGAGGTCGCCCAGCACCTCGGTGACAACATCGTGCGCACCATCTCGATGCAGCCCACCGACGGCCTGGTCCGTGGCGCCGAGGTCCGTGACTCCGGTAAGCCGATCTCGGTGCCGGTCGGCGATGTCGTCAAGGGGCACGTGTTCAACGCCCTCGGCGACTGCCTCGACAGCCCCGGCCTCGGCCGCGACGGTGAGCAGTGGGGCATCCACCGCAAGCCGCCGAGCTTCGACCAGCTCGAGGGCAAGACCGAAATTCTCGAGACCGGCGTCAAGGTGCTCGACCTGCTGACCCCGTACGTGAAGGGCGGCAAGATCGGTCTGTTCGGTGGTGCCGGTGTCGGCAAGACCGTTCTGATCCAGGAGATGATCACCCGTATCGCGCGGGAGTTCTCCGGTACCTCGGTGTTCGCCGGTGTCGGCGAGCGCACTCGTGAGGGCACCGATCTGCACCTGGAGATGGAAGAGATGGGCGTCCTCCAGGACACCGCCCTGGTCTTCGGCCAGATGGACGAGCCGCCGGGCACCCGTATGCGCGTCGCCCTGTCCGCGCTGACCATGGCGGAGTACTTCCGCGATGTGAAGCACCAGGACGTGCTGCTGTTCATCGACAACATCTTCCGGTTCACCCAGGCCGGTTCCGAGGTTTCGACCCTGCTGGGTCGGATGCCCTCGGCCGTCGGTTACCAGCCGACCCTGGCCGACGAGATGGGTGAACTGCAGGAGCGGATCACCTCGACCCGCGGCCGGTCGATCACCTCGCTGCAGGCCATCTACGTGCCCGCCGACGACTACACCGACCCGGCCCCGGCGACCACCTTCGCCCACCTGGACGCGACGACCGAGCTCTCCCGCCCGATCTCGCAGAAGGGTATCTACCCCGCCGTCGACCCGCTGACCTCGACCTCTCGTATCCTCGAGGCCTCGATCGTCGGCGACCGGCACTTCGCGGTGGCCAACGAGGTGAAGCGGATCCTGCAGAAGTACAAGGAACTGCAGGACATCATCGCCATCCTCGGTATGGACGAGCTCTCCGAAGAGGACAAGGTCCTCGTCGGCCGTGCCCGCCGGCTGGAGAAGTTCCTCGGCCAGAACTTCATCGTGGCCGAGAAGTTCACCGGCCAGCCGGGTTCGGTCGTGCCGCTGGAGCAGACCATCGACGACTTCGACCGGGTCTGCAAGGGCGAATTCGACCACTTCCCGGAGCAGGCGTTCAACAGTTGCGGTGGTCTCGACGATGTCGAGGCGGCCGCGAAGAAGATCGCCGGAAAGTAGTCCTTCATGGCGGATATGTCAGTTGATCTCGTCGCCGTCGAGCGGCGGCTCTGGTCGGGCCGGGCGACTTTCGTCAGCGCCCAGACCACCGAGGGACAGATCGGCATCATGCCCGGTCACGAGCCGCTCCTCGGCCAGCTGGTCGAGGGCGGCACAGTGACCATCGTCGATACCGAGGGCACTCGCATCGTGGCCGCGGTCCACGGCGGCTTCTTCTCGGTCACCGCCGATACGGTGCGGGTCTTGGCGGAGTCCGCCGAGTTCTCCACCGAGGTCGATGTGGCGGCCGCACGTCAGGTGCTGTCCGACGGCTCGGCGTCCGCGGAGGCCCAGCTGGCCGCCCAGGGCCGGGTGCGCGCGGTGGAACAGGCCGGCGCGAACTCCTGATCCTCGGCGCGCGGCGCACAACAGAATGATCTCGGCTCCGGCCGGCGGCGAATCCTCGTCGCCGGCCGGAGCCGTTTCGCGGGCGCACCGGTTCACACCGGCGTTGCCCTCGGGCGCCTCCGGGATCGATGACGTCGCATTATCCGAGACATCCCCGTGCCATTTGTAAACTGGTTCATGGTTGAATGGCCGCGGGTGCATCTGCCGGTCCGATCCGGCGATCGCCTCGGATGAGCGAAGGGATGTGCAGCATTGCAGACCGGGATGGTGTTCCTGATCATTCTGGTGCTCATGCTGGTCGCATTGGCTCTGGTTTCCACTTATCGCCTGGTCATGTTGCGACGTGGCGGCACCGCGGCCATCCTGCGCGTACTCCCGGCTCGTGGCGGGGAACGCTGGCGGCACGGCGTCATCCGCTACGACGAGGATCACCTCGTCTTCTTCAAACTCACCAGCCTCAAGCTCGGTGCCGACTCGGTGATCCATCGGCGCGGTATCGAGATCGGTGAGCGACGCGGCCCGCAGGGTGACGAGTACGACATCATGACCGAGGGGATCGCGGTGATCGGAGTCTCCGATCGCCACGGCGAATACGAGCTCGCGCTGGATCGCGCGGCGCTGACGGCGTTCCTGTCCTGGGTCGAGTCCCGGCCTTCGGAGCGCGCCCGCCGGCTGCGCGGTCACTGAGCCCGGTCGGCGGTCGGGCGGTCCGGTGTTCTCACCGGGGGCGGATCGGCGCAAATGCGAATACGCCGCAACCCCCTCGCCGGCCGGGCGGACGTTAGGGTGGGTCCTGTGAGCGTGCACCTGACGCGGATCTACACCCGCACCGGCGACGACGGGACCACCGGTCTCAGCGATTTCTCCCGGGTGCCGAAAACCGATCCGCGGCTGATCGCCTACGCGGACTGCGACGAGGCCAATGCCGCTCTCGGAGTCGCCATCGCGCTGGGCGGCCCGGATCCGGAACTGACGGCGGTCCTGCGCGGCATCCAGAACGACCTCTTCGACGCCGGCGCGGATCTGTCCACTCCGGTGGTGGAGAACCCGAAGTATCCGCCGCTGCGGATCACCGCGAGCTATATCGAACGCCTGGAACAGTGGTGCGACCGGTTCAATGCCGAGCTGGCACCGCTCGACTCGTTCATCCTGCCCGGCGGGACCCCGCTCGCCGCGCTGCTGCACACCGCCCGCACGGTCGTCCGGCGCGCCGAACGTTCGGCATGGGCTGCTGTGGAAACACACCCCGGCGATACCAGCGTCCTGCCGGCCAAATATCTCAACCGGCTGTCCGATCTGCTGTTCATCCTCAGTCGCTACACGAATCCCGATGGTGATGTGCTCTGGCAGCCCGGCGGCGGCCGGACGGAGGCGGTTACTTCGGACGAACCGGGCGCGGGTTCTGCGGCCGAAAGCTGACGGATTCCGTCCGAACGGTGGAAACTGCTCCTGGCGATCGGGTGGACGAGCCGCCGCGCGCAGGAGCTCGGCGTTGGCTCGACCGGCAGCGTGATGCGATCGTGGGCGCTCTATCCTTGCACTCACTGGTGCGCCGAATACTCGGAGAGGCGGCATGGAACGGTTTTTGGTAACTGGCGGCAACCGGCTGGTCGGTGAGGTCTCGGTAGGAGGCGCCAAGAACAGCGTCCTGAAACTGATGGCCGCTGCTCTGCTCACCGAAGGCAAGACCACCATCACGAACTGTCCGGACATCCTCGATGTGCCGCTGATGGCCGAGGTTCTGCGCGGTCTCGGGTGCGACGTCGAGATCTCCGGCGATGTGGTGACGATCGACACCCCGGCCGAACCCAAGTACCACGCGGATTTCCCGGCGGTGACCCAGTTCCGTGCCTCGGTCTGTGTCCTCGGCCCGCTGATGGCCCGCTGTAGACGAGCGGTGGTGGCGCTACCCGGCGGGGACGCCATCGGTTCCCGGCCCCTCGATATGCATCAGGCCGGGCTGCGGTTGCTCGGCGCCACCAGCGAGATCGAGCACGGGTGCGTGGTCGCCCGGGCCGACGAGCTGCAGGGCGCGCGTATCCGGCTGGACTTCCCGTCGGTCGGCGCCACCGAGAACATCCTCATGGCCGCGGTGCTGGCCCAGGGGGAGACGGTGATCGACAATGCCGCGCGCGAACCCGACATCGTCGACCTGTGCACCATGCTCACCCAGATGGGCGCACGTATCCGCGGCGCGGGTACCTCGGTGCTCACCATCCACGGCGTGAGGCGGCTGTCGCCCATCACGCACCGGGTGATCGGCGACCGTATCGTCGCGGCCACCTGGGGTATCGCCGCCGCCATGACGATGGGCGACGTGCGGGTGACCGGAGTCAATCCCCAGCATCTGGCACTGGTCCTGGACAAACTGCGGTCGGCCGGCGCACGGATCTCGTTCGAACCCGAAGGCTTCCGGGTCGTGCAGCCCGATCGACCGCGTGCGGTCAACTTCTCCACCCTCCCCTTCCCCGGTTTCCCCACGGACCTGCAGCCGATGGCCATCGGCCTGGCGGCGATCGCGGACGGCACCTCGATGATCACCGAGAATGTCTTCGAAGCGCGCTTCCGGTTCGTCGAGGAGATGATCCGCCTCGGCGCCGATGCCCGGACCGACGGTCATCACGCGGTGGTCCGCGGTATTCCCCGGCTCTCCAGCGCGCCGGTGTGGTCCTCCGATATTCGCGCCGGCGCCGGACTGGTCCTCGCGGGACTCGTCGCCGACGGGGTGACCGAAGTGCACGACGTTTTCCACATCGACCGCGGATATCCGGACTTCGTGGAGAAACTCCAGGCGCTCGGAGCCGCCGTGGAACGGGTGGGAGTGGGAACCTGACCGTTCCCGGCGGCCCGGGTTCGGAAACGGCCTCGGAAACAGTCGCTGAAAAGTCGCTTTGACCAGGCGATTTGACATTGAATTAGATGCCACGTAACTTTATCCAAGTCAGAGCGACAC
Source organism: Nocardia testacea NBRC 100365 (assembly GCF_000308775.1). Lineage (GTDB taxonomy): Bacteria > Actinomycetota > Actinomycetes > Mycobacteriales > Mycobacteriaceae > Nocardia > Nocardia testacea. The sequence continues at coordinate 36,778 of NZ_BAGJ01000039.1, forward strand.
GGACACCGACCCGGGGCCCGGAGCGAGGCGGAAACGCCGAGCCGGAGGGACCAGGGAAACGAGGTAGGACGAGGAGCGCCTGGCGATCACACTGGCTCGACCGGGACGCCGATTTGCAATCGGGAAAACGGATGAGCTAAGCTTGAGAAGTTGCCTCACCGATCGAATGACTTGAAAGTCACGAGATGG
>NZ_BAGJ01000038.1 GCF_000308775.1 Nocardia testacea NBRC 100365
CCGGCGCGGTGGTTCCCGAACTGCGGCGCGACGACGGTGAATGGTGGGCGCGCTGGCGGCTGTCCGGTGGGCCGGGCCAGCGCGCCTGGCTCGCCGAACTCGCCGCCGTGGTGCCGCCGGCACTCCGCGTCGCCGGGCCGCCCGGCGATGTGCTCGACGATATGGTCACCGAGCTCACCGATCCGATGGTCCGGGAGCTGATAGCGGCGGATCCGCACCCGCACCCGCTGGTACACGGTCTGCGCACGGATGTCCCGGTGGACAGCGGCAGCCATCAGGCGGCCGAGGTGCTGCGGCAATGGCGGGAGAGCCGCGCCGCCGAGGAGAGCGGCCTGGTGCTGCGTCTGCGCGAACCCGACGGCGAGTTCGCCGAGACCGCGGACGCGTCCGCGCTGTGGCGCCTGGAGGTCTGTCTGCGGGCCGACGGAACGGCGCCACGCCCGATACCGGTGCCGGGTGCGGCCGACGAGGTGCGGCTGGGCCTGGAATGGCTGGGCCGGGCGCAGCGCGCCTATCCGCGGCTGCGCGATGTCCCGGGCGATCCGCACAGCCTCGATCTGCTGCTGCCGACCGAGGTGGTGGCCGATCTGGTCGCCCACGGGGCACAGGCACTCTCGGCCGCGGGTATCCCGCTGCTGCTGCCGCGCGCCTGGAATATCACCGAGCCGAGCCTGCGGCTGCGGGTCGAGGGCGCCGCGGTGCCCGCCGCCGAGAGCACGGTGGGGCTGGACGGGCTGGTCGGCTACCGGTGGGAACTGGCGCTCGGCGATATCGTGCTGTCCCAGGACGAGATGCAGCGGTTGATCACCGCCCAATCCGATCTGGTGCGTCTCCGCGGTGAATGGGTGCAGGCCGATCACACCGTGCTCGCGGCCGCCGCGAAATTCGTCGCACTGCACCACGGCGACACCGAGATCACCCTCTCGGATCTGATCGGCGAGATCAGCGAGAACCGGGCCGGGCGGGTGCCGCTGACCGAGGTCACGGCGAGCGGCTGGCCCGCCGCGCTGTTCGACCCTGACCGCCCGGTGGATCCGGTGCCCGTGCCCGGGCGGTTGAAGGCGCAATTGCGTCCCTATCAGGAGCGCGGCCTGGCCTGGCTGGCGACCATGAACCGGCTCGGCTGCGGCGCGGTGCTCGCCGACGATATGGGCCTGGGTAAGACCGTCCAGGTGCTGGCCCTGCTGCTGCACGAACGCGAGGGCGAACGCGCCCCCGGGCCTACCGTGCTGGTATGCCCGATGTCGGTGGTCGGCAACTGGCAGCGCGAAGCCGAACGGTTCGCGCCCGACCTGCGGGTTCTGGTGCACCACGGCACCGGGCGCGCGCAGGGCCGTGACCTCGACGCGGCGGTGGCCGGTGCGGATCTGGTGGTCACCACCTACGCGTTGCTCGCGCGCGATATCGCGGACCTGTCCCGGCAGCGGTGGGAGCGGGTGGTGCTCGACGAGGCCCAGCACATCAAGAACGCGGCGACCCGGCAGGCCCGGGCGGCCCGGGCGCTGCCCGCCCGGCACCGGCTCGCGCTCACCGGTACGCCGGTGGAGAACAGGCTCGAGGAGCTCCGCTCGATCTTCGATTTCGCGGTACCGAAACTGCTGGGCAGCCCGCAGACCTTCCGGGCCCGTTTCGCCGTCCCGATCGAGCGGGAGAACGATGAGCACGCGGTGGCCCGGCTGCGCACCGTGACCTCTCCGTTCCTGCTGCGCCGGGTGAAAACCGACCCCGCAGTGATCAGTGATCTGCCGGACAAACTCGAGATGACGGTCCGGGCCAACCTCACCGTCGAACAGGCCGCGCTGTACCAGGCGGTGGTCGAGGACATGCTCGAGAAACTGCGCGATGCCAAGGGAATGGCGCGTAAGGGGGCGGTGCTCGGCGCGCTCACCCGGTTGAAGCAGGTCTGCAATCATCCGGCGCATTTCCTCGGCGACTCCTCGGCGGTGCTGCGCCGGGGCGCGCACCGGTCCGGCAAGCTGGCCCTGGTCGAGGATGTGCTCGACGCCGTCCTGGCCGAGGGGGAGAAGGCGCTGCTGTTCACCCAGTTCCGCGAATTCGGCGAGCTCATCGCGCCGTATCTCGCCGAGCGGTTCGGCGGCGAGATCCCGTTCCTGCACGGCGGAGTCGCCAAGAAACGCCGGGACGGGATGGTCGCCGCGTTCCAGGGCGCCGGAGGGCCGCCGATCATGCTGCTCTCGCTCAAGGCCGGGGGTACCGGATTGAACCTGACCGCCGCCAATCATGTCGTGCATCTGGATCGCTGGTGGAATCCGGCCGTGGAGAACCAGGCCACCGACCGCGCGTTCCGGATCGGGCAGCGCCGGGCGGTGCAGGTGCGCAAACTGGTCTGCGTCGACACCATCGAGGAACGTATCGACGAGATGATCACGGGCAAGAGCGAACTGGCCGATCTGGCGGTCGGCGTCGGTGAGAACTGGATCACCGAACTCGGCAACGAAGATCTGGCCCGGTTGTTCACCCTCGGCGCCGAGGCGGTGGGCGAGTAATGGCCGATTTCAGCGAATTCGGCAGGCGCCGAACGGTTTCCGGCGGGGTCGGCGCGCGCAGCCGACGCGGCGCTTTCGCCCGCACCTTCTGGGGCAAGAGCTTCGTGGAGGTGGTCGAGCGGCTCGCCGAACCCGGGCGGCTGTCCCGCGGGCGTACCTATGCGCGGGCGGGGCAGGTGGTGAGTTACCGGATCGAGCCCGGCGCCGTCGCCGCCGAGGTGCAGGGCAGCCAGCCGCGCCCGTTCACCACCACCTGCGATATCCGCCGCCTGCGCGACGAGGAAGTGGAGTTGCTGGTCGAGTTGATCCGGGGCTCGCCCGGCATGCTCGCCCGGGTGGTCTCCGGTGATCTGCCCCGGGAGCTCGCCCCGCACCTGCTCCCGGAGACCGCCGCCGATATCGATTTCGGCTGCACGTGCCCGGACCCGGGGTGGCCGTGCAAACACGCGATCGCGGTCGCCTGTCTGCTCGCCGAGCGGCTCGACGATCATCCGCGTGATCTGCTCACCCTGCGTGGGTTGAGCCTGGACACTCTGATCAGCGGGGTCGAGGCCACGGCGCCGGAGACCGGGGAGTTCACCGATCCGTACGGCGAGAGCCTGGAATTACCCGCGCTGCCGGCACCGGGGATCCGGCCGGCCCCCGACGACCTCGATCCGGCGCTGCTGCGGCGGGCCTTGCGCATGCTGTCCGCGGACGAGCCGACGGCGGCCGAGGCCGGGCGGGCGCTGATGGTCGTGTACTCGACGCTGACCGGCCGTTGACGCACCGGACAGGCGACCACCGCCTAACCGAGATCGGCCGCGGAGAGCGCGACGGTGCCGTAGAGGTCGGCGATGGTGGCCAGAGCGCTGTGGTGGAGCTGGGTGGCCGAGACCTCGCCCGCGGGGCTCCGCAGCGCGCGGGTGGCGCACGCGTCGGCTACGACAGTGGGTTGGTTCCCGCGCAGGAACGCGCCTTCGGTGGTGAAGGTGACGCACATATGGGTCATGAATCCGGCGATGACGACCTGCTTGTTCCCGGTCGCGTCGACGAGTGCGGCGAGATCGGTGTCCACGAAGGCGTTCGGCGCGGTTTTGACAACGACCGACTCGCCATCCGCGGGCGCGACCGCCGAATGGATCCGGCCGACTTCGGCATCGAGGTCGTAGGCGGATCCGGCGCCGCCGTTGTGGACGATATGGATGACCGGCGCACCGGCTGCCCGCGCCCGTGCGAGGAGGACCGCGGCTGCCTCGAGGGCGGGTTTCCAGCCGTCGAGCTCCATGACCCCGCGGGTGTAGGTGTTCTGGTAGTCGACGAGCAGCACCGTGGCCTCGGCCAGGGTGGCCGGGGTCTGGTCGAAGCCGCTGAGCTCACGCAATGTGGTGGCCATCGAGGTCATCCTTTCGGGGAGTCCGGGCCGGGTTTCCGGCGCGTCGTTCACGTTATGAGCCCACCGATATGTCGGCAATGACATGTAACCTGCAAAAAACGACATCAGCGGTGTGGAGGACGAGACAGTGATCGAACGGTTGATCGTCGTCGCCCTGTTCGACGGCGTCGATCTGCTCGACGTGACCGGGCCGCCCGAAGTGTTTTCCCTGCTGCAACGGGAGATCGGCGAACCCACCGGCTATCACGTCGTACTCGCGGCCGAGACACCGGAGCCGGTGACGACCTCCGCCGGCGTCCGGGTACTCCCGGATACGACGTTCGCCGACATCTCCGGCCGCGGTATCGACACCCTGATCGTGCCGGGCGCGGTCGATGTCGATGCGCGGCGGCAGGTGCGCGCGGTCGCCGATCCGGCGGTGGTGGACTGGGTTCGCCGCTCGGCCGGCCGTGCCCGGCGTGTGGCCTCGGTATGCGTCGGCGCGCATATCCTCGCCCATGCCGGGCTGCTGGACGGCAAACGTGCCACCACACACTGGTCGACCGCCGGACAACTCGCCGCCGAACATCCGGCTGTCACGGTGGACGCCGACCCGATCTTCATCCGCGACGGTGACGTGTGGACCGGTGCCGGGCTCACCGCCTGCCTGGATCTGACCCTTGCGCTGGTGGCGGAGGATTTCGGCCAGGAGCCGGCGATGCGGGTGGCCAGGCAGTTGGTGATGTACCTGCGGCGTCCCAGCGGGCAGAGCCAGTTCAGCGTGTCCCTCGATCCGGTTTCGTCCACCCGCCGCATCGACGACCTGCGGCATCACATCGCGCAGCACATCTCCGAACCGCTCACCGTCGCCGACCTCGCCGCCCACGCCCGGATCGGCGACCGCCAACTCACCCGTATCTTCAAGAACGAACTGGGTACGACACCGGCGGCCTACGTCGAGGCCGCCCGGGTCGAAGTCGCCCGCAACCGGCTGGAGACCACCGACGACACCCTCGACCGGGTGGCCGGCGAATGTGGTTTCGGGACAACCGATACGCTCACCCGCGCCTTCCGCCGCACTCTCGGCATCACCCCGGCCGCCTACCGGGACCGCTTCCGGGTCCGCGCCGAGGTTCGGTGAGCGCTGTCCGGCGGGCTCGCGCGGATCTCCGGCGAGGCGTCGCGTGGGCCGCCCGGTGTCAATCCAGGCCGTACACCCGCTGGGCATTGGCGCGGAAAACCTTCTCCAGGAACTCGGTGCTGCCGAGATGTTCGGCCAGCACCGTCGCGACCGCCTCGGCGCTGCCGGTGATCGAGGTGATCGGCCGGTCGACCGGGAAGTTCGACCCCCACACGAGACGGTCGACCCCGAAGACGTCGGCCGCGTGCCGCAGCAGCGGGCCGATCCGGTCGGTGAGCCGGGCCACCGGCGTCGGATGGCCGGGCCGGGGCACCGGATGGCCCAAGATCGGCATCATCAGCCCGCTGACCTTCGCCACCACATTGGGGAATTCGGCCAGCGCGGTGATATCGGTGCGCCAGCGTTCGAATATCGCGGCGCGTTGCCGGGCGTCGTTACCGGTGTACTTGCCGATCGGTCCGAAGATCCCCGCCGGAGTGCCGAGATGGTTCAGCACGATCTTCGCCTCGGGATAGCGCCGGGCCACCGCCCTCAGCTCCGACAGCTGATTGGAGTACACCCAGGCCTCGAAGACCAGATCGCGCTCGACCAGCGCGGCGAAACCGTCCAGGAACTCGGTGCTGTGCAGGGCGCCCGGGTCGGTGGTGAAACTGCGGATACCCGTGTCCGGATGGTGGGCGACCATACTGCGCACGCCGCGTACCAGGGGCGAGGCGGACAGATGCGCGTCGAGCAGTTCGGCGAAGCCCGCGGCGCCCGGGCAGCCGCTGGCGCTCACGGCGGCGAGCGCGGGGGTGTCCACGCCGAACGGCAGGGCGGTGACCCAGCGGGTCTCCTCCACCTTGGGGCCGGCCCACTCGACCTCGATGTGCACCACCGATTCGACCGGCAGATCACCGGCATCGGCCCGGTAGTCGGCGGGCAGGTACGGCGCCAGATAGGCCGAGGGCTCGCCGATGAACTCCCGGTCCTTCCGCGGTGCGAGACGTACCGCGAGCGGCAGCGGGACCGGGACGGCACGCAGCAGTTTCGCCGTACGGCTGAACTCGCGCGCGGTGGTGAACGGGTCCCACTGATGGATGTGTGCGTCGATGATCCGGATATCGCCGATTTCCATTGCGCTCCGGCACCTCCTGCGATCGTCTGCGGCCTGGTGGCCGAGCGTAGCGCGTGACCAGGGCTCGAGGCAGCTGTTCGGCTCGCGTCGGACGAGTCGGGGGATCCGGCGTCATACTGGGTCTGTGGCCGAACAGGATTCGGCGCCGCGGGCGCCGGTGTCGGGAGCCGATACGGTGCCCGACCGCGTCGTGACGGACAAATCCCCGCCCGTCGCGCCCCGGCCGGATTCGGCAGCGGAATCGCCGGGGGCCGGTGAGCCGGCGGGGCCGGGGCGCGCGCCCGCCGCGCTGCGCGATCTGGTCGAGCAGGGGGTGCTCGACGAAACCCAGCTGACCGCGGTGGTCACCGCGCTGAAACAGGAACGTCCGCGGCCCACTCCGGCCCGGCTGCTGGCCGAGATCGCGGCCTATGCGGGGGCGGGGCTGCTGTTGAGTGGGCTCGTACTCATCCTGGTGGAGTCCTGGGACGATATGGCGAAGCTCGGCCGGTTCGCCCTGTTCGCGCTGGTCGCTCTCGGATTGATCGTGGCCGGTGTGGCGATCGCCGGCGGCCCTTCGGTGTTGTTGCGTGCGGCGTGGCGGTCGGTACCCGATACCGGGCACACCGCCCGTACCAGGCTCGCGGTGTGCCTGTTCGTGCTCGCTGCGGTGAGCGTGGCCGCGGCCGCGGGGTCGATCTCCGACAACGGCGATGCCGGCAGCGACACCACCTGGGTCTATGCCGCGGGGGCGGGTCTGCTGGCCGCGGTCGCCGGTTACGCCGCGCTGCCGTCGCTGCTCGGTCTGCTGGTGTGCACCGGGTTCAGCGTGGCGCTGGTCGTGGGTGTGCTGGACGAGGTCTTCGATCTCGACGACAGCTGGGTCGGCGGCGGGGTACTGGCGCTGGGTATCGGCTGGCTCGGTCTCACGCGGGCCCGGGTGGTGCTCGAGGTGTGGGCCGGATATCTGGCGGGCGTGGTCCTGGCCGTATCAGGGGCGCAGACCGTCGACACATTCGACGGGATGTGGCCGGCGTACGTGCTCACCGCGGTCGTGGCGGTGGTGTGTTTCGGGGTCTACGCCACCGACCGGTCCTGGGTGCTGGTGCTGGGCGGCGCCGCCGCGCTGACGCTGGCGGCGGTGGAGGCGGTCGCGGACTGGACCGGTGAGTCGGCCGGTGCGTCCGGGGCGATCCTGGTGATCGGCGCGGTGGTGCTGGGGATCGGCAGTTATCTGCTGGCGCGGTCCACGAAAACCGCCGGTTAGCAGGGCGGACGAGTAGACTCGCGGGCCCGGGCGGGGCATTTGCGGTGGGCTCTGGTTTCGGCCGGGGGCCGGGTGTATCGTTTTGCTTGGACGTCCAACTATTGGAAGCCCGCAAAACGATCTTCGTGTGACGGACGGCCGCAGTGCCGCGCCCGCCACCCCCGACACGAGGCAGGGAATCGCATGGTTCGAGAACTCACCCATTTCATCGGCGGGCAGCACGTCCCCGGGACCTCCGGCCGGTTCGGCGATGTCTACGACCCGAATATCGGCGAGGTGCAGGCCCGGGTGCCGCTGGCGAGCCGGGCCGAGGTCGAAGCGGTCATCGCGAATGCCGAAGCCGCGCAGCCGGCCTGGGCCGCGACCAACCCGCAGCGCCGGGCCCGGGTGCTGATGAAGTTCTTGACCCTGGTCAACGATGAGATCGATTCGCTGGCCGCACTGCTGTCCAGTGAGCACGGCAAGACCATCCCCGACGCCAAGGGCGATATCCAGCGCGGCCTCGAGGTCATCGAATTCGCCGTCGGTATCCCGCATCTGCTCAAGGGCGAGTACACCGAGAGCGCGGGCACCGGGATCGACGTCTACTCGATGCGCCAGCCACTGGGTGTGGTCGCCGGGATCACCCCGTTCAACTTCCCGGCCATGATTCCGCTGTGGAAGGCCGGTCCCGCGCTGGCCACCGGTAACGCTTTCGTGCTCAAGCCCTCCGAACGCGACCCGTCGGTGCCGCTGCGGCTGGCCGAACTGTTCCTCGAAGCCGGACTGCCCGAGGGCGTGTTCAACGTGGTCAACGGCGACAAGGAGGCCGTGGACACGATCCTGCACGATCCCCGCATCAAGGCCGTCGGTTTCGTCGGCTCCACCCCGATCGCCCAGTACATCTACGAGACCGCCACCGCGAACGGCAAACGCGCCCAGTGCTTCGGCGGCGCCAAGAACCACGCCATCGTCATGCCCGACGCCGATCTCGACGATGTCGCCGATCAGCTCATCGGCGCGGGCTACGGTTCGGCCGGTGAACGCTGCATGGCGATCTCGGTGGCCGTGCCGGTGGGCGAGGAGACCGCGGACCGGCTGGTGGAGAAGCTCACCGAGCGGGTGCACAAGCTCAATGTCGGCAAATCCGATGATCCGGGCGCGGACTACGGGCCGCTGGTCGGGCTGGACGGTGTGGACCGGGTGAAGAAGTACATCCAGCAGGGTATCGACGAGGGCGCCGAGCTCGTGGTCGACGGCCGCGGCCTCACCGTCGAGGGTGCGGAGAACGGGTACTTCGTCGGCGCGACCCTGTTCGACCGGGTCGGCAAGGAGATGTCCATCTACAAAGAGGAGATCTTCGGCCCGGTACTCAGCGTCGTACGCGCCGCCGACTACGAGGAAGGCCTGCGGCTGGCCAACGACCACGAATACGGCAACGGCGTGGCGATCTTCACCCGCGACGGTGACACCGCCCGTGATTTCGCGGCCCGCGTCCAGGTCGGCATGGTCGGTATCAATGTCCCGATCCCGGTGCCGATCGCGTACTACACCTTCGGCGGCTGGAAGCGGTCCGGGTTCGGTGATCTGAACCAGCACGGCCCGGATTCGATCCGCTTCTACACCAAGACCAAGACGGTGACCCAGCGCTGGCCGGCGGGACTGAAGGAGAGCAACAGCTTCGTCATCCCGACGATGGAATGACGGCCGTGTTCACGCTCGACGAAGACGAGCGGGCCATCCGCGATACCGCCCGGGAATTCGCTGACGAATACCTGGCGCCGCACGCCGTGGAATGGGACCAGAACAAACACTTTCCGGTGGATGTGCTGCGAAAATCGGGTGCGGTCGGGCTCGGCGGTATCTACGTGGGTGAGGAGTTCGGTGGATCCGGGCTGCGCCGGCTGGACGCGGTGCGGATCTTCGAACAGCTCGCCACCGGATGCCCCACCGTGGCGGCCTATATCTCGATCCACAATATGGCGGCCTGGATGATCGACGCCTACGGCGACGACGACCAGCGCCGGCAGTGGCTGCCCGGACTGACTTCGATGGAACAGCTGGCCAGTTACGCGCTCACCGAGCCCGGTGTGGGTTCCGACGCCGCCGCCATCACCACCCGGGCGGTGCGTGACGGCGACGACTACGTGGTCACCGGGTCCAAGCAGTTCATCTCGGGCGCGGGCAGCAACGACCTGTACGTGATGATGGTGCGCACCCAGGACACCGGAGCACGGGGTATCTCGACGCTGGTCATCCCGGCCGATACGCCCGGTCTGGAGGTCGGGCCCAACGAGAAGAAGATGGGCTGGAACGCCCAGCCCACCCGGCAGGTGATCCTCACCGATGCCCGGGTGCCGGTCGCCAACCGGCTCGGCGCCGAGGGTGACGGGTTCCGGATCGCCATGAACGGGCTCAACGGCGGGCGGCTCAATATCGCCGCGTGCTCGGTGGGCGGAGCCCAGGCCGCGCTCGAGAAAACCGTGCCCTACCTGGCCCAGCGCAATGCGTTCGGGGCCCCGCTGCTGAAGAATCAGGCATTGCAGTTCGAGCTGGCCGATATGCGGACCGAACTCGAAGCCGCCCGGACCCTGCTGTGGCGGGCCGCGGCGGCGCTGGACGAGGATGCCCCGGACAAGGTGGAACTCTGCGCCATGGCCAAACGATTCGCCACCGATGCCGGTTTCGAGGTCGCCAACGCCGCGCTGCAACTGCACGGCGGATACGGTTACCTGGCCGAATACGGCTTGGAGAAGATCGTCCGCGACCTACGGGTGCACCAGATCCTGGAGGGCACCAACGAGATCATGCGGATGGTCGTCGCCCGGTCGATGACAGCGTCCGTGGCGGGTGTGTCGTGATCGGCGGACGCCCGGCGGCGAGCGCGAAAGGATATGAATGAGCGACGAACCCGAAGTCCTGGTCGAACAGCGCGGCGGCCTGGGCCTGCTCACGCTGAACCGGCCCAGGGCCATCAACGCACTCAACCACGCGATGACGCTCACCATCACCGAGCAGCTACATGCCTGGGCCACCGACGATTCGGTGCGGACGGTGGCCATCACCGGTGCCGGTGAGCGGGGCCTGTGCGCGGGCGGCGATATCGTCGCCATCCATCACGACGCCAAGGAACAGCAGGCGGCGGGGCACGTGGGCGCGGCGGCGGATTCGGCGACCGGGAAGTTCTGGCGCGACGAGTACATTCTCAATGCGCTCATCGGCCGCTATCCGAAGCCGTACGTCGCGGTGATGGACGGGATCGTGATGGGCGGCGGGGTCGGCCTGTCCGCGCACGGCAGTCACCGGATCGTCACCGAACGGTCCAAGGTCGGTATGCCGGAGGTCGGTATCGGCTTCATCCCCGATGTCGGCGGCACCTACCTGCTGTCCCGGGCGCCGGGCGAGCTGGGCGCGCATATCGCGCTCACCACCGCGCGGCTCGGGGCCGGGGACGCGATCGCCACCGGTTTCGCGGACTACTACGTCCCCGCCGAGCAGATCCCGGCACTGCTGACCACCCTGGAGACCGAGGCCGCCGATATCGCCATCGCGAAATTCGCCGCCGAAGCGCCGGAATCGACACTGGTCGCCCAGCGTGACTGGATCGATGCCTGCTACAGCGCCGATACCGTCGCCGAGATCGTGTCCCGGCTCCAGGCCCACGCCTCGCCGGAGGCGAACAAGGCCGCCGACGACGTACTCGGCAAATCGCCCGTCGCCCTCCAGGTGACGCTGCGATCGCTGCGTTCGGCCAAAGGCGCCGGCAGCCTGGAAGCGGTGCTGAACGAGGAGTACCGGGTCTCGATCGCCTCGCTGGCCTCGCACGATCTGGTCGAGGGCATTCGCGCGCAGGTGGTCGACAAGGACCGTAACCCGCAGTGGTCGCCCGCCACCCTATCCGATGTGACCACCGCGCAGGTCGATGGATATTTCGCCGAACTCGGTGCGCGGGAACTGGGTTTGACGATTCCGGAGGACAAGCAATGAGCAAGACGATCGGCTTCCTCGGCCTCGGCCATATGGGCGGGCCCATGGCGGCCAACCTGGTCAAGGCCGGCTACGACGTGCACGCGTTCGATCCCTCGCCGGCGGCGCAGGAGCAGGCCCGTGCCGACGGGGTCGCGCTGGTGGACTCCGGGGTGGCCGCGGCCACCGGTCGTGACATCGTGATCACCATGCTCACCAACGGCAAGCTGGTGCGCACCGTGTACGACGAACTGCTGCCGGCCGCGAACCCGGGCACGCTGTTCATCGACTGTTCGACCATCGATGTGGCCGACGCCCGAGCCGCAGCCGAAGCCGCGGCGGCAGCGGGGCACCGGGCATTGGACGCACCGGTCTCCGGAGGTGTCTCCGGTGCGGCCGCCGGAACGCTGACCTTCATGGTGGGCGGGGCGGATACCGATTTCGCCGAGGCGCTGCCGGTGCTCGAGGTGATGGGCGCCAAGGTGGTACACACCGGCGCCGCCGGGAACGGGCAGGCGGCCAAGATCTGCAACAACATGATCCTCGGCATCTCCATGATCGGCCTGTCGGAAGCGCTGGTACTGGGCGAGAAGCTGGGCCTGAGTCATCAGGCGTTCTTCGACGTCGTATCCACGGCCTCGGGGCAGAGCTGGTCGCTCACCACCTACTGCCCGGTGCCGGGTCCGGTGCCGACCAGCCCGGCGAACAACGACTACAAGCCGGGGTTCGCCACCGCGCTGATGAACAAGGATCTGGGTCTGGCAGTGGAGGCATTGCGGGCCAACGGTGTCGAGGGCCGGATCGGGCAACTGGCCGCCGAAATCTATCGCGAGTTCAACGAGACCTCGGGCGACCGGGATTTCTCGGCCATCATCACCGACGTACGCGAACGCAGCGGCGGAACCGGCCCGGCCGAATAGCCGGTCCGGCGGAGCGTCGCCGCTCATCGTCCACCGTGAGCCGGTAGCGGAGCCGTGCGGTGTACCGTGGCGAAACGAGGGACCTGTCGTGTGCAAGCACGGCAGGTCCCTGCTCGTCGAGGCGGCGAATCCGGCCGGCCCGGGCCGGCCGTGCGGCCACAGCCACCGTTTCGGTTCGGCGGGCGGCGGAACGGGTCCGGCCGGAAGCCGGTTCGCCGGGATCTCGCATGGAGTTCAAGGCGGCGCTACTACCAGTTCAGCCGAATACGCTGAGATAGCACTGGTATCGGCCGTCAGGGAGGTAGCGGTGAGCCAGCTTGGTCGGACTGTTGCGGCTTCGCCGGTATGACGCTCTACCTACCCGAAGAGTTGCGCTGGCTCGGCTGGATCGCCGGGGCCCCATGGCCGGACGGGGACGAGGACAAGGCCTGGGAGGTGGCCCGGGCCTGGGAGGAAGCGAGTAAGGAGCTCACCGCTCTGCTCGCCGAGATCGACGAGGCTCGTCAGGCGACCATGGCCGCGTATCCGGCGGGCGCGGCGCGCGCGGAGATGGGTGGGCGGTTCGACGAACTGCGCACCGGCGAACACTCCTTGGAGCAGATCGCCGAATACCTGATGACGCAATATGACTCGGCGTTCGATATGGGCACCGAGTTGCAGGCCACCAAACTCACCATCATCCTGACGCTGTGCTGGCTGGCGATCGAGATCGCCTGGGCCTGGCTGTTCCCCCCGACCGCGCCCGCCGTGGAAGCGGCCGCGATCGTCTCGACCCGCTCGGCCCTGAAGTTCATGCAGGATTTCGTGCAGAAGACGATCACGAATATCGCGGCGCGGATGGGGGCGCCGAACCTGAAGAAGAGTCCATTCTGGAAAGACCTCGTCGGGGCCGGCCGCACCGCGCATTGGCCGACCGCGAAAGGCTGGGGCGTCTATGTCTCGCGCGCCATCGAGGGCGCGGTGGTACCGATGGCGATCAACGGCGGTGTACAGGCCGGCCAGATCGGCCAGGGCAAGCGGCACGAGTTCAACGGCAAGGAATTCGGGCTGAGTGCGCTGGGCGGTGTCGCCGGTGCGATCCCCGCGCGCGAATTCGGCAGATAATTCGGCGAATTCATCGACAAGGGCCTCAACAAACTTCCACCAAAGTGGTGTACAACCCTGCCATGGGCGCGTTCCGCGGCATGTTCATCGGCGCCACCTCCGATGCCTTCGGCGCCATCTTCGGCAATCTCGCCACCGCGCTGGCCTCCGGCGTGGATTTCTCCGCCTTCGGCAACGCCGCCGGCTGGGTCGGCAATATCGCTCAGGGCGGTATCGTCGGCGGCGTGCGCGGTGGGGCGGCGTTCAACAGCTATATCCCGAAGGGGGCGGACGGGTTCGATAACCTCGCCGGATTCCGGAGCGACCACTGGCGCGGTTTCGCGTGGTGGCTGCCGAAGTACGAAGGACCCGGGCTGTTCGCCCCCGCGCCGGAGAGCTCGGCCGGGAGTTCGAGCGATAGTTCCGGCAACGTGAGGATCGACTCCTCGACCGATATCGCGGCACCGCCCGGTATGGCCCCGGGTGATATCGCGTTGCAGAACCTGAACTCGGCTGCCGCGCCCAACCAGGCCGGGGCGAACATTCTCGGTTCGGGAGCCGCCGGTCAGGGGCAGGCGGCCCCGGGCGGCCGATGGTCCGGTGGTTACGGGGGCCACCAGCCCGTGCCGGGCGCATCCGGGAATTTCGGACCCGCGGCTCACGGTGGCGCAACCGGCTCCCAAACCTTCGGGGGATTCACCGGTGAGGGCGGCAGCCAGGGCAATTACGGCGAGGGTGGTGGTGGCCGGTTCGGAGACGAGGGCAATGGTGGCTTCTACCGCGGCCGGGACGACGACAGCGTCTACTACGGCCGGGACGACGACAGCACTTACGGCGGCCGGGACGATGACAGCATCTATTACGGCGGCCGGGACTACGAGCAAGGTTTCGGCGCCGGTGGGCGCTACGGGGACTCGGGCGCGCCGTGGACATTCGCCGGCAACGGCGGGTCCATGCCGCAGCACGCCTGGTTCGGTGGTTCGGACGACGGTATTTCCATCCATCAGGTCAGCGGCGACGTTTTCATGTCGGGCGGTGCCGGCCCGCCCGGCACCGTATCCGGTGGGCAGTTCGGATCGGATTCCCCCATGCCGGGCGGCGGCTACCACGGGCCGCCGGGCCCCTCGGCGGGCCCGCAGGGGCCGGTGAACCCCACCTCCCAGACGTCGTCCGCGCAGCAGCAGTTCTCGTCGCAGAACCAGCATTCGCAGAATCCGCCGGCGGGGCCGGTTTCCCGTCAGCCGGCGCCGCAGCCGGGACTGCACGACAACTCGTCGGTCACCTCGATCGACTCCTCGCCGATGACCGACCCCGATGCCTCGCCGGTGCCACCCGGCGGCAGAGGCGATACCTCGGGCGGCCCGCTGGATGCCCCGGGCGGGCCCCTGCGAACCGAGTGGTTCGACTCCGAGTCCGACGCCATGTCGGTAACCAGTATCGAAACCGGGTCGGATATGCGGTCCGACGATGTTTCGCTGTCGGACTTTCCGCTTCCGCCATCCGGTATGCACGGCCCGACTACGACTCCGGGTATACCCGGGAACAGTGACTGGGGGGCGGGCTCGCCGCGGCCCGCGCCGGGAACGAGCCAATCCGGCCTGCCCGCGCCGGGGGCACCGCAGCCCGGCCCACCTGTCCCGGCTACGCCGGCGCAGCGCCCGCCGAACTTCTCGCGTCCGCTGCTCGGCCGGCCCGGCCCGGCAGCCCCGCCGCCCAATTTCTCGCGTCAGTTCGGCGGGCAGAACCCGCCGCCGGCTCCGCACCCCTCGCAGCAGAACCCGCAGCAGCGACAGGACGACAGCGACGCGGAGATTGTTTTCGAGATCTCCTCGGACGGCTCGATATCGGATACCGGCTTCTCCGGCGGCCCGCCGGGGCAGCGTCCGCAGTTCTCCCCGTCGGAGACCTCGTTCGAAACATCTTCGGACAGCGCGTCGGTGTACAGTTCGGAGTCCGCGGCGCAGGGTGGCGACCCGCCGTTCCAGTCGGCCTGGTCGGCCGACACCTCGCAATTGTCGTTCGGGTCGGAGCTCGCGAATCGACTCGGAGTGCCACCCGGCTCCCGCGAAGCCTACGGGCATTTCCGCGACAGGTACGCCGAGTCGAGGACCGAGCACCATGGGACCCACCACGGCGCTCACGAAATCGGCCATTCGCTGGGCGAGGGTAAGGATGTGCGCGGTAAACCGCGACCACAGCGCTGGCCGATGCGGGTGCCGTATCCGATCGCCGAATTCCGCGGTCCCGAGGTGGCGACCGGCGGATGGCTGCCCGACGGCGCTGTTCCGAAGGGCGGCGAGGACGCGGCGGATACGGAGGGCGGACAGGACGCGCCGGAGCCGATCGTGAGCTCGGAGGCGGTGGTCGATCCCTCGGCGAGCATCGGGCCCGGGGCGGAGATCCGGGCAGGCGCCACGGTGGGCAGGAACGCCGATATCGGCGAGGGCGCGGTCGTCCACGGGGGCGCGGCGGTACAGGAGGGGGCCGTGGTGGGCAAGGGCGCGCAGATCCACGCGGGCGTCATCGTGCACCCGGGAGCCGTGGTGGGTGCGGGGGCAATCGTGAACGAAGGGGCGGTGATCCTGCCCGGTGCGGTGGTGCCCGACGGCGCGACGGTGGCGGCGGGTGAGGTGGTCGGTGGAACCCCGGGGACACAATCCGCGGAGGTAGACGTGTCGTTCAGGTTGTGACGATGCGGCGGCACCGGATGAGAGGTGAGGACGATGGTGGATCGCGTAGCGGTGGATCCGGACCAGCTGGCGACCGCGGCGGGGATATCGCAGGAACTCGGCGACTCGATACTGGGTGTCGGTCGCCGGTTGCGGGAGCGGCTCGACGGGCTCGAGGACGAGCAGAACAGGCAGCCGTGGGGTAACGACAGTTTCGGCGAGAAGTTCGTCAACGGCAGCAACAACGACGGTTACGGCACATCCGAGCCGAACCTGCTCGACGGCGTCGACGGGATCGGTGGCACTTTTGTCGCCATCGCCACCGGTCAGAACGATGCCGTCGACGAGCTGCGCAGGATGGACGGGCAGATCTGAGAGGGCTACTGCCCGCGCGCTGCCGGAATGTGCCGGTGACTGCTCCCGCGGACCTCAGCCGAAGTGGTAGGTGTAGCTCCCGTAGCGGGGTTTGTCGCTCCCGGCGTCCTCCCACGTGTAGGCATAGGTGCCGATGTGGTCCAGGCGGATGCTGGTGTCGACGTACACGGTGAAATCGCAGCGTCGCGCGCGCTCGGCGAAGGCGAAATCCTCGCCCAGGTACCAGTGGTTGCCGTCGGCTTCCGGTAGCAGCATCGGCAGGAAATACGGGACAGTGGGAGCGCCGAATGCGAGGTTGCACACGGGCAACTCCTCGTGTTCGGCGATCTTCTCGTAGACCTCTCGCCTGGTGTGCAGGAAACCTGTTCCGAGATAGCGGACTTCGCTGAGACCGCCGCCCTCGCCGAGGACGAACTTCTCGGTGCCCGGCAAGATATGACAAGCCAGGGCGCGCGTACCTTTCTTGGCGTACACCCCACCCACCAATGGAAGGTTGTGGGCACGTAACCGGTCCACCGCGTCCGGGTCGAATCCGATATCCGAATCGATCCACATCAGCTCGTCGAAGCCCTCGGCCAGCGCATCGGTGGCCATCTGACTGCGGGCCTGATCGATGGCGGAGGACCCGTATCTGCGCCACACTCGGTAGCCGCGTCGTTCCAATCGCTTCAACGCCTCGTCGCAGTCGTGTTCGATGTGGCCGGCGACGGGTACCAGAACAACGCAGCGTGAGGGGTCCATGCCGATTTTCCGCCTTCCGAGAACACCGTGATCGGGACAACCGTACCGCTGAGTTTCCGGCGGGGCGCGTGTAAGGATGCCTGTCCGACAGGCAGTCGGTCAGGCTTCGGCCGCTGTTCGATCGGTGGGGAGCGAGGTGATCCGGCGCGCGGCCGAAGAGGCGATGATCAACGGGGCGATCCAGGCCGGGCAGCTGGCCGCCCGGAAACGCGACGAGTTCGACGGGAGGAGTTCGGCTACGGCGTCGTGGCCGGTGATGCCGCGGAGCCGGTCGGCAGTGGTATCGCCGAGGGGCTCGACAAGGGATTCAGCCAACGGATTCGGACCTTCCGAGAATCCGCTGCCGGCGCGAGGCAGTCGGCGAATCGCGCTGGATGGACAACCGGTGCTGCGAGCCGCCCGGTGGCAGGCACACCGAATTCGTGTGCGCGCCATCGGGTATTCAACCTGTTGCGCTGTAATCCCGGGGGGATGTGGTCTTCGCGGAGGTCACTTCCGGACCGGAAGAACTGAGGTTGCACCGTGGTGAACGAACGCCTGCAGGAAGATATGGCAACCATGCTGTCGGGCTTGAGCCACCAGATGCGCGGTATCGCCGAAGTCCAGAAGAAGCGTTCCCTGCTCACCGCCACGGTCCTCGCCGAGGAGAAGCGGATCGAAGTGACGGTGAACGCCGACGGTCTGCTCATCGACACCAAATTCGCCGACGACATCCTCGATCTGACGATGGACGAGATTGCGGCAGTCATCACCAAGGCCGTGCAGGATGCCGCCGCGCAGGTGCAGCAGAAAGCCCGTGAACTCATGGATCCATTGATGGCGCACCGCAATTCACTGCCGAAACTGTCCGAGATGATCGAGGGTGCGCCGGACCTGGCCGGATTGATACCCCAGCCGCTGGAGGCACCGACGGTATCGCCCGATTCACCGGACTGGCCGGGGAACAAGCGGGACGATCCCGAAGATCCGGGGCCGGCCTCCGTTGTCGCGGATCGAGACTGACAACAACGCGAGCATGTCGAGCCGGGTCGCGGTACCGCGGCGGGATCCGGTCGACCGTTACGACGGAAAGTGAACGCTCATGGCATTGGACCCGAATACGCTGACCGGTCTCACGACCCAAGCGAACGAGGGGCATCTGCAGTTCACCCCGAAGGATGCGATCACGGCGGCCCGGGCCGCCGCCGATCTGGTCGATGACCTGCGGGGTATGGCCGATGCCATCACAGAGCACAAACTGGACATGCTGGACCCGGCGATGTTCGGGGCATTGTCGTCCGGTAATCAGCTGGCGGGGGTGTACAGCAAGAAGGCCGGCCGTCTGTACGAGATCCTGCGTGAGCACGCCACGGTACTCGAGGGTTTGACTCAGCTGTTCATTGCCGCCGGTAAGGCCTACGACGATGTCGATCAGGCGTCGAGTGATGAACTGGGCGCGATCAAGCCGGGCGAGGGTTCGGCGGACTACAATCCCGCGACAGTGGCCGACCCGATGGCGCCGCCGGACCCGATGCTCATATTCACCAACCGGAGTCCGGATATCCCGAGCGGCGTGAAGAACTACAGCGGCAACAAGGATCCGGGCGATGCCATCAAGGTCGAGGCCCAGGACGCGGTGTCCTGGCGGGAGATGTACGACCACGGCCAGTACATCGATGCGCAGGCCGTGATGAACCGCTCGGCCACCTGGGGCTCGCTGGCAAGCGATCTGGGCGCCAAGCTGAACGGTCTGGTGGACAAGATTTTCCCGCTGGCCGATTCGTGGAAGGGCGAGGGTTCGGCAGGTGCGCGGGAGGCGGTACGCAATTACCGCAACGGCGTCCAGCCGCTCATCGACTCCATCGAGCAGGTGCGCGACAACATGGCCTGGGCGGCCACTTTCCTGGCGTACACAAAGCCGCAGATGCCGGGTATCCCCGCGGAGCCGGGCGGGTGTCACGAACCGGACCTGGGGGACTACCGCTGGCGGCTCAACGAGTACTACCTCGAGCCGATGAAGGAAGCGGTGAAGGTGATGCCCGTATTGGACGGGCCCATCGCGAAGCCCGGGGGTGAGGGCGACGGCTCGGGTAGTGGCAGTGGCAGTGGAAGCGGTAGCGGTAGCGGTAGCGGCAGTGGAAGCGGTAGCGGTAGCGGAAGCGGAAGCACCTATCAATCCGGGTACGAGGACGGGTACGCGGACGGCCTGGAAGACGGTCGGGGCAGTGGCCAAGGGGCCGGCAGCGGCGGACCGGAATACACCGGGCAGAGCGGTGCGGGGGGCGGCCCCGGCGCCGGCCCGGGCAGCGGGTCGAGTGGATCCGGCTCACCCATCACCGCCGGTTCGAGAGGCAGTGGATCGGGCAGTGGAAGTGGTCCGTCGATGCCGTCCATGCCCGAGACGGCGACCGGTGGGGGTCCGTCCATGCCGTCCATGCCCGAAACGGCATCCTCGGGCGGAACCGGGTCCGGCAGCAGTCCGAAAGGCGGCAGCAGCTCGAAAGGCGGGGGAAGCCCGACGGGCGGGAGCAGCCCGGCCTACACCGGTCAGCAGCAGACCCCGAAGCTCCCGGAGATGCCGTCGGCCGAGGATCTGCTGGGCAGCAACGGCTCCGGCGAAGAGGTCTCCAGTGGTGGGCCCGGTTCCTCCGGTGGGAACAATCCGGGATCAGAAGGGGGGCCGGGCTCGGACTCCACCGGCGGCAGCGACGAAATGCCGGAGAACCCCACGGCCGCGGATATCCTGAGCAAGCTCACCGGTATACCGGCCTCCGAGCTTCCGGAGGCGCTGAAGAACCGGAAGATCACGGCATCGGGCGGTTCCGGCGAGCCATCACTCGCGGACGCGCTCTCGCAGCTCACCGGTATCCCGCTGGACGAGATGCCCGAGGAGCTGAAGAACACCCCGCTCTCCTCGCTCTACGACGAGGACTCGCCCTACGGTTCGGCGGATACGCTGTTCGGCGACGACCCCGGTCCCGGGAGTGGCACCGGCGCCGGTAGCACCGGCAACAGCTGGTCCGACCTCCTCGGCAACAGCTCCGGCAGCGGCGGGAGCGGAGCCGGCGGTAGCGGCCAGGACCCGCTGGGCAGGATCGCCAACCTGCTCACCCAGGGTATCCAGGCGTTCGCGCAGCTCGGCAGCGGTCTGCCGGGAATGGACGAATTGGCTCGAATGCTGGATCCCGGCCAGTTGCAGCAGCACCTGCAGGGCATGCTGGATCCGGCCCGGGAGCAGCTCGACCGGTTGGCCGGCGCGCTGGGTGGCGGCGGTGCGGGCGCGGGCCTGCCGGGCGGCGGCGCTCCGCCGGAAACGCCGCTCTCGCCCTACCCCGAACCGCAGCAGTCACAGTCGCAGCTGTTCCCCCGGGCCGCCCTGGCGGGACCCGGGACGGATCCGGCCGGCCACTATCAGTCGCCCGCGGGTTCCGCACAGCCGATGGGTGGAGCGCCGATGGGTGGCGCTCCGGGGGCCGGCGCCGCTGATACCGGCGGGCAGCACGACTACAAACCGTCGAAATACCTGCAGGGCCGCGAGAACATGGACGATGTCTTCGACA
>NZ_BAGJ01000037.1 GCF_000308775.1 Nocardia testacea NBRC 100365
GCGAGTTCGGTGTAGGCGCGGGTGGCCGGGTGGGACGGGGACTGTACGGCCGCCGTGCCACCGGGGACGTGTTCCGTGTACGCCCGGGTCCCCGGATGGGCCGCGAGGGCCTCGTGGGGCCGATCGTCCAGTTCGTAGTGACGGGTGCCGGGGTGCTCGGCCATGCCGGAGCCCGGTGTGGCCGCCGCCCCGGGGAGCGCGCCCCGCGCGGCCCGCGCGAACTCGCCGGCGGTGCGGTAGCGGTCGCCGGGGTTCTTGGCCAGCGCCCGGGAGATCACGCGGTCCAGTTCCGCCGGAACCCCCGGTACCAGCGCGCGGACACTGGGTGGCGCGGTCGTGAGATGGTCGTGCATCTGCCGCGCCGGATCGGTATCGCCGAACGGGCGCGTACCGGCCAGGCATTCGTAGAGCACACAGCCCAGGGAGTAGATATCGGCGCGGGCGTCGGTGTGCCCGGTGAACCGTTCCGGAGCCATGTACGCCCAGGTCCCGACCGCCAGCCCGGAGGCGGTGAGGGCGGTGCTACCGGCGCCGTGGGCGATACCGAAGTCGATGAGGTACACGAAACCGTCGCGCCGGACGACGATATTGGACGGTTTCACGTCCCGGTGCACCAGGCCGGCCCGGTGCGCCGCATCCAGCGCTGCCGCGGTCTGGGCGACGATATCGACCGCGCGCCGCGGGGTCAGCGGGCCGTTCGTGCGCAGGACCCGGCCCAGATCGTCGCCCTCGACGTATTCCATCTCGATGAACAGGCGGCCGTCCAGCGCACCGTGGGCGTGGATCGGCACGATATGGCTGTCGTGCAGGCGGGCGGCGAGTTCGGCTTCGCGTTCGAACCGGCTGCGGTAGGTCTGATCGGCGGCGAGTTCGACGGGGAGCAGCTTGAGCGCGACTTGCCCGCCCGGACGGCCGTCGCCGGGCTCGGCGTGGGCAAGCCACACCTGGCCCATCCCACCCTGGCCGAGCAATCGCTCGAGCCGGTAGGGGCCCAATCGCTGCCCGGTCATGACGCATCCTTCCCTGTCCCGGCCCGCGGTCCGGGGTCGCGGTGATCCGGGACCTGCCCGGGGCCGGACTGTACCTCGACCCTATCCGCGGTCGGTGGTACGGCCCAGTGTGAGGTCGCCGACCGAGATCGTCTGCGACCGTGATTCCCGCGAAGCCGAACCGGCCTCGGCCGGCCACGGCGGGCTGTGCGAGGGTGACCGGATGGAGGCGATCGAGATCAACGCGGGCGCATGGTATCTGCGGGCGCTGCGGGCCGACGACCGGATCGACGACCGGCCCGCGCTGGCCTCGGGCGGGATCACCGACCCGGAATACGTGGCCCGCCGCGGCGCCGAGTGGACGGCGGAATCCCATTTCTCCTGGGCGGTGTGCGACCCGGTCACCGCGGAGCTGGTGGCCGAGATCGGGGTGACCCCGCGACCGGACGGGACCGCGGCGGTCGAGGGCTGGGCCCGGCCCGGTCAGCAGGCGGCGCTGATCGCCGCGGCGGAAGCGGTGCGCCGGTTCGCCACGGGCGCGCTGGGTCTGCGACCCGATACGGTCTGAGAGTTCCGCCGTCAGCCGAGGTCGGTGAGCACGCGGTCCAGCGCGGTCACCGCCGCGATGAGTTCGTCGGGCTCCACCGTCAGCGGCGGCCGGAAGCGGATGCCGCGTTCGCCGGAGCCGATCATGAGCACCCGTTCGCGTTCCCGCAAAGTGGTGAGGACGGCATCACGGAAGGCATTGTCGGACAGCGTGACAGCGCACATCAGGCCGCGTCCGCGCGGTTCGGAGACTGCGGTGTGGCGTTCGGCGAGGTCGCGCAGCAGATCGAGCAGCAGTGCACCCAGCTCGGCGGCCCGGGCGATCAGGTCCTCGCGTTCGATGACCTCGAGGATCCGGGTGGCGCGCACCATATCGGTGAGATTGCCACCCCAGGTGGAGTTCAGGCGGGAGGGCACCGTGAAGACATTGTCGTCGACCTCGTCCACCCGGCCGCCGGCCATGATCCCGCACACCTGCGTCTTCTTCCCGAACGCCACCACGTCCGGTTCGAGCCCGAGTTGCCGGTAGGCCCAGGTACTTCCGGTGATGCCGACACCGGTCTGCACCTCGTCCAGGATGAACAGCGCGTCGTTGGCGTGGCACAGTTCCTGGACCGCGCGCAGGAACTCCGGGCGCATATGCCGGTCGCCGCCTTCGCCCTGGATCGGTTCGGCGATGAAGCAGGCGATGCCGTGGGGCCGCTCGGCGAAGGCGTGGACGGCCTGGTCGAGCGCGCGCCGCTCGGCTGCCTCGGTATCGATATCCGGTGCGAGCCAGGGTGTTTCGATCCGCGGCCAGTCGAAGGACGGAAAGCGTTCGGTTTTGACCGGGTCGGTGTTGGTCAGCGACAGGGTGTATCCGCTGCGGCCGTGGAAGGCGCCCGTCAGGTGCAGCACCCCGCCCTCGTATCCGGGTCGCGGGGTGCGCCCGTGGAGTTCGTTGTGCCGGCTCTTCCAGTCGAAGGCGGTTTTGAGCGCGTTCTCCACCGCCAGGGCGCCACCGTCGATGAGGAACAGATGCGGTAGGCGCGGATCGCCGAGCACCCGGACGAAGGTGTCCACGAAACGCGCCATCTCGACCGTGTAGATATCGGAGTTGCTCGGCTTGTTCAGTGCGGCCGTGGTCAATTCGGCGCGGAACCCGGCGTCCTCGGTCAGCGCGGGATGGTTCATCCCGAGCGCGCTGGAGGCGAAGAAACCGAACATGTCGAGGTAGTCGCTGCCGTCGCGGGCGTCCACCAGATGGCGGCCGCGCGAGGCGCGCAGGTCGAGTACCAGGTCGAAACCGTCGGCGAGCATACTGGCCGACAGGGTCTCGAACACGCGAGAGGCGGGGATGCGGCCATCTGTCCTGCCATCGCCCGTGCCGGAGTGCTCCAGTTCGATGGTCACACTCCGACGGTACGGGACCGGACATCGGCTTGTCAGGAAGATTTACTGACAAGTCCGTAACTAATAAGAGTTGTTACGGTCTCGGCTACTTTTCGTAGAATGTCTGCAGGATTATGGTGCTCCGGGTTCGGACATTGGCCGTAGCCCGGATCTGCTGCAGCAACTGCTCCAGATGCCGCGGCGAGGCCACCCGGACCAGCAGGATGTAGCTCTCGTCGCCCGCCACCGAATGGCAGGCCTCGATCCCGGGCATGTTCTGCAGTGCCGCCGGGGCATCGTCGGGCTGGGAAGGATCGAGAGGGGTGATCGCCACAAATGCCGACAGCAGCTGTCCCAGCGCCTCGGGATCGACGTTCGCGGTGTAACCACGGATCACGCCGCGCGCCTCGAGCCTGCGCACCCGTGACTGCACGGCGGATACCGAAAGACTCGCCTTCTCGGCCAGATTGGACAGGGTCGCCCGTCCATCGGCCATCAGTTCCCGGATCAGCAGGCGATCGATCTCGTCCAGGGTTGGTTTTGCCGGTGTTTCCGCCATCAGCGAAGGCTAACGTAGCGGACACACCGCCGGAACACTGTTGTGAACGTTCATTCTCCGGCCGTCCTATTCGCACAGCGTATTTCGTCCGGCCGAACCCGAGGAGTTCGCGATGACCGAGACCGAACAGAAGACCGCCGGCGCCGGATACGCCGGCCGGGTCGGCGCGCTGCTGCGCGCACTGGAGATCCCGGAGCCGGCGCCCGGCGATATGCTCGTGCGCTGCCCGATCGACGGCGGGGTGCTGATCGGCCTGCGACCCGACGGCCCCGCCGAAATAGATACCGCGATCGCCGAGGCGGCCGCCGCCTTCACCACCTGGCGGCTGGTCCCGGCTCCGCGGCGGGCTGCCGTGGTGCGCGAACTCGCCGTCCTGTTGCGCCGCCACCAGGACGAACTCGCCGAACTCGTCACTCTCGAAGTGGGCAAGATCCCCGCCGAGGCGCGCGGCGAGGTCCAGGAGATGATCGATATCTGCGAGTTCGCGGTGGGGCTGTCGCGCCAGCTCTACGGGTACACGATGGCCTCGGAGCGGCCGGGCCACCGGCTCATGGAGACCTGGCATCCGCTCGGTGTCGTGGGGGTGATCTCGGCCTTCAATTTCCCGGTCGCGGTCTGGGCCTGGAACACCGCTGTCGCACTGGTCTGCGGCGACACCGTGGTGTGGAAGCCCTCGGACCGCACCCCGCTCACCGCGCTGGCCTGTCATACGCTGCTGCGCCGCGCCACGGCCGCCGCCGGGGCGGACGACCGGGTCCATCGGCTGATCCTGGGGCCCGCGGACGCCGGAGTACGACTGACCGACGACGAGCGGGTCGCATTGGTGAGCGCGACGGGTTCGGTGGCGATGGGCCGGGCGGTCGGGCCGCGGGTGGCCGCCCGGTTCGGTCGCTGCCTGCTGGAGTTGGGCGGGAACAACGCCGCCGTGGTCGGCCCGTCCGCCGATCTGGACCTCGCGGTCCGGGCCATCGTCTTCGCGGCCGTCGGCACCGCCGGCCAGCGCTGCACCAGTCTGCGCCGGCTCATCGTGCACTCCTCGATCGTCGACGAACTGCTCGACCGCCTGGTGCGCGCGTACGGGCAGTTGCGGGTGGGGAATCCGCTCGATCCGGGTGTCCAGGTGGGGCCGCTGCACGGGCCCGGCGCGTGGGCCGGGATGTGGGACGCGCTGGCGCGCGCTCGCGGTGACGGAGGTGAGGTGTTGTGCGGGGGCGAGCGGTTCGAACCCGAGGGCGTGGGGCCGGAGGCCTACTACGCCGACCCGGCGATCGTGCGGATGCCCGCCCAGACCGAGGTGGTTCGCGAGGAGACCTTCGCTCCGATCCTCTACGTCCTCACCTACGACGATTTCGACACCGCCCTGGCCCTGCACAACGGCGTTCCGCAGGGGCTGTCCTCGGCGATCTTCACCACCGACCAGCGGGAGGCCGAACGCTTCCTCGCCGCCGACGGTTCGGACTGCGGGATCGCCAATGTCAATATCGGCACCTCCGGCGCGGAGATCGGCGGCGCGTTCGGCGGCGAGAAGCATACCGGCGGCGGCCGTGAATCGGGCTCGGATGCCTGGAAGGCCTATATGCGGCGCGCCACCAACACCATCAACTACTCCACCGAGCTACCCCTGGCCCAGGGCATCCGTTTCGACTGATCCGCGAACGGGCCGACGGGCAGATATGCCGGTATCGGATCGAGGCGACGATGCCGGCATCGGATCGACGCACGGCAGTCCGTCCGATCCACCAGGGGCCGGCGCGAACGCAGGCCAGATCCTGCCGGGCCGGACAGGTCTACTCCGAGTGCCCGGCCGGCATCCGTGGCCGGGTCCTGCCCCGTACGGAGTGACAGGGCGAAGGAGCGCGGCGGCCGATCGGCGCAGCGTGGAACCGGGGTCAGGAGGGCGCCGGCTCCGCGCTGCCGGAGGCGGCGCCATGAACACAGCTGAGCTCGGCGAAGAGCTCGGCCACTACGCGGCGGCCGATCTCCATACCGCGCGTGAGGATGCCGGGATCGGTTTCGACGCTGCTGATATCCGGTGATCCGGCCGGCGGATGGATCTGGCGGGCCGCCGCGCCCATCCCGGCGATCACCCCGTCCTCCAGCGTCTGCTGGCCGGGCCGCAGTTTCCACGCCCGGTAGGCCCCGGGGGCGATGAACCGCATATAGGTGCCGCCGACCACGTCGTGCAGCCAGGGCGGCGGGGGACGGCGTTCGTCGGCGCGCCTGGTCCGCAGGATGAGCGCATGGGTGGCTCCGGCCTTCAGCGCGCTGCGTACCGGGACCGTTTCCGAGAGACCGCCGTCGAAGTAGCGGCGCCCGCCCAGTTCCACCGGAGGACCGGCCAGCAGCGGCAGTCCGGAGGACGCCCGAAGCGCGGTCTGCAGCGTCACCTTGTCGACGATGAAGGGATGCAGGTCCACCGGTTCGCCGGTGTGGATATCGGTGGCGATGGGGTGAAAGGTGGTCTTGTTGGCGAGGATGGCCGGGAAATCCATCGGATGCAGCCCGTCGTACACCTTGTGCACCAGGTAGTTCAGATCGAAGGCGGGCCGACCGCGCAGCATCCGGGCCGGATCGATGGCCCGGCGCATGATCGCGGCGTCGGTCCAGGCCTGCAAACCCCGCCCCGCCCGGCCGCACAGCAGCCACGCGGCATTGATCGCGCCCGCCGAGGTGCCGTACACGGCATCGAAGACCCGCGCCAGTCCGAGCTGTTCCAGTGCGTGCACCATTCCGCTGGAGTACACCCCGCGGCTGCCGCCACCCTCGACGACGAGTACGAGCCGATGGCCGTCGGCCCGGCTCTCGGATGCGAAACGGCCGCGGATCACCTCCGCGACCGTCGGTTGTACTGGGCTCACCAGGTCACCCTACGCCGGAGCGGGTGGCGGCAATCGGCCGCGCACCCGCTCCGGAGCAGTGTGCATCCACTGTTGGCTCGCTGGTCGGCATGCCGTCGCATACCGGTCGCGGCCCGCAGCGCGAGCGCTACTTGATCTCGGCGAGAACGGTGCCCTGGGTGATCGCGGCACCGGCCGCCACGTTCAGGCCGGTGACCACACCGGCCTTGTGCGCGTTCACCGGGTTCTCCATCTTCATGGCCTCGAGCACCACGATCAGATCGCCCGCCTC
Organism: Nocardia testacea NBRC 100365; assembly: GCF_000308775.1. Taxonomy (GTDB): domain Bacteria; phylum Actinomycetota; class Actinomycetes; order Mycobacteriales; family Mycobacteriaceae; genus Nocardia; species Nocardia testacea. Next base: position 6,595 of record NZ_BAGJ01000037.1, read on the forward strand.
GACGGTCTGGCCTTCTTCGACCGCGACCTTGACCACGGTGCCCTGCATGGGGGCGGTGACCGCGTCACCGGAGGCGGCGCCGCCGCCCGCGCCACCGCGGGTACGCGGCTTCGGCTTCTTGCGGACCGCACCGGCCGCCGCGGGAGCGCCCGAACCGATCGAGAACTGGCCCGGCAGCGACACCTCGACCCGGCGGCCGCCGACCTCGACCACGACCTTCTGCCGTGGTTCCTCATCGTCCTCGGCCGGGGCACCGCCGGTGAACGGCTCGACGGTGTTCTTCCACTCGGTCTCGATCCACTTGGTGTAGACGTCGAACGATTCGCCGTCGCCGATGAAGGCCGGATCCTCGACGATCGCCCGGTGGAACGGGATGACCGTGGCCAGACCCTCCACGTGGAACTCGGCGAGCGCCCGCCGCGCCCGCTCCAGCGCCTGGGTCCGGTTTTCGCCGGTCACGATCAGTTTGGCCAGCATCGAGTCGAACTGGCCGCCGATCACGCTGCCGGCCACCACGCCGGAGTCGACGCGCACACCCGGGCCGGTCGGCTCGGAGTACACGGTGACCGGGCCGGGGGCCGGCAGGAAGCCGCGGCCCGCGTCCTCGCCGTTGATCCGGAACTCGAAGGAGTGCCCGCGCGGAGTCGGGTCCTCGGTGATCTCCAGCTTCTCGCCGTTGGCGATGCGGAACTGCTGGCGGACCAGATCGATACCGGAGGTCTCCTCGGTGACCGGGTGCTCGACCTGCAGACGGGTGTTGACCTCGAGGAACGAGACGGTGTCGCCCTGCACCAGGTATTCGACCGTGCCGGCGCCGTAGTACCCGGCCTCCCTGCAGATGGCCTTGGCCGAGGCGTGGATACGTGCCCGCTGATCGTCGGTCAGGAACGGGGCCGGAGCCTCCTCGACCAGCTTCTGGAAGCGGCGCTGCAGCGAGCAGTCACGGGTGCCGGCGACGATCACATTGCCGTGCTGGTCGGCGATGACCTGTGCCTCGACGTGGCGGGCCTTGTCCAGGTACTGCTCCACGAAGCATTCCCCGCGACCGAAGGCGGCGACCGCCTCGCGGGTCGCCGACTCGAACAGTTCGGGAATCTCCTCGATGGTGTGCGCGACCTTCATCCCGCGGCCACCGCCACCGAAGGCGGCCTTGATCGCGACCGGCACGCCGTACTTCTTCGCGAACTCGACGACCTCGTCGGCGTTCTTCACCGGGTCCTTGGTGCCCGCGGCCATCGGCGCCTTCGCCCGCTCGGCGATATGCCGCGCGGTGACCTTGTCACCGAGGTCGCGGATGGACTGCGGCGACGGGCCGATCCAGATCAGCCCGGCATCGAGGACGGCCTGGGCGAAGTCGGCGTTCTCGGAGAGGAAGCCGTAACCCGGGTGGATGGCATCGGCGCCGGATTTGGCGGCGGCATCCAGGATCTTGTCGAAGACCAGGTACGACTCGGCAGAGGTCTGCCCGCCGAGGGCGAAGGCTTCGTCGGCGAGCTTGACGAAGGGTGCGTCGGCATCGGGTTCCGCGTAAACCGCGACACTGCCGAGGCCGGCGTCCTTGGCCGCCCGGATAACGCGCACGGCAATCTCGCCTCGGTTAGCTACGAGTACCTTCGTGATCCGCGCGCTGGCATGGCTGGGCACTGAGCCTCCTGTGTGCAATCTCTGTGTTCGCTGTGCGGGATGGGCCGCGCTTCGGCTCCGCTCCCGCGGATCGGGGTCCGCTGTCCGGCTTCCGAAGAGGATCGGATCGCTTGGTGGGCTCCGGGTCCGTGGGTTCGGATCCGCTACGCGGGCTCCGCGCCCGTGGTCGACACTATCTGTCTCGGGGCGAGTGTAGGCAGTCTGCCAACAAAGCCGGAACTCGGATAGGGCTACCGGGCAGTAGGTCGCAGATCACAATGGATCCGCCGGGACCATGTGGCACGATGCCGCGCTCTCGGAAGATGCCGAGTTTCGGTCATCCGAACCAGTGCGGTGATTCGGCCGAGCGCGTCTGCCCGGGTCCGCGGGGCAGGAGTGGGAGTAGTGGTCACGGCCGGGTGCGGCGGGAGCCGGGTGAGCTTTCGTTGTGGGGAGGGGGTGGGCCTGCTCGAGAAGGTGAGGAGTGGGGTCGCTGGTGTAGATGAAAGGCGGGCTTGCTCGGGAAGGTGAGGGGTGGGCTTGCTCGTGAAGTTGAGGGGTGGGCTTGCTCGTGAAGTTGAGGGGTGGGGCCGCTGGTGTAGGTGAGGGGTGGGCCTGCTCGTGAAGGTGCTGTGTTTTTTGGCGCCGCCTGCGGCGGCGCGGGGTTGAGGCCCCCTTGGTCTCGCCGTTTCGGCCTCGAGACTTGCGCTTCGCGCGGGCGCTTTCGAGGCCGAAACGGCGAGACGGGCCTCAACCCTTGGAGGTGTCTCGTAAAACTCGACGCAGGGGGTTGCGTTGGCGTGGATGTTGCAGGTTGGTATGTGGACCTGCTTTGGGAGGGGCAGTCTTCGGGGATCTCCGGTCATACTCCGCCGGTGGCTATGGGCATGCGGACCGAGTTTCCCCATTCGGTCCAGGAGCCGTCGTAGTTGCGTACCGTCTCGCGGCCCAGCAGGTACTTCAGGACGAACCAGGTGTGGCTGGAACGTTCGCCGACACCGCTGTACACGGTGATCGGGCCCGGCTCGACGATGCCGTAGATCTCGTCCAGTTCGGTGCGGCCGCGGAAGCGGGAGCCGGGGGTGAGGGCGCTGGTCCAGGGAATGTTGACCGCGGTGGGGATGTGGCCGCCCCGCAGGGCGGTGCCGGGGCCGCCCTCGCCGGGGTCGCCCGCGTATTCGTGCGGGGAACGTACGTCGACCAGCGGTTCGCCCAGGTGCTCGAGGACATCCTCGCGGAAAGCGCGGATCGCCGTATCGTCCCGCTCGACCTGCGGATACCGGCTGCGCGCTGGTTCGGGGGTTTCGAAGACCATATCCCGGCCCTCGCCGATCCAGGCGTCGCGGCCGCCGTCCAGGAGCCGGACGTCCCGGTGACCGAACATGGTGAAAAGCCACAGCGCGTGGGCGGCGTGCGAGTTACCGTCGTTGCCGTACAGCACGACGGTGTCGTCGTGTTCGACGCCCTGGGAGCGCATGAGTTCGGTGAACCGTTCGCCATCGATATAGTCACGGGTCACCGGGTCGTCGAGGTCGCTGCGCCAGTCGAGCTTGCTGGCCCCGGGAACATGGCCTATGCCGTAGAGGAGGACATCGGCATTACATTCGATGATCTTCAAACCGGACGTGCCGAGGTTTGCCGACAGCCATTCCGTGGTTACCAGACGGTGTGGGTGCGCATAGGAAGCGAAGGCGGGATATGGGTCCGGGGCGACGGGCACGTTCGGGTTCCTTCACAGGAGGCGGGCAGTGCTGACGACAGGTTCGAGCCGCACTGTGGATAGTAAGTGTGGCGAAGTGAACTTGTTGATGAGCACAGAGTCGGTGCAATGGGCGTTTTGATCGCACATGTCTCCGATAAAGTCTCCCCGAAGGAGGGGTGAGCATGTCTGATTCTTGGCCGCGGCGGCGCCTGCTCGCGATCCTCCGCGGCGCGAGCGAGCCCTTGGACGCGCAGCAGCTCGCGCAGATCACCGGCCAGCACGTCACCACGGTGCGGTTCCACCTCGACATCCTCACCCGGGAATCGCTGGTCCGGCAGTTCCAGCAGCCGCCGCGGGGCCGGGGGCGGCCGCGGATCGGCTACCGCGCGGTCCAGCGGACCATCGGCTATCAGGACCTGGCCCAGGTTCTGGCCGACCAGTTGGGGCCCGATCCGGAGCGGCAGGCGGCGGCGGGCCGCGCCGCGGGACGGGCGTGGGGAGACAAGCTGGACACCGCCGGTGAACCGGTCGAGTCGGTGCGCGAGGCCAAGGACCGCGTCGTCTCGCTGATGTCGGAGCTGGGTTTCGCCCCCGAACGGGACGGGCGGGAGAACGCCGCGCGCGATCCCGAGCACGCGGTGGTCCGGCTGACCGCCTGTCCGCTGCGGGATCTGGCGCGGACCCATACCGAAGTGGTGTGCGGGGTGCATCGCGGGCTACTGGCGGCGCTGCTGGAGCGTTCCGGGGCCCAGAGCGTGGTCGAGGCCGAACTCGTGCCATTCGTGACCGAGGAGATGTGCGAGGTGCGGCTGCGGCGGGTGGGTCCGCCGCCGGCGCAGACCCCGGCCGCGGAAGCGGCCGACGCCGCGGTGACCGCCGCGCGCCGGCGCCCGCAGCCCGGGCATATCGATGCGGCCGCCGGGCAGGCGACGCGGTTGTCACGGGTATCGGGGCAGACGGTGCCGCCGGGTAGCCAATTGCCGCCCGCGTCGGCCTCCCTGGAGTCCGAGCCGTTCCCGCCCGCTACCGGGCCGATGGCGCCGTCCGCGGGGCAGCAGGGTGGGCGGGTGTTCCGCGGCGCTCCGCCCTCAGGTGTGGTCGGCCCACAGTTGGGCGACGCCAACCCCCACTTCCTGGAGCAGTCGGCGCAACAGTGGTAGCCCGATCCCGACGACGCTGGAGGGGTCACCGTCGATTCGGTCGACGAACCAGCCCCCCAGGCCGTCGAGGGTGAACGCGCCCGCCACCTGCAGCGGTTCGCCGGTGGCGATGTAGGCGTCCAGTTCGGCGGGATCGGGTTTACCGAAGTGGACGGTGGTGGCGCTGCAATCGATCGCCTCGGCGGTGACGATGCCGTCGCGCACGCGCAGTACACAGTGCCCGGTGACCAGGTCCGCGAAATGCCCGGCCATGGCCTGCCAGCGCGCGAGAGCCACCTCCGGGGTATGGGGTTTGCCCTGGAGGCGGCCGTCGATCAGCAGCATGGAGTCACAGCCGACGACGACGAGGTCGGGACCCGGGGCGTCATCGGCCAGGGTGGACGCGACAGCGTGGGCCTTCGCCCGGGCCAGTTCGACGACCACCTCCCGGGGCCCGGTACCGGCCGGAAGGGCCGCCGCTACGGCGTCCTCGTCCACATCCGAAACCCGGACGAGAGGTTCGATGCCCGCGGCACGCAGTACCGACCGGCGAGCAGGTGACGCGGACGCGAGGACCAGCCGGGTCACGTCTGAAGTTCTCCTGAGTTCGGTGTCAGAACCGCAGATGCGACAGCTGCGGATAGGAGTACGGCGAGAACGGGGAGTTGCCGCGGTGCATCATTGTCGGCTTACCCCACAGATCCTGCGGACCGGAAGCCGCGGGTGCCGAACCCGCGGCGGCGGCAGCGGTGAACACACAGACCAGCGCGGCGATCTCCGCGTCGGTCGGCGCGCCTTTCTCGATCACGAGGAACGGCTTCTCCCCGTTCGTCGCGGCGGCAGTGCCCGCGGCGGCTTCGGTCGCGGCATCGGCCGGCACATCCCTGGTCGCGAGGTCCAGTTCTGCTGCGGCCAATACTTCTTCTTCTGCCACAATCGTCACAGTGCCAGATCCTCTCTCTTGCCTCGAGCGGGCTCGCGCGGTTCAGCGGAACCTGGTCGATCTTCTCTCACCGATCGCATACCCGAAATCAGTGTGCGGCCTACAGAGCGTATCGCCGGATCACAGCGGGATGTTGCCGTGTTTCTTCGGAGGCATGGTGACCATCTTCCGCTCCAGCAGCCGCAGCGCGGAGACGATCTGGCCGCGAGTATGCGACGGCGGGATCACCGCGTCCACGTAACCGCGCTCGGCGGCGACGTACGGATTGACCAAGGTGTCCTCGTACTCGTTCTGCAGTTCCAGGCGCAGTTTGTCCACGTCGGACCCGTCGCGCGCGGCGTCGGCCAGCTTCTTGCGGTATACGAAACCGACCGCGCCGGAGGCGCCCATGACGGCGATCTGGGCGGTGGGCCAGGCCAGGTTCACATCGGCGCCCATATGCTTGGAACCCATGACGTCGTAGGCGCCGCCGTAGGCCTTACGGGTGATGATCGTGATTTTGCCCACAGTGGCCTCTCCGTAGGCGTAGAGCAGCTTGGCGCCGCGCCGGATGATGCCGTTGTACTCCTGATCGGTGCCGGGCAGGAAGCCGGGCACATCCACCAGGGTGATGATGGGGACATTGAACGCGTCGCAGGTGCGGACGAACCGCGCGGCCTTCTCCGAGGCGTCGATATCGAGGCAGCCGGCGAACTGGGTGGGCTGGTTGGCGACGATACCGACACTGCGGCCGTCGACCCGGCCGAAGCCCACGATGATGTTCATGGCCCGCTCGGCCTGGATCTCCAGGAACTCGTCGTCGTCGAGCAGCCGGCGGATGACCTCGTGCATGTCGTAGGGCTGGTTCGGCGAATCCGGGATGAGGGTGTCGAGTTCGATGTCCTCTTCGGTGAGGGATTCCTCGATGGCGCCGGTGATCGGGTCCGATGCCGGGAAGCGCGGCGCCTCGGCGCGGTTGTTGCTCGGCAGGTAGGACAGCAGATCCTTGACGTAGTCCAGGGCGTCCTGTTCACCGGAGGCCACATAGTGCGCGGAACCCGACTTCACCATGTGGGTGTGGGCGCCGCCCAGTTCCTCCATGGTGACCTCTTCGCCGGTGACGGTCTTGATGACGTCCGGCCCGGTGATGAACATCTGGCTGGTCTGGTCGACCATCACCACGAAGTCGGTGAGCGCGGGGGAGTAGACGTGACCGCCCGCGGCGGCGCCCATGATCAGCGAGATCTGCGGGATCACCCCGGAGGCCTGGATATTGCGGTGGAAGATCTCGCCGTAGAGACCGAGCGAGACCACGCCCTCCTGGATACGAGCGCCGGCGCCCTCGTTGATCCCGATCAGCGGCCGGCCGGTCTTGAGCGCCAGGTCCATCACCTTGACGATCTTCTCGCCGTACACCTCACCCAGGCTGCCGCCGAACACGGTGACGTCCTGGCTGAAGATGCACACCTCGCGGCCGTCGATGGTGCCGTAGCCGGTCACCACGCCGTCGCCCAGCGGGCGCTGCTTGTCGAGGCCGAAGTTCACGCTGCGGTGCCGGGCCAGGGCATCGAGTTCGACGAAGGAGCCCTCGTCGAGCAGGGCGAGAATGCGCTCCCGCGCGGTCATCTTCCCCTTGGCGTGCACCTTGTCGATCGCGGCCTCACCCATCGGATGCTGGGCTTCTTCCAGCCGATTCCGCAGGTCAGCCAGTTTGCCGGCGGTGGTGTGGATATCGGGCGCACCTGCCGAATCCGGCGTGGGCTGCTGCTGGACACTCGTCATGGCTCGGAGTGTAACCAGAGCCGCACCGCCCTGTTAACCCAGATCCTGCTACTGGCGAGTAGAACCCGGTCGAGAAAACCCCAGGTGGACAAGTCGTCACCGGTTCATATGTGTACCGCGAATCGCGGCGGACGTCCACACGACACGCGCCGGTGATCCGTCACAAGACTAACCCGTCCGCCTCGTGAGCGCGCGGCCCGCGATTAATTCGCTTTCGCTCTACGGTGCCGGGCAATACCCTTGCGGCAGGCCACTTTCGGAACACAGAGGGGAGGTGGCCCGCTATGTGGCACTGGACAACTCGAGACGGCCGATTCCCGGAGGCCTTGGCGTTCACCCGGGTGACCGAGCCGGAACCGACCATCACCGAAACAGTCGCCGAGAACGAATCCGAAGAGACCGACACACTGGAGAACGAGGCGATGTCCGCGGTGTCGGGGCCCATCGGCTACGACCTCGCCGGCTAGACCCGGTGGTCGCCGCACCCGCCGTGCGGCGACCACCGCCCCCGGCCAGTACCCTGCCCTGGTGCAGAGGCCACCGTTGGACGTCGAACAGTTGCGGCGAGCGCTGACCGGAACCCCGGAACCGGCGTTCTTCACCGGAATCGACGTGATCGAATCGACCGGATCCACCAACGCGGACCTGATCGCGCGCGCCGCGGACCCGGATATCGACCGGGTCGTATTGGTCGCGGAAGCGCAGGAGAGCGGCCGCGGCCGGCTCGCCCGCGCCTGGGCCAGTCCGCCGCGCGCGCAGATCGCCCTGTCCCTGCTCATCCGGCCCGCGGGCCTGGGCCCGGAAACCCTCGGCTGGTTGCCGCTGCTCACCGGTATCGCCGCGGTCGACACGCTCACGACGACCGCCCGGGTGCCCGCCGCCCTGAAATGGCCCAACGATGTGCTGATCGAGGGCCGCAAGGTCGCCGGCATCCTGGCCGAAGTCGCCGCCGCGGGGCCCCGCCCGGCGATCGTGGTGGGTATCGGCATGAACGTGAGCCTCACCGCCGATGAACTCCCCGTGCCGCACGCCACCTCACTGCTGCTCAGCGGCGCCGCCGACACCGACCGCACCCGCCTGGTGCTGTCCTTCCTGACCGAGTTCGCTCGCCGCTACACCCGGTGGCAGGAATCCGGATGGGCCGTGGAGACGCTCGCCGACGCGTATCGGCAGCGCTGTGCCACGCTGGGCTCCCGGGTCCGGGCGGAATTGCCGGGGGGCGGGGTGTTGACGGGAATCGCTCGCGATATCGACGCGGCGGGGCGATTGCTGATCGAGGACCGGGCGGTGGCGGCGGGGGATGTGACGCACCTGCGACCCGGGGACTGAGAGTTCCGGCGGGGGGCGGGGAGCGGGCTTCTCCGCAGGGGTTTGGTGGGGTGAGTGCTTTCCGTACCTGGCCTGGATCGGGGGTTTCGGGGATTTTTGGGGGTATCGTGCGCTCATGGGTTATCCGGAGGATGCGCTGGCGCCCGACGAAGAACTGATCCTGCACACCCATCCGCATTGGAAGATGCTGTTCTGGCCTATTGTCACGCTGATCGTGGTGACCGCGGTGGCCGGCTTCCTGGGCGGCCTGGTGTGGCGTACCGCCGACGAGTCGTGGCGGTCGATCCTGCTGCTCGTGATCCTGGTCGTGTGGCTGTTGCTGCTGGCATGGCGCAGTATCGCGCCGATCGTGACCTGGAAATCCACCCATTTCATCGTCACCGATCGCCGGGTGCTGGCCCGCGAAGGTGTGATGACCCACACCGGTATCGATATCCCGATGAGCCGGATCTCCAGTGTGCAGTTCCGGCACGGGCTGGTCGACCGGATATTCGGGACGGGAGAGCTGATCATCGGGTCCTCGTCCGAAGAACCCTTGGAATACAGCGATATCCCGCAGGTGGAACAGGTGCATGCGCTGCTCTATCACCAGGTTTTCGAGGCAGCTCCCCGGTACGGCGGCTTCTGATCGGGCACCGCGGACCGCTGCCCGGCCGTGAAGAGGCGGGTACCGGCGCGGTGGACCGTAATCTTGTCGCATGACCGCCGTATTGCTGGGCGAAGACGACGAGGCCATCGCGGCGCCGCTCTCGCGGGCGCTGGGCCGCGAGGGATATTCGGTGACCGTGGAGAGCTTCGGTCCCGCGGTGTTGGACCGGGCTCTGGAAGGACACCATGATCTGCTGATCCTCGATCTCGGGTTGCCGGGAATGGACGGGCTGGAGGTGTGCCGGCAGGTGCGGGCCCGCGGCGCCGAGATGGCGGTTCTGATGCTGACCGCCCGGACCGACGAAGTCGATTTCGTGGTCGGGCTGGACGCCGGCGCCGACGACTACGTCGGGAAGCCCTTCCGGCTGGCCGAACTGCTGGCCCGGGTCCGCGCCCTGCTGCGGCGCAGCGGTATCGGCGACGACACCGTGGAGGTCGGCGGGATCCGCCTGGAGCCGGCGGCACGGCGGGTGCTGGTCAACGGGGTGGAAGTCGGCTTGGCGAACAAGGAGTACGAGCTGCTCAAGGTGCTGATCGATCGCGCCGGCCAGGTGGTGCCCCGGGAGACGATCCTGCGTGAGGTCTGGGGCGACGCCGAACTGCGCGGATCCAAGACCCTGGATATGCACATGTCCTGGTTGCGCCGCAAGATCGGCGACGAGGGCCCGATGGCCGAACGGCGGATCGTCACCGTGCGCGGTGTCGGTTTCCGGTTGAACACCGACTGACGTGCGGCGGCGGATTCTGCGGTCGATGCTGACCGTGCTGATGCTGACCACTGTGGTGCTCGGGGTGCCGCTCACCTACACCGCGTGGCTGTGGGTGGAGGACATCACCCGCAACGATCTGCGCAGCCGGCTGGAACTGATCTCCGCGGAGGTGATCGGTCAGGAACACGGTAGCGGGGTGATCAGCGGCGGCCTGGACCTGCACACCGTGCAGCCGCTGGTGCCCGAGGGCGGGCGGCTCACCGTGGTGTACCCGGCGCCGGAGGATACGGCGGTCAAGGTCGAGGTCGGGGCCGCGACGGTGCACGACCCGCTGGTGGAGTCGCTGTCGATGGGCACCGATGTATCGCTGCGCCTCGAGGTACCCGCGACTCCCATGGAGGCCCGGCAGCGACAGGCGGTGGCCGGGGTGGCACTGGCCGTGGCGATCTCGCTGGGCGCGGCGATCACGGTCGCCATCGTCACCGCGCGCCGCGTCGCCGATCCCATCCGTGATGTGGCCGCCCGGGCCGCCCGGCTCGCGATGGGCGATTTCCGCCCGGATCCGCGCCGCCACGGTATCGCCGAACTCGACCGGGTCTCCGATGTGCTCGATTCGGCGACCGTCGAGATCGCCGGCCGGCTGCAACGCGAACACGCGCTGGTCGCCGATGTGTCCCATCAGCTGCGCAGCCGGTTGACCGCGGTCCGGCTGCGGCTCGACGAGCTGTCCGCGCACACCGATCCGGCCGTGGTGCACGAGGCGGAGGAGGCCATGGCCCAGGTCGACCGGCTGACCGAGGCCATCGATGATCTCGTCCGGGCCTCGCGCGACGAGGACGCCACCGACCGCGATCCGGTACCGGTGATGGACGAACTGCGCGGCATCGTGACCGAGTGGACCCATCCGTTCCGGGAGGCCGGCCGCACCCTGTATCTGACCGGTGACGAATCGCTGCGCGCGCCCATCTCCGGCTCCCGGCTACGGGAGGCGGTGACGGTGCTGGTGGACAACGCGCTGATGCACGGCGGCGGCACCTGCACGGTCTCGGTGCGCACCGTGCGCCCGGGGCAGGATCGCGAACCGCTGGTCTGTGTACAGGTCGCCGACGAGGGCGAGGGGGTCAGCGACGAGCTGGCGCCGCATATCTTCGATCGGGGTTTCTCCGGCGCGGGATCCACGGGAGTGGGCCTGGCGCTGGCGCGGGCCCTGATAGAGGCCGACGGCGGCCGGTTGGAGTTGCAGCGGCGGCGGCCGGCGTTGTTCGCGGTATTCCTCGGCAAACCGCTGGCCGCGCGGGTGGAGACCCGGGTGGTGGGGGAGCCGCGCTGATCGGTCGCGGCGGTGGACTCAGCGTCCGAGGGTGCGGCGGTCGTGCTCCTCTTCCACGTACTCCTCGAGCTGTTCGAGCATCTGGTCCACCTCGTCGGGGAAGACCCAGCGCCGCATCGCCCAGTATCGGAACGCCATCTGCAGCAGGTTGCCGATGATGTAGGCGCTGATGAAGTCGGCGATGTTCTCCACCATGAAGCTGACCGTGGGCTGGTGCAGCTGGAAGGCGTAGCGGGAAAGGTACAGCGGCGCCATGCTCAGCACCACGCCGACTCCGCTGACCACGAAGAACAACAAGGCCTCGTGATGGCGTTCCCGGCCGCCGCGGTTCTTGAACGACCATTCCCGGTTCAGGATGTAGGAGGCGATGACCGCGATAACACCCGAGATGATCTTCGCGGTGACCGGCTTCTCCTCCAGAACCGTCCACTTCAGGACGTAGAAGATGCCGCTGTCGATAACGAACGTGGTCGCCCCGACAATGGCGAACTTGATGAGCTCGCGCTGGCGGTAGGCGATCTCCTGAAGAGATTGCGGCAGGACGCTGACCACGTCGTCGACGAATGACACAAGTCCGGAGCATACCGCCAGCTGCCGTTCGCGCAGGACGTGACAGTATTGACCGACGTGAACGCACGTAGTTTCGACCCTGCCGCGATGCCGACCGTCGCCATGATCGGTGGCGGCCAGCTGGCGCGGATGACGCATCAGGCGGCCATCGAGCTGGGGCAGCGGCTCCGGGTGCTCGCCGAACGGCCGGACGACCCGGCGGCCCAGGTGAGCCCCGATGTGGTGCTCGGTAGCCATTCCGACCTCGGCGCGTTGCGCCGGGCAGCGACCGGCGCGCACGCGCTCACCTTCGATCACGAGCATGTGCCCACCGAACACCTCGAGGCCCTGGTCGCGGAGGGGGTGAACGTGCTCCCGCCGCCGCAGGCGCTGCGCTTCGCCCAGGACAAGCTGGCCATGCGCACGGAACTGTCCGCGCGCGGGTTGCCCGTCCCCGCGTTCACCGTGGTCGAGTCCGAGGCCGCGGCGGTGGGGTTCGGCGAGGAGCACGGCTGGCCGATCGTGCTCAAGGCGATCCGCGGCGGTTACGACGGGCGCGGTGTGTGGATGCCCGAGGACGCCGACTCGGCGGCGAAGATCACCGCCGAACAGCTCGGCGCCGGAGTGCAGCTGCTGGCCGAGGTGCGGGTCCCGTTGAAACGCGAGCTGTCGGCCATGGTGGCGCGCTCGCCGTACGGTCAGGCCGCGACCTGGCCGGTGGTGGAGACCGTGCAGCGCCGCGGACAGTGCGCGGTGGTGATCGCCCCGGCGCCCGATCTCGACGAGGAGCTGGCCGCCGAGGCCGAGGAACTGGCGCTGCGGCTGGCCGCCGATCTCGGGGTGGTCGGCGCGATGGCGGTCGAACTCTTCGAGACCACCGACGGAAAACTGCTGATCAACGAGCTGGCCATGCGCCCGCACAACTCCGGGCACTGGGGGATGGACGGCGCCCGCACCGGCCAGTTCGAACAGCATCTGCGCGCGGTGCTCGACTATCCGCTCGGCGACACCCGCCCGCTCGCGCCGGTGACGGTGATGGCGAATATTCTCGGGGCGCCCGAGGCGCCGGCCATGTCCATGGACGAACGCCTGCACCACCTGTTCGCCCGGATGCCGGACGCCAAGGTGCACCTGTACGGAAAGGGTGAACGCCCGGATCGCAAGATCGGGCATGTGAACGTGCTCGGCGACGAGGTCGCGGTGGTACGGGAACGAGCCGAGCGCGCGGCGCACTGGATGTCGCACGCGGTATGGACCGATGGATGGGACCCGCATGAGTGACGTGGTGGAAGGCAGTGTTCCGGGCTCCCCGGCGGTCGGGTTGATCATGGGCAGCGATTCCGACTGGCCCACGATGGAGGCCGCCGCCGAGGCGCTGGCCGAGTTCGGCATCCGGTTCGAGGTGGGTGTGGTGTCCGCGCACCGGACCCCGCAGCGCATGCTCGATTACGCCCGCGCGGCCGCCGGCCGGGGTCTGCGGGTGCTCATCGCGGGCGCCGGCGGTGCCGCGCACCTGCCGGGCATGGTCGCCTCGGCGACCCCGCTGCCGGTGATCGGTGTGCCGGTCCCGCTGAAGTACCTCGACGGGATGGATTCGCTGCTCTCGATCGTGCAGATGCCCGCCGGGGTGCCGGTGGCCACCGTGTCGATCGGCGGCGCCCGCAACGCCGGCCTGCTGGCCGCCCGGATTCTCGGTGCCCACGATGCCGCGCTGCGGGGCCGGATGGAACAGTTCCAGGCCGGTCTGGAGACGATGGTGCTGGAGAAGGACGAGGCGCTGCGCGCGCGGCTGCTGGGCTGATCGAGCTTCCCGGGGACGACCGCGGTCTCACCGTTCCCGGGAAGCGCCGGACGGTTGCTCGGCCTACGATGCCTGACGGTGTACAGCGTCGACAGTCAGGCGGTTCTCATGGCAGAGTTCCCATTTGCCGAGGTGACCGCGAACGAGATGTTCTTCACCGAGCGCGACGAGCGCTACCGCCGGTTGCACGACTGGCCGCAGCGCTCCTATGCGCATCGGTCGGGTCTGCGGATGATCTGGAAGTACGACGATGTCCGCGAGGTCCTCGCTGCCGCGAAACCGGAGATCTCCCGGGCGAACTCGCTGGAACCGTTGGTCGGCTATCCGCGCATCGCCGCTACTCCGCGAGCGCTACCGCATCTGTTCCGGCATCTGATTCCGTTACCCGCGAAGGCGACCGCCGATCTGGCCGACGAGCCCCTGCACGACCGGGTGTGGAACACCATGGCCGGTCCGGCCGGTCATTTCACGATCCGGGCCGCGGACAGGCCGCAGCACCTCGCGGCGCTGACCGGGCATTTCGAGGCTGCCCTCGCCGCGACCGCACCCTCCGGGCCGACGCTCGACGTGACCGCGCTGTCCATCGCCTACGCCACCAGGGTGACCGGTTCCGCGGTGGGTCTGCCGCCCGAGATCTGGCCGCGGGTCGCGGTGTGGAGTGGCGCCCAGTCGGGGCTGCTGGGCCGAACGATGCGTGGCCGGGAACTGGCCGGCGCGGTGGCGGCGCTGGGGCAGTTGTTCACCGTGAGCGGTCGCGCCCTCGATCACGGCCTGCGCAACGGTACGGCCGGTTTCGCGACCCGCTTGCGCGATGCGGGGATCCCGCGGCGGGTGGCGGTTTCGGCGGTGGCCAATTCGCTGGCGGCCGGGGTGCACACGGTGAGCGGCAGCATTCAGCAGGGACTCCAGCGACTGCTGCACGACCCGGATCGGGAATGGTGGGGGCTGCTGGCCGAACCACGGACCGCGGGCGACGTCGCGGCCAAGGTGCTCCAGCTCGACCCCGGGCTGGTGGCCTGGAAGCGGCGTATCGAACGTCCGGTGGTGCTCGGCGGCGGGACCGAGTTGCCCGCGGGGCCGGTGCTGGTCATGTTCGCGGCGGCCAACCGCGATCCGGCGGCTTTCCCGGACGGACACAGTCTGCGGCGGGGCGGGAAACTACCGTTGACCTTCGGGTTCGGTGCGCATATCTGTCCCGGAAAGCAGCTCGCGACACTCGCGGTAGAGGTCTTTCTGCACCAGCTGTACCTCCGCGCACCGCACGCCCGGCCCGTCGACGGTGAATCGCGGCCGCGTCGCGAGGCCGACCTGCTGTTCAGCGGGGCCGACCTCCATATCGCGCTCGACGGACGGCTCTGAGGGCACCGCCGCGCCGCTCGCTACGGTGGCGCCATGGACAACGAGGAAACCGCCCGCCGAGTCGGCGGCGCCGAGCTCGTCCGTTTCCGGCTCGGTGTCGTGGACGAGGCGTTGCGCTTGTTCGCGGATCAGGGTTACGAGGCGACCTCGGTTGACGAGATCGCCGAGGCCGCCGGGATATCGCGGCGCACGTTCTTCCGGCAGTTCCGGTCCAAGGAAGATGTGATCTTCGCCGATCACGAGGCGCAGCTGGCCGCCGCGCAGGAATACCTGCAGCAGACGCAGCTCGACCCGTGGGACGCGGTCTGCGAGGCGGCGGTCGGGGTTTTCGAACGGTTCACCCGCTGGCGCGATATCGCCCAGCGGCGGTACCGCGTGGTGCGCCGGGTTCCGGCGCTGCGCGACCGGGAGATCGTGACCGTCTTCCGGTACGAGCGCCTGTTCACCGATTACCTGCGTGAGCGGTTGCCCGATTCTCCCGACCTCGCGCGCGTCCAATTCGCGGCCGCGGTGACCGCCACCCACAACTACCTGCTTCGCCGGATGATCCGCGGCGAATCGGCCGCGGGACCGGGGGATCTGCGGACCGCGCTCAGCGAGATCCCCAGGGGTGGCCGGCGCCCGGGCGGTGAGGACGATCTGGTGCTCGCCGTGTTCCGCCGGGACCTGCCCGTCCGGCATGTCGCCGAACTGCTGCGGCAGCGGCTGGGTAGTTTGGCAGAAGCGCCCACCGACTGACACCCAGTGCCAGAACGTGGCGCGTTAACCCAGGGGAGCACGCGGTATACTGGGCCGAGGACTTGACACTGAGTGCCGATTATTGGCACCGCCCCGTACGCAACAGGAGTGAACCCAATGGCGGGAAACCCGGATTTCGATCTGTTCAAGCTGGCGGATTTCCACGATGAGCTGCGTTCGGCCATCCGTGCCCTGTGCGAGAAGGAGATCGCCCCGTACGCCAAGGACGTCGACGAGCACGCCCGGTTCCCCGAGGAAGCCCTCTCCGCGCTCAACGCCGCCGGCTTCAACGCCGTCCACGTCCCCGAGGTCTACGGCGGCCAAGGAGCCGACTCCGTGGCCACCTGCATCGTCATCGAAGAGGTCGCCCGCGTCTGCGGTTCCTCCTCGCTGATCCCCGCCGTGAACAAGCTCGGCACCATGGGCATGATCCTCAACGGCTCCGAGGAACTCAAGCAGAAGGTGCTCGCCGATATCGTCGCCGGCGAAATGGCCTCCTACGCGCTGTCGGAGCGGGAAGCCGGCTCGGACGCGGGCAGTATGCGCACCCGTGCCCGCCAGGAGGGCGACGACTGGATCCTCAACGGATCCAAGTGCTGGATCACCAACGGCGGCAAATCCTCCTGGTACACCGTCATGGCCGTCACCGACCCCGACAAGGGCGCCAACGGTATCTCCGCGTTCCTCGTACACAAGGACGACGAAGGCTTCGTGGTGGGCCCGCTCGAGCACAAGCTCGGCATCAAGGGTTCCCCGACCGCCGAACTGTACTTCGAGAACTGCAAGGTCCCCGGCGACCGCATCATCGGCGAACCCGGCACCGGCTTCAAAACCGCCCTGCAGACCCTCGACCACACCCGCCCCACCATCGGCGCACAGGCCGTCGGCCTGGCCCAGGGCGCCCTGGACGCCGCGCTGGCCTACACCAAGGACCGCAAGCAGTTCGGCAAGTCCATCGCCGACTTCCAGAACACCCAGTTCATGCTGGCCGATATGGCGATGAAGATCGAAGCCGCCCGGCTGATGGTCTACACCTCCGCCGCCCGCGCCGAGCGCGGCGAGCCGAACCTCGGCTTCATCTCCGCCGCCGCCAAATGCTTCGCCTCCGATGTGGCGATGGAGGTGACCACGAACGCCGTTCAGCTGTTCGGTGGCGCCGGCTACACCACCGATTTCCCGGTGGAACGAATGATGCGCGACGCCAAGATCACCCAGATCTACGAGGGCACCAACCAGATCCAGCGGGTGGTCATGTCCCGCGCCCTGCTCAAGGGCTGAGGCGTCTCGCGGCGGTAGCTGGCGGAATTGTTCGAGCCTCCCGGATTCGTGCGTGCGGTGTCCGCTGCGCGCGGACCGGGAGGCCTTTTCCTGTGCTGGCGGACGCCGCGGACCGTCCCTGGGCCGCGCCGATACCGCATATCATGGCCGCATGCCCACCCCGCGGATCGAGGAGCCCGACCTTCCCGAGTTCATGACCTGGGAGGAGCTCGAGCGACTGCCGGAGGATATCGCCCAGCAGATCGAACTCTGGAACGGTCGCGTGGTGTGGGTGCGTCGCGGACCCGCCGAACACCAGATGTTCACTGTCCGCATGCGTAACGCCATCGAGAACTGCGCGCGCAAATTCATCTCGGAGAATCCGCAGAACTGCTGGCGGGTCAATGTGGAGACCAATGTCTTTCTCGGCGCCGATGGTAAGTCCGATTTCCTCACCCCGGATTTCCTGGTTCACCGCTGCCTGGAATCCCCATACGAGGATGTCAGGGCCGCCGACACACTGCTCGTCGGCGAGGTGCTCTCCCCCTCGAATACGCAGTCGGACATGGAAGCGAAGAAGAGCCGCTACGCGGGCGCCGGAATCCCCTGGTATTGGGAGGTGAGCCTGGCGCGCGACACCAGCGCGATCGCTGTGGTGCGAGCCTATGCCCTGGAAACAGGCCACGCTCAACTTCCGCCGGGGGTTCGTCCGCTCCACCCGGCCAACTACCTCATGGCAGGCGAATGGACGCCTGCCGACGAGCACGGGGTGCGGATCCCGTTCCCGTTCCCGATCACTATCGATTGGACCGACCTCGAATACTGACACAAGGCGCGGGCACCGGTATGTGACAACACAACGGCTGTGAGACCTACCCGACCATTCGCGGCCGGTCGGTGCTAGGTCTCTACAGCATGGCGCCGGCACTGGTGTCCCGCGCCCTGCGTGAAGGCTGATCCGGTCGTCGGGCGGGGGCCTTTGGTCCCGGCTCGACGACCGCAAGAAGGGGCCGGCTGAGCCCCGCGCACGGCGTGTGACTCAGCGCGATGGTGAGAACAACGGTGGGGGAGTGCCAACGGAGATGATTCGCGCGGCCGACCAGGGACATAGCGTTCGGTAGTCGCGCAAATGATCAACTACTCGCTCGTCTTCGACCGATACCAGAGTGCCCGGACACAGTCCCGGGCATCTGATGGAAATGACGGGTCCGACGAGATGCTTGCGGATGAAGATGCGTAGTTGCCGAAGAGTTGTCCACGGTCCGCGCCCGCACTCGCACGCTGATCGGTCGATGACTTTCACTCACCCAAGGGCATTCGCCGGGAACGTTTCGCCAATGCTCCATGATCCGGCCGTTTTCGAGGCGGGAGCCGTGTAGGCAATACAGCTTCTCCGGACAGTAGTAGAGACCCGGGGAAGTTTTGGGTACGAGCATTCCGGTGTGAATCCAGGGTTCGATTCCGCAGTGACACTTATGGTGGTCCGGTCGCGGTATCGGTTCCTCATGCGGGGTCATCCGTCGATCGAGGGTTCTAGGTGATCCGGCGGTTCCGGTCGGCTATGGCGTGCGGAGATGCCGGCAGGCGCGGACGGGGTATCGGTTGGTGGATTCAGGTCGGGTAGTTCGCGTAAACCTGAAGCGACGCGCTGGAGTGTTATCGGGTCGGTGCACCCGATCTCGTGCCAAAGTCGCAGCGTTGCGGCGATGGCTAGGTTCGAGATGGTGCGGGTCGGCAATGTGCTGTGCTGAGAGTGCATCGGTCTCCTCGCGAATTGCGGGGATGTCAACCGGCTTCGGTCGAGGTCGAAATCGACAGTCTGTCGGCCACAATGCGACGACAGCGCGGCCCATCGCAGACAGCCCGCGCCGTAGCCCCATCTCCCCTGAATCATTGGAGGGCTCCACCCGGCCGACCGTGGACGGCCGGGCGGCCCCTTGAGCGGTAGCGGCCTCTCCCCGCTTCCGCTGTCAATGTTTCTGTGGTGTGGTGATTCCAACCAGTGGCATACCTAGTGGTTCCGTAGTGGCATCTCCAGTGGCACGCACCCGAAACCGGGATTATGCGGGCATCATGGCGATATGCACATGGGCAAGCTCATCCGCGACCTGCGCCAGGCTCGCGGGTGGTCTCAAGGGCGTCTTGCCGACGAACTGACCGAGCATTCGGGTACGTCGATCAGTCGCGAATACATCTCGCGGCGTTGGGAGTCCTGCAGGTGGGTTCCGTCCCCGTTCTGGTTGCGGCACCTGGCCGCTGTTCTCGACGTGCCGCTGGCAGTTATGGAGTCCGCCGTGAATCGCAGACGGTTTCTATCCACTGTTGCCGCGACCGCGGTCGCACCGGGCGTCGCATCCGATCTGCTGGCAGAGGGATTCTCCGCGCGCCTCAGAGGCGCTGGCCCATCGGTAGAGGCGTGGGCAGACACGTTGACCACTTATGGTGCCGACTACATGACTCTCGGCGCCGCGGAGATCCAGAAGCGGTTGGCCATCGATCTCGCGGTCATCCAGCAGCAGTGCGATACCCCGCAGATGTGGGCGCACGTGTCCCGGCTGATGACCCTGTACGCCAAAACCTTTCCAGGATCGGACGGTAACAGGGCAGT
Source organism: Nocardia testacea NBRC 100365 (assembly GCF_000308775.1). Lineage (GTDB taxonomy): Bacteria > Actinomycetota > Actinomycetes > Mycobacteriales > Mycobacteriaceae > Nocardia > Nocardia testacea. Next base: position 26,092 of record NZ_BAGJ01000037.1, read on the forward strand.
GGCTTGGTACCGGATGGCAGCTGAGTCGGCAGATCGATCCGGGGACGCTGGTACCCGGGTGTGGGTGCGTGGCCGCGCCGCTATCGCCCTCGGGTATGAGGGCGCATCGTTGCCGATCGCGACAATGTTCGCCGATCAGGCGCTGGCCATCGATGACAGGCCGTCACTGGGTCGGTTGAATGCGATCTACGGCAAGGCGCATGCTGCGGCGATCGCCGGTGACACCGATACGGCGCGAGCCCTCGACACCGAAGGCCGCCGCGTCTTCGACCGGGCCGGTTCGGGAGACGATGAGGCTTCCGACTACGCGGTTCCGTATTGGCGGCTCGGAGTGTTCCGCTCGTTGCTCCGAGCCCGCCTGGGTGACGAATCGGACGCGGTAGCGGCCCAGGACGAAGCGCGTCGGCTGCTACCTCCGTCCCTTCCCAGATTCGCCACCCATCTCGAGATGCATCGGGGGCTGATGCTGGCTCGTGCGGGCGACCACGTGGGGGGCATCAGCTATGCGAAGACGGCGCTCGATGCTTTGCCGCCGGAGAAGCACTCACTTACGCTCCGCATGCTGATGGAGGAGATCGCCGGTCCGGTTTACTGATAGGAGATCATCTTGCATACAATGCGCTGGTCGAGAAGCCTGTAGGAAACCGGAAAAGGCAGCGCTGAGCGGGGAGGTTCGGCGAGCCGGAGCGCTCCGCTCGCTACGCTCCCCAACATCCTGCAAGCATCGGGTGTCGGCCCCCGTTCAGGTTCGCTCGGCCAGGAGGTCCGCGGTGAGCCGTGCCAGGCGGCGGGCATTGCCGGGATCGAGTGAGGGCAGGGAGAGGTCCAGGGTACGGCCGCGGTCCACGGCGGTGAGCGGTTCCGTGGGCGGGTTGTCGATGAAATCGTGGAGCGGGCGCACCGATTCGCGCACGGGGCGTGCGGCGACCGCGGCCAGGGAACGGATCGCGGTTCTGGTGAGGAAACCGAGCGGGGAGAGATCGCCGCTCTTGGTGAAGCCCGGGTGGTAGAGCACGACTTTGATCTTGTCGCCGTGCTCCTCGGCGAACGACACACCGAGCAGGTCGTTGGCCCGCCCGGCCTGTAATTGGGCGCCGACCACGCTGTAGCCGCGGGTGAGGTGGGGATCGTCCCACTGGACCGCACCCTTCTGCACACCGACACCGGCGATATTGACGATTACCGGGCGGGCGGCGCGTGCCAGCAGCGGAACCAGCCGGTGCGAGAGCAGATACCGGCTGAGGTAGTACAGCGCGAAGGTGTGCTCGAAACCCTCGGCGGTCTGGACGCGGGTGCGCGAGGTGCGGTTCGCGAAGAGCAGAAGCGCGTCCAGGGTGTCGTAGATCGCGCCGATCTCGCCGACCACCCGTTCCACCTCCGTGACCGAACTCAGGTCGGCGCGGAGGAAGTGCAGGCGGTCCGCGTCCGCCCCGGCCGCGGCCGCGAGCTGTTCGCTTTTGGCCGGGTTGCTGCCGATCGCCACGACCCGGTCACCGCGGGCCAGGCGTTCGAGGGCGATCGCGCGGCCCATGCCGTCCGTGCCGCCGCTGATAAGAATGGTTCTGGACATCACACCTCCGTGGACCCGACTGCTGTACTCATCCTCGGCAGCGGCCACCGGAAGCGAAAGAAGGCAGTTCTATGTCCGGTACGCACACGGATGTGCCCTCCATCGCCGCCGCCGCACTCCCCACGCCGGTGCCGCTCGCGGAGCACGAGCTCTGCCCGGTATCGGGGCTGATGAGTCGTATCGGCGACAAATGGACTCTGCTGGTGATCGCGCTGCTGGCCGCACGCCGCTACCGCTACAACGAACTGCACCGCTCGATCGAGGGCATCAGTCAGCGCATGCTGACCCGGACCCTGCGCGCGCTCGAGGACGACGGGCTCATCGATCGCGTGGTGTACCCGACGGTCCCACCGGCCGTGGAATACGGCATCACCCCGCTCGGTGAAACGCTGCTGGTGCCGCTTTCGGCGCTGGCCGATTGGGCCGTGGATCATGCCGCCGAGATGACCGCCGCGCGCTCCGGCCGCGCCGGTAGGCACGCGGCCGGGGAAACGTGACCAACGGTTCCCGCCACCTGGGTAGGTCGGACAACCCGGGTCACCGCCTCGGAGTAGGGAATCGTTTACCTGTGTGCGTCCGCGAGCGTCCCGAGCTCGGCGTGCAGGTGGGCGAGTGCGCTGCGGTACAGCTGGGGCCCCATCGAAACCCGTGCGATACCGAGGGCCCGGAGCTCTTCCAGGGAGCCGCCGCGCAGCGGCAGTCCGGCATTGACGGGGCCCTGCACCTGACCGACGACAGCCCGGAGATCTTCTGGATCCGCGCCGATGGGAAACACGCAATCGGCGCCGGCCGACAGGTACGCCGTAGCCCTGGCGATCGCGTCGGCACGTTTTCGGTCATCGGCCACCTGCGAAGTGGCGAGGAACGAGTCGACCCTGGCATTGACAACCAGCGGAACTCCGATGCGCTCGGCGGCCGCGCGCATTCGCGCTATATAGGCGGCGCGGGTATCGACATCGAGCAGCCCGCCGCCGATGTGATCACTGTCCTCGATATTGCATCCGACAGCTCCTGTGGCGCAGAGCAATTCGACCAGATCCTCCGGGGCGTTCCCGTAGCCGGCTTCGGCGTCGACGGTGACCGGCACGTCGACCGAGGTGGCGATGCGCCGGGCGACGAACATCATCTCGGCGCCGGGAGCGCCCTCACCGTCGTTGTAGCCGAGGACGGTGGAGATCGCATTGCTCGCGGTCGCGACCACCGGAAAGCCCGCGTCGACCACGGCGCGGGCGCTGCCCACGTCCCAGGCGTTCGGCAGGACCAGTGGTGTGCCCGGGATATGCAGGGAACGCAGCAGCTCGGCCTTGGCGGCCTGTTCGAGGGATGCCATCTCAGTCCACCAGGGCGCCGGCGGTGAGATTGGCGAGGGTTCCGGTCATGGAGCCGGCGCGATCCGAGGCCAGGAAGGCGGCCGTTTCCGCGACCTCGGCGAGCGTGGGCAGCCGCTGGAGCAGTGTGCCCTGCGCCATCGCGCCGCCGTCGAGCAGTTCTCCGACCGACTGTCCGGCCGCTGCCGCGGTGCGCGCGAAGAGGTCCCGGGTGTAGGAGCCGGCAGCCGGCGCGTCGACGACCGCGTGTGGACGGATGCCGACCACCCGGATGTCGGCGGGCGCCAGCTCCGCGGCCAGTACCCGCGAGAAGGCCTCTTTACCGGCCGCGCTGACGGCATGCCCCAGGATCCCGCCCACGGCTGATTTGGCGCCCGGTTCGGACAAGATCAGGATCACGCCCGGCCGCTCGCGACCCATATGCGGTGTCACCGCTTTGCTCGTGACGAACAGGGTCCGCAGGAAACCATCGATGGGGCGCATGAACTCTTCCAGCGAAAGGTCCGCCAGCTCGGTGCCCTGATCGTGCATGACACTCACGGCATTGAGGGCGATATCTATGCTGCCGGCCGCCTCCGCGATACCAGCGGCGTGCTCTTCGACCGCCCGCTGATCGAAAACGTCGACCTGCGCGGTGTCGGCCGTTCCGCCTGCGTCGGCGATATCGCGGGCCACGGCGTCGAGCTTCGCCTGCGTACGGCCGGCGAGGAAGACCCGTGCGCCTTCCCTGGCGAATACTCGTGCGACAGCGCCGCCGAGCGCGCCACCGCCGCCATAGATCACGGCGTTCTTGTTCGCGAGCAGTAGCCCACTCATGGGTGTCCTTTACGTGTAGGGATGCAGGCGGCGCGCCGGCATCGGCCGGGCAGGTTGCCGGTTATCTCGACCGGCAACCTGCCCGGTCAGTCGTTGTGCCGGCGCTGGATCTCTTCGGCGATGCGCTTGATCCGGTTCAGGCGCAGATCCCAGGTCCGGCCGACTTCACGCAGCTGCCGGACCGCGCGGGCGAGCTGCGCCTCGTCGACTTCGTAGCGTCGCTCGCGGCCCGAAGGTGTCGCGTGGACAAGGCCGGCGCGGTCCAGGACGGCCAGGTGCTTGGCGACCGCCTGACGCGATATCGGAAGCTGATCGCTGAGGCCGGTCGGTGTCCCGCTCCCGGCCGCGAGCAGCAGGTCGAGCAGGCGGCGTCTGATGGGGTCGCCGATCGCGGACCACAGCTCGTCGTCGACGGCGACGGTCATCGCGGCACCACGGACACGGCGTACTTCTGCAGTCGGGGCAGATACATATCCCAGCCGTGCTCGTGATCGTGGAAGGCTTCTTCGAGCACCGCTGCCTCCCAGCCCTTCTCCCGCCAGCCACTCTCGGTGAGGTGCAGGACGGTGCCGTCACCGACGGGTTCGAGTTCGAAGGTGACCAGAAGCGAATTGCCCGCCTCGGGCAGCTCGCCGTCAGGAGCGATCCAGCGGAAAACGAACTTGCGGGGCGGATCGACCTCGACCACCTTGATGGTTTCGGTCGCGTGCTCCCCGAAGACCAGTTCGCCGACCGCGCCCGGTTCGGACTCGAACGCAGCCTCCTCGGGCCACCACATCTTCATATGTTCGGGCCGGCTCACCACTTCGAACACGACCTCCGGCGTCGCGTCGATACGGATCTCGCGCTCCAGTTTTCCGAATTCCATCGTCCACCTCCGACATGCAACCATTGGTTGCCAATGACCTTAGATCGGACTCCTCCGATGCGCAACCTTTCGTTGCATGAATCTTCGCCTGCGACTCCACCGATTCCCGTCCCCGCCGGGTCGATCATCGAGCTCTTCGAAATGAACCGGCGAGTGCTCCGGGGGCGTTCGAATCATTTGGCGGGCAGCCGGCGCCGACCGGGTGATGCCCCAGGCGACGAACCCGGCCAGCGCGTAGAGCGCGCCGATAAGGCAGGACGCCCACCATCCCCATGTCGTGTAGGTCCAGGTCGTCGTGAGCGCGCCGAGGGCCGAGCCCAGGGAGTAGAACGCCATATAGGCGCCGATGACGCTGCCGGTGCGGTCCGGATACGCGGTGGTCAGCAGGTGCTGGCTGCTGACATGTACAGCCTGGACGGCGAAGTCGAGCGCGACGATTCCGAGTACGAGCGGCCACAAGGCCGGTTCGGTCCGGGCGATCAGGAGCCAGGACGCGGCCAGAAGTAGGAGTGACCAGCCGCTGATCGGCTGTGCGTGACCGGAATCGGCCCAGCGGCCGGCCCGGGCGGCGCCGAGGGCTCCGGCGAGCCCGGCCAGGCCGAAGAGTCCGATTTCGGTGGTGCCGAACATCCAGGGCTGCGCGCCCAGCGGCAGCGCCAGGCCGCTCCAGAGAGTGCCGAACGAGGCGAAGGCGAAGAAGGCTATCACGCCCCGGCCGAGGAGTAGCCGGTTCTTCGTGACCGATCGCCCCCCGGCTCTCGGTGCCCGCGGATAACGGCCGTGCGAAATTCGGGGGTCGGGCCGGAGTCTCGTGCGGACCGTCACCGCGAGTGCGGCGCAGGCCACGGCGAGCAGGATGTAGACGGTGCGCCAGCCGGCGGTGTCGCCCAGGAAGCCGGCCAGGACCCGGATCCCGAGGATGCCGATCACCACTCCCGACGTGACCGCGCCGATATTGCGTCCCCGCTCGTGTGGCGCGGAGATCGCCGCGACGTAGGCGACAGTGATCTGGACGACGACCGCGAACAGACCCGCGATGGCCAGGCCCGCGGCGGCGACGACCCCGTTCGGTGCGATCGCCGCGGTCGCGGCCCCGGCGCCGGTGAGCAGCAGGTGGCCGATGATGAGCCGCCGCCGGTCCAGGACGTCGCCGAGTGGCACCAGCAGGACCAGGCCCGCGAAATAGCCGATCTGCCCGGCCGCGACCAGGCGGCCCAGTGACTCCGGTGCGAGTCCCAGCTCGGCGCCGGCCTTTTCGAGAACCGGCTGGATCGCGTAGATCGTGGCCACTGCCACGGCGCACACCGTGGCCAGGATCAGCCGTTGTGACTTGGCGATCTCCATACCCAACTCCCAATTGGTAGCAATATGCAACCATTAGACGGTATGGCAAAATGGTTTCGAAACGCAACCGAAGAGATGAGGTGGATGGATGGACCTCGGCGCCGACCGCGAATGGACCGACCCCACCTGTCCGGTGGCCCGAACGGTCGACCTCGTCGGCGATCGATGGAGTCTGCTCATTGTCCGAGACGCCATGGACGGCGCGGCGTCGTTCACCGACTTCCGGCAACGGCTCGGCATCGCCCGCAATATCTTGGCCGACCGGCTCCGCCGACTCGTCGACAACGGAATTCTGACCACCAGTACAGCTCCCGGCGGGAAGCGGCACAGCTACGAATTGACCGCCGCGGGCAAGGATCTGTTCACGACCATCGTGGCCCTGCGGCAGTGGGGCGAGCGGAACGCGTTCACTGCCGGTGAGGTCCGCTCGACCCTGACCGACCTGGCCGGCAATGAACTCGCCGAACTCGGCCCGCATACCCGGGCCGGCCACGAGGTCGGTGCGGACACCTCCCTGGTGCGACGTCCGGAGGCCTGATCGGTCCCGTGGGATACGCGGCTGTCGGCTGTGAGCACCGGGTAACGGGGTGTGCTGATCGACTCGTGGCCCTCTGACGTTTCGGTCATCGCGTTTCCCCTCGGAGGCGTGGCGGCGGACCGATGACAGCACCACCCAACCCGGCTGTGGTCGCTACACCGAGACCGCCGTTCGCGGTATTCAGCCGCCTTCGGCCGCCGGCACGGTGCGGAGGGCTTCGAGGATCCGGCGCAGCGAGGCCAGGGTGTCGGACAAGGCGTCGGGGCCGGGGGCGGTGGCGAGCCAGAGGGCGGCTTCGTTCATGGCGCCGGACAGCAGGTGGGTGAGCGGCGGTATGGGCTGAGGCGGGAGCACGCCCGCGGCGACGAGTGTGGTGAGGGCTTCTTCGAGGTGGCGCGCGGAGGCGGATTCGTCCATGGCGCGCCATTCCGGCCAGCCCAGGACCGCGGGACCGTCGATGAGCATGATGCGCTGGATTTCGGGGGTGGTGCAGCTGGTCAGGAAGGTTTCACAGCCGGTGACGAGCTGGATCCACGGGTCCGATTCGGTGTCCGCGGCGGCGGCGACGCGGTCGCCGACCTCGGTTTGCACATCTTCCAGGACCGCGCGGAACAGGCTGAGTTTGCTGTCGAAGTTGTGGTAGAGCGCGCCCTTGGTGACGCCTGCCGCGGTGACGATCTCCGAAAGGCCGACGGCGGCATAGCCCTTGGCGGCGAAGAGCTTCCGGCTGTGGTGCAGCAGGGTGGCGCGGGTCTGTGCCCGCTGCTGGGTGCGCAGCGATCCGGCCATCGCGAACCTTCCATTGACATACCGACGGTACGCGACCTAGCCTAGTTCGCATACCATCGGTATGTGAAATCTGGCGCGAAAGAGACAGGTATGGCACTCGGCAGCTTCTATCCGGTCATCGGCACCACGCGGATCGCGCAGGCGCGCGATTTCTACACCCGCTGGTTCGGCTTCGAGATCACCTTCGCGGCGGACTGGTACGTCAGCCTGCGGCGGACCGAGGGCGACCGCCACTACGAGCTGGCCCTGCTGGACCCCACGCATCCGACCGTCCCCGCGGGCTACCGCAAACCGGTTCAGGGCCTACTGCTGAACTTCGAGGTCGACGATGTCGACGCCGAATGGGATCGGCTGGTCGTGCGGGGCGGGTTGCGGGCCGAACTCGATATCCGCTCGGAGGATTTCGGGCAGCGGCATTTCATCGTCGCGGATCCGAGCGGCGTGCTGATCGATGTCATCACCGAGATACCGCCCACCGGCGAATATGCCGGACAATTCGCCGCCGGTTCCGCGGTGGTATGACGCTCAGTCCCCGTCGCCGCCCGGGCGCGGCCCGGTGGAACCGGTTCGTCGGAAGAGCAGGGGTGGGGGACAATTTCTGGTGTTGCCGGATGGGCGCACAATGGGTCGAATGACATCCGGTGCGCGCAAACAGTTGGACGACGCGGCCGGGCTCCGGTCGCGACTGCGGCACGTCTATTGGATCGGTGGGGGGAGCGGCGCCGGGAAGTCGGCCGTCGCGACCGCTGTCGCCGCTCGGCACGGGCTGCGGGTGTACTCGACCGATGACGCCATGGCCGAGCACGCGAAGCGCGGCACGCCCCGCGACATGCCGTATCTGGCGGAGTTCCTGGCCATGAGCATGGACGAGCGCTGGGTGCACCGGACTCCGGGGACGATGTTCGAGACCTTCCACTGGTTCCGAGGCGAAGGTTTCGCTGCGATCGTCGACGACCTGCTGGATATCCGCGAACGCACCGTTGCCGAAGGGTTCCGCTTACTCCCCCACCTGGTCGCGCCGCTGCTGGCCGAACCCGCCCGGGCGATCTGGCTGCTACCGTCACCCCTGTTCCGCCGCAAGGTCTTCGCCGGCCGCGGCTGGGAGATCCCGCGCCGGACCGGCGACCCCGCCCGCGCGCAGCGCAATCTGCTGCGACGCGACGAAATGTTCACCGACCATGTGCGCGCGGAAGCGGCGCGGCTCGGGTTGCCCGTGCTCGAGGTCGATGGATCGATGACGGAGCAGGAAACGGCAGACCACGTGGGACGTGCCTTCGGCTTCTGATTCTCCGAGACGCGGTCAGATCCGGCCGAGATCGATCTTCACGGGGAACGGAGCGGCGGCTTCGACGACTCCGGTGAACATCTCGCCGGATCGATAGGACCCGGTCGCCGGATCGAGGATGTAGGTGTAGATCAGCGGGACTCCGGTGGCGGCCTGTTCGATCCGCCAGTAGAACGCGATACCGGCCCGGGCGTACTGCTCCACCTTCACTATGCGGTCGGTGGTCTCGGAGCCGGGCGAGACGGCTTCGGCCACCAGGAGCACGTGCTCGGGGCGGGTCGGCGTGATATCGATTGTGTCCGCGCGGTACACCACCACATCAGGGCGTCGATTGTTGAGGGGTACGTCCTGGAGCCGGACATCGAAATCGGTATCGGCGTTCCAATCGGGCCCGGCCGCGGCGTCCAGTGCGTTCGCCAAGATCCGGGCCAGGCGGTTGTTCCGCTTGGACGCGCTCGGACTCACGGCGACCATCCCGTCCACGATCTCGATCCCCGCACACTGCTCCTCGGTCCAGGAGTCGTACTCCTCGGAGGTTATCTGCTCGTGCATCCATGCGGGGGCTACCGTCTCGGTGGTCATGACGCTCCTCCCGGACACTGTCGGGCGGGTCCGATCCCGCTCACCGGATTCTACTTCGGATACCGCGTCACGACCTGCTCGTCCCGGTGTCACGAGCAGCGAAAACGCCGCCCACCACCGCGGTGGCCGAGCGCGGCGACGGCCGGTGGGCAGCGGGGGCGCGGATCCCGGGTCCGGCCGGTTGCGGGTCGTTTCGGTGGATCGCGCCGTCCTCGTGGATCATGTACGCCGTGAGCGATACCGATCTTGTGGACGTGACCATCAGCGGACCCGACGAAGAATGGCTGGCGGAGTTCACCCACCGGCTGGTCACGGATCGGTTGGCGGCGTGCGGGAACATTTTCCCCGATGTGCGATCGATCTACCGGTGGGAGGGCACGGTGGAGGACGCCGCCGAGGCCGTTGTCGTGCTGCACACCCGGGCCTCGCTGGTGCCCGCGATCGTCGAACGCGCCAATGCCGAGCACCCCGACGAGGTTCCGCAGGTCGTCGCGGTACCGGTGGCGGGGGTGAACCCCTCCTACGGTCAGTGGATCCTGGACGAGACCGCGAGCTGATCATCGGCGGATACCGCGCCCGGTCCGGCCGGCGCGGTATCCGTGCTCAGCGGTGTACCAGGTCGGCGTACTCGGGATGGGCGCCGATGTAATCGTCGACGTACCAGCAGGTGGCCACGACCTCGAAGCCCGCGGCCCGGGTCTCGTCCAGCGCGTACCCGACCACCTGGCCCGCCACACCCCGGCCCCGGAATTCCGGGAAGGTGATGGTGTGGTGGAAGTTGCGGACCTTCGGCGACTCGGTCTCCGCGTAGTCGGCATAGCCCGCGAGGGTTCCGTCCAGGTAGATCTCGAAGCGGGTGTCGTCGGCGTTGTGCCGCAGTTCGGTACTCACCTTCGGTGAAACGGTGGGCCCGGTGCGGTTTGTTCCGGTGTTCAGAGGACAGCGCCGGGGTTGAGGATGCCGTGCGGGTCGAGGGCCGTCTTGATCCGCCTGGTCAGGTCCATCACCTCGGGGCCCAGCTGATCCGGGAGCCATGCTTTTTTGAGCCGGCCCACCCCGTGTTCGCCGGTGATGGTGCCGCCGAGGGTGATGGCCAGCTCCATGATCTCGCCGAAGGCGCGGTGGGCGCGTTCGGTCTCGTCCGGGTCGGACGGGTCGTGCACGATCAGTGGATGGGTGTTGCCGTCACCGGCGTGCGCGATCACCGACACCGTGACGTCGTTGTGCCGGGCGATCTCGGCGATTCCGGTCACCAGATCGCCGAGCCGGGGCAGCGGTACCCCGACATCCTCGAGTAACAGCGGGCCGAGCCGTTCGACCGCGGGGATCGCGTAGCGGCGGGCCGCGGTGAAGGCTTCGCCCTCCTCCGGGTCGGCGGTGTGGAATGCCTCGGTGGCCCCGGCGGCCCGGCAGGCTTCGAGCATGATCCGGGCTTCCTGCGCGGCGTGGTCGCCGGGCGCGTCGGAGCGGGCCACCAGCAGGGCGGCGGCGTCGCGGTCCAGGCCCATCCGCAGTTCGTCCTCCACCGCGTTGATGGCGACGGAATCCATGAACTCCAGCATGGCCGGGCGCAGCGCGCCGGTGACGGCGAGGATCGCCTCGGTGGCCGCGGTGAGTGTGGCGAAGGACGCGACCACGGTGCTCTGCACCGGTTGTGCGGGTAGCAGCCGCAGGGTGAGTTCGGTGATGACGCCGAGGGTGCCCTCGCTGCCGACGAACATTTTGGTCAGCGACAGCCCGGCCGAATCCTTCAGCCGCGGGCCGCCCAGCCGCACCGCGGTGCCGTCGGCGAGCACGACCTCCATACCCAGGACATAGTCGGTGGTCACGCCGTATTTGACGCAGCACAGGCCGCCCGCGTTGGTTGCGGCGTTACCACCGATCGAGCACATTTCGAACGACGACGGGTCGGGGGGATACCAGAGCCCGTGTTCGGCGACCGCCCGTTTGACCTCGGCATTGAGTAGCCCGGGACCGACCACCGCGGTCCGGGTGACCGGGTCGATGGCGATCCCGCGCATCCGCTCGGTACTCAGCACGATTCCGCCGTCCACCGCGGTGGCGCCACCGGAGAGACCGGACCCGGCGCCGCGGGGGACCACCGGGACCCGGTGCTCGTCGGCCCAGCGCAGCGTCGCACGCACATCGGCGGTTCCGGTGGCGCGTACTACGGCCAGTGGGGTCCCCGCGGTCGGGTCCTTCGCCCAGTCCTGCCGGTACCCGGCGAGGACGTCGGGATCGGTGAGTACCGCCCCGGCGGGCAGAAGGTCGATCAGTTCACGCAGGTCCACGCCCCAACGCTAGCCGCTCGCGGGCCGAATGGGGTCCCGTCCGCGCCGACGGGACCCCGGTGTTCACAGGCCGTGGCCGCGGGCGCCGTTCACCGATTGCGCGAGCCGCGCCTCCGCGGCCCCCGCGAACCCGTCGCGGGTAGCGGCGACCGCCGTATCGAATTCCTCCTCCACGAGATCGGCGTTGATCTGCGCACCGGCCGTCGCACCGGCCGCGGCGGCCGCGCCGACCTGCGCGGACAGATCGGTGACATTCCCCGCGGCCCAGACTCCCGGCACCTCGGTGCGGCCGGTGGCATCGCACGGGATGTACCGGCCGAAACCGGCCGGATGTTCGGTGGCCGCCAGGCCCAGATCCTCCAGGAACCCTGCGCGGGCGACCATCCGCGTGCCCACGGCGACGACCTCCCGGGCGACGACGGTGCCGTCGGCGAGCCGGATACCGGTGATCCGGTCTTCGGTGATCTCGATTCCGGCCACCTCGCCGGCCACCACGCGGACGCCGCGTGCGGCGAGCCGTTCCGCGACCTCCGGGGCGGGGCCGGGCAGGTCGTGGGTGAAGTAGACGACGTCGTCGCTGAGTTGCCGGAACAGCTGGACCTGATGCACAGAGATCGGCCCGCGGCTCAGCACGGCGATCGCCCGGCCGCGCACCTCCCAGCCGTGGCAGTACGGGCAGTGCACCACATCGCGGCCCCACCGTTCCCGCAGTCCGGGGATCTCGGGCAGTTCGTCGGTCAGCCCTGTGGTCACCAGCAGCCGCCGCGCCCGCACCGCACGGCCGTCGGCGAGCGTGATCGTGAAACGGTCACCGTCGCGGGCCGCGCCGGTGATCTGTCCGGATACCACCTGCCCGCCGTAGCGGCGGACCTCGGCGCGGCCGATCTCGAGCAACTCCGCCGGTGGCATACCGTCGCGCGCGAGTAGTCCGTGCACACCCTCGGCGGGAGCGTTGCGCGGTTGTCCCGCATCGATCACCACCACGCTGCGTCGTGACCGGGCCAGCATGAGCGCCCCGTTCAGGCCGGCCGCTCCACCGCCTGCCACCACCACGTCGTAGTCGTTGTCCAGTTCATCGGTCACCGTGACCACCTCCTCGGCGCCGACTATCCGCAAACCGGATCCGATTGGCAAACAAATTTGCCGAAATGACAAGCCGGCCGCCACTCCGGGACTGCGTGCCGACCCCGGAAATGCCTTCGGGGCTGTGGGTTTGCCGCGCGCTCACCTCCCGGACACCTCATGCTGGGAGGCTGGCGGCGTGCAGGATCTGGCGGCGGACGCTGATATGTGGGAGATCCGGTTCGCCCGCTGGTGCGCCGGAGTGGTCGCGCGCCTTCCCTGGGGCCTGGACCGCCTCGTCGCCCCCACCTTTCTCGGTTTCGCGCTGATCAACAGCTTCACCTTCGCTGTCGACCTGCTGATCCTCACCGGGATGCGCAGCGGACTCGGATTATCGGGATGGCTGTCGGTCTCGGTCGGTTACGTCTGCGCGTTCGCACTGGCGTTCTCTCTGAACCGGCGGCTGAACTTCCGTTCGCACGCACCCGCGGGGCGGCAGGCGGTGGTCTACGCGGTCGTCGTGCTGATCAACTACCTCGCCTTCATCCTGGGTGTGGGCGCCGGACTGGCCGCGCTCGGTGTGCAATACCACCTGTCCCGAATGCTGGCCGGGGCGTGCGAGGCGGTGTACATGTATTCGGCCATGCGCTGGGTGGTCTTCCGGCGCCACTGACCTTCAGCCCGTGTACAAGCGGGTTTCGTCTCCATCGCGCACCACGACATCGGCATCGGTGAGCGCCCAGTGCGCGGTGCCCGCCGCGCGAAGGCGCTCGGCGAGGGCGTTCCCCGTGCGCTCGGGGTCGGTGGGTGAGTCCAGATGCGGCACGATCGGCCGATCGATCACGCCGAGCCCTGTCCAGATCGGTTCGATACCGCAGGCCGGCCGTACCTCGGCGGGGTCGTCGGAGGCCTCCAGGCCGTGCAGGTCCGGCCCGAGGACACAGGCGCCCGCGCTGTAACCGGCGTAGACGACCGAATCCGACTCCAGTAATTCCGGGATCACCAGATCCGCACCGCTGCGTGCGAACTGGGCGCGTAGGACGAAGGTGTTGCCGCCGCGGACCCAGAGGACGGGAAACCGCGCCAGCCGCCGTCCCAGTTCGTCGGGGCGCCCGGCGTATTCGCGCAGATCGACCTCCTCGGGCCGGAACCCGAGCGCGCGCAACGGAGTCAGTTCGCTGGTCAGCGCGGCGGTCCGGCCCTGCGGCCAGGAATCGAAGGCATTGGCGATCACCGCGATGGGGCCCGGTTCGCCGACCAGCGAAGCGAATACGTCGTAATGAGCGCCGAACCGGTAGCTCGCCAGGAACAGCCGCATCAGATGGTGAACGCCAGGTTCCGGGCCACCTGGCGGCCCAGATCCGCGTCTCCCTCGAAGGTGATCCGGCCCAGTGCCGAGCCGGGGTCCACCCGGCCGCCGCCGAGCCGCACCAGCAGACCGGAGTCCAGTCCCAGGGTCACGGTGGATTCGGCGGCGGGTGTGTCCACATAGCGCGCCCGGTCGCCGATCTCGATGTGCAGGGTGCGCGCGAGCGGGCCGGTGAGCGCCAGGGTGATCAGCGAACCGGCCGGTGCCTTACCGCGTTTCGCGACCACCCGGGGCAGCGATTGCGCGAATTCGGCGAAGGCGAGTTCGCCCCGCGGGCCACCCTCGTCGACCCGTTTCCCGAGTGCGTCGGCGATATCGAGTTCGTGCATCCAGCAGTCGAACAGCCGCACCCGCATGAAGCGCGCGTAGGGCACCTCGCCGATCGGTGACGGTGACGGCGCCGACCACGCCGCGTCGTCCAGGGCGGCGAGCGCTGCCCGGCGCCGGCCGATCACCTCGCGGTAGAGGTCGAGCAGTTCGGCGCCCGCGCGTGGGCGCAGTCGCTGCACCCAGATCTCGTTGAACGCGCCGATCTCGTTGCGCACGTGCGGCAGGGTGTTCACATCGACATCGTCCGCCTGCGCCACGCGCGCCGGCGGCTTGTCGCCGAGCAGCATCGATTCGGTGCCGATCACATGGCTCAGCACATCGAACACGGTCCACCCCGGTAGCGGTGAGGGCGTACGCCACTGCTGCTCGTCGAGACCGGAGACCAATTCGGCGAGGGCGTCGAACTGGTCGGCCAACCGCGCGGTGAGCCCGGGACGGTCGAGGGTGTCGGTCATTCGGTCCTCCTTCGCGGCCGATATGTGCAAGCCGTGGCGCCTGAGCGCCGGTGGTCTCGCATCATCGGCGATGCCTTCCGTTGCTGATCGGAATTCGTGCCCACTCGGAATCAGGCGGGGTCGCCGTCGGATCCGGGCCGCGCGTCCAGGGCGGCCAGGTCCGCGCGGAGCGCGGCGGCGACCCGTTCGGGCTCGTGCGAGCGGCGCAGCACCAGTCCGGTCGCGAACCGGAGCTTGTCGCCGTGACTGCGCGGGATCACGTGCAGATGGACGTGCGCGACCGTTTGGAAGGCCGCCTTGCCGTCGTTGATCAGCAGGTTCGCGCCGTCGGCGGCGAAACCGGGTCCCTGCACGGCCCGGGCGATGCGATGGCCGACCCGGAACAGATCCACGCCGGCCTCGGCATCCAGTTCGGACAGATCGGTGGCATGCCGCTTCGGGATCACCAGCGTGTGCCCACGGGTGATCGGCCGGATGTCCAGGAACGCGGTCACCGTATCGTCCTCGTACACCCGATGGGCCGGTGCGGTGCCGGCCACGATCCCGCAGAAAACGCAGTCGCTCACACGGCGCACTCTACGGCGTAAGGGCCCAGCGGGTCCCGGAGTGGGCATCGACTTGGCAAACTTTTCAAACTAGTGAGCATGCTTCCGCGGATATATCCCGTCATCAGGCTTTACCGATGCGAAGACATCCGGTTGCGGAGTCGGAATGTGACGGGCATCTCAGCTAATCTCACTGCGGCCGATGTACGGTTGCCAGGATTTCGGGCGGTGGTGTCCCAGGACACCTCCGCCCGGCGCCGTTGATCGGCGGCCGAAACACCAGGAGAGGGAAGCAGACAAGTGGAGACGACACGGGTGGGAGCAGGGGGGGATGCAACACCGACCGTAGGCGATTCGTCGCCGCGCGGGGCGCGTGTCGGTGTCGTTCGCGAATCCGCCGCGGGCGAGCGGCGGGTCGCCTTGGTTCCGAAGATCATCCCCACGCTGGTGAAGCAGGGCGTGGAGGTCGTGGTCGAGGGCGGAGCCGGAGCGGGCGCGCTCATTCCCGATACCGCCTACGAGGAAGCCGGCGCGACGATCGGCGACCCCTGGTCGGCCGATGTGGTCGTCAAGGTGGCCCCGCCCAGCGATGCCGAGGTGGGCAAACTGTCCGCGGGCCAGACGCTCATCGGATTCCTCGCCCCGCGCAACGCCGACAACCAGATCGGCGCGTTGAAGCAGGCCGGCGTGCAGGCGTTCGCGGTGGAGGCGATTCCGCGGATCTCCCGCGCCCAGGTGATGGACGCGCTCTCCTCGCAGGCCAATGTCGCCGGGTACAAGGCGGTACTGCTGGCCGCCTCGGAATCCACCCGCTTCTTCCCGATGCTCACCACCGCCGCCGGCACTGTGAAACCGGCGACCGTGCTGGTGCTCGGCGTCGGCGTGGCCGGGCTGCAGGCGCTGGCCACCGCGAAACGTCTGGGCGGCCGGACCACCGGTTACGACGTGCGTCCCGAGGTCGCCGACCAGGTGCGTTCGGTGGGTGCCCAGTGGCTCGATCTCGGGATCGACGCCGCTGGTGAGGGCGGCTATGCCCGCGAACTCACCGACGAGGAGAAGGCCAAGCAGCAACAGGCGCTCGAGGACGCGATCAAGGGTTTCGACGTGGTGATCACCACCGCGCTGGTGCCCGGTCGTCCCGCGCCGCGGCTGGTGACCGCGGGCGCGGTGGCCGGGATGAAACCGGGCAGCGTGATCGTGGACCTCGCCGGGGAGACCGGCGGCAACTGCGAACTCACCGAGCCGGGCGAGACCGTGGTCAAGCACGACGTGACGATCTGCTCGCCGCTGAACCTGCCCGCCACGATGCCCGAGCACGCCAGCGAGCTGTACTCGAAGAACATCGCGGCGCTGCTGGAACTGATGCTCGCCGAGGGCGAACTGAAACCGGACTTCTCCGATCAGGTGCTGGCCGATTCCTGCGTCACCCGTGACGCCGAACCGACAACGAAGGCGCAGTGATGTACACCGAACTGCTGGCGAATATCGCGATTCTGGTGCTGTCCGGATTCGTGGGTTTCGCGGTGATCTCCAAGGTTCCCAATACCCTGCACACGCCGCTGATGTCGGGTACCAACGCCATCCACGGCATCGTGGTGCTGGGCGCGCTGGTCACCCTCGGGCGGATGGAGGACCCGTCCCCCGGGGTGCAGGTCATCCTGTTCGTGGCCGTGGTGTTCGGCACGCTCAACGTGATCGGCGGTTTCGTGGTCACCGACCGGATGCTGGGCATGTTCAAAGGCAAGAAGCCCGCCGCGGGTGCCGAGAAGGCAGGTAAGTGACCCATGGACAATCTGGTCGATATTCTCTACATCCTGTCCTTCGCCCTGTTCATCTACGGTCTGATGGGGCTGACCGGCCCCAAGACCGCGGTCCGGGGCAACTGGATCGCGGCGGCCGGTATGGCGATCGCGGTGATCGCCACGCTCATCGCGGTCCGCGACACCGGCAACTGGATCCTGATCGTCGCCGGCCTGATCGTCGGTGTGGTGCTGGGTGTGCCGCCCGCGCGCTACACCAAGATGACCGCGATGCCTCAGCTGGTGGCGGCGTTCAACGGTGTCGGCGGCGGAACGGTCGCTCTCATCGCGTGGGCCGAATTCATCGATACCACCGGTTTCTCGGTCTTCCATCACGGTGAGGAACCGACGGTGCACATCATCGTCGGCTCGCTGTTCGCCGCGATCATCGGCTCGGTGTCGTTCTGGGGCTCGCTGATCGCGTTCGGGAAGCTGCAGGAGATCCTGCCCGGCCGCCCGATCGGTCTCGGCAAACTGCAGCAGGTCGTGAATCTGCTGCTGCTGGTCCTCGCCGTCGCGGCGGCGGTCGTGATCGGTCTCGGCGCCGCCGATGGTGGTGTCTCGCAGTGGTGGATGGTCGGTCTGCTGCTGGCCGCCGGTGTGCTGGGTCTGATGGTGGTGCTGCCGATCGGCGGCGCCGATATGCCGGTGGTGATCTCGCTGCTCAACGCGCTCACCGGTCTGTCCGCGGCGGCGGCCGGGCTGGCGCTGAACAATACCGCGATGATCGTGGCCGGCATGATCGTCGGCGCGTCCGGCACCATCCTGACCAATCTGATGGCCAAGGCGATGAACCGGTCCATACCGGCCATCGTGGCGGGCGGATTCGGTGGCGGCGGCGCGGTCTCCGGTGCCGGTGGTGGCGAACAGAAACAGGCCAAGGCCACCTCCGCCGCCGACGCGGCCATCCAGATGGCCTACGCCAACCAGGTCATCGTGGTACCGGGCTACGGTATGGCCGTCGCCCAGGCCCAGCACGCGGTCAAGGAGATGGCGGGACTGCTCGAAGCCAAGGGCGTCGAGGTCAAATACGCCATCCACCCGGTCGCGGGCCGGATGCCCGGCCATATGAACGTGCTGCTGGCCGAGGCCGAGGTGTCCTACGACGCCATGAAGGAAATGGACGATATCAACGGCGAATTCGGCCGCACCGATGTCGCCCTGGTCATCGGCGCCAACGATGTCACCAACCCGGCCGCCCGCGAGGATTCGGCCAGCCCGATCTACGGTATGCCGGTCCTCAATGTCGACCAGGCCAAATCCGTGATCGTGCTGAAGCGTTCGATGAACAGCGGTTTCGCCGGTATCGACAATCCGCTCTTCTACTCCGATCACACCTCCATGCTGTTCGGGGACGCGAAGAAGTCGGTCGGAGCGGTTACCGAGGAACTGAAGGCGCTGTAACCGCGCGACAGTCACCACGGCCCCGGGTCCACGCGGTTCACCACCGCGCCCGGGGCCGTCGTGCTGTTGTACGGTCGACTGATGGCGAGTACTGGAGCGAAACTTCTGCAGTCCCGCTGGTTCGTACGATCACCGATCTGGTTGTTCCGGGCCCGACTGGGTTTCCTGTTCGGTGGCCGGCTGCTGCTGCTGGAACATATCGGCCGGAAATCCGGTGCCACGCGGTATGTGGCGCTGGAGACGGTGGACCGTCCCGATCCGGGCACCGTGATCATCGCGTCGGGGTTCGGCGAAACCGCGCAGTGGTACCGGAATCTGCTGGCCCGGCCGCGGTGCCGGGTGAGTATCGGCACCCGCTACCGGGTACCCGCCGAGGCGCGTGTTCTGGACCGGGGACGGGCGGCCGAGGTGCTGGCGGAGTATCGGATCCGGCACCCGCGGGCGTATCGGGAGTTGAGCGGCCTCATCGAGGAGGCGACCGGTCGCGGCATCGACACCGTTCCGCTGGTCGAATTGTCGCTGCGTCCCTAGCGCCGTTCCGGGCCGTATAACTCGTCGAATTTTCTGCCGTAGATCTCCCGGTAGTGTTCCAGGTAGGTATCTCCGCCGGGTTTGCTCATGATGGTGTGCGGGTACAGCTCGCTGAGGACGACGAACGCCTCTTTCGGCTTGTGGGTCTGGTAGATCTCCCAGTGCTCGGCATTGATGGGTGGCGGTACCGCTTCACCGTTGTACATCCACGGTATCCGGGAATTCATGCTCGGCGGAGGTGTGACCGCGCCGGCGTCGACAAGATCTTGCAACGCCCGGCACGCGAACATCTGGGCGTGCCCTTCCTCACGGATCTTCAGCCGCGAGACCTTGTCGATCCATTGTTCGCGCGTAGATCGCCGTTCGGGGCAACGTGGTTCGTCATCACGCCGGGGGCCGTCATGCTGTTGTCCGGTCGGCCGATGGCGAGTACGGGAAAACCGTTGGACGCTGCCCGGGCCCGGGCCGATGATAGTCGGCGATGCTGGAAAGCCACGAACCCTTGCGATTGATCGCTCCCGACACCCCCGCCACGGATCCCGCCGAGCTGCTGGCGTGGAATGCCGTGCTCGACTCCTATTCCACCCCGCGCGACCTGCTGGACATGCTCACTCTGAGTTTCTTCGGCCGCGGTACCCAGCCGTACTACCGGAAGAGCCGGTTGGAGCGGGTGCGGCCCGAGGCCGCGCTGCGGCCGCCGGGGTCACGGATCTCGCGGTCGGTGGTCGATACCGATTCGCGGTCGATACTGGTGCTCGGCGAGGGCTGGACCCTGCGAGCCGATCGCTGGACCGATAAATCGGCCCAGGTCGAGGTCACGGCGGTCAGCGACGAACTCGCCGAACGCATTGTGGCGGAATCGGTACGGGATGCCGAAGAACCGGTCGGCGACGACCGGGCCACGGTCAAGATGGGCTTCTGGCACCAGGGTGAACACGGTGCCCAGCGGCGCGCGCTGGCCGTCAACACCCCGGAGTGGCCGGAGATCCGCGACAACTACAGCGACGCGGTCGCCGCCGCGCTGGACCGGCTGATGGCGCTGCGCCCGGGAGATATCCGGGGCCGGTTGCTGCTGCTGCACGGACCGCCGGGCACCGGCAAGACCACCGCGTTGCGGGCGCTGGCCCGGGCCTGGTCGGACTGGTGCCAGGCCGACTGTGTGCTCGATCCGGAGATGCTTTTCGCCAAACCCGGCTATCTGATGCGGGCGGCCATGGGCGCCGAAGGGGAGGACGAGGAAGCCGACCGCTGGCGCCTGCTGATCCTGGAGGACTGTGACGAACTGATTCACAGCGAGGCGAAGTCGTCCTCGGGGCAGGGACTGTCCCGGCTGCTCAATCTCACCGACGGCATGCTGGGTCAGGGCCGCGACGTACTGGTCGCGATCAGCACGAACGAGGACCTCTCCCGGCTGCATCCCGCCGTCACCCGGCCCGGCCGGTGCCTCGCGCAGTTGGAGGTCGGCCGGTTGTCCGCCGGTGAGGCGCGGCGCTGGCTCGGGGACCGGGGCGCCGAAGCTCCCGCGGCCGGGGCGACACTCGCGGAACTGGTCGCGCTGCGCGACGGTACCGGCCGTATCGCGGTCCACGACGCGGTGCCCGATACCGGTATGTACCTGTAGCCGCGCGAAATCGCGGAGCACGCGCCGCGTGTGGTGGCGGATGCTCCGCGTTCGGCCTACGGATTCGTTCATGCCGCGGTGGTGGCGCGGCACAGCCGGCCGTCGCGGGCGCGCTCATCGCGGATCCGCCGTGGTCGCGGGGTGTTCCCAGGATATGAGGCGCCGCTATCGTTGGCGGTGTGGATGCATTGGCTGCCCTGCTGGAGGGACCGCGGGCGCGGGGCGCTTTCCTGCTGCGTTCATTGCTCAGCCCGCCGTGGTCGCTGCGGATCCAGGACGAATCCCCGTTGACGGTTGCCGCGGTGATCCGGGGTCATGCGTGGGTGCTCACCGAGGACGGCGGCCGGTATCGGATCGGTGCCGGGGATGTGGCGGTGTTCCGGGGGCCGCAGCCCTATACGGTCGCCGACGACCCCGCCACCGAACCGCAGATCCTGATCAACCCCGGGCAGATCACCACCACGGTGGACGGTGAGGTGCTCTGCGAGACGATGAGTCTGGGTGTGCGGCAGTGGGGTAACGATCCCGCGGGGGAGACCGTTCTGGTCACCGGATCCTACGAGCAGGCGGGCGCGGTGAGCCGGCGTCTGCTGCGTGCTCTACCGCAGACACTGGTGGTGCCGCGCGGGCGGTCCGACGAGCGGGTGCTGAGCCTGCTGGTGGAGGAGACCGTGAAGGATCAGCCCGCCCAGAGCGCGGTACTGGACCGATTGCTGGACCTGCTGCTCATCGCGACCCTGCGCACCTGGTTCGCCGGGAACGAGGCGCCGCCCTGGTACCACGCCTACAGCGACCCACTGGTCGGCAAGGCATTGCGGCTGCTGCAACACAATCCCGCGCACGGCTGGACGGTGGCCGATCTGGCCCGGGAGGTGGGGTCCTCACGGGCGGCGCTGGCCCGGCGGTTCACCGAACTGGTCGGCGAACCGCCGATGGCCTTCCTCACCGAATGGCGGCTGGATCTGGCGGCCGATCTGCTGCAGGGCACCGACGAGACGGTGGAGGCCGTCGCCCGCCGGGTCGGGTACGGTAGCGCCTTCGCCCTGAGTACCGCGTTCAAACGGCAGTTCGGGGTGAGCCCGCGCGATCACCGGCTCGGCGCCGCGGCCGCCGCGGTGCCCACCGCCGGCTGACCCCGGTATCGTCGGCCGGGTGACGCAGCCGTATCCGGTGCTCTGGCCGGTGCCCACCCGCTGGGCCGACAACGACCACTACGGGCACGTGAACAACGTGACCTACTACGCCTACTTCGATACCGCCGTCAATGCCTGGCTGATCGACGCGACGGGCACCGATATCCGGGAACTGCCCGCCATCGGGATCGTGGCGGAGACATCCTGCCGCTTCCACGCCTCGCTGAGTTTCCCGGACCTGCTGCGCGTGGGTCTGCGGATCGCGCGTCTCGGCCGATCCAGCATCACTTACGACCTCGCGATCTTCCGGGAGGCCGGCGACGAGCTCGAGCTCGCCGCCACCGGGACTTTCGTGCACGTCTACGTGGATTCGAACACCCGCAAACCGGTCGAGATCCCCGAGGTGATCCGCACGGCGGCGGCGGTCCTGGTCACCGACACCACCGGACAGTAGCCGGGAGGACACTCCGCGGGCCGTCCGGTTCCGGTGCTCGCCCCGATTTCCCTCGGGCACTTCCGATTACCGTCGCGCTCCGCGCGGCCGGTCTCGGGAGTGCTCGGAGCACGCGCCGAGGTAGCGCGCCCGGCCGGCCGCGGTTCTTCGGCCGGACTGGCGAATCCGGTCATGAACAGGCGATAACCGTGTTACTGTCGTGCCGCGCGGCGCTGCCGAGAAGGTGTGAGAGCGGCGCGGCAGGGTGGTCGAGGCGTCTCCTCGACCGCACGGAAGGGCAGGCCTGTGCAGGTAGTCGTCGGTGATCGAGCGAGTGTCCGGGGATCCGGCGACGACGGGTCGTCGCCGCGGACGCGGCCGGCGCCCGGCGACGGCCGGCGGATCCGGCCGGCCTCACTTCCCCGATCGCGACCGGTACGCGCCGGTGCGCGCCTGCGGGGGCCTCTTTCGGTGAGTCCTGGGTCTCGGTCTGCGCGAGCCGGGCAGCCGACGGTGTAGTTCGATAGAACGGAATGGCAGATATGGCAGTGCAATTCGCTGTTTCCGGTGATCTCGGAAGCGATTCCACCCGGTCGGCCGCTCGGTGGGCCGACCCCGGGCGCCGGTCGATCCGCAATCGTGGCGCGATCGTGGCGCCCACCGTCGCCGACGTGGTGGGCTGCTTGGGCGGTTGGATCTTCGATCGCACCGCGGCGGGTTGCGAGACCGTGGTCGCGCTACCCGATCCCGGCGACACCAGGGCGCTGGACATCCTGGGTGCGAAGGTGATCGCACTCGGCGCGGTGCCGGCCCGCGCCGGCTGGTCCGCCGATCTCGACGTTCTCGCCGTGGCCGCGGATATGTACCTGGCCGCGGGCCGAATCCGCGACGAGTCCCTGGCGCGACGCGATCGTGCGAACCGGCAGACCTACCTGTGGGGTCGCGGGCCGGTGGTCGAATTCGGGGACGGGTTCGCGTTGGTCGACACCCACCGGGTCAGCCTGGCGGGACAAGCCTTCAAACGAGCAGCACTGGATGCGGCCGGGGTGCTGCCGGGAGCCCGGCCGACCGTCGAAACCCTCTGGGCGGACCTCGGCCCGCGATAGGGACGGCAGCGCCGATCGATGCGCGTACGCCCCCGGCCGTCGGCCGGGGCACGCGCCGCCCGGTGCAGAGCCCCGGCGCCGGCTAAGGGGCGGTCCGCTCGGCGCCGGGGCCGAGCGGACCATCCCCGGTGCCGCCGGTGTCTTTTGGTTCACCGACGCCGGGCCCGAACAGGGAGAACAGCGAGAAGTCCAGTATCGGCGGGCCCGATTGCGCGCCGGGCGCCGGGCGCTGTGTGGCCAGCCGGGTGTTGTCGCTGGTCAACCGGTGCATGACCCGTTCCAGTGAGGACAGGATCGTGGGGACGTCGGCGGTGCCGTCGACCAGTCGGCCGACCATCGCGTAACACAGATTGACCATGACCAGTGCGATATCGGTGACGTAATCGCGGTCCAGGCCGGCCAGCAGATGCGCGGCGGCGGGCAGGACGGCCTCGAATCCCTGGCGGTCCAGCCGGTGCCCGCCCGCGGTGGCGCGGGCGCGGAAGAAGGCCTGCGCCATCCGCGGGCTCTGCTCCCAGGGCTGGAAAACCTGCCGGATCAGGCGCATCAACCCGTCGGCCAGCGGCTCCTCCCGCGGATGCAGGGCGAGTTCGTCGTAGGAGTGGGCGGCCATCCACGCCGCCACCGCGGCCACGATCAGCTCGTCGCGACTGCTGTACAGACCGTAGATCGTGGTGAGTGAGACGCGGGCCCGTTTGGCGACCGTGCGCAACTGCACGGCGTCGTAACCGTCGGCTTCGATGATCTCGACCACGGAATCGAGGATTCGCGCCGCCGTATCCACCTCACCGGGCCCGTTCACCGCGTTATGGTAACCCGACATTTCGCCGCGTCTGCCGCGCGATCACCACCCCCGGCGGCCGTATCGACGGGAGCCCGCTGCGCCTCCGGCCGGCCGGGCGTGGTGCAGGCACGGCGGCGGCGTGGCGTGGCCGCGGCGCCCGGTGCGCCGGGGTCAGTGCCCGGTGCCGGGGTTCTCCAGTGCGTGCTGGAAGCGGCGCATCCCGCGGATCCAGCGGTCGTAGTCCGAACCCTTGTGCTGGTACATCGTCAGTACTTCCGGATGCGGCAGGATCAAGAACTGTCCGGCCGCCACCCCGGCCAGTACGGTGTCGGCGACCGCTTCGGGGGTCAGGACCGCGCCCGCGGATTTCACGGCATCGATGGCCAGCCGTCCGGCTTCCACATTGTCGGGCGGGATCATTCCCTCGCGCAGCAGCGCCGTGTCCACGCCCATCGGGCAGACGCAGCTGACCCGGATTCCTTTGTCGCCGTAGGTGACCGACAGCCATTCCGCGAAACCCACCGCGGCGTGCTTGGACACCGCGTACGGCGCGGAACCGAGCTGGGTGAGCAGTCCGGCCGCCGAGGCCGTGCTCACGAAGTGACCCGAACCCCGCGCCAGCCAGCCGGGTACGAGCAGGCGGGCGGCCCGGACATGCGCCATGGTGTTGATCTCCAGTGCGGCCGCCCACTGTGCGTCGGTACTGTCCAGCCCGGCGCCGCCACCGATCCCGGCATTGGCGAAGTACAGGTCCACCGGGCCGAATGCGGATCCCGCGGTATCGATCAGCCGCTGGATCACCGTGGGATCGGCGGCGTCCCCGCCGGCGGCGACGGCGTGTTCGCCGATCTCGCCGGCCACCTGCTCCGCGGTGGCCGGATCGAGGTCCGCCACGACGACCCGTGCGCCGTGGTCGGCCAGCCGTCGTGCCAGCGCCGCGCCGATACCCGATCCGCCACCGGTGACGACGGCGGTCCGGCCCGAGAAGGTGTCCGCTACTGTGCCTGAGTGCTCCATGCCGGCACTCTAACGCTTACATGGGACATATGCCTTCATGTGTCGCTTAATCGGGCCGGCGTCCGTCCGCGGGGCGGGCCTGCTCGGCGAGCCGGCGCAGCAGCGGCGCGGTGCGCGGTCCCACCGACTCCTGCATCACCAGGGCCATATTCGTGCGGACCACCCCGGGAATCTTCAGGACCTGCCCGGTGATGCGGTACAGGTCGTCGGCGTCACGGGCCACCACCCGGACGGTGAGATCGGTGGGGCCCGTCATACCGCACACCTCGGTCACCTCCGCGATCTCGGCCAGTTCGTCGACCACCGCTTCCAGCCGGTGCTGGTCCACCACCACCGCGACGAACGCCGACAACCGGTAGCCCAGCGCCCGTAACTCGACCCGGCGTTCGAAGCTGCCCAGGACGCCGGTGGCCTCCCAGCGGGCGAGCCGCGCCTGCACGGTATTGCGGGACAGCCCGAGCCGGGCGGCCAGTTCGACACCGGTGGCCCGGGGGTTGGCGATCAATTCCAGCAGTAGGCGCGCATCGGTGGCGTCCACCACCGCATCGGAAGTCTCCGGACTGGTCATATGACGCAGTATGACAGGTTAGGACGCCGAGAAACCGTGCATTCTGCTCAGTTGTCGGATCAAGGGTTGCGCAGAACGCTTAAGCGTGGATGCTATGTGTTACAGGCCACAGCAACGCGTGACCCGCGTGAGGAGGCGAGGCCGATGCCCGGCACAACCGAGTATCCGGTGCAGTTGATCCAGCCCGACGGCGCTCGGGTGCACCACCCCGAATATCAGGCCCTGGTCGCCGATATCGGGCCCGGTGAACTGCGTCAGCTCTACGAGGATCTGGTGGTCACCCGGCGGATCGATTCCGAGGCCGTCGCGCTGGCCCGGCAGGGACAGCTCGGCCTCTGGGCGCCGTGCCAAGGGCAGGAGGCGGCCCAGGTGGGATCGGCCCACGCACTCCACCCCGACGACTACGTGTTCGGCAGCTACCGGGAGAGTGCCGTCGCCTATTGCCGCGGCGTGCGGCCGAGCGCTCTCACCGGGATGTGGCGGGGTGTCTCGCACGGCGCCGGGGATCCGGCGGTGACCAATATGGCCAACCCGGCGATCGTGGTCGGCGCCCAGGCACTGCACGCCACCGGTTACGCCTACGCCGCCCACCTCGACGGCGCCGAGATCGCGACCGTCACCTATTTCGGGGACGGTGCCACCAGTCAGGGCGATATCGCCGAAGCGCTGACCTTCGCCGCGAGCTGGAGCGCTCCCGTGGTGTTCTTCTGTCAGAACAACCACTGGGCGATCAGTGAGCCGGTGCAGTTGCAGAGCGCCACGCCGATCGCCCGGCGCGCGGTCGGATACGGAATTCCCGCCATCCGGGTCGACGGTAACGATGTGCTGGCGGTACTGGCTGTCACCAGGCAGGCCGTCGCGCGTGCCCGCGGCGGCGGCGGCCCCTCGTTCGTCGAGGCCATCACCTATCGCATGGGTCCGCATACGACCGCCGACGATCCCACCCGCTACCGCACCGCGGCCGAGACCGAGGAGTGGGCGCGACGTGATCCGATCCTGCGGATGCGGCTGCTGCTGGAACGCGAGGGCCTGCTCGACGCCGAAACCCGGCGGCGAGTGGAGGAACGCGCCGACGAGGTGGCCCATCTGATGCGCACCGAGACCCTCACCATGGCCGACCCCGAGCCGTCGGAACTCTTCGAACACGTCTACGCGACCGCGCACCGGGGCCTCGACGAGCAGCGCCGGGACTATTTCGCGTACCTGGCCGACGACCCGGCCGGGGCGCTCGCCACCGCCGCGCCCACCCGGCGCGAGGAAGGAGTCCGGTCATGATCACCACCTTCGCCGCGGCGCTCAACGCCGGGCTGCGCAGCGCGCTGGAAGAGGATCCGAAAGTGGTACTGATGGGTGAGGACATCGGCCGGCTCGGCGGCGTCTTCCGGGTCACCGACGCGCTGCAGAAGGATTTCGGAGACCGCCGGGTGATCGATACGCCACTGGCGGAATCGGGCATCATCGGCACCGCCTTCGGGATGGCGCTGCGCGGCTACCGGCCGGTGTGCGAGATCCAGTTCGACGGGTTCGTGTACCCGGCGTTCGACCAGATCGTCTCCCAGGTCGCCAAGATCCACTATCGGACCCGGGGTGCGGTCCGGGCGCCGCTGACCATCCGCATCCCGTTCGGGGGCGGTATCGGATCGGTCGAACATCATTCCGAATCGCCCGAGGCGTACTTCGCGCACACCGCGGGGCTACGGGTGGTGGCGCCGAGCAATCCGGCCGATGCCTTCACCATGATCCGGCAGGCCATCGCTCTGGACGACCCGGTGATCTTCTTCGAACCCAAGCGCCGGTACTGGGACAAGGCCGAGATCGATCCGGCCGCCGAACCCGACCTGCCGTTGGACCGGGCCCGGGTGTGCGTACGCGGGAACGACGCCACCGTGGTCGCCTACGGGGGCACGGTCGCCACCGCGCTGGCCGCCGCGAAGGCGGGCGCCGAGGAAGGGATCTCGCTGGAGGTCGTGGATCTCCGCAGCCTGGCTCCGTTGGATGTGGACACGATCGCCGAATCGGTGGACCGGACGGGCCGGCTCATCGTGGTGCACGAAGCGTCGCGCACCGGTGGGATCGGCGCCGAGATCGCGGCCCGGATCACCGAGCGGTGTTTCTACCGGCTCGAGGCGCCGGTGCGGCGGGTCGCCGGATTCGATATCCCCTACCCTCCGGCTAAGCTCGAGAAGCATCATCTGCCCGACCCGGATCGGATCCTGGAGGCGGTCGATCGAACGCTTGCCGCCTGAAGTGTGATCCCGCCCTGACGCCAGCCGGAGGTGCCCGAAACCGTGGACGACGACGCCCGCGCCGACGAAGGTCGTGCCGCAGATACCGGCGAGATCCTGGAGTTCCGTCTCCCCGATCTCGGCGAAGGACTCACCGATGCCGAATTCCAGAACTGGACGGTGGCGGTGGGCGAGGAGGTCGCGTTGAACCAGACCATCGCCGAGGTCGAAACCGCGAAAGCGGTGGTCGCGCTACCGTCGCCGTTCGCCGGGACGGTTGTGGAACTGCTCGCCGAGCCCGGAGCGACCATCGAAGTCGGTGCGCCGCTGCTCCGAATACGCACCGCCGCAACGGGTTCGGGGGCCGATGCCCGGCCCTCGGTGCTGGTCGGCTACGGGCCGTCGGAGGAGCGTGGCTCGCGGCGACGGCGCGGCGGGCAGCGCTCCGGCGGTGCGACGGTGCCGCCTCCGGAACATTCGGCCGGTAACGGAATATCGTACGAGAGCGGTGTCATCGGCAGGCCGGCCCGGACGGCGGAGGAGCAGCCGGAGCGCGGTGGCGATACCGGGCGTGGAGCCGCCGCCGAGTCGCAGCGGGTGGCCGCGACGCCGGGAGCCCGTAAGCTGGCCCGCGAGCTGGGGATAGACCTCTGGTATGTGGCCGGTTCCGGACCGGAGGGAGCCGTCACTGTCGCGGATGTCCGTGGAGCGGTACCGGTTTCGGAGCCCGATACCCGCGACCACGACGCCGGTGCCGAGTCGGCGCCGGCCGTGGCACGGGCCCCCGGGTCGGTGCGTGAGGAGCGCACGCCGATCGCCGGGGTCCGCAAACGCACCGCCGAGGCCATGGTGACCAGTGCGCGCACCATCCCGCAGGCCGACACCTCGATAACGGTGGATGTCACTGCCTCGCTGGAACTTCTGGAACATCTGCGCGCGTCCCGTTCCTTCGAAGGGATCACGCCGACACTGCTCGCGCTCGTGGCGAAATCGGTGCTCGCCGCGCTGGCCGAATTCCCGGTGATCAACACCTTCTGGGACGAGGCGAACGCGGAGATCGTCACCCGGCACTTCGTCAACCTGGGTATCGCGGTGGCCGCCCCGCGCGGGCTGCTGGTGCCCAATATCAAGGACGCCCAGACCCTGAGCCTGCGTGAACTGTGCCGCGAGATCGGATGGCTGGCCCGGACCGCGCGCGACGGCCGGGCCGGCCCGGCCGATCTGCGCGGGGGCACGTTCACCATTTCCAATGTCGGTGTCTTCGGCGTGGAATCCGGTACGCCGCTGGTCAATCCGGGGGAGGCAGCGATTCTGTGCCTGGGCGCGGTGGTGAAGCGGCCGTGGGTCTTCCGGGACGAACTGGCGATCCGCTCGGTGGTGACGCTGACGCTGAGTTTCGATCACCGGATGATCGACGGTGAAGCGGCGGCGCGCTTCCTCGCGACCGTCGCCGGGCTGCTGGAGGACCCGCTGACGCTGCTCGCCCGGATCTGATACTCGTCGCGAATGTCCGTGTACGCATGGACTTCGCGGACCGCGGGCGCGTACGGTGGCGAAATCTGTTCCAGACCCTTGGACGAGGAGCTGCGTTGAACGCGGTATTGATCTCGGCTGAAGAACTCCGGGAATCAACAGAGAAGGATCTGCGCCTGCTGGATGTGCGCTGGCAACTCGGCGATCCGGACGGTCCACAGCACTACCAGAACGGTCACATACCCGGAGCGGTGTTCGTCGACCTGGACACCGAACTCGCCGCCCTGCCCTCACCCGCACACGGCCGGCACCCGCTCCCGGATCCGAGCCGGCTGCAGAGATGCGCCCGTAGCTGGGGTCTGTGCACGGGTGATCCGGTGGTGGTCTACGACGCGATCGGCGGAATGTCCGCGGCCCGGGCGTGGTGGCTGCTGCGCTGGGCGGGTATCACCGATGTCCGCATCCTGGACGGCGGGCTACCGGCGTGGACCCGGTCCGGCGGCGAACTGTCCACCGGGGTGGAGCCCGATCCGGCACCCGGGGATATCGAACTGCGGCCGGGCCGGCTGCCGGTGATCGACGCCGATGCGGTCGCCCGCTGGAAAGGGGTTCTGCTGGATGCCCGCGCGGCCGAGCGCTACCGCGGCGAACAGGAACACCTGGACCCCCGCGCCGGGCACATACCCGGCGCGATCAGTGCGCCGAGCAGCGAGAATCTCGATCAGGACGGCTGTTTCCTGCCCGAAGACCTGCTGCGCGAGCGGTTCGGCGAGATCGGCGAGGCGCCGGTCGCGGTGTACTGCGGGTCGGGTGTCACGGCCACGCACGCTATCGCGGCGCTCGCCGTGGTGGGGGTGCAGGCAGCTCTCTACCCGGGCTCCTGGTCGCAGTGGGCACACGATCCGAAACGACCGGTCGCCACCGGCGTGTAGCCCGGGAAATCATCCGCAGGTCGCGGCCACCCGGCGCAATGCCGCGTGATCGGCGGCGGTCACCGGGAGTCCGTAGCGTACGGCGACGGTGAGGTAGCGGCCCGCGTAGTAGCAGTGCCCGGGCCGGGACGGCGGTAGCCAATCCGCAGGGGTGCCGTCGCTCTTGTCGGTATTGGCCGCGTCATCGGTGGCCTGCAGGTTGTACTCGATATCGTTGGCGAACCGGATGCGCTGCGCCGCCGGCCACCCGGAGGCCCCGAGATCCCAGGCCGCGGCCAGCGGATAGATGTGGTCGATCGGTATCCGCCGCGCGTTCTCCTTGCTGAACACGATCAGCGCGCCGGTATAGGGGTCGGCCAGGGTGCCGGATTGCACGACACACCGGTGGCTGCCGGGCCGGTAGCCGACTCCGGTGAGCTGGCGCGCCAGCACATTGTTACGGGTGTCGCAGCCGTCCCGGCCGCCGGGACCGTCGTGGTCGTCGGACCAGGCGGGGCCGAAAACGCACCCCTGCCCGGCCCCGCAGCCGCGTTCGTATCCGCCCGGATGCGGGCGTTGCGGTACCACCCGGACCGCGCCGAGCAACTGTTCGAGCTGGCTCCGGCCCGGACTGCCCGGCGCCGGCCGGTGTCCGGCGACGGCCGCGCACCCGGTGCCCGAAGCCAGTAGCAGAAAGGCGGCACACAGAGCGGTTACCGCGTGAATCGTCCCCCGTGTCATCACGGATACCGGTATACCGGACCCCTCCGACAGCTATCGGGGCTCCGGTATCAGAGCCAGGCGCGGGCCAGCAGTTCGTCGTTGTCGACCCGGTTGTTGCGGGGTGGGAAGCGCGTGGCGACGAGGGAATCGATGTGCACCCCGTCGTGACCGATCACCCAGGACCCACCGCTGTCGGTACATTCGGCGATCTTGGCGAAAGCGGTGAGGAGGAAGGTGACCGCCTCCTCGGGTACGGCGGTATGGGCCAGGCGCTGGGATTCACCGGGCCGGGACAGATCCAGCCATACCCCGCACTGCCCGTCGAGCCGCATGCCGACGATCTTGTCGGCATTGACGAAGGTGAACTTGCGTCGTTCCCACGGGGTCGTCGGCGTGTAGCTCTGCTCGAGAACCTGGAGCAGGATCGTCATACTGCTGCCCTCCGCTTTTCGATGGCACCGCGGTGCCGAGATGCCGCTGTGTGGTGGGACCGCTGTTCGCCGGCCGGGCTGTGCCGGGCGCCGCGCACGGCCGCCGGAGGCAGCCCGAACCGCCCGGCGGGGCTGCGCTCGGCGGGTACGGATATCAGCGATGACCAGCGGATATTTCCCAGTATGTGCCGTTGCGGGGGATAAATCCAGACACCGCCCGGGTGCGCCGGGCCGGATCGCGTCCAGCGGCCTACTCCGGGGGATACGAGGTGGGGGACCGTGCGCGGGCTGTCGCACCCGGCTGATTTGATGGGGCCATGTTGCACGGACTGTGGTCGCCCGGTTCCGGGCTGCTGCTGTGGCGTGCCGCCGGTACCGGCGACGGGCCACCGGTACCGGGTCTGCTCGGATCGGTCCTGGCCGAATCGCGGTTCCGGCACCGGGCCGAGGTGCTGGTGGCCGACGAGGCGGGCACCCGGCGGGAAACGGTGCGGGCGCACGCG
>NZ_BAGJ01000036.1 GCF_000308775.1 Nocardia testacea NBRC 100365
GCGGGCGCGAGTCGACGGCCAGGTGGCTGCCGACCCGCTGGACGGTTCGGTTCATCTCGAACGCGACCATGCCCATGTTCGCCGATTCGCTGGCCAGCAGTGCCAGGCAGGCATTGCTGCCGGCGGCGGTGATGAACAGGACGGCGCGGTCGAGTTCGACCACGGTCTGGCACACGCCACCGGCCTTGAAATGGCTTCCGGCGCTGCGGGCCAGGCTGTGGAAGGCCGAGGCCATCGCGGCGAATCGTTCGGCTTCGGTCTGCTCCAGCCCCGCCGAGCGGCCCATCAGTAGTCCGTCGGTGGACAGCAGGACCGCCGATTCGGCGTCGGGCAACCCGCTGACCAGTTCTTCCAGCAGCCAGCTCAGGTCAGTGCGCGGGGGAG
>NZ_BAGJ01000035.1 GCF_000308775.1 Nocardia testacea NBRC 100365
GGCGCCCAGGCGCCAGGCGGCGATACCGACACCGCGCGCGTCGAGGCGGGTCAGGGTCCCCGACACCGGTGCGGACAGTGTTTCGGTGTGGGCGGCCCTCGGCAGCGGGGCGCCGGGGTCACCGCCCTGAGCGCGGATCATGGCCGTCCAGTGATCCATGGCGCGTCCGTCGGCGAGAGCGGCCGCGGGATCGGTATCCAGACCTGCCAGCGCGACCATCTCGCGCGCCAGGGCCAGCGTCAGCTCCACGATATCGGCCGGACCGCCGCCCGCGAGCACCTCCAGGGCCTCGGCGACCTCGAGTGCGTTGCCCGCGGTGCGGCCCAGCGGGCTGTCCATCGCGGTGAGCAGGGCCACGGTCCGCACGTTCGCGTCGGCGCCCAGTTCGACCATGGCGGTGGCCAGCGCGTGGGCCTCTTCCCGGGTGCGCATGAACGCACCGGACCCGACCTTCACATCCAGCACCAGGGCGGCGGTGCCCTCGGCGATCTTCTTGCTCATGATGGAGCTGGCGATCAGCGGGATGGATTCGACCGTGCCGGTGGTGTCGCGCAGGGCGTAGAGGCGTTTGTCGGCGGGTGCCAGATCGGCGCCGGCCGCGCAGACCACACAGCCCGCGGCCGGGTCGGTGAGGATCTCGCGCATCCGGTCCGGGGCGATATCGGCCCGCCAACCCGGAATCGATTCCAGTTTGTCCAGGGTGCCGCCGGTGTATCCCAATCCGCGGCCGGACAGCTGCGGTACCGCCGCACCGCAGGCGGCGACCAGGGGAGCCAGCGGCAGGGTGATCTTGTCGCCCACGCCGCCGGTGGAGTGTTTGTCGACCGTCGGCCGCGGGAGATCGGTGAAATCCAGCCGCCGGCCCGATCGCAGCATGGCCTCGGTCCAGCGGGCGGTCTCCCGCCGGTTCATCCCGCGCAGCACGATCGCCATGGCCAGCGCGGCCATCTGCTCGTCGGCCATCTCGCCGCGGGTGAAGGCGGCCACGGCCCAATCGATCTGCGCGTCGGACAATTCGCCGCCGTCGCGCTTGGCCCCGATGATCGATACCGCGTCGTGTGCCGTCACACCCCCAGTCTGGCAGCGCCACGGCGGTCGTGCCGGGACCGCGGCGGTGACCCTGCTGCGGCAGGGTGTGCCGGCCTCCGAGACCGGCGGGGCGGGGCGGCGGGGGCGAACGCCCCGGCGAGCTCGGGTGCGCCGAGCCGGGCCCGTGCGACCCGCCGGCCTCACCACCCCGGCATCGGGGTCACAATCCGAGGGCCGAGGTCGGCGAGCTCGCGTCGGTGGAAGGTGAGGGCGACCAGAAATCGCCCTCCGTGTGCCGATGTGGCAGACGGCGGGCAGGCCGTTCGAGGTGCCCGGAATCTACTCCTGGAGCGCTCGCAGGGTCTCGAGGCGGTGCTGCACCGTGGGGCCCGTGGGGGCCACGATGATCTCGTCCGCTCCGGTGTCCTTCACCAGCGTGTCGAGCCGGTCGAGGACCTGCTCCCGAGTGCCGATCGCCTGGTCGGCGTTGCGGTCGTCGACGAAGGCGTTCTCCGCGTCCGACCAGGGATACTCCTCGGCCTCCGCCAGGGTCGGTATCCGCTGCGGCAGCTGACCGGTGCGCATGCGCAGCTGGACCAGGCTCTGCGGCAGGGTGCGGCGGCGGGCCTCCGCGGCGGAGTCGGCGACCACGGTGGCCACGGCCAGCATGGAATGCGGTTCGCTGAGCACTTCGGAGGGACGGAACTCGCTGCGGTACAGCTCGAATACCAGGGGGGTGTTGCGGCCACCGGCGAAGTGATGGGCGAACGCGAACGGCAGACCCATCATCGCGGCCAGCCGGGCACTGAAATCGCTGGAACCGAGCAACCACATCTCGGGAACGTCGCCTTTACCGGGCACCGCCTGGATACGGTCGCCCTGCCCGCCGCGCAGCGGCGGGATCGTCCCGAAGTAGGCGAGCAGTTCCACCACCTGTTTCGGGAAATCCTCCACCGCCTCGGCGGCCGCGCCGCGGCGGATGGTGGCCGAGATCAGCGGGTCGGTACCGGCGGCCCGGCCCAGCCCCAGGTCGATGCGGTCACCGTAGAGCGCCACCAGGGTGCCGAACTGCTCGGCGACCACCAGCGAGGAATGGTTGGGCAGCATCACTCCGCCGGAACCCACCCGGATCCGTTCGGTCGCCGCGGCCACCCCGGCGATCAGCACCGGCGGCGCCGAACTCGCGATACCCGGCATGCCGTGGTGCTCGGCCACCCAGAACCGCCGGTACCCCAGCCGCTCGGCCTCGCGGGCGACGGTGAGGGTGTCGGCAAGCGCCTGCCGATGGGAACCGTCGGCGGCGACGGCGGCCAGGTCGAGCACGGAGAGGGGAACTGTCATACCCGGACCAACCCGTTCTGTCCCGCGTGGATTCCACGACCGCGGGACGCCGGCGGGGCGGTCGCGCGCTTCGCCGGTTGCCCATCGGCACTGGCGGCCGTTGGGGTCGTGAAGCCTGCCTGCCGGCGGATCGGCCGGGCCGGCACCGAGCCGACCTGTGGGCCGGCGCCGTAGGAAGGCGCGCTGCCGATCGGCGCCGGGAGCTCGATGAGATGTGGCGGTCAGGTCCTACCGGCGGCGAGGTCGTCGGGCCCGAAGGCGTCCACCAGCAGCCGGCCCAGGGGCACCGGCCCGTCGGGGTGGTCGATGAGCAGTTCCTTCCCCCCGAACTCGTAGAGCACCTGGCGGCAGCGTCCGCAGGGCAGCAGGATCGCGCCCCGGGAATCGCAGACCGAGACAGCGAGCAGCCGGCCGCCCCCGGCGGTTCTGTTGTTGCCGACCAGCACGCATTCCGCGCACAGACCCAGCCCGTAGGACACGTTCTCGACATTGCAGCCGATCGAGATCGCGCTGCCGTCCCAACCGGCGGCGCCGACGGGGAAACGGGAATAGGGGGCATGGGCGCGTCGCATGGCGGTGCGCGCGCTGGTGCGAAGAAGATTCCAGTCGATATCCATAGCTGCTCCCGCGTCCGTGGGCGACCCACCGGGTCCCGGCCCAGCCTGCCGCATCACCGTGTCCGCCGTGCGACTGTGCGCACGATCTGTTCCGCGCGGATGTGAAACACGTCGTTCCGCTCGGAGATATGTAGAGAACCCGGCCGCTCGGTCCGGGGACCCTCACCAGGAAGGTGCGAATGACGCTTCCGAAGTTCCTCATCGTCATGGTGTATTCGAAGTTGCTGCTGTCCAGGCTCGACGCCTTCGACAAGGTCGAGGTTCGGATGGAATACCAGATCGTGCCCGATCACGAGGCCGATCCCGCCGTCGGCAAGTACCCGCAGAGCGCACCGGCGAGTCAGGCGCTACTGGGGCGGGTGCCCGGCGATGTCGTCGACACCGTTTTCAACTACGAAGCCGTGCGGCTACGGGTCGATTCGATCCACGAGGACTGATCCGGCGTGGTTCCACCGGCGGCCCGCTTCGAGTGCGCGGCGGCCGGTGGGCCCGGATCCGGCGCCCGGCCCGGACGGTGGGCGGTCCGGGCAATTCCGGGGGTCGCGGAAAGTCTTTCGTCTCCGCGGCGATCTGTCCGCTACTCTTGAGTAACTTCGCCTCTCCGACTGAGACATTTTGCACATTGCCGGTGCGCGCAATGGCGAGATCGGCATTGCGGGCCCGAGTGCGCCCCGAATATCGGACGATGAGCACATGGGTGGCGGGCCGGTTGTGAAATCCGCTGCACACCAAGGTTTTGCGGAACAATCCGGCGCCGTGGAGGGGTTCTTCGAGTAGGCGATAGAGGGCGCGACGAACCCATCGCGGAACCCCTCCACCGCCCTACAAAGGTAAACCTAACCTGTGTGATCTGGGCGCAACGCGCGGCACGCCGAATTAGTTCCCCGATTGCCAGAGGATTAGAGTCCAGGACAGATCGGTTCAGGTTCGGCGGCGGCGAGCCCTATCGACAGCGGCCCCGGAGTCGGTCGGTGTCGGCCGCGGGTTGGTAGCCACCGAATTTCCGGCCCGCCACACCGGTGCCGGGATCTGCGACCGGGTCCATCAACGATGTTGGAGGCACCGAAACTCTATGGCCACGATAGAAGCTCCGGCCCAGCCGAAGCGCAAAACGCTGTACCGAGGCGACCCCGGAATGTGGTCCTGGGCCCTGCACCGGATCACCGGTGTCACGGTTTTCTTCTTCCTTTTCGTGCACGTCCTGGACACCGCGCTCGTACGGGTCAGCCCGCAGATGTACGACGAAGCGATCGAGATCTACAAGACGCCGATCGTCGCGCTGATGGAGATGGCACTCGTCTTCTGTGTGCTGTTCCACGCGCTCAACGGTGTGCGGGTGATCCTGGTGGACTTCTGGTCCCAGGGACCGCGCTACCAGAAGCAGATGCTCTGGGGCATCATCGGGCTCCTGGTCGTGCTCTTGGTGCCCACGATCGGCCGCATGTTCTTCCTACTGTTGACGGAGCACTGAGCCATGTCTGCACCCGTTCTCGGCAAGTCCTACGACCGTCCGGCGAGCCTGGATCTGCCCCGCTCCCCGCGTTCGCACGCCAGCGGGAACTTCGAGAAGTACGCGTGGCTGTTCATGCGCTTCTCCGGTCTCGCGCTGATCGTGCTGGTCTTCGGTCATATGGCGATCATGCTGCTGCTCGACGGTGGCGTGAAACGGCTGAACTTCGCCTTCGTCGCCGGCCGGTGGTCCAGCCCCTTCTGGCAGATCTGGGATCTGGCCATGCTGTGGCTGGCGCAGCTGCACGGCGGTAACGGTGTGCGCACCGTGATCGCCGACTACTCGCGCAAGGATTCGACCCGGTTCTGGCTGAACACGCTGCTGGTGCTGTCGATGATCCTGATCATGGGCGTGGGCACCTACGTCATCTTCACCTTCGACCCCAATATCAGTTAGGAACGGGCCACCTCGCATGAGTGAGCGCAGCGAACGAACCGACGCCGCAGGTGAGAGCAGCGAACGAACCAGCGGACCCGTTGAATCCCGACCTGTTCAGGAGCACCGCTACGACGTCGTGATCGTCGGTGCCGGTGGCGCGGGCATGCGGGCGGCCATCGAGGCCGGCCCGCGGGCGCGGACCGCGGTGCTGACCAAGCTGTACCCCACCCGCAGCCACACCGGCGCGGCCCAGGGCGGTATGTGCGCGGCCCTGGCCAATGTCGAAGAGGACAACTGGGAGTGGCACACCTTCGACACGGTCAAGGGTGGCGACTACCTGGTCGACCAGGACGCGGCGGAGATCATGGCCAAGGAGGCCATCGACGCGGTGCTGGACCTGGAGAAGATGGGTCTGCCCTTCAACCGCACGCCCGAGGGCAAGATCGACCAGCGTCGCTTCGGCGGTCACACCCGGGACCACGGCAAGGCCCCGGTCCGGCGCGCCTGCTACGCCGCCGACCGGACCGGTCACATGATCCTGCAGACGCTGTACCAGAACTGCGTCAAACACGATGTCGAGTTCTACAACGAGTTCTACGTGCTGGACCTGGTGCTGACCGATACCGATCGCGGTCAGGTCGCCACCGGTGTGGTCGCCTACGAGCTGGCCACCGGTGAACTGCACGTCTTCCACGCGAAGTCGATCGTCTTCGCCACCGGCGGTTCGGGCCGGATGTACAAGACCACCTCCAACGCGCACACGCTCACCGGTGACGGTATGGCGATCGTGTTCCGCAAGGGGCTGCCGCTCGAGGATATGGAATTCCACCAGTTCCATCCCACGGGCCTGGCCGGCCTGGGCATCCTCATCTCCGAGGCCGTCCGCGGTGAGGGCGGCATCCTGCGCAACGCCGACGGCGAGCGGTTCATGGAGCGTTACGCGCCCACCATCAAGGACCTCGCGCCGCGCGATATCGTCGCCCGCTCCATGGTGCTCGAGGTGCTGGAGGGCCGCGGCGCCGGACCGAACAAGGACTACGTCTACATCGACGTGACCCACCTCGGTGAGGACGTGCTCGAGGAGAAGCTGCCCGATATCACCGAGTTCGCCCGCACCTACCTCGGTGTGGACCCGGTGAAGGAACTGGTGCCGGTGTTCCCCACCTGCCACTACGTGATGGGCGGTATCCCCACCCGCATCCAGGGCGAGGTGCTGAAGAACAACACCGATATCGTGCCCGGCCTGTACGCCGCCGGCGAATGCGCCTGTGTCTCGGTGCACGGCGCGAACCGGCTCGGCACCAACTCGCTGCTCGATATCAACGTGTTCGGCCGCCGCGCCGGTATCGCCGCCGCGGAGTACGCGCATCGCGCCGAGTTCGTCGATATGCCGGAGAACCCGGCGCAGATGGTGCAGGACTGGCTGGCGCTGATCCTGTCCGACCACGGCAACGAGCGGGTCGCCGATATCCGCACCGAACTGCAGCGGTCGATGGACAACAACGCCTCGGTGTTCCGCACCGAGGACACGCTGAAGCAGGCCCTCACCGATATCCACGCGCTCAAGGAGCGCTACGCCCGGATCACGGTGCAGGACAAGGGCAAACGCTACAACAGCGATCTGCTCGAGGCCGTCGAACTCGGCTTCCTGCTGGAGCTGGCCGAAGTCACGGTGGTCGGGGCGCTCAACCGCAAGGAGTCGCGTGGCGGGCACGCGCGCGAGGACTACCCGGACCGCGACGACGTGAACTTCATGCGGCACACGATGGCCTACAAGGAGGGCGCGGATCTCCTCTCCGATATCCGCCTCGACTTCAAGCCGGTGGTGCAGACCCGTTACGAGCCGATGGAGCGTAAGTACTGATGACCGCTGTAGCCGAGAATCCGACGGCCGCGAACCCGGCGCCGGTCCCCGAGGGCTCGACCATGATCACCGTCAAGGTGGCGCGGTTCAACCCGGAGGACGGTCAGGGCCAGCGCTGGGAGTCGTTCCAGGTGCCCGCGCTGCCGACGGACCGCTTCCTCAACCTCCTCATCTACATCAAGTCCTACCTGGACGGCACCCTCACCTTCCGCCGCTCCTGCGCGCACGGCGTGTGCGGGTCCGACGCCATGCGGATCAACGGGGTGAACCGGCTGGCCTGCAAGGTCCTGATGAAGGACATGCTGCCGAAGAACGGTAAGCCGGTCACCATCACCGTCGAACCCATCCGCGGGCTGCCGGTCGAGAAGGACCTCGTCGTGGATATGGAACCGTTCTTCGACGCGTTCCGGGCGGTGAAGCCCTACCTGATCACCTCCGGTAACGAGCCGACCTTCGAGCGGATCCAGAGCCAGGCCGACCGCGCCCGGTTCGACGACACCACCAAGTGCATCCTCTGTGCCTGCTGCACCACGTCCTGCCCGGTGTACTGGCACGACGGCAGCTACTTCGGCCCGGCCGCGATCGTGAACGCGCACCGTTTCATCTTCGACAGCCGTGACGAGGCCGCCCGGGAGCGCCTGGACATCCTCAACGAGGTCGACGGTGTGTGGCGCTGCCGCACCACCTTCAACTGCACGGACGCCTGCCCCCGCGGTATCGAGGTCACCAAGGCCATCCAGGAGGTCAAGCGGGCATTGCTCTTCGCCCGCTGATCCCGGCTGTAGACCGAACCGCTCCCGTGCCCCGCGCGGGGGCGGTTTTTGCATTCCCGGTCGTTTCTATTTCGTCACACGAACTTGATAATTCGGGTACCCGAACTTACCATTCTCACTGGAAGGCGGGTGGTTCGGTATGCAGGTGTTTCCCCGGATCGCCGCCGTGCTCGCGGCCTGTGGTCTCACCGTCGTGCTCACCGCCTGCGACACGTTCCACCTGCCGCGAACCGGTGAGCCGGTGGTCGCCACCACCTTCACCGTGCTGGCCGATATCGCGTCGAATATCGCGGGCGAACACCTCGAGGTGCAGTCGCTCACCAAACCCGGTGCCGAGATCCACGGCTACGAACCCACCCCGGGCGATATCAAACGCGCCGC
Source organism: Nocardia testacea NBRC 100365 (assembly GCF_000308775.1). Classification (GTDB taxonomy): domain Bacteria; phylum Actinomycetota; class Actinomycetes; order Mycobacteriales; family Mycobacteriaceae; genus Nocardia; species Nocardia testacea. Next base: position 7,894 of record NZ_BAGJ01000035.1, read on the forward strand.
CAAAGCCGATCTCATCCTCGACAACGGCATGAATCTGGAGGCCTGGTTCGGTCAGTTCGTCGCCGACCTGGACGCCGAGCATGTCACCGTGAGCGAAGGGGTCGCCTCGGTCCCCATCACCTCCGACGCCTACGCGGGCAAACCCAATCCGCACGCCTGGATGTCACCGCTGAACGTGCGCGTCTATGTGGACAACATGGTCGCGGCCTTCTCCCGCCTCGTGCCCGAGCACGCGGGGGACTTCCGGGCCAACGGCGAGGCCTACAAACAGCGGTTGCAGCAGGTCCACGACGAACTCGTCGCCGATCTCGCGAACCTGCCCCGCCGCCAGCGCGCACTGGTGACCTGCGAGGGCGCCTTCTCCTACCTGGCCCGTGACGCGGGGCTGTCGGAGTCCTACATCTGGCCGGTCAACGCCGAGCAGCAGGCCACCCCGCAGCAGATCACCCGGGTCATCGAATATGTTCGTGACCACGAGGTCCCGGCGGTGTTCTGCGAATCCACCGTCTCCGACGCCCCGATGCGCCGGGTCGTCGAGGCCACCGGGGCGAGATTCGGCGGGGTGCTGTACGTGGATTCGCTGTCGGCGGCCGACGGCCCGGTGCCGACCTATCTCGACCTGATCCGGCACGACGCCGAAACCATAGCCGCAGCACTCACCGGGAGCAGGCCATGACAATCCCCGCGATCGACGTCGACGGTGTCACCGTCTACTACGGCGAGGTCCAGGCACTCGACCGGGTCCGGTTGACCGTGGACGCCGGCCGCGTCTGCGCACTCATCGGAATGAACGGGTCCGGGAAATCGACCCTGTTCAAGACCCTGATGGGAATGATCACCCCCGATCGCGGCACGGTCCGGATCGGCGGGGCCAAACCCGTCGCGGCCCGGCGGGCCGGAGTGCTGGGTTATGTCCCGCAGAGCGAGGCCGTGGACTGGTCGTTTCCGCTGTCGGTCCGGGATGTGGTGACCACCGGCCGATACGGCCGGATGGGGTTCACCCGGCGGGCGGGCCGGGCCGACCGGGCCGCGGTCGACGAGGCGCTGGAACGAGTGGAATTGACCGATCTGGCCGACCGCCAGATCGGCCGGCTCTCCGGTGGCCAGCGCAAACGCGCGTTCGTGGCGCGCGGTATCGCGCAGGGCGCTCGCATCCTGCTTCTCGACGAACCGTTCGCCGGGGTGGACAAACGCTCCGAGGCGACGATCACCGGATTACTTCGCGAACTCGCGGCCGACGGGGCAACCGTGCTGATCTCCACTCATGATCTGCACGCCCTGCCCGGCCTGGCCGACGAAGCCGTGCTGTTGATGCGGCGGGTACTCGTCCACGGTGCCCCGGAGGAGGCGCTGCGGCCGGAGAACCTGGCCCTCGCCTTCGGCCTCGATGTCATCGGGCAGCGGTGAGCGCGATGGACCTGATCGAATTCGTGCTCGAGCCGATGCGCTACGCATTCATGGTGCGCGCGCTCACCGCCAGCCTCGTCGCGGCGGTGGTCTGCGGACTGCTGTCCTGCTGGCTGGTGCTGGTGGGCTGGTCGCTGATGGGGGACGCGGTCTCGCACGCGGTGCTGCCGGGCGTGGTACTCGCCTATATCGCGGGGGTGCCGTTCGCTGTCGGGGCGGTGATCTTCGGGTTCCTGGCGGTCGGACTGATCGGCCTGGTCCGCGACACCAGTCGCGTGAAGGAGGACGCCGCCATCGGGATCGTGTTCACCACGCTGTTCGCATTCGGGCTGGTACTGGTCTCGGTGACCCCCAGCAATACCGACCTCAACCACATCATCTTCGGCAATCTGCTGGGCGTGAGCCAGGAGGAGCTGGTCCAGATCGCCGGGCTGGCGGCCCTGGTGTTCCTCGCACTCGTGCTCAAACGCCGGGATTTCACGCTGTACGCGTTCGACCCGACCCACGCCTACGCCCTCGGCCTGAACCCGCGAGTCCTGGGGGCGGCCCTGCTCGGCCTGCTCGCGCTGACCTCGGTAGTGGCCCTGCAAGCGGTCGGTGTGATCCTCGTGGTGGCCATGCTGATCATTCCCGGCGCGACCGCCTACCTGCTCACCGACCGATTCGGGCGGATGCTGGTGATCGCCCCGACCCTCTCGGCGATCTGCGCCGTCACCGGCCTGTACGTGAGCTACTACGCCGACACCGCACCCGGGGCCACCATCGTGCTCGCCCAGGGCGTCGTCTTCACCGTGGTCTACCTGTTCGCGCCCCGGCAGGGCCTGATCGGTTCCCGGCTGGCGGCCGGGCGCCGCCGGGGGCGCGGGGTATCCGGGGAACCGCCGGCTGCCGTGGCCGTCGAACCGCCCATCTGACGAACCGGAGGACCGGGGAACACCTGCACGAACGGTGGTGGCCCGCCGGTGTTGGCCCGGCGACCGGGGGCCGCAGCTCACCGACGAGAGCCTTGTCATCGGTCCTGGTCCGGCGGCGGCGCCCACGGACCGCCGTGCCCACTCCACGGGCGGCGTTCGGCGGAATCGGTCGTCGGGGTGTGCAGGCGGTCGTAGCCGGCTCGCGTGATGTGCCGAAGTTCGACATGGCGGACGGTACCGAGAAGCCGGCATCGAGCGAGCCGACGGATTCGCGTTGCTCGCGTTCCCCCTGCGCTACCGATGGGGCGCATTCACGGGAAGGCGTCCTCGAACGGAGCGGCCCGCCGCCAGCAGTCGCCCGCGATCACCACGTGGTCCAGGAACCGCAGACCCACCGTTCGTGCCGCCGCGGCGAGCAGTGTGCTCGCCCGGCGATCGTCCGGGCTGGGGGTCGGATCGCCGGAGGGATGATTGTGTGCCAGCGCGAAGGCGCGGCCGTCATGGCGCAGGACCGTGTTCAGGATCTCGCGCACCGGTACCGCCACCTCGTCGATGGCGCCTTCGGCCACGAAGATCCGCTGCCGTGGCCGGTTGCGCGCATCGCAGACCAGCACCAGCAACCGCTCCACCCGGGCCCCGGCGAACAATGGGGCCGCTTCCCGGGCCACATCATCGGCCCGCAGCAGTGGCGCGGGGACCTGCGTGCCGGTGCGGGCCCGGGCGGCGAGCTGGAACGCGGCGGCGATGGCCGCGGCCTTGGCCACGCCCACCCCGGGCCGGCGCCGCAACTCCTCGGGCCGCGCCGCGGCCAGCCCGCCCACTCCACCGAACTCGGTGAGCAGGGCAAGGGCGAGTTCGACCGCGCTCTCGCCGCGGCGTCCCTGACCGAGCAGCAGAGCGAGCAGTTCACCGTCGTTCAACGCCTGAGGGCCGAGGGCGCACAGGCGTTCGCGCGGCCGTTGTGCCCTGGGCAGATCGGTGATCGGTACCGGCATGATTCCCCCTCCAGATTCCGTGGCCATCATGCCAGCGGGTACCGACAGTTCCGGAGGCTCCGGCCGGGCTCGGTGGGGTGCGATGCCCGGCCGGATCAGCCGTCGACCACCACCGGCTGCGGAGGACGATTCAGCGCCGAGGCCGCAAGCCGCTCGAAATGCCGTAGCTGCCGCTCGTGCACCACGATCCGGCGCAGCGCCTCGTGAATGGTCGCCTTGTTCGACGCCGTGCCCATGATGGCCCCGGCGGCCGCCAGCAGATCCTGATCCAACTCGATCCGCACTGTCGGCATGCGTCCTCCTTAGTACATCCGCCTTGATGCGGCGGCGTGTCACCGCCGCCCGAGACGAACCGCAGTGGCTGCGCAACGACAACGCCGCTGGCCAGTCAGTTTGCCCAGTCGCCGCCGGTTTATCGACCGAATGTCACGCCGTGTGTCCACATCGAGACCTAGGGGCAGCCGGACCCACGCGTCGATGCCGCGGGCCCGGGGACCGGTCAGCGCGGAGACAGACGCGATTCGAAATTGCGTTCGAGTTCACGCCAGGCACGCGCCTCGGCGTCGAACGGCGGGTTGGGCGCCATCCGGGTCGGGTCCGGATGCAGCAGGTAGGACACGTACCACCCGAGCGGAGTCGATTTGGCCAGGGCCTGCTCCACCGCGTCGTCATCGGCGTAGTCGGCGGCGTCGGAGAACAGCTCCAGGACCAGGTCGAGCTGCTCGGTGTCGACCGCTTCCGGGCCCTCGGCCAGGTCGTCGGCGAGGCCGGGGAGCACGTAGACGTTCTCCTCGGTGACCTCCACCTCGAGCGACCCGTCGACGGCGGCGGTCTGCACTTCGGCGAAGGTGCTGATCCGGGCCAGATCGTGTTCGTGGTCGTCGGCGAGATACCGTGCAAGTGCACGCTCACTGGCGAACACCGAAATGGCGTTCTTGGCGCCGAGGAAGATCGGTTCGTCGTCGAGATAGCAGCGCAGGGTGAAGTATTCGGCATCGGCCGTCACGATCTTGACGGGATCGATCCCGACCTCCTCCCAGAATGTGAGTTCCGCGTCGTCGTCCTCTTCGTCGTCCTCGTCGTCGAGGTCGACGGGTTCGAAATCGCTGTCGTCATCGGTATCGGCCGCGTCGTCGGCATCGACCTCGTTCTCCTCGGCGGCCAGCAACTCCGCCTCGGCCAAGGCGACCGCCTCGGCGTCGACCTCGGGCACCCGCACCACCGAATCGATGGCGTCGAGCACATCGTCCCAGCTCTTGGCCACCGCGGCACCGATCTGGTCCCACAGTTCCTCGCCGTCACGGCCCGCGAACATCTGGGTGCCGCCGGCCAGGGCACCCAGCGACGGGTGCGAACCGAAGAATTTGGTGACCGTTTCGAGCTCGCAGACCTCGCCGATATTGCGCACCATGGCCAAGGTGTCCTCCAACTCGGCGACGGTGTCCACATCCGGGTCACCGGCGGCCAGTTCCGGCACACCGACCAGATCGAAGGAGTAGTTGTCGCCGGGTTCCAGCTCGGCGGCCGACAGACCCGCGACCACCTTCCACGCCGGATGATCGACCAGGTCGTTGTCGGAGTCGGTCCGGATGAAGGCCGCTAGTTCGGCCACGGACTCGAAGCCGTAGAGGGCGTCCTCGTGTCCTAGGAACGCCTCCCACTCGTCGTCACCGTCACGCCAGCGCGGTGCCCACAGGGTGACAAGATCGCCGTCGGTCAGACCGAGCTCGATCGGGACGATGTCTCCAGAAGCCATACGCGGAAGCCTAATAGGTCCAGCTGGGCGGAGCCCACCCCTGGTCCACGCACAGCTGTGGCGAAGGTGAAGTATTCGGGGCGCCGTGGTTCCCGCGCAACCGTGCCACGCCGGACGGATGCGCTCGGCGAGCTACCCGATCAGGCCCCGCCCGATTCGGTTCCGGTCGGTCCGACCACTCCCTCGGGCGCCGGCGCGAACGACTCGTTCAGTGCGGCAACGACCTCCGAACGCCGGCCGCCGGCATCCTCGGCGGCCTGCCGGCACGCCCAGATGATGAGCTGGGCGGCTTCGGCGGGCGGTAGCGCGGTCACTGCCTCGGCGAGCTGCAAACTCACCAATGCGCCGTCGCTGTCGACCTCGGCGGTGACCATTCCGTCCTCGGTGCTGAACCGCCCCCGGACCTGTTTGAGCCCGTACAGCGCCGCTTCCAGCGCTTCCAGTTTCCGGGTGGCGCCGGCGACCAGGGCGTCCATTTCCGCGCTCATACATCTCTCCTGGGGCCGAGCGGGAATCCGCTGTGATGGTGTCGCGGGTGCGGGCCGCTCATACCGGCCGCATCCAGCTCGTCGGGCCGGTGTCGGCATCGTCCATCCGGTCCAATTCGTCGACCGCCTGCTGCCGGGTGGGCAGGCCGAGCTGGTCCAGGATGTCGGCCGGCATTCCGTTCTCCGCCAGCAGCTCCCGGCGCTTGGCCTTGGCCGCGATGGTGGAGCGGCGGGTCAGCCGCAGGATCTCGTCGGCGAGAGCCTGCGCGCCGTAACGGTATTCGCTGCGCTCGAATTCGATCGCCACCGGCATGCCCTGGTCGGTGGCGCGTACCGACAGGGTGCCGGCCCGATTGCGGCTGGCCGCGATCGTCACATTCGGCACCTCGGGAAGCTGCTGCTCACTCATAATCTGTCCTCGTCATGATCGGATATCCGTTCCCCGAACGGCTGCTGAGGTTCATTCCGTGGGCCGGTAGAACCCGAGGAATTCCATCCCGCTGTTCTCCGTCCGGACCGAACTGATCTGCACCGGATCGCCGGCTTCGATCAACTGGCCGTTGCCGATCACCATCGCCACATGGCCGTCCCATACCGCGAGATCGCCGGGCATGAGATCGCCCGGCGACACCGGGGTGGCGCCGTTGGCCTGCTCATGGGCCAGCCGGGGCAGCTCCACGCCGGCCTCGCCGTAGGCATATTTGGTCATCCCGCTGCAGTCCAGTCCGGCGCCGGGGGTGTTACCGCCCCAGACATAGGGGGTCCCGAGCGTGCCGAGGGCCGATTTCACCGCGGTGGCGGCCTTCTCGTTCGGCGCCTCCACCACACTGCCGTCCGGCAGGGTGACCTTCACACCCTCGCCCGTGGCGGTACCGGTCGAGGTGGCGGTTTTCTGCGGGGTCCCGGAGCTGGTGGTGGCGCCGCTCGGGCTCGACGACATGGCGGTGCTCATCATCGAACCGGCCATCCCGGCAGCGGTGCTCAGCCCCGACGCCACCGTCGACACGGTCTGCGTGCTCACCGGTGCGGTGCTCGCCGCCGACGGGGTGGGTGGTGGCGGGGTGAGCTCGTTCATCGAGGAGGTCTGGGTCTGCAGTTCGTTCTGCACCCGGCCCACCACACCCAGCGCCTGGCCCAGATGATCGATAGCGGAACCCACCAGCAGCGACATACCCGCCGGAGTGCCCAGGGCGGGCGCGGCCGCGGCGGCGGTGTTCACGAACGACTGCGCGATCGCGGTGAGGTCCTTGTTGCCGGTTTCCACATGGGCCGCGGCCTGGCCCATCACGGTCGCCATCTCGTTGCCGCGATCGGAGATGCTCGCGGCCGAGGTCTGCACGCGCAGCGCCTTGGAGGTCGCGGCGTCCGCGCCGGTACCGTCCCACGCGGTGTTCATCTGATTGATGCCGCCGCGACCCAGCGCGTGCACCTGGTCGATCGCAGTGGACGCGGAACGCAGCGCATCGCCGGGGCCGCCGGTGGCCAGCACGCCGGTGCCGAAACTGGCGAGCAGGTCGAGAATCGGCCTGGCCAGGGTATTGATATCGATCACCGGGTCACTCCCCGGCAGCACCGCGCAGGGCGGCCGCATTGCTGATATCGGCCTCGGCGTAACTCACCGCGGCCACCCCGGCCGCCCCGCTCATCGTGCCCAGCACCGCGGACAGCTGGCCGATCGTCGCCACATGGCCGGCGTGCGCGGCCGCGTACGCCGCGAGGAAATCACCGCCGATCAGCCCGAAGATCGGCCCCAGCACCGTGGGCGCCGCACCCGCGGCCCCGGTCCCCGCCGCCGCGAGTTCGGAGGCCATCACCCCGGCGGTGGCGCCGTAGGCCGCGATGCCCTCGGCATCGGCTGAGATGTTCACCATCAGAGGTTCCCCCATCGACTTCGTTAACGGGCAGAGTATGTCATCTACCGGTTTCGACGCATCGGCTTCCCGCGCGGTTCCGCGGAATTCGATCACCGCGGAAAATCACGGCGCGAAGGCCGCCGCTCCCGATCGACTTTATCGTTCCCTCATGCGCACGCACACGCTGGATCATCCGCTCGTGGCGATACTGCTCACCACACTTCGCGACGAACGCACCCCCGACCCCGCCTTCCGGGCCGCCCTGCGGGACCTGTCCAGACTCCTGGTCTACGAGGCGCTGCGGGACGCGCCCGTGGAACATTTCGACATCACCACGCCGGTCGCGGCCACCCGCGGCGTACGACTTGCCCGGCCGCCGCTGCTGGTACCGGTCCTGCGGGCCGGGCTCGGTATGGTCGACGCCGCCACCGATCTCATTCCCGAATCGCAGGTGGGTTTCGTCGGTGTCGCCCGGAACGAACAGACCCACCGGCCCGTGCCGTATCTGGAATCGCTGCCCGACGATCTGTCGGCCACGCCGGTGATGGTGCTGGACCCGATGCTGGCCACCGGAGGCTCCATGCTGTACACACTGGGGCTGCTCGCCGACCGGGGCGCGCTCGACATCACCGCGGTCTGTGTGGTGGCGGCGCCGGAAGGTATCGCGGCGCTGGCCGGTTCGGGATATCCGGTCCGGCTGGTGACGGGCGTGATCGACGACCGGCTCAACGACGACGCCTATATCGTGCCCGGACTCGGCGACGCGGGGGATCGTCAGTTCGGCCCGCGCTGAACCCGCCTCAGCCGGCCAGCGTGCGGCAATAGTCGCGCAACTCCGAAAGCCGCTCCCGCGCGGTGCCTCCGGCCGCCCGCAACCCGGCCGGGCCGGAAACCGGGTGCACCACCTCCAGATAGCATTTGAGCTTCGGTTCGGTGCCCGAGGGCCGGACGACCAACCGCACACCGTCACCGGTGAATACCAGTGCGTCGGTACGCATCCGGCCCCGCAGCGTTGCCATATCGGTGTAGTCGACCGCGGTCCCGGCCAGCGTTTCCGGCGGTGCGGCCCGCAGCGCCTCGACCACCGCTGCGGCCGCTCGCTGATCGGGCAGCCGCAGCGCGACCTGATCGCCGGCGTGCACGCCGAACTCGACGGCCAGATCGTCGAGTTCGTCGTTCAGCGTGCGGCCGCGGGCACGTAGCCGGGACACCAGGTCGGCGGCCATCACGGCCGCGGAGACCCCGTCCTTGTCGCGGACCGTCGCCGGGTCCACACAGTGCCCGATCGCCTCCTCATACGCGTAGACCAGGCCGTCGCCCGCCCGCGCCAGCCATTTGAAGCCGGTGAGGGTTTCGGCGTAGCGGGCGCCCCGCGCCGGCGCCAGCCGGGAGAGCAGCCGCGACGAGACGATCGTGGTGGCTACCAGTGGATCCGCGGGCGCCGTGCGCAGCACGTCGTCGGCCAGCAGTACCCCCGTTTCGTCCCCGCGCAGCATGCGCCACCCGTCCGGTGTGGGGATGCCCAGCGCGCACCGGTCGGCGTCGGGGTCCAGCGCCACGGCCAGATCGGCGTCCACCCGCTCGGCCAGCCGCAGCAGCAGATCCGCCGCTCCCGGCTCCTCCGGGTTCGGGAAGGCCACCGTGGGGAAATCGGGGTCGGGTGCGAATTGTTCGGTCACCGCGTGGATATCGGTGAAACCGGCGGCGGTGAGCGCGTGCACGGCGGTCGCGCCGCCCACACCGTGCATCGGCGTGAACGCGATCCGGATACCGGCGCGATCCCCGTCGCCGCCGATCAGCCGGGGCAACTGCGCGACCCGCGCCAGATAGTGCGACAGGACCGCACCGCCCGACGCTGCCACGGGCTCACGGCCGATCGGTTCGGTGACCGCGGTGATCCGCTGCTCGATCTCGGTATCGGCGGGCGGTGCCAGCTGGGTGCCGCCGTCGAGGAAGACCTTGTAGCCGTTGTCACCGGGCGGATTGTGCGATGCGGTGATCTGCACACCGGCCACCGCGCCCGATTCGCGTACGGCGAAGGCCGTCACCGGGGTCGGCAGCGATTCGGGCAGCAGGGTCACGGGGAAACCGGCCGCGGCCAGCACCTCGGCGGTGACCGCCGCGAATTCCGCGGACCCGTGCCGGGCGTCGCGGCCCACCACCACGGTCCCGCCGCCGAGGCAGCGGTCCCGCAGCCAGGCCGCGAGCCCGGCGGTGGCCCGCGCCACCGTGGTTTCGTTCATCCCGTCCGGGCCGGGAGCCAGCGGCCCGCGCAGACCCGCCGTGCCGAAGGTCAGCATCTACAGTTGCTCCACCACGCCGCGCAGCAATTTGCCCAGGCGCGGGGCGGCCGCCCGTCCCTCCGCGAGCACTTCCGCGTGGGCCAGCGGCGCCCCCGTGACCCCGGCCGCCAGATTCGTGACCAGGGAGATGCCGAGCAGCCGGACGCCGAGGGCACGCGCCGCGATGGCTTCCAGCACCGTCGACATCCCCACCAGATCGGCGCCGATCGTGGCCAGCATGCGGATCTCGGCGGGCGTTTCGTACTGCGGTCCGGTGAGCCCGGCGTACACGCCCTCGGTCAGGTCCGGGTCGACGCGCCGCGCGAGATCGCGCAACCGTGGGTCCCAGGCGTCGACCAGATCGACGAAGGAGGGCCCGGTCAGCGGCGTCGTCCCGGTGAGATTCAGGTGATCGCGTACCAGCACCGCTTCGCCGACCCGCATCCCCGGGCGGATACCGCCGGCGGCGTTGGTGAGGATCACCGTCTCCGCGCCCGCCGCCACCGCGGTCCGCACCGGATGTACGACCTCCTCGGCGGAATGACCCTCGTACAGGTGCTGGCGCCCCATGAGCACGAGCGCGTGGGTGTCGCCGATCGATACCGAAACCACCCGCCCCACGTGACCTTGCGCGGTGGGCGCGGCGAATCCGGGCAACTCGGGCATCGGTATCTCGGCGTTGGGGGTCCCGAGTTCGGCGGCGGCGTCCTGCCAGCCCGAACCCAGCACCACCGCGACCCGGTGTCGATCCACCGACGACCGGACCGCGATCTCCTCGGCGGCCTCTTCGGCAAGCATGGCGGCCAGTGTATGGCCTCCCGCGCCGCCGGCCCGCCCGAACCGCCCGCGTCGGTGGGGCCTCCGGCCGCCGTCGGCTATACGCTGCACAGATGCCGTACCTGGAACGTGAGGGAAACGTTTTCGTGCTGTCGTTGGGCAACGAGGGCCAGACCGACAGCGAGAACCGATTCAGCCACGAGTGGATAGACGAGACGCACGCGCTGCTGGACACCGTCGCAGCCGTCGAGGGGCCCGCCGCGCTGGTGACGACCGCCACCGGCAAGTTCTTCAGCAACGGACTCGACACCGACTGGCTGTTCGCGAACCTCGACCGCATGCACGGCTACCTCGACCGCGTGCACACTGTGTTCAGCCGGCTTCTCGCGTTTCCCCTGCCCACCGTCGCGGCCGTCAACGGGCACGCTTTCGGCGCCGGTGCCATGCTCGCCACTTCCCACGATTTCCGGGTGATGCGCGCCGATCGAGGATTCTGGTGCCTACCGGAGGTGCATCTGGGGATGCCGTTCACCGTCGGAATGAACGCGCTGCTCGGCACCCGGTTGACCAACCAGGTGGCGGTCTCCGCCATGACCACCGGCCACCGGTTCGGCGCCGCGGAAGCCCTGGCGGCGGGTATCGTGGACGATATCGCCGAGGCCGAGGCGTTGCGCGCCGCCGCGGTGGAGCGGGCTGCCGGACTGGCCGCCAATCGGACGCCCAGCCTGCCCGCCATCAAACGCTCGCTGCACGCCACGGCGCTGGCCGGCCTCGCGGTGCCGACCACTCCGGATAACCTGGCATTCGCCGCGAACTAGCCGCGCGCGAGCCGGACGGGCGGCGACGGGAACGCCCTCGCCCCACCGGATACCCGGGCGCGGCGCGGATGCCGCCGCGCACGGATCCGGCAGCGGTGCGAAACTGGAGGATACGGCCGTTCCCCGGGGGATAGCGGAACCGCCGATATGTACCGCGGCCACGGCCGCGGCCGATACGTGTACGGGCGATCCCGCGCACGTGGCGAAGTGGTTCACAGCTGCTCGTTCTACGACAGGAGGACATTCGGTGAGCACAACCGGCCGTACGGTGCGAGACGGACAGGACGCGGTGACGGCGTGGCTGGCCGAGCACACGGTCGATCTTGTTCAATGGCGCCGGCATATCCACGCCAACCCGGAGTTGTCCCGCACCGAGTTCGCGACCACCGAATTCGTCGGCACCTGGCTGACGAAGGCCGGACTCTCGTTCCGGGTACTGCCCACCGGCACCGGACTGATCTGCGATATCGGTCCCGAGGACGCGCCCCGGATCGCGCTACGCGCCGATATGGACGCCCTGGCGCTCCAGGAGTTCACCGGCCGGCCCTTCGCCTCGACGGTGCCCGGTGTCTCGCATGCCTGCGGCCACGACGCGCACACCAGCATCCTGCTCGGCACCGCGCTCGCGCTGGCCGACCTCGATCTCCCGGTCGGGGTGCGGCTGATCTTCCAGCACGCCGAGGAGGTCATGCCCGGCGGCGCCATCGATATGGTCGCGGCCGGCGCGATGACCGGCGTGGACCGGATCTTCGCCCTGCACTGCGATCCGCGTCTGGAAGCCGGCAAGGTGGGCGTCCGGGTCGGTGCCATCACCTCCGCCGCCGATACCGTCGAACTGGTGCTGGACTCGCCCGGCGGGCACACCTCCCGCCCGCACCTCACCAGCGATCTCGTGTACGCGATCGGCACCGTCATCACCGGTCTGCCCGGCCTGCTCACCCGTCGGATCGACCCGCGCACCAGCACGGTCATGGTGTGGGGCGCCGTCAGCGCCGGCAAGGCCCCGAACGCGATTCCGCAGACGGGCATGCTCACCGGCACCGTCCGCACCGGCGACCACGCCACCTGGTCGCTACTCGAACCGATGGTGCGCGAGATCGTCGACGGCCTGCTCGCGCCCACCGGCGTGCGCTACCAGCTCGACTACCGGCGCGGTGTGCCGCCGGTGGTCAACGACGAACAATCGGTCCGCATGCTCAGCGACGCGGTCCGCGCCATCGGTCCCGACGCCCTCGCCGACACCCCGCAATCCGGGGGTGGCGAGGATTTCTCCTGGTACCTGGAGGAGGTTCCCGGCGCCATGGCCCGGCTCGGCGTCTGGCCCGGCGAAGGCCCTCAGCTCGATCTGCACCAGCCGACATTCGACCTCGATGAACGGGCGCTGCCGGTGGGAGTGCGGACGCTTACCAACATTGTTCTGCAGGCGGGGCAGGAACTGATCTGACGCGCGTTGCCGGTGAGCCGCCGGACGCGGCTCACCGGTTCGGCGCTCGGGTGTGCGGCCCGCTGCGGGGACCAGCATGTTGGTGACCGCGCCCTCAGGTGGGGCGGGTCGGTTCGTGGCGCGCTGTGTTGTCGGGGTGCGGGGTGAACCGCTCCGCGAAGAGGCCGTGGGCTCGGCCGGGGAGCCGGAGGAAGTGGGCTTGCCCGTCAACGGTGCGGGTCTGCCGAGCAGTGGGGGCGTGATGACCGGGGGCCGTACCGCGAAGGTGGGTATGTGGGCTTGCTTGTGAAGGTGCTGTGTCTTTTGGCGTCGCCTTCGGCGCCGCGGGGTTGAGGCCCCCTTGGTCTCGCCGTTTCGGCCTCGAGACTTGCGCCTTCGGCGCGGGCGCTTTCGAGGCCGAAACGGCGAGACGGGCCTCAACCCTTTGAGGTGTCTCGTAAAACTCGACGCATGCGGGTTGCGTGGGCATTCGAGGTCCGGGTTCGCATGCCGACTCGACCGCCCGGTCGGCCTCGCCTCTGATCGCCTTCACCAACAGCAGCGCTTTCTCGGTGCCGAGTCTTACGAGGCCCACAAAGGGTCGAGGCCCGTCCCGCCGTTCAGGCCTCGAAAGCGCCCGCGCGAAGCGCAAGTCTCGAGGCCTGAACGGCGGGACCGAGGGGGCCTCGACCCCGCGCGCCGAAGGCGCGCCAAAAAAACACAGCCTCGACCCCGCGGCGCCGGAGGCGCCGCCAATTCAACTGAAGTTGTTTCCCGGGCCCACGTTCCGGCTGTTACGGGTGCGCAGGGCGTGCACGTACTCCTCCGGGGCACCCGCTTTCTCGGCGGCGTCGGCCATCACGCCTATGTAACGTGCCGACGGGAGTCCGCCTTCGTAGGCGTCGAGGACGTACAGCCAGGCGAGGATCGGGTCGGTGCCGCTGCCGGGGCTGGGGGTCACGCGGAGCCGGATCTTGCGGTGGATTCCGAAATCGGAGCCCTCCCAACGGTCGAGCCGCTGCTCGTCCTCGGGGGAGACGTCGTAGAGCACGACGAAGACCCGGGAGCCGGGTTCTTCCACCACGGTGGCGAGCGGACCTTCCCAGCCGATGTCGTCCCCGCTGAAGGTGAGGCGCCAGCCCTCCAGCCAGCCCGTCCCGGACATGGGGGAGTGCGGACAGCGCTCGAGCATCTGGGTCGAATCCATATTGGACCCGTAGGCAGCGTAGATCGGCACACCGGCAGCTTAGTTGTGTGCTCGCTCTCACCGGTACGGGGCGTCGTAAATCGTGTTCCGCGACGTGCTTCTGGGCCGCAACGGGCAGGTGTGACCAGGCCGGGAGCAGGAGTCGGGCGGGTGAGGGGCCGTGTCCGCGGTCGCCGCGGCGACGCGCGGAATGCCGATGGGGTGCGATCGGCAGCACCTATTAGGCTGGTCCCGGCGAGTGAAGGCCGCGAAGCTGCCGCGCGCCGCGCGCGGGTGATTAGGACAAGGGGAATGTATGACCCGCATTGCGATCATCGGTGGCGGACCGGCAGGTTACGAAGCGGCGCTGGTCGCGGCTCAGCACGGAGCGCAGGTGGTGCTGATCGATTCCGACGGAATCGGCGGGGCATGCGTGCTCTGGGACTGTGTGCCGTCGAAGACCTTCATCGCGTCCACCGGGGTGCGGACCGATCTGCGGCGCGCCCGGAACCTGGGTGTCGCGCTCGACCAGAGCCAGACCGAGGTGCGGCTGCCGGAGGTCAACGAGCGGGTGAAGGCGCTGGCGCTGGCGCAGTCGTCGGATATCCGGTCCAAGTTGCAGGCGGCGGGGGTACGGGTGCTGCCGGGCCGGGGTCGGCTGGCGGGCCCGGGTGCGGGGCGGGCGACCCATCGGGTCGCGGTGTCGTTCCCGGACGGGACCGAGGAGACCGTCGAAGCGGAGGTGGTGCTGATCGCCACCGGTGCCTCGCCGCGGGTACTGCCCGGTGCGGAGCCGGACGGGGAACGGATCCTGAACTGGCGCCAGCTCTACGATCTGACGGAGCTACCCGAGACACTCGTGGTGGTCGGTTCCGGTGTGACCGGCGCCGAATTCGTCTCCGCGTATACGGAAATGGGTGTGCGGGTGGTCCTGGTGTCCAGCCGGGACCGGGTGCTGCCGGGTGAGGACGCGGACGCCGCACTGGTGCTGGAGGACGCCTTCGCCGAACGCGGTGTGGAACTGGTGAAGCACGCCCGCGCCGACAAGGTGGAGCGCACGGGCGATTCGGTGCTGGTCACCCTGGCCGACGGCCGCACGGTGTCGGGAACGCACGCGCTGATGACCGTGGGATCCACGCCGAACACCGGTGGGCTGGGGCTGGAACAGGCCGGTATCGAACTCGACCGCGGCGGATACCTGCGGGTGGATCGGGTCTCGCGGACCGCGGTGCCCGGTGTCTACGCCGCGGGTGACTGCACCGGTCTGCTGCCGCTGGCGTCGGTGGCCGCCATGCAGGGCCGGATCGCCATGTACCACGCGCTGGGTGAGGGCGTCAGCCCGATCCGGCTCAAAACGGTGGCCTCGGCGGTGTTCACCCGCCCGGAGATCGCGACCGTCGGGGTGAGCCAGACCGCCATCGACAACGGGGAGACCCCGGCGCGCACCGTCATGCTGCCGCTGAACACCAACCCGCGGGCGAAGATGTCGGGTCTGCGCCGCGGTTTCGTCAAGATCTTCTGCCGTCCCGCGACGGGTGTGGTCATCGGCGGGGTGGTGGTCGCCCCGATCGCTTCCGAGCTGATCCTGCCGATTGCGCTGGCGGTCCAGAACAACCTGACGGTCAACGACCTGGCGCAGACCTTTTCGGTGTACCCCTCACTCACCGGGTCGGTCATGGAGGCCGCCCGCCAGCTCATGCGCCACGACGACCTGGGCTGAGCTGTGTTTTTGGCGCCGCCTGCGGCGGCGCGGGGTTGAGGCCCCCTTGGTCTCGCCGTTTCGGCCTCGAGACTTGCGCCTTCGGCGCGGGCGCTTTCGAGGCCGAAACGGCGAGACGGGCCTCAACCCTTTGAGGTGTCTCGCAGAACTCGACGCAGGGGGATGCGGCGGGATTCGCTACGGCGCGGCGGTGTTCTTCGGTCCGGCGCTCGGTCGCTGCGTTATGTCGCTCCGGAACCGGGGTGGATCCCGAGTGGGGGATGTCGACAATTCGGGACAGGGGCGCGAATTGGTTCCGGGCCGGAGTTACTGGTCGGGTCACTGCTTTTTCACTCGTATTTCATCCGTGAGTGTTCCTGCCTGTGGTGAGTTTTCGTCACATTGCCGGAACAGCTCGAGTGTGGTTCACTTCCGAGGCAGAGATGCGATCGACGGGCGGTCGTGGTGTTTGGTGCCGGGGGGTTCGTCCTTTCGGACTCGGACAGCGAACGGCCCACTTCGGGTGAACCGCGGGAGTTCGTGTCTCGGATGAGACGGAACTGGGAGCGGACCGCAGGTGGCGCCGCATCCGGGAAAGGGATTGGGCGAAAAGTGAAACATCGTAAGCCGAACCGGGCAGGCCGGGCGGTGGCGAGCACTTCGCTGCCTCTTGCGACTGCCGCGGCCATGGCCATTTTCGCGTCGCCGGCGGGGGCCGTTCCGAGCGACCAGCCGGCCACACCGACCACGCCGGCGCCCGCGCCTTCGCAGCCGGGCACCAACGAGCAGCAGAACGGGCCGGAGACCACGCCGAGTCAGCCCGGTGTGCAGAACGACCAGGAGAAGCCGGAGAGCAGCCCGACTCCGAGCCCGAGCCAGCCCGGTGTCACCACCCCGGAGCAGGGCCAGGATGATCAGGGCCTCACCGGCCCCACCCAGCCCGGCGTCACCACCCCGCGCGTGGCGCCGCTGCCCGTCCCGGGGCAGCCCGCCCCGGCGCAGCCGGCCATTTCGCCGAACACGCCCCAGGGTCAGCAGCCGCAGCCGCCCGCGCAGCCGGGCGACGCGCCCGCCGTGGCGCCGGAGACCGATGGGGAGAATGCGCAGCCCGGTGCTCCGCAGACCGATACCCTGATCGAGCCGGAGAGCCCGCAGTGGCAGGCGCCGAGTCTGGATGAGGCGCCGGTCGCGCCGGTCGTCGAGATGCAGGGTCCGCATATGGAGGTCGGTGCCGCCCTCGATGGTGGTTCGCTGGCTCCGGGACACTTCGCAAACACCCACCACTTCTCCAACCAGTCCGGCTATGTCGGCACCGCCGGCTTCCGTACCCCGACGGGTACCGGCGAGGCCGGTATCTCGGTGGAGTTCGTCGACCAGAACACCATCAATGTCTCGACGTTCACCGGTGGAAACGGTCTCCCGGACAACCGGATCGACCACGTGATCGACACCACCCCGGTGAATACGGCGAAGGCCGCGGTGGAGCACTGGATCGCCCAGCAGCCGGGCGGCGCCGCCGCGCTGGATGCCGCGGCGAAGATCCCGCCGCCGCCGCCGTTGCTGCCGCCGGGCAACTACCCGGAGCAGGCGCTCAACCTCGGTGGCGTCAATACCCAGTGGGGTGGTTCACTCCAGTACTGACACGAGTGAAATCTTGCCGGGTGGGGCGGTCGTGCACGGCCGCCCCACCCGCGTGTCTCGGAAGGGATGGGCTGTGACCGGCGAGGGCGAAGGTAGAGAGCGCGAACCCGAACGGGCGGATTTCGGACCTCCTACCGGGGACTTCGGTCCGCCGGTGTCGGAGTTCGGGCCACCGACGGGCGAGCTACCGATGCCGGGCTGGAAGCCGAATACGCGTCCGGAGGATTCCGGCTTGACCTGGCGCCCGGCCCCCGGTGCCGGTGCGACCGAGCCGCCGCCTGTTCCGCCGCCGCCACCCCAGTACCGCGCACCGGACAGTTCCACTGCGGTCCAGCGACCGGCGCCGACCGAGCCCCGCCCGGTGGCGCGGCCGGCGCCCGACTCGAACGCGGCCACGGTCCGGCACCAGATTTCGCCGGACCCGGCCCAACGCATCCCGCCGGCCCCCGATCCGGATCAGACCACGGCCCGTCACACCGGCCCGGATCTGCGCTGGCCGGGACCCGGTGGGCCGGACCAGTCCGGCGGGTCCGATCCGGCCGCGGGCTCGGCCCGCCCGCGCGCTGGTGGTCTGTCGTGGGACAGCGACCCGATCGCACAGAAACTCACCCCGCAGTCGGTGGCCGGGGCGCTGGCCGCGAAACCGCGCCGCGGTATTCCGGCCGGCCGGATCGTGACGGTGGTCGCGGTGCTGGTGGCGTTGGTCGCGGTGGGGGTGGCGGTCGTCGTGGTGAGCGGCGGTGACGACGAGCCGGCGGGGCCGCCGGTCGCCGATTCCGGTTCCGCGCTGAGCTGTCCGGCGAGTGCGGAGGGTGGAGTGATCGTCGGCGACGGGGTCGGGGACACGACCAGCGGCCCGGGCGCCATCCTCGGTTTCCAGCACCAGTTCTATGTCGAGCGCAGTGGAGTGGGGGCCCGGGAATTCGTGGCGGCGGATTCGCCTGCCATTTCCTCCGCGGAGACGATCCAGTCGGCGATCGATACGCATATCCCGGCGGGTACCGAGCATTGTGTGCGGATCACCGAGCGGGCACCGGCCTCCTTCGATGTGGATCTGACCGAGCTGCGCCCGGACGGTAAGAGGACGGTGTACAAGCAGACGGTGACCACGGTGGACCGGGACGGCAAAACCGTGCTCTGGGTGATCGCGGATCGCCGCTGATCCCAGTATGTGAAATCACAATGTCATATGGTGGTAATTCATGGGATGATCGGGTTTATCAGCAGGTAATTCCCGGAGGCACTCATGTCGCATTACGAACCGCCGCTGGCCGGCAAGCTGGCCGGCCTCACCAGCTCTGCCATTCGTGACCTGCTGAAACTCACCGCCGATCCGAATATCGTCAGCCTGGCCGGTGGCCTGCCCGACGCCGAACTCATGCCCGGCGCGCGTATGGCCGCTGCCGCGGATTCCGCGCTGCGGACCAGTGCCGCGCTGCAGTACACGGAGTCCCCGGGATGGGGCCCGCTGCGCGAGGTCCTGGCCGGCCGGGAATCCGACCGGCTCGGGCGCCGGGTCGATATCGACGAGATCTTCGTGACCCACGGTTCGCAGCAGGCGCTGTCGCTGCTCGCGGAAGTGCTGCTCGACCCGGGCGCGCTGGTGGTGGTGGAGGATCCGGCCTATGTCGGCGCACTGCAGGTGTTCCGGGCGGCGGGTGCCCGGATCGTGGCGGTGCCGCTGGACCACGAGGGCCTGCGGGTGGACCGGCTCGCGGAGTTGCTCGCCGCCGGGGAGCGTCCGGCGCTGGTGCACACCGTGAGCAATTTCCACAATCCCGGCGGCGTGACCATGAGCTCCCGTCGCAGGCAGGCGCTCGCCGCGCTGGCCGAGGAGCACGGGTTCTGGGTGATCGAGGACGATCCGTACGGCGAACTGTGGTTCGATCGGCCCGCGCCCGCGCCTGTCGCCTCGTATTCGAAATCGGTCATCCGGCTGTCCTCGGCGTCGAAGATCATCGCGCCCACGCTGCGGGTGGGCTGGATGGTGGCTCCGCCACGGGTGTGCCGGGCGGTCGAACTGTTGAAACAAGGCGCCGACCTGTGCGGTTCGGCGCTCACCCAGCAGATCGCCGCCGAACTGCTCGCCGACAGCGCCTGGCTCACCGGCCATATCGACACGGTCCGCGCGGTGTACGCCACCCGCGCCACCGCCCTGGTCGACGCGGCCCGCGACCACTTCGGCGACCGGTTGCGCTGTACCGAGGCGTCCGGGGGCATGTTCGTCTGGGCGGAGTTCACCGACGGCACCGATACCGGCGAACTGCTGCCCCGGGCGCTCGAGGCGGGTGTCGCCTTCGTCCCGGGTGGGGCATTCGCGGTGAGCAACCCCTATCCGTCCGCCATGCGGATGTGCTTCACCACCGCCGCGCCGGAGGTACTCACGGAGGCGATGTCACGGCTGGCCCGGGCCACCGGCGACCGGGCACCGGTTCATTCCGCCCAGTTGTAGGTGCGTTCGACCGCCTTGTTCCAGTCGGTCAGACGGGCGTCGCGGTCGGCAGCGGACATACTCGGGTTCCAGGTCTTGTCGGCGGCCCAGTTGGCCCGGATATCGTCGGTGCCCGCCCAATACTCGACCGCCAGCCCCGCCGCGTAGGCGGCACCGAGCGCCGTGGTCTCGTTGACCAGCGGCCGGACTACCGGTAGGTCGAGAATATCGGCCTGGAACTGCATGAGCAGATCGTTGGCGACCATACCGCCGTCCACCTTCAGGGCGGTCGCCTCGAGGTCCAGCGAACGGGCTTCGGCGTCCGCGCGCATGGCGTCCATCACCTCGCGGGTCTGGAAGGCGGTCGATTCCAGGATCGCGCGGGCGAGATGGGCCTTGGTGACGAATCGGGTGAGCCCGGCGATCACCCCGCGGGCATCGGGTCGCCAGCGTGGCGCGAACAGCCCGGAGAACGCCGGGACGATATAGGCGCCACCGTTGTCGTCCACGGTGCGCGCGAGGTCTTCGATCTCCGGTGCCGCGGAGATGATGCCGAGATTGTCGCGGAACCACTGCACCAGGGCGCCGGTGACGGCTATCGACCCCTCCAGCGCGTATACCGGCGGCTGGTCGCCGAGCCGGTAACACACCGTGGTCAGCAGTCCGTGCTCGCTGAATACAGGTGTGGTGCCGGTGTTCAGGAGCATGAAGTTGCCGGTGCCGTAGGTGTTCTTGGCCTCACCCGGCGCCAGGCACGCCTGCCCGAACATCGCGGCCTGCTGGTCGCCGAGGATGCCCGCGACCGGCACGCCCGCCAGCGGTCCCGCGCCGATCTCCGCGTAGACCTCCGAGGAACTCCGGATCTCCGGTAGCACGGCCGGCGGTACCCCGATCTCCGCGCAGATCTGCTCGTCCCAGGTCAAGGTGCGCAGATCCATGAGCAGGGTGCGGGAGGCATTGGTGACATCGGTGAGGTGCCGGCCGGTCAGCTTCCACAGCAGCCAGCTGTCCACGGTGCCGAAGCACAGTTCGCCTGCCTCGGCCCGCTCGCGCGCGCCCGGTACGGTGTCCAGGATCCAGCGCACCTTGGGCCCCGAGAAGTAGGTCGACAGCGGTAGGCCGGTGCGTTCGGCGTAGCGCGCCGCGCCCGTGGAACCGGCGAGTTCGGTACACAACCGATCGGTCCGTGTGTCCTGCCAGACAATCGCGTTGTGTATGGGCCGCCCGGTGTCGCGCTCCCAGACGACAGTGGTCTCGCGCTGGTTGGTGACTCCCACCGCCGCGATATCGCCCGCGGTGATCCCGGCTTCGTCCAATACCGCGCCGAGCACGAATTCGGTATTGCGCCAGAGGGTTTCCGGATCGTGCTCGACCCAGCCCGGCTTCGGGAAGATCTGATCGTGCTCGCGCTGGGCGACCCCCGCGATCTTCCCCTGCCGGTCGAACAGAATGCATCTGCTCGAGGTCGTGCCCTGGTCGATGGCGGCCACATAGCGCATGGCAGGAGGCTAGCGCAATCCGGGCGATCGGTGACGGGTGTCTCCCTGCCGACGTTTGCCGGGGGTTGCCCCGTAGGCTTGGACATCGAACGCGCAAACCCACAGCCGACCCCAGTCGATCGCGTACTCGAGGAGTCGAAAACCGATGATGCGATACCTCCGTCCACGCTTCGGTCTCCGCCGGCCGCATGCCCCTGCTCCGGGGGAGGGCCGCTGATGCTGCAGCCGGGATCGCAGTTCCTCGGGCCCGAGCAGCGCCGTTGCGCATGGGACCGTTTGAACAAAGAACACTTCGATGTGATCGTGGTGGGCGGCGGCGTCGTCGGGGCCGGGATCGCCCTCGACGCCGCGACCCGCGGCCTGAAGGTGGCACTGGTGGAGGCACGGGATCTGGCCTCCGGGACCTCCAGTCGCTCGTCCAAGATGTTCCACGGTGGCCTGCGATATCTGGAACAACTCGAATTCGGCTTGGTACGGGAGGCGTTGAAGGAACGCGAGCTGTCCATGTCGCGTCTGGCGCCGCACCTGGTGAAACCCCTGCGGTTCCTCTATCCGCTCACCCGGCGGGCGTGGGAGCGGCCCTACGTCGCGGCGGGACTGTTCCTCTACGACACCATGGGCGGAGCGAAATCCGTACCGGGGCAGCGGCACCTGTCGCGGCACGGCGCGTTGCGGCTGGCTCCCGGCCTGCGGCGCAATTCGATGATCGGCGGGATCAGCTACTACGACACGGTGGTGGACGACGCCCGGCACACCATGACCGTCGCCCGGACCGCCGCCCACTACGGGGCGGTACTGCGCACCTCCACCCAGGTCGTGGGGTTCCTGCGAGAAGCCGACCGGGTGGTCGGCGTGCAGGTGCGCGACAGTGAGGACGGCACCACCGGTGAGGTGCGCGGCCATGTGGTGATCAACGCGGCCGGGGTGTGGACCGACGAGGTTCAGGCCCTGTCGCAGCAGCGCGGCCGGTTCCATGTGCGGGCGTCCAAGGGCGTGCACATCGTGGTCCCACGCGATCGGATCGTCAGCGACGCCGCGATCATCCTGCGTACCGCCACCTCCGTACTGTTCGTGATTCCGTGGGGCGCGCACTGGATCATCGGCACCACCGATACCGACTGGAATCTCGACCTGGCCCATCCGGCCGCGACCAAGGCCGATATCGACTATCTGCTGGAACGGGTGAACGAGGTGCTGGTCACTCCGCTGACCCATGCGGATATCGACGGTGTGTACGCGGGCCTGCGGCCGCTACTGGCCGGGGAGAGCGACGAGACCTCGAAACTGTCCCGGGAGCACGCCGTCGCGCGGATCGCGCCGGGACTGGTCGCCATCGCCGGCGGCAAGTACACGACCTACCGGGTGATGGCCTACGACGCGGTGGACGAGGCCGCCCAGGACATCCCCGCCCGGGTTTCGCCCTCGATCACCGAGAAAGTGCCCCTGCTCGGCGCCGACGGCTACTTCGCGCTGGTCAACCAGACCGTGCAGCTGGCGGAGGACTACGGCGTGCACCCGTACCGGATGAAACATCTGCTGGACCGTTACGGGTCGCTCGTCGACGAGGTCGTGGCCATGGCCGCCGACCGCCCGGACCTGTTGCAGCCGATCGCCGCGGCACCCTCCTATCTGCGGGTGGAAGCGGTGTACGCCGCCGCCGCCGAAGGTGCGCTGCACCTCGACGATGTGCTCGCCCGGCGCACCCGGATCTCCATCGAGTACCCGCATCGCGGTGCCGAGTGCGCCGAAGAGGTCGCCGGGCTCATCGCCCCGGTGCTCGGCTGGAGCGCCGCGGAGACCGACCGCGAGGTCCGCACCTACCTGGCCCGGGTGGATGCCGAGGTCAGGTCGCAGACCCAGCCCGACGATGCCTCCGCCGACGCGCTGCGGATCGCCGCGCCCGAACCCCGGCCGGAAATCCTGGAGCCCGTGCCCACCGAGAGCTGAATCGTCCTACGCCGCCCCGGTCCGCCGCTCAATGGGAGGCCGGGTAGTGGTCCGGGGTCGGGGTGGCCGCCGGCCCGAGCGGTACGGGGGCCGGCGCCTGCGGCGTCGCGGCGGGATGCAGCAGGAAGTAGCAGAACAGCACGGTGGCCACGACGGCCAGCACCGCGGAGAGCAGTTTGCCGGTGACGGCGGCCAGTTGGACGGTTCGGGTGTTCATGGGACCTGCTTCCGGTGCGGTACCCGTGTGTCGTCGGAAAGCGGCCGATCATTACTGCACTCATGGCGGCCGTCACAGCGGGGTCGGCGGCCGGTATGGGCCAGCGTACGTGCTCACACGGGCGGGACCTGGCATTTCGGGCAGTAGTAGATACCGCGTTCCCGATAACTCACCCGATCGTCGCGTGGCATCTTCTCGCCCAGCATGTCGACCCGCAGCGAGGTCCCGCATCGCCGGCAGGGGCGGTGGGCCAGGCCGTAGACCAGCGGCCGCCACGGCGGTCCGTGCGCGGCCCGGTACATCACCCGCTGCGCCTCGTTCACCAGCGCCGGTAGATCCTCCACCTCACCTACCGGGAGAGCCGGATGGACCCGGCGCAGATAGCAGATCTCGCTGCGATAGATATTGCCGATTCCGGCCAGATTGCGCTGATCGAGCAGCGCGACCCCGATCGGGACCTCGGGCGCCCGGGTGAGTCGGTCCAATGCCTCGGTGGGATCCCAGTCGGGACCGAGCAGATCCGGCCCCAGATGATCGATCGCGGTGTGCTCGTCCCGGCGGCGCAGCACCTCCACCAGGCCGAGATCGAAACCCACGGCCTCGGCCTCCGCGGTGCCGAGCACGACCCGCGCCGCGACCCGTGGTTTGGTCCAGCGCTGCCCGCAGTGGAAGACCCGCCAGCTGCCCTCCATCTTCAGATGGGTGTGCACACTGACCGTCTCGGTGCGGATGAACAGATGCTTCCCGTAGCTGCCCACGCTCTCCACGACCTGGCCGCGCAGATCGACGGTCGCATATCGGGGCACGCGGAAATCGCTGCGGGTCAGCGTCCGGCCGTCGAGTGCGGCGCGCAGCCGCCTCGCCGCGCGGAAAACGGCATCACCCTCGGGCATGTGTGCCAGTATCCACCGGCGTTGCCTCCGGCGCGGCGGGGCTGGGGCGGTCTTCATGAACCCGCCCGCAGCAGGCCATATCGAATACCACATCACCGTAAGTGCTCAATGGTCGCCGATCTGTGGGCGGTCGACCGGACATCCCACGGGGGTTCTCGATGGTCCCCGATCACGGGCGGCCGACCGCACGCCGAAGGCGCAGGCCCTGCGGGGTGGCGGCGAAGCCTGCTCGGGTGAGGAACTCGGCGAAGGTGTTGCCGTGGACCGATTCGCCGTCGACCCGGTCGATGACCAGCGAGTCGGCCCGCCCGGTCCGGACGAGATCGGCCAGCGCGCCCGCTGCCGCCTGCCGGGCCGCGGGATCCTCGGTGCAGGTGAGCAGTGTCTTTCCGCCGCGTTCCAGATAGAGGACCAGTTCGCCGTCGACCAAGACGACCAGCGCGCCCGCCTTGCGGCCCGGCCGATGCCCGGCCCCGCCCTCGGTTTTCGGCCAGGGCAGGGCGGCGCCGTAGGGGTTGGCCGGATCGCAGGCCGCGAGGGCCAGTGCGGCCCCCGCGGGCCGGCGGTCGCCGTCGAACGAGCGCAGGCGGTCCACCACGTCGGTGGTGGAGAACTGGGCGCCGCCCAGGGTGTCGACGAAGTATCCGCGGCGGCAGCGGCCGCGATCCTCGAATTCGCTGAGTACGCGGTACACCAGCGCGAAACCGCCGGGCACGCCCTCGCTCTGCACCGAACCCTTGGTGAGCACGCCGTAGCGTTCCAGCAGCAGGTCGGCGGTGGCGTGCGCGCGGACGGTGTTGTCGGTCACGCGCTCGGGTAGCAGCGACCAGCGCCCCGACACGGTCGGCGGACCCGACCGGCTCGGCATCGCCGGCCGGGGCAGGTAGGTGCGGCCACGGGGTGCGCGCCGCGGAGTGCGGTGCGCGGTCGGGGTCCGGGTGGTGCCGGAGAGCCGGGCACGCACCGGGGCGAACGTATCGCCGGAGAGCAGGCCCGCCCACACCAGGTCCCACAGGGCGGCCGCGACGGCGGCGTCGTCGAGCAGGCCCGTCGCATCCGAGAGCTGGCGGAAGAAATACGCACCACCACTGTGCGGCGTCGAGGCCGCGGCACCGGCATCGGCCCGTTGCTCCGCCGGCGCGGTGAGCGCTGGCCCGGCGCCGAGCGCGGTGAGCAGTGCCAGATGGGTCTCGGTGAACTCCGGTTCGTCGGCCGGCGGCAGAGTGAGCGGGGCCTGATCGGCCGGATGCAGGGCGATCCAGCCGTCCTTGGCATTGATCGCGCCGTGGCCGGACCAGCGCACCTCACCGGTGGCCATGAGTTCATCGAGGAAGGCGGGGGTGTAATCGCGCACCCGCGCCGGGAACACCAGCGATTCCCACGCCGACGCCGGTACCGGGACACCGGCGAGCTGCTCCACCACCGTCGCCACACCGTCGATACCGCGCAACTCACCGGTCCCGATATGCTGCCAATCGGGCAGGAACCGGCCGAAGGTGCCGGTGGACACCGGTTCGACCTCGTGCCGGGCGGCGGCGAGGCTGCGCCGGCGCAGCCGTCGCAGCACCTGGGCGTCGCACCACTCCGAACCGCCGGCGCCGGGGGTGAACTCGCCCTCCACCACGCGCTTCTCCAGGCCGAGCCGGTGCAGCGCCGCCGCCGCGACGGCGGTGCCCAGACCGAACCGGTGCGCGACCGACTCGGTGCCGAACGGCCCGTGCGTACGGGCGTAGCGGGCCACCAGATCGCCGAGCGGATCGGGTACCGGTTCGATGAAGGCGGCCGGGGTGCCGATCGGCAGGGGCACCCCGAGCGCATCGCGTAGGCGGGACGCGTCCTCGACGGCGGTCCACCATGTCTGTCCCGCGTAGGAGACCTCGAGTGCGCGCCGGGCGGCGGCGAGTTCGGTGAACCAGTCCGTGGGATCCTCACGGCATCGATCCCGTGCCTCGGCGGGAGTCAGCGGGCCGAGCAACCGCAGGAGATCGGCCAGGGCCTCCATATCCCGTGCGTGGCGTTCCGGTGTGCGGCGCTGCAGCTCCAGTTCGACCTGGTCGATGACCGCGCTGTCCAGCAGCTCCCGCAACTCCACCCGGCCGAGCAGTTCGGCGAGCAGGGCGGAGTCCAGCGACAGGGCCGCGGCACGCCGTTCGGCCAGCGGACTGTCGCCGTCGTACATGAACTGGCCGATGTAGTCGAACAGCAGTGCGTTGGCGAACGGAGACGGGGTGGCCGTCTCCACCTCGACCAGCCGCACCTGGCGACGCGCCACCGCGGTGAGCAACTCGCGTAGCGCGGGCAGATCGTAGACATCGCGCAGGCATTCGCGCACCGTCTCGAGCAGGATCGGGAAGTCCGGGAACTTCCGCGCCACATCGAGTAATTGGGCCGATCGCTGCCGCTGCTGCCACAGCGGCGCGCGCCGCCCGGGATCGCGGCGCGGTAGCAGCAGCGCCCGCGCCGCGCACTCCCGGAAACGGGACGCGAACAGGGCCGATCCGCCGACCTGCTCGGTGACCAGGTCGTCGATCTCGTCGGGTTCGAAGACGAACAGTTCCGCGCCCGGCGGCTCGTCGGTGGTATCGGGCAGCCGCACCACGATGCCGTCGTCGGAGGCGTTCGGGGCGGCATCGACGCCGAAGCGTTCGCGCAGGCGGGCGCCCACGGCCAGGGCCCAGGCGGCGTGTACCGGCATCCCGTAGGGCGAGTGCAGGACCAGCCGCCAGTCGCCGAGTTCGTCGCGGAAACGTTCGACCACCATGGTGCGATCGGTGGGCAACCGCCCGGTCGCGTTTCGCTGATCCTCCAGCAGCGCACGCAGATTCGCGGTCGCGTTCTCGTCCAGGCCGGCGGCGGTGGTCTGCTCGGTGAGGGTGTCGGAAGCGGACTGCGCACCGGCGCGGCGGACGAATTCGCCCAGCGCGGCGCCCAGTTCGGCCGGGCGGCCGAGCGAATCGCCGTGCCAGAACGGCAAGCGCCCGGGCCGGCCGAAGGCGGGGGTCACCAGGACGCGGTCGTAGGTGATGTCCTCGATCCGCCAGCTGGTGGCGCCGAGAGCGAAGACATCGCCGACGCGTGACTCGTAGACCATCTCCTCGTCGAGTTCGCCCACCCGGGAGGCCTTCTCGCCGACCATGTACACCGCGAACATGCCGCGGTCGGGGATCGCGCCACCCGAGGTCACCGCCAGCCGCTGGGCGCCGGGCCGGCCGGTGAGGGTGCCGGCGTCGCGGTCCCAGACCAGGCGCGGCCGGAGTTCGGCGAACTCGTCGGAGGGATAGCGCCCGGCCAGCAGATCCAGGACCGCTTCGTAGGAGGAGCGGGGGAGCGCGGCATAGCTGCCGGTGCCGCGCACGGTGTCGAACCAGGCGTCGACGTCCAGCGGTTCCAGGGCGCAGGCCGCGACGGTCTGCTGGGCGAGGATGTCCAGGGGATGCGCGGGGATCTTCAGCGCCTCGATCTGCCCGGCCAGCATCCGCTGCGCGGCCACCGCGCAGTGCACCACATCGGTGCGGTGCTTGGGAAAGAGCACGCCGCGCGATATCTCGCCCACCTGGTGGCCGGCCCGCCCGATGCGCTGCAGCCCGCTCGCCACCGAGGGCGGCGCCTCGACCTGGACCACCAGGTCCACCGCGCCCATATCAATACCGAGTTCGAGACTGCTGGTGGCCACCACACAGCGCAACCGGCCGCTCTTGAGATCATCCTCGATGAGGGCCCGCTGTTCCTTGCTCACCGAACCGTGGTGGGCGCGGGCCAGTAGCGGTTCGGCGCCGTGGTTGACCTCGGTGGACGGGCCGAGCTGGGCGGGCGGGGCGTGGGCGGTGTCGACGGATTCGCCCAGCCGGCCGGCGTAGGCCTCGTTCAACCGGGCGGTCAGCCGTTCGGCCAGCCGGCGCGAATTGGCGAACACGATCGAGGAACGATGTTCGAGCACGAGTTCGACGATCGCCTCGTCCACATGCGGCCACAGCGATCCCGGCTGATCCGAATCGCCCGGTTCGGTCATATCCGGGACCGGGACCCGCACCGACAGGTCGAACGTCTTCGGGGCCGGTGGGGAGACGATGGTGATCGGCGCAGACCCCACCAGGAAGCGGCCCACCTCCTCCGGTGGCCGGACGGTCGCGGACAGGCCGATCCGCTGCGCGGGCCGTTCGGTGAGGGTGTCCAGCCGGGCCAGCGACAGCGCCAGGTGCGACCCCCGCTTCGAACCGGCGATGGCGTGCACCTCGTCCACGATGACCGTGCGCACGCCGCGGAGGGTCTCGCGGGCCGCGGAGGTGAGCATCAGGAACAACGATTCCGGGGTGGTGATGAGGATATCGGGGGGCGTGCGCTGCAGGCGGCGGCGCTCCTGGGCGGTGGTGTCGCCGGAACGGACGCCGACACTGATCTCCGGCGCCGGCAGGCCGAGACGGCGGGCCGTCTGGCGCACTCCGACCAGCGGCGCGCGCAGATTCCGCTCCACATCCACGGCCAGGGCCTTGAGCGGGGAGATGTAGAGCACCGAGGTCCCCGAATCCGGTGGATCGCCCGCGGCCAGCCGGTCGATGGCCCACAGGAACGCCGACAGGGTCTTACCGGACCCTGTCGGCGCGATCACCAGGGTGTGCTCACCGGCCGCGATCGCCTGCCACGCGCCCAGCTGGGCGGCCGTCGGCGCGGGGAACGCACCGTCGAACCACTGCTGGGTGGCGGCGGAGAACTCGGTCACGGGATCCAGTGTGCACCGGAGCACCGACACGCGGACGGACGCGACCCGGCCGGCGCGGGCCGGCCGGGCCGCGCCGGCCGGTCAGGCGGAGGCTCCGTCGACCATTTCGGGGCCGGTGATTCCAGGGTCGGTGAATTCTGTCTCGGCGAGGTCGGGAGAGAGCAGGTCGGGGGTCCGGTTCTCGCCGGCGAGTCCGGCCAGCCTGATCAGGTCTTCGGTGGTCACTCCGCCGACCCGCCGGAACTCCCGGCTGAGTCGGCGGCGGAGGAATTCGGTACGGGATATACCCAGGCCGTTGGCTTGCCGGTCGATCTCGTCGATGACCGCACCGGGCACGGCGCGGATGAGTATGTCTGTCATTCCTCGATCACCTCCTGCTGGCAGCGGGGCACGATGGACCGGGAGCCGTACTTCGAGCCGGCTACCGGTGACAGTCCGGCGTTTCTATGCTTCGACGGTGCCTGGTGTTCGAAAACTCGATCTGATCTCCCACGGTGTCACCGAGGCGTCACGGGCGGCGCGTTTCCCGGCCGATGAACCGCTCACCCCGGCGGGGCGGGCGGCGCTGGCGGACCGGGCGGTCGAACCACCGGCAGGCGCACGGATAGTCGCGGGCCCGGAGCGGCGGACCAGAGAGACTGCCCGGCTATTGGGCTTGGATGCCGCACCACTATCGAGATTACGCGATCTCGACGCGGGCGCCTGGCGTGGCACGGAACCGGCATCGCTGCCGCCGGAAGAAGTGGGCCGCTGGCTCACCGAGCCCGGCTACCGCGGCCACGGTGGAGAGTCCGTTCTGGATCTGCTGGACCGGGTCCGCGCCTGGCTCGGCGAACCGGCCGGCGACGAGGCGCCGCATACCATCGCGGTGACGCATCCGGCGGTGATCCGGGCCGTTCTGGTCGTGGCCCTGGCGGCCGCGCCGGAATCGTTCTGGCGTTTCGATGTGGCGCCGGGTGCCCGGGTCCGGCTGCACCACCGGACCGCGTGGACGCTGCGGCTCAACTGATCGCCCCGGCCTACCGGGTGTCCAGCGCGACCGTGGTGCCGAACGAGAGCGGGAAATCGCGGAAGGTCATACTCGCGGGCACCGACCCGGTGGGCAGCCCGTAGACCAGATGAGTGCCCAGCGACTCACCCGGTTGCAGGGTGCGCGGCGCGGCCGCGGCGGCCGCGCGCTGCGCGGTGGCGGTCACATCGGGGGCGAACTTCGCGCCCGCCGTATCGTGGAGTTCCTGCCCGAGCGGCAGGTAGGTCTTCGGTTGGTCCGCGATATTGCGCACGGTGAAGCTGACCACCACGAACGTCCCCTCGGCGCGTTCGATACCGACCGCGCTCACCCCGGATTCCACATTGCGCACCGCGAATTCGAAATTGCCGTCCCGGACCGGGACGCCGGGGTCGGCGATATGCCCCGCCGCCGGCGCGTCGCCGCCGCTGAAGAACCGGATCGACCCGGCGCCGCCGATCAGGGCGGCCACACAGCCGCCGATCAGCACCAGCGGCACGACCACGAGCACGATCGGCCACAGCAACAGCCGGCGCATGCGGCTTTTGCGGCGCCGCGGCGGTTTCGCCCGGGTACGCGACGCGCGGCGGCCGGGCGGGGGCCCCGGATAGTGGGGCGCGGGACGGTTCGGCGCGACCGCCGGGCCGGAATTGCCCCGGGCATACTGCGGCCCGCCGGTCTGCGCCGGACCGCTTCCGTGCCCGGGCCTGGTCGCCGGCCGCGTGTACGCCCGGGTCGG
>NZ_BAGJ01000034.1 GCF_000308775.1 Nocardia testacea NBRC 100365
CGCGGTGCGGGGTGCTCGCCGCCGATGCGGTGCGCGACGGCTGTGTTCTCTTCGGAGGTCTGCGCGTCGAGCGCGGTGACCGGGGCGGATCCGGCCTGTTCGCCCCGGGCGGCGGGGGAGTCCGGGATCATCCGGTAGTAGCGGTGCAGGACGAAATCGCGCAGGCGCGGGGCGAACATCGCGCCGTACTCCCCGAGGGTGCCGATCGGCACGTCGATGCGCCGGGGGCGCTGGGTGAGCGCGCGCACGATCGTGGCGGCCGCCCATTCCGGCGATTCGGCCCGACCTCCCTGATTGCCGGACGGGGCGATCATGGGTGTCCGGACCAAGGGCAGGTGGATGGTGGTGAAGGTGACCCCGTCGGCCATGGTTTCCACAGCCGCGACCTCGGTGAACTTGTCCAGCGCGGCCTTGCTCGCCAGATAGGCGGAGTATCGCGGGGTGGCCACCTGCACGCCCGCGCTGCTGATGTTGACGATATGGCCGAATTTGCGTTCGCGCATCTGCGGTAGCAACGCCAGGGTGAGCCGCAGTGCGCCGAAGTAGTTGACCGCCATGGTGCGTTCGTAGTCGTGCAGCCGGTCGGTGGAGCGGTGGATGGCCCGGCGGATGGAACGACCGGCATTGTTCACCAGCATGTCCACCCGGCCGTGCTCGCCGAGTAGCTTGTCCAGGGTCACTTCCACCGAGGCGGAGTCGGTGATATCGCAGGGGTAACCGTAGGCGCGGCCACCCGCGGCCCGGATCTCCGCCACCACGGCGGCGAGTTCGTCTTCGCGGCGGGCGAGCAGGAACACCACGGCGCCCTTCCGTGCGACCGCCAGTGCCGCGGCTCGTCCGATGCCCGACGAGGCGCCGGTGATGAGGACGTGCCGCCCGACGAGTTCGTGTTCGGCCTGGTCGGCCCCGGAATCGCTCATGACAGCCCCTTCGCGCAGGTCTTTCCCGGCCGAACTTACTCCAAAGTAAGAAAGTGCGCCAGGGTGCGGTCGGTGTTCGAAAACAGGTTCGATTTCGCCTTCGCTATTCGAACATATGTGCGATACTCAACCTATGACGGACGATCGGATGGCGGATATCTATGCCGCGGTGCGGCTCGGCGGTGCGGATCGGGAGGCGGCGCGCCAGGCGCTGCAACTGCTGTGGGATCAGCTCGGACCGGCCGGGGAGCCGCTGTACCGGAGCGTGGTGGCCCACCATCTGGCGGATGTCCAGGAGACCGCCGAGGGCGCGTTGTTCTGGGACACCCGGGCGCTCGACGCGGCCTTCGTGCCCGGCGTACCGCTGGGCGAAGGGCTTCTGGGCTTTCTCCCGTCGCTGTATCTGAGCCTGGCCGACAGCCACCGGCTGGTCGGCGATTTCGAGGAGGCCCGCATGCAGCTGGCGCTGGCGCGCGGGCATGCGAACGTACTCGCCGACGATGCCTACGGCCGGGTGATCCGGGCCGGAGTGGATCATGTGGCGACGCTGCTGGAGGCGCAGTCCACCGAACGGGTGGCCTGCTGACGCGGTATGGGATGGAGCAACGGTCCGCCGAGCTGGGCGGAGTTGGAGCGGGTGCTGTCCGGCCGGCCGAAGCCCGGGCAGTTTCCCGGCGACGGCGGTGACGCCCCGGCCTGGAGCAGCAGTCGCGGTGAGTACCTGGCCGAACCGGTGGCTCCGCCCGGGCCGGTCGTGCCGTACGCGGAACTGCACGCGCATTCGGCGTTCAGTTTCCTGGACGGAGCCTCACAGCCGGAGGAGATGGTCGCCGAAGCCGCGCGGCTGGGGCTCTCGGCGATCGCGCTCACCGATCACAACGGTTATTACGGGGTGGTCCGGTTCGCCGAAGCCGCCGCCGAGCACGGGATCGCCGCGGTGTACGGCGCCGAGCTCACCCTCGTGGAGTCCGGTGCCCGGAATCTCGATTCGGCGCCCCGCACGGGCGAACCCGATCCGGACGGTGAACATCTGCTGGTCCTGGCCCGCGGGCAGGAAGGCTATCGCCGGCTGTCCCGGCAGCTCGCGGCCGCGCATATGGCGGCCGGGGAGAAAGGGATCCTGCGCTACGACCTCGATGCCCTCACCGAGGCGGCCGGCGGTCACTGGCAGATCCTCACCGGCTGCCGCAAAGGCACGGTGCGGCGGGCGCTTGCCCAGGATCTGCACGCGGGTGGCCGGCCGCTGCGCGCCGAGGCGGCGCTGCGGGAACTGTGCGAACGGTTCGGCCCCGACCGGGTGACCGTGGAGCTCACCCGGCACGGCCTGCCGGTCGACGACGAAGGCAATACCGCGCTGGCCGCGATCGCCGCGCGGGTCGGTGTGCCGGTGATCGCCACCACCGCCGCGCATTTCGCGACCCCGGATCGCAGCCGCCGCGCCGCGGCCCTGGCTGCCATCCGGGCCCGGCGCAGCCTCGACGATCTCGCCGGTTGGCTCGCCCCCACCGGGTCCGGCTATCTGCGGTCGGGCGCGGAGATGGCCCGGCTGTTCGCCGAGTTCCCCGCGGCCGTGCCGAATTCGGTGGAACTGGCCCGCGAATGCGCGTTCGATCTGCGGCTGATCGCACCCCGGTTGCCGCCCTTCGATGTCCCCGCCGGCTACGACGAGAACTCCTGGTTGCGCGAACTCACCCGGCGCGGCGCCGCCGCCCGCTACGGCCCACCCGCCGCGAACCCGGCCGCTTATCGGCAGCTCGAACACGAACTCGCGATCGTCGCGCGGCTCGGTTTCCCGGGGTATTTCCTGGTGGTGCACGATATCGTGCGTTTCTGCCATGAGCACGACATCCTGTGCCAGGGTCGGGGCTCGGCCGCCAATTCCGCGGTCTGCTATGCCATCGGGATCACCAATGTCGACCCCGTCGCGAACAAATTGCTGTTCGAACGCTTCCTATCCCCGGAACGCGACGGACCCCCCGATATCGATGTCGATATCGAATCCGACCGCCGTGAGGAAGCCATCCAATACGTCTATCGCCGGTACGGCCGGGAGAACGCGGCGCAGGTGGCGAATGTGATCACCTATCGCGGGAAATCCGCGGTCCGCGACGCGGCCCGCGCTCTCGGCTTCGCCCCGGGCCAGCAGGATGCCTGGAGCAAACAGGTGAGCCGATGGACGGGTGTCGGTTCGGAAACCGGGACCGATATCCCCGAACCGGTACTGGCTCTGGCCGCCGATATCGAAGGTCTGCCGCGTCATCTGGGTATCCACTCCGGCGGCATGGTGATCTGCGACCGGCCCATCGCCGACGTGTGCCCGGTGGAATGGGCGCGGATGGCCGACCGCAGTGTGCTGCAGTGGGACAAGGACGACTGCGCGGCGGCGGGTCTGGTCAAATTCGATCTGCTGGGCCTGGGGATGCTCTCTGCCCTGCACTACATGATCGACCTGGTCCGTGAGCACATCGGCGTCACGGTCGAACTGCACACTCTGGACCTGTCCGAACCCGGGGTGTACGAGATGCTGTCCCGAGCCGATTCGGTGGGTGTGTTCCAGGTGGAATCCCGGGCCCAGATGGCGACCCTGCCGCGATTGAAACCGCGCGAGTTCTTCGACCTGGTGGTCGAGGTGGCGCTGATCCGGCCCGGCCCGATCCAAGGTGGTTCGGTTCATCCCTACATCCGCCGGAAGAACGGACTGGAGAAGGTCACCTTCGACCACGAAGCCCTGCGCAATTCCCTCGAGCGCACCCTCGGTGTGCCGCTCTTCCAGGAACAGCTCATGCAGATGGCCGTGGACGTCGCGGGTTTCACCGCCGCCGAGGCCGATCAGCTGCGGCGTGCCATGGGGTCGAAACGGTCCCCCGAGAAAATGGAACGACTCCGCGGCCGGCTGTACCAGGGCATGCGGGACCTGCACGGCATCACCGGTGAACTCGCCGACCGCATCTACGAGAAACTCCGTGCCTTCGCGAATTTCGGTTTCCCGGAGAGTCATTCGCAGAGTTTCGCCGCCCTGGTGTTCTATTCCGCCTGGTTCAAACTGCACTATCCGGCGGCATTCTGCGCCGGCCTGCTGCGCGCCCAGCCGATGGGTTTCTATTCGCCGCAGTCACTGGTCGCCGACGCCCGCCGCCACGGGGTCGTCGTGCACGGCCCGGATATCAACGACAGCGAGGCCGAGGCCACTTTGCGACAGCGTGGGACCGAGGTGCGGCTGGGCCTGGCGGCCGTGCGTTCCATCGGCTCGGACCTCGCGGAGAAGATCGTGGCCGCCCGGGCCGAAGGCGGGCCCTATACGTCGTTCCTGGATCTCACCGGGCGCGTGGAGATGACCGTCCCGCAGGCGGAGGCCCTGGCCACCGCAGGCGCGCTCGGCAGCCTGGGATACTCCCGGCGGGAAGCGCTGTGGGCCGCCGGCGCGGCGGCCGGCGAACGGCCCGACCGGCTGCCCGGCACCGGTGCCTCCACCACCACACCCACTCTGCCCGGGATGAGCGATCTCGAACACGCCGCCGCCGACGTCTGGGCGACCGGGGTCTCGCCCGGCAGCTATCCCACCCAGTTCCTGCGCCCCCGCCTCGACGCGCTCGGGGTGATCCCGGCCGCCGATCTGCTCTCGGTGCCCGACGGCACCCGGGTACTGGTCGGCGGCGCGGTGACCCACCGGCAACGTCCGGCCACCGCCGGCGGAGTCACCTTCCTGAACCTGGAAGACGAAACCGGCATGGTGAACGTGGTGTGCTCGGCCGGTCTGTGGACCCGATACCGCCGTACCGCGCAGAGTTCCCCGGCCCTGCTGATCCGTGGCCGGATCCAGAACGCGGAAGGCGCGGTGAGCATCTACGCTGAACACCTGAGCCGCTTGGATATGCGCATAGCTTCCCGCTCGCGGGACTTCAGGTGACGCGGCGTCACCTGGCGGCAGCGGAGGAGCCGTCGTCCCCGGTTCTTCCCCACGAAGCTCGTCCGCGCCACCGGCGGCACCCGGGGACGGATGGGGAGAGGTCAGCAGCGCAGCAGGGCCAAGACCACGGTGAGAGCGGCCGCGAGGAACAGAGCGATGGCGACAGCGGAGATGATCGAGGTGGTCAGCAGAGCGACACTACCGCCGGAGACGGTGACGATCAGCCCGGACAGCCACGCGGTCCCTGTTTCGGGCCGCGCGTCCGGCTTTCGGCGGTTCTTCCTGTCGGGGCGCTCGCTGTTCTCGTTCATGGTTGCAGTCCTGTATCCGGTGTCGGCCGGTCGGTGCGGACGACCGCGGGTGGGTTGCGTCCGGCGCGATCGCAGTCGCCGGTGGCCGGTAGGGCGGCGCTTCCGCGAATTCGCGGGCAATTGTTGCGAGAAGTGCGGGTGGGCCCGGAAGAACCGCGCGGACCGGGCCCACCCGTCGCTGGATGGAATCGGAGAATCAATGATCAAGGCTGCTGCCGGGGCGAGAACGTGGCCTGCGGTACCACGTCAGGTGGCTGTGCGCTGCCCGCTGCGCGGACTCGGCGCTGTCTTCGGTACAGGCCTACGGGTTCGGCGTGTTCTGGCGCCGGCGCAAACCCTGTGCTGATCGTGTGAAACGGGCATCACCTCGCTTCCGTATCTGTACGGGTGCCGGGGAATATCGGCTGTACCCGGGCGGGCCGCGCTGGCAGGCCCGTCCCGGAACCGGCCGACGTCCGCGGTGCCGGGGATCGGGTCGTCGAGAGACCGGGTTCCGCGGCCGGGGGCTGCGGATCGTGCGCAGGCGCGGTGTGCCACGGGCGCGGGCCATGCGCAGTGCCTCGTCGACCTCGGCGAACAGCTCCTCCAGATCAGGATCCAGTGGGAGCAACCGGTCCTCCACGCCCGACCATCTGTTCTCGCTGGTAACGGTCGGTGTGTGCATTGGTCGGCCTCCTGGTCTCGGCGCCGACCCGGACGGTCAGGCGTTGAGGGCCTGACGCTCGTGGTCGTGGCGCTCGATCTCGATCTTGCGGGGCTTGGCCTGCTCCGAAATCGGGATGACCAACCGCAGTACACCGTCGCGGTAGTCGGCGCGGATCGCGTTCGTATCGAGGTTCTCGCCCAGGAACAACTGACGGCTGAACACACCGCGGGTGCGCTCGGCGGCGAGCATTGCCCGGCCCGGATCCAGCTCCGGTCGCGAGGCCCGCACGGTCACCACATTGCGTTCGACGTCCAGATCAAGCGAGTCCGGGTCGATACCGGGCAGGTCGAGTTCGACCAGGAAATCGTCGCCCTCGCGCCAGGCATCCATCGGCATCGCCGCCGGGCGGGCGGGTGTGCCGAAGACCTGCTGGGTCAGACGATCCAGATCGCGGAAGGGATCGGTGCGCATCAACATGGTCGCCACCTCCAGTTCACTCCTTCACTCTTGAAGAGAAACCAGATAATCTATGTCGACTGACACAACTAATATGTAGCACTCGCGCAATCAGAGTGCAAGTGGTTCGAGTAGAAAATATTTGCCGAGGGGATGGTGACAGAGGTGACGGGTGCCGACCGCCACGTCCGGTACCTGCCCGGATCGGGGCAGGGCGTGTACGCGATATCGGTGGCCGCGGAACTGGCCGGTGTCGGAGTGCAGACACTGCGGCTCTACGAGCAGTACGGGTTGATCACCCCGGTACGCAGCCCCGGCGGCACCCGCCGCTACAGCCGCGACGACCTGCAACGGCTACAGCGCATCACCGAACTGGCCGGACAGGGCATACAACTCACCGCGATCGGGCGCATCCTCGAACTCGAGGACGCCAACACCACCCTTCGCGAAACCAATGCCGCTCTCACCGCCGAACGCGACCGGCTGCGCGCCCGCGAATCTCCACAACCGAAGTCGCCCAGGGTATCCGGATAGGCGTGCCGCCTGGTATCGATCCGCCACCCCGCGCGGCCGGGGACCGGTACGCCGCCTCCCGATTCGGCTATCCGATCCCCGAACCGCCCATTACGCTGCCAGCATGCGCAAGCTCGGGGTGTTGGTGGCGGTTGTCTGCGGGTCGGTACTGCTGGCCGGGTGCGGAGACGAATCCTCTTCCGGCACGGCAGACCACACGATGTCCTTCGAAGGCGAGGCGCCCGCACCCGCCACGGCCCCGGGAATTCGGGTGCAGAAGGCGCCGGCCCGGGAGCAGGCCCCCGCGCCCGCACCGGATACCGACCAGGCCACCGCTCGGAAAGAAGTCGTCACCGGCACGGTCGACCTCACCGCCGACGACCCCGTCGCGGCCGCGCAGACCCTCGTCGACCGCGTCGCCGAACTGGACGGGCGGGTCGACCAGCGCACCGAGAATCCCGGCACCGCCGACGACGATCCGCACGCGAACCTGGTCGTCCGGATCCCGGCCACCGATACCGACGCGTTCATCGAGGGCATGGGCGATCTCGGCGAGATCACCCAGATCAGCACCAACCGTGACGATGTCACCCTGCAGTGGCAGGATCTCGACGCCCGGATCACCGCGCTGCGGGCTTCGGTGGACCGGTTGCGCGACCTCATGACGCGCGCCGCCAACACCGCCGACCTGATCGCCGCGGAGGAGGCACTCGCCGACCGGCAGGCCGAACTGGACAGCCTCACCGGACAGCGGCGCTACCTCGACGATCAGATCTCGCTGTCCACTCTCACCGTCGATATCCAGAGCACGGCGGAGAAGACGGGCGCGGACGGTCCCACCAATTTCTGGGACGGGATCGTGGACGGCTGGAACTCCCTGTTCGACTGGCTGAAGGACGCCGTGGTCTTCATCGGCCGAGCGTTGCCGTGGCTGGCCTTCCTCGCCCTCCTCGGTGCGATCGTCGGCGCTCTCGTCGGGCTGGCCCGCCGGCTGGGCACCGCACGCGCTGCCGCCCCGGCGGCCGGAAACTCGGCCGCGCGGGTCGAGAATCCGGCGCCCGGGATCTCGCGGACCGCCGCCGAACCCGGCGACGCACCGCGCCAGGACACGAAAGACGCGGACAAGTCCGCCACGGACACGGGCCGGGCAGCGCGGGGCACGGACCCGACAGCGACGGGTGCGGACGAGACGGCGCCGGGCCCGGGCCGGACAGCGACCGACAGGGACGAGACGGCGCCCGGCACGGGCCGGGCGGTGCCGGGCATGGACCCGACAGCGACGGGTGCGGACGAGACGGCGCCGGGCCCGGGCCGTCCGGTAAAGGGCGCGGATGAGGCGGCGCCGGATGCGGGCGGGGTGGTGCCGGGCGCGGACGAGTCCCGGCCGACCGAGAAGAAGGCCGTCGATCCGGACGGCCCCGACACGGACCGGACCTGAGCGGTGTCCACCACGGTCCGCGCGGTGATCACGCCGAACAGCCGGAAAGGCCCGCTGGTCGAAACCCTGCCCGACGGCACGCTGCAACTGTGGGTGCGGGCGCCGGCCACCGAGGGGAAGGCGAACCGGGCCGCGGCCGAGCTCCTGGCCGCGCATCTCGGCGTCCCGAAGAGCGCGGTCCGGCTCACCGGCGGGGCGACCTCCCGGCACAAGCGGTTCGAGATCGCCGACTGATCCGCCGGCGCCCGGGTCAGACCGCTCCGGGGAACCCGTGCTGCCGCCACGCCTCGTATACCGCGACCGCGGCCGCATTGGCGAGATTCATCGACCGCCGGCCGGGCAGCATGGGGATGCGCACCTCGGCAGCGATGTGTTCGTCGGCCAGCACCTCCGCCGGCAGACCCGTCGGTTCCGCGCCGAACAGCAGGATGTCGCCGGGCCGGTAGGCGATATCGGTGTGCGGGGTCGTGGCCCGGGTGGTGAACGCGAACACCCGCTCGGGTCGCAGCTGCTTCCACGCGGTCGCCAGATCCGGGTGCACTGTCACCGAGGCGAGGTCGTGGTAGTCCAGCCCGGCCCGGCGCAGCTTCGCCTCCGACATATCGAAGCCGAGCGGTTCGATCAGATGCAGCTCACTGCCCGTGCCGGCGGCGAGCCGGATGGCATTGCCCGTATTACCCGGTATGCGAGGTTCATGGAACATCAATCGGAACACAGCCGACCAGTCAATCAGGTGGGGCGGCGCCGCGGTGATCGAGCCGGACGGCCGACGGTGGCCACAAGGATGCCGGACGAGTCGCCGGCGCGGGCCCGGTACCACCGTCGCGACGCCCTGACCACAGCGAACACGAGCACCGACGTGGTGCGGGGGCCGCGCACGGCCGGGATCGCGGCGGCGTACCGTAGGGCCGCCCACTCTGCAGGAATCCGCTTCCGGTGGTCGAATGGGCTGTCCGATTCATTCCGGAGGGAGAAATATGGCCGTGCTGCAGGGCCACGGTAATCCAGGCGACGACGCGAGCGGGGTGAGCGATCCGGGTGCCGGCCCGGAGAAGCTGAGCCGCCAGCTGGCGAACCGACATATCCAGCTGATCGCGATCGGCGGCGCGATCGGCACCGGCCTGTTCATGGGATCGGGTAAGACGATCTCGCTCGCCGGTCCCTCGGTGATCCTCGTCTACATGGTCATCGGCTTCTTCCTGTTCTTCGTCATGCGGGCGATGGGGGAGCTGCTGCTGTCGAACTCCGGATACAAATCGTTCAGTGATTTCGCCGGCGATCTGCTCGGCCCGTGGGCGGGTTTCTTCACCGGCTGGACCTACTGGTTCTGCTGGGTGGTCACCGGTATCGCCGATGTGGTGGCGATCGCCGGGTATGTGTCGTACTGGTGGTCGGATCTGCCGCTGTGGATACCGGCACTGGTCTGTATCGCCGTACTGCTGGTGCTCAATCTGCCCACCGTGCGCGCGTTCGGTGAGACCGAGTTCTGGTTCGCGCTGATCAAGGTCATCGCCATCGGCGCGCTCATCGTCACCGGTCTGGTGATGGTGATCACCGGGTTCACCGGCGACAACGGCAGCACGGCCTCGCTGGCCAACCTGTGGAACGACGGCGGTTTCTTCCCGACCGGGCCGATGGGCTTCGTGGCCGGATTCCAGATCGCGGTGTTCGCCTTCGTCGGTATCGAGCTGGTGGGCACCACGGCGGCGGAGGCCAAGGAACCCGAACGCACCCTGCCCCGCGCGATCAACTCGATCCCGGTGCGCGTCCTGCTGTTCTATGTCGGCGCGCTGATCGTGATCTGCGCGGTGACCCCGTGGCGGCAGGTCTCGGCCGACGAGAGCCCGTTCGTGGCGATGTTCGCCCTGGCCGGGCTCGGTGTCGCCGCGAGTGTGGTCAACTTCGTGGTGCTGACCAGCGCCACCTCGAGCGCGAACTCGGGAATCTACTCGACCTCGCGGATGGTGTACGGCCTGGCCGGTGACGGGGACGCCCCCGCGCTGTTCGGGAAACTGTCCCGGCGCAAGGTCCCGGCCAACGCGCTGCGTTTCTCCTGCGCGTTCCTGCTGATCGGCGTGGTGCTGCTCTACGCCGGACAGTCGATCGTCGAGGCGTTCACCGTGGTCACCACCATTTCGTCGTTGTGCTTCATGTTCGTCTGGACGATGATCCTGGCCAGCTACCTGGTCTACCGGAAGCGGCGGCCGCATCTGCACGCCGCGTCGAAATTCAAGATGCCGGGCGGGGTCGCGGCGGTCTGGGCGGTGCTGGCGTTCTTCGTATTCCTGATCTGGGCGCTCACCCAGAAGAGCGACACCCTGCAGGCCCTGCTGGTGACCCCCATCTGGTTCGTGGTGCTGGGTTTGGCCTACCTGGTGGTACGGCGCAGTCCGCACCACGCCGCGCTGCGTGAGCAGCACCGGGAGAAGGTGCTCGCCGAGAACGCCGCCCTGCGCTGAGCTGTGTTCTTTTGCGCGCCTTCGGCGCGCGGGCTCACTCCACTGTGCTGTCCCCGGATGGCCGGCGGTACGCGCTCCACAACCGGCCCGCATCCCGGTCGCGGATGCGGGCCGTCCGGGGATCGTGTCGTCGAACGGGTTCACCCGCCGGACGCGATCGGTGGTTTCGGCAGCGGTAGAGCCACCGGCCCGGGCCGAATACCAGGCGCCGGGATGCGTTCCAGCACCCCGCCCGCGAAGACGTCGTAGAGCGGCAGCGTTTCCAGGTGGACGTAGCCGATATGACAGTCGCAGAGCGCGCGCGGGCACGGCCGTGGTCGCAGGGCGTCGCGGTAGGAGCCGTCGTAGAGATTGCCCAGGGGTTCTCTCACGAAATGGCAGCGCCGCACGGTGCCGTCCCCGTCGACCGACAGGACCGACGCTCCTGTCCGGCACGCCCGGCCGAGAGAATGGTGCGGGTCGCGACTGTAGGAGAACAGCGGGTCGAGGGCGGTCCAGTCGGCGGCTTCGGCATCGGTGTAGCTGTGGCCTTCGGCGGCATTGACCCACAGATAGATGTGCCCGGGCAGGTCGGCGCGCAGTCTGCGGGCATGATCCAGGTGGCCGGGCAGACCCACCACCCCGACGCTGAACCGGATACCGGCCGCGGCCAGATCCCGGGTTTTGCCGAGGAAGCGCTGATAGGGCGTTTGCCCGGGATGGTAGGTGCACCACAGTGCGACCGTGTCGCGGTCGGCCTCGCTCAGCCATTCGGTGCGGCATCCGAGATTGGTCTGGATGGCGACCCGGCGGACCCCGGGCGCCCGGGACAGTTCGACCAGCGCCCGGCGGTACCAGGACCGGACCAGTCCCTCGCCCCACGGCGTGAACAGCACCGAGATCCGGTCCTCGGGCCGATCGCGCACCCAGGCGGTGAATCGTTCCAGCGCCGCGCGGTCGGCGCGCAACTGGTCGCGGCTGTCCCGGCGCTTCGCGAAAGGACAGTAGGGGCAGTCGTAATCACAGGAGGCCAGGGGACCGCGGTAGAGCAGGGTGAGGTCCATCGCCGGTCACCGAAGTTCGTATTCGGCCATGGCCGCGCGGACGGCGGTGGAGAAGAACTCGGGGCCGATGGCGTCGGAATAGGCCAGGCCCTCGGGGGAGAGCCGTAACCGCGCGGGACCGGTGTCGGCGAGCCAGCCGCGGTCGGCGAGCCGGGCCAGTTCCACCGGGAAATCGGTGTGCGGGTCGGTGCCGAAACGGGCCCGGTAGTCCGCGACGGGCAGGCCGTCGGCCTGCAGTATCGATTGGAGCAGATGCCGGCGCCGGGCCTCGTCCGCATCGATCACCCGGCCGACCACGGCCCGGTCGAAATCGGTGGTGGCGGTGTAGCTGTCGACGATCGCGCGAACTTCCTGTGCCGAGACCGCGTAGTCGAAGGAATAGTGCAGGTTCCGGGTGTAGGAGCGGGCGCCGCAGCCCAGGCCGATCATGCCGTCGGTCTGGCAGGAGTAATCGTCGGGGCCCGGCGCGGGCGCGTCGAGGCGGCGG
This sequence comes from Nocardia testacea NBRC 100365, assembly GCF_000308775.1. Classification (GTDB taxonomy): domain Bacteria; phylum Actinomycetota; class Actinomycetes; order Mycobacteriales; family Mycobacteriaceae; genus Nocardia; species Nocardia testacea. Next base: position 12,181 of record NZ_BAGJ01000034.1, read on the forward strand.
AACATCCGCATGGATAGCTGTTCGTAACCGTTGGCGAGCAGATGATCCCGGCCCTCCCGGTACAGCCGCAGGCGCTGCTCGTCCCATGCCAGGTCCGCCGCGGCGCGGTCGCGGCGGGACAGACCGGTGAGCGGGCGCACATACAGCGGGTACAGGTAGATCTCCTCGGGCCGCCAGGTCAGCGCCGCGTTCAGCGAGTAGCGCCAGCTCGCCGGAGTCTGGCCGTCGATGCCGTAGATGAGATCGATATTGAGTACCTGGACGGCGGTCTCGCGGATCCGGGCGAGCGCGGACTCCACATCGGTGCGCCGCTGCGGCCGCACAGCCGCGCGGGATTCGTTCTCGTCGAAACTCTGGACGCCGAGACTGATCCGGGTGACGCCACGTTCGGCGAGGACCGCGAGGCGGTCGGCGGTCGCGGTGGCGGGGGACGTCTCGACCGAGAAACCGATGGCGCCCAGGTCGGCGCCCATGACGCGCTCGGCGATATCGCAGAGCCGAATCAGTTCCCCGGCCGCCAGGAACGTGGGTGTACCGCCGCCGAACGCGGTATTGGCGAAACGTGGGCTGCGCTCGGTACCGAGGCTCGCGCGCACCGTTTCGGCCTGGCGGGTGAGGGCGTCGAGGTAGCGGGTGGTGAGGTCGCCGGGGGCGCCGACCCGGGTGAACAGATTGCAGAAACCGCAGCGTATTTCGCAGAACGGGATGTGCAGGTACAGCGAGAGCGGATCACGGGGCTCGCCCGACCACACCCGGCGCAGGGACGGCCGCGGTGCCAGCGGGCGGTAGGCCGTCTTGTGCGGATAGGCGTAGACGTAACTCTGGTAGGGCCGCGGTAATCGGTTGAGGGTGCGGGTCATGCGGAGTCCTCGTGCGGGTCGGGTGCGGGCGCGTGCGGGCCTGCCTCCAGGAAGAAATGGGCGTAGGGCACGGTCCACACGGCTTCGTGCCCCAGCCGGTGCCCGGTGTATCCGTCTTCGCCGTAGGCGGTGCCGTGGTCGGAGCAGACCACGGCGAAACAGCGACCGCGGGCGCGCAGGGCAGCGAACAGCAGTGGGATATGACGATCCACGTAGCGCAGTGCCGCGGCATGTGTTTCCCGGGTATCGCCCGATTCCCGGGTGGCCCCGGGGAGATGGAACCAGTTGGGCTGGTGCAGGGCCGAGACGTTGAGGAAGAGGAACAGGCGCCGGTCCGCGGGTGTCTCGGCGATCACCGTGCGCGCGCATTCCACCTGTGCTTCGAAAGATCCCGGTGCGGTGACGGAGAAACTCGGGTCCCAGTAGCTCTCGGCGAAGCGGCCCGGAAGGGTGCTGCCCAGCGCGCCCTGTTTGTTGAAGAAACCGACACCGCCGACGCAGACGGTGCGATAGCCGAGCGTGGCCAGCGCGGTGGGTAGGTCGGGCTCGTCGAATACGAATGTCCCGGGTGCCGTCGTCTCGCTACCGGCGAACCGAGCGGCGAACAGGCGTGGATGCGGACCGGGTTCCGCAGGGGTGGGCAGGAACCCGGCGAACATGGCCTGATGCGACGCATAGGTGAAATTGCCCGGCGCGTGGCGCTTTTCCCACGCACCGCCCGGTAGCGCCGCGGCGAGATTCGGTAACCGGCCGGCCGCGGTCTCCGCCACCGCGACGTCGTAGCGCAGGGTGTCGAGGGTGAGTAGGAGCAGATCGTCCCGGCCGACCACATCGTTCATATCAGGCCGGTACATGGTCGTCCTCCGGTGCGGCAGCGGTGCGCACCGCACCGTACCAGCGTGCGGCGGCCGTGATCTGTGCCGTGTAGGTGTCCAGGCCGGCGGCGGGTGACCCGGGCAGCCCGGTGACCCCGGGCAGTAGGTCGCCGAACGCGTTCACTTCCGCCACCACGAATTTCCGCCAGTGCGCGGTGGGCAGCAGGTCCACCCCGACGCACAGGGTCCGGGGGAAACACGCGGCCGCGCGTTCCGCCAGTTCCAGTGCCCGGGGCCAGTGCCGACCGGCCGCGGCGCGGACGGCATCCGGGTCGCCGCGCCGCCCACCCAGATGCAGGTTGGTGATGGGCACCGGGGCCTGCCGCGCGACCAGATGCGCCGCCCGGCCCGCGACCACCACTATCCGCAGGTCACACGATCCGCCCCGGAGCGAGGATTTCGGCACCCACTGCTCGATGTGCAGGCCGTCGGGAGCGAGGCGGTCCACGATGGCGGCGATCTCGGTTTCGGTGGTGTAGCGGTGCACTCGCAGCGAATTGTGCAGCGCGCCGGAGGCGGTGGCCTCGACCGATGTGGTGGCGCGTACCCGGCCCGCCGGATGCGTTTCCAGCGCCAGCACACCCGAGGCCGAGGATCCGTGCGCGATCTTGACGAAAACCCGGGTCAGCCCGGACTCCCGCATGCGCAGCCGCAGATCGGCCCAATCGCGTACCGGGTCGGCGGCTCCGGACGTGGGCGAGTGCGGGACGGGCACGCCGGAATTCGCCAGCCGCGCATGACACCGCCGCTTGTCGAAGAGCACGGCCAGTTCCGCCGGATCGTCGAGCCGGTGCCCGCCGCGCAGGGACGCGACGGCCGCACCGAACCCCGCGTACCAGCGCGCCGACCCCTCGACCCGGGTCGGATCGGTGACCCCGCGCAGCAATCGGTCCACGTCCGGGTTCTCACCGGGCGAATCCAGGCGCACCAGTTCGTCGTCGGCGAACCGGTGACCGCCCGCGCGCAGCACATCGAGCCATTCGACCACCCGTGGCGCGGGCTCCCCGGCCGCCACCGCGGCCGCGCGGAACGATCGGACCCGCCGGTTCGCCCCGTTGCCGACCACGACCCGGCGGAATCCGGGCGCATCGGGGCCGGACATCATTCGCCGACCGAGACGTAGCGTATTTCCTCGCCGCCGAACGTGTAACTCTCCGCGTCGCCGGAATCGAGGTCGAGTTCGACACCCGGTGACAGCGTCGCGTTCAGCCGCGCGCACATCTCCGGACTCAGGTAGTTGTAATGCATGTCCAGGCGTTTCAGATGGTTCAGCGGTTGCCCGGACAGCAGCGCAGCCGCGCCCGCATCGGTGAGGATCCCCATGGAGACGTCCAGGCTCTCCAGCCGGGCCACCACCGGCGCGGCGGCCAGCGCGGCACACACCTCGTCCTGGATCTCGCTGTTGCGCAGCGCCAGGTGCCGCAGCTCGGGCAACCGGTCACCGGCGAGAATGGGGGCCAGGTCGGCGATCTCGGTATCGCCGTCGTAGTTCGGAGTGCCCAACCACAGCTCCAGGTGGGTCAGCGCGGGCAGCTCACTGGCCGCGACACCGCGCGCCACCTCGGCCGGCAGGCCACCGGTCTGGATGGTGAACTTCTCCAGCCGCTCGTGCCGGATGGCGGGGAAGCGCAGCTCCGCCGACCCGCGCACGGTGAACTCGGTGAGTTCGGGGTAGGCATCCAGCAGGTCGGTGACCCGGCCCTGGGTGATCCAGGAGATCTCGTTCTCCTCCTGGGTGATATCGCCGAGGAACACCGACCGCAGCGCCGGGAACCTGTCACGGACGGACACCAGTTTCGCCAGTACCTCGTCGACCGGGTCGAATCCGTCGCCCTCGCCGTGCACCCAGGTGCCCACGACCACAGCGCGCACCCTTGTGGTGTCCACCGTTTCCAGGAACCGGTCGAACTCGTCCACCCACGGCACCTCCGAATCCCAGTCCACGGCGAGGCGCCAGGCCACCGAATCGGCCTCTGGGAGTGCACGGGTTTCCCCGGCCGGGCCGGAGTCGGCCGGGCGCCCCGGGAAATCGAAGACCGGCAGGCCGCCGAATTCCTCCAGATGTTCGTGGTTCATCGATGCGCCTTTCGCGGGCCGTGGTATCCGGGGTTCGCGATGGTTCTACCAACTCGGACCGACACACGCCGACCGGAGATCCGCCGGGCGCCGGACCGGTGTGCGCAGGGCGGCACGGGTTCGGCCGAACCGGTTTCGTGGGCGCCACCTGTCGGTGACCGCCGTTACTGTCCCGCCCGTAGCCGGCGCGTGGGCGCCGGAGCGGGAGGACGACGAATGTATCGCCAGGGAGATGTGCTGATCGTGCCGGTCGCGGAGGACGCGGTCGCCGAGGATGCCGCGCGGTGGTGCCCGGCGCGCCGGGACGGGCGGGGTCGGATGGTGCTGGCGCTCGGTGAGGTGACCGGGCACGCCCACGCGATCGCCGCGCCCGGCACGCTCGTGCAGGCGCCGAACCCGCCGCATGCGATGGTCCTGCACCTGCCCGAGGGCGGCCGGCTCACGCACGAGGAGCACGCCGCGATCACCCTGCCCAAGGGCTGGTACCGCGTGGTCCGCCAGCGCGAATACGTACCGGGTTCGGTCCGCGTCGTCGCCGACTGATCCACACCGCTCGCCGAACCGCAGTACGAGAACAGGATCGAGGAGACCGTGACCGAATACGACCAGTGGCGGCTGCTGTCCGCCGCGACCGGCCCCGGTGACCGGACGGCCGCCGAGGCGGGAGTACGGCTCGCCTACGAGCGGGCCGGGCTCCGCCCGCCCGAGCGCGTCGTCTGGGCGCGGTCCCCGCTGGAGGCGGTGCGGCTGCTCGGGGCGGGCGCCCTGGCGACGGCCGGAGCCTCGGTGCGGGAGCAGGTCCGCAGCGCGCCCTGGGCCGCGGAACGCCACCGCCTGCACGCCGAACTCGGTGCGCGGGAATTCGCCCGGCACTGGCAGTCCACGGCCGCCCCGCTGTGGGAGCTGATCGAGCCGATCGTGAGCCGGATCCGGGAGGCGGTGATCGCCGCCGCCCTGCCCGGGCCGGACACCGCCGACCCGGCCGGGTCCACGAGCCGGGCCGAACTCCGGACACGGATGCTGCTGCTGGACGCGGTCATGGGCCAGCACGACGCGGCCTGGCTGTCCGCGTTCGACACCGGGGCCGCGGCGCCGCTGGCCGGTCCGGCGGCCGTGGCCCGGGAGGCGGGCTGGTGGTGGCCCTACGAGAACCTCGCGGTGATCAGCGAACGCCCCACCGCACTGCACCGCGACGAAGCCGGGCGCCTCGATTGCGCCGACGGACCGGCGGTGGGCTACGCCGACGGGTTCGCGATATACGCCTGGCGCGGCATGCCGGTACCGGGAGATTTCCTCGCCGAACTGACCTCGCTCACTCCCGCGCGAATCCGCACCGAGGAGAACGCGGAACTGCGCCGGGTGATGCTCGAGTTCTACGGATACGACAGGTACCTGGCCGAATCCGGGGCCGAACCGCTACAGCGGGACGAGACCGGCATCCTGTGGCGGATCGCGCTGGACGACGACGAGGACGTTGTCATGGTCGAGGTGGTCAATTCGACACCCGAGCCGGACGGCACCAGCCGTACCTATTGGCTCCGGGTGCCCCCGGCGACCCGGACCGCCCGCGAAGGTGTCGCCTGGACATTCGGCGTATCCGAGGCGGACTACGAGCCGCTCGTGCAGACCTGATCGCCCGGATCTGGAACAATCGCCCCCGTGACCGACGCCGCGACCCCGACCCACGACGATCCCGGCACCGGCAGCCGATGGGCCGGTTTCCTGCGCTGCCATCTGCCGATGGTCGTGGTGGCGGTGGTGGTGCTGATCGCCGTGGTGTTTGTCGCGCAGGACCGCTGGCGTCGTGGCGCCTTCTTCTTCGGCGGCGCGACTCTCATCGCGGCCGCGTTCCGGCTGTGCCTGCCGACCGCGCGGGTCGGACTGCTCGCGGTACGCGGCAAGCCGTTCGATGTGGGTGCGCTGACCCTGCTCGGCGGCGCCGTGGTCTTCCTCGCCGCGACAATCAACACCCTCGGCGTGGGCTGACGGGGCCGGCGCCGCGCCGGTGCTAGCGCCCGGCGCGGGCCAGGTTCATCGTCTGGACCAGCAGTTTGCCGATGGCCGCCGCCTCGGTGAGGAAGGCATCGTGGCCGTCCCGCGAGGAGATCACCTCGAAATGCCGGCAGCCGGCCAGCCCGTCGGCCAGTTCCTGCTGGGTGTGCAGTGGATAGAGCCGGTCGGAGTCGATACCACCCACGATGCACGGCACCTCGGCGGCGGCCATCGCCGCTTCGATCCCGCCGCGGCCGCGACCGATATCGTGCCGGTTCATCGCCTCGCTCAGCAGCACGTAGGTCGCCGGGTCGAAACGCCGTCCGAGTTTCTCGGCCTGGTACTCCAGATAGCTCTGCACCGCGTACCGGCCGCCGTCCCAGGGGTCCTCGCCCTCCTGCGGGCTGTTGGCGAACCGGCTGTCCAGTTCGACCTCGGTGCGGTAGGTGAGGTGCGCGATCCGGCGCGCGATACCCATCCCGGCCATCGGCGCGCGGCCGGTGCCGTGGTAGTCGCCGCCCTGCCAGTCCGGGTCGCTGGTGATCGCCGCGATCTGGGTGCTCTGGGTCCCGATCTGATCGGCGGTGGCCCGCGGGCCCACCGCGAGGATCAGTGCGGCGGCCAGGCGCTGCGGGGCGAGCAACATCCATTCGAGGACGCGCATACCGCCCATCGAGCCGCCGATCGCCGCGGCCAGCCGGGGCACCCCGAGTACATCGAACAACTTCAGTTCCGCGGCGACCTGATCGCGGATGGAGATGGCCGGGAACCGCGAGCCCCACGGTGCGCCGTCCGGTGCGAGCGAGGCCGGGCCGGTGCTGCCCTGACAGCCGCCCAGGACATTGGTCGCGACGACACACCACTCATCGGTGTCGAGCGGTGCCCCCGGACCGACCATCCCGTTCCACCAGCCGGCCTGGGAATGATTCTCGTCCGGGTCACCGGAGACATGGGAGTCACCGGTCAGCGCGTGCTCGATCAGGACGATGTTGTCCATTGCCGGGGACAGCTCGCCCCAGCGCTGCACTGCCAGCCGGACCTGCGGGAGGCGGGCGCCGTTCTCCAGGGTGAGTTCACCGATGTCCACATGCCCGAGGGTGCCGTCGGACGGCGGTAACTGGGCCACCGGACGAGCGGTGGTCGATTCGGTGCCCGCTTTCACGCGAGGGCTTCCACGGAAGCGGCGGACCGTACTGATGCCCGGAGCGTATGAATCTCCGCAGTGGATCGGGCCGCGCGGGCGCGCGGGGCGCCGGATGAGACCGAGGATTGCCGGCGGGTCGCTCCGGTCGCGGTTGCGCCACGGATGCTGTGATCGGTCATGTCGTGCTCCAGAAAATCGGGGGTTTCTCGTCGAATCGTGAGAACGCCGCGGTCAACGCGACCGGCACCGGCACAAATCGACGACCTCCTGACGTGCGCTTGCTCCCGGCTCTCGGGAGCCAGGTCATCACCCGGAGCACCCCACCGCAGCAGGAGGGTTGCCGGCCAGTGAGCCGGGGCTTGGTACTGGCACTCATGACCTGCCGAATATGGTAGCGGGGTACCGATGGGGATCGAAATCGGCATATGCGCCGACCAGGTAATCTTGTGGCGCGTCTCACCCCTGTGAGATCTCACGACCGGGGCTGGCTGCACCGTGATACCACCACAAGCAGTACGCTCGTCTTGGTTACACCAGACGTCTCGTGGACAACGCGGGATGTATACGTTGTCTGTTGAACAGCTGGGGTCCGCTCACAAGCGTGTTCGCCTGGCCGTGCAATGAGGGCACCAGTCTTAGGAGGACACGAAGATCCATGTCCAAGATCAAGGTTGAAGGCACCGTCGTTGAACTCGACGGCGACGAGATGACCCGGATCATCTGGCAGTTCATCAAGGACAAGCTGATCCACCCGTACCTCGACGTGAACCTCGAGTACTACGACCTCGGCATCGAATACCGCGACAAAACCGACGACCAGGTCACCGTCGACGCCGCCAACGCCATCAAACAGCACGGTGTCGGCGTCAAATGCGCGACGATCACCCCCGACGAGGCCCGGGTCAAGGAATTCGGCCTCAAGAAGATGTGGCGTTCGCCCAACGGCACCATCCGCAATATCCTCGGCGGCACCATCTTCCGCGCGCCGATCATCATCTCCAATGTTCCGCGTCTGGTACCGGGCTGGACCAAGCCGATCATCATCGGCCGTCACGCCTTCGGCGACCAGTACCGCGCCACCGACTTCAAGGTCTTCCAGGCCGGCACCGTCACCCTCACCTTCACCCCCGAGGACGGCAGCGAGCCCATCGTGCACGAGGTCGTGCAGATGCCCGAGGACGGCGGCGTCGTGATGGGTATGTACAACTTCAAGAAGTCCATCGAGGACTTCGCGCGCGCCTCGTTCAACTACGGGCTGCAGCAGAACTACCCCGTCTACATGTCGACCAAGAACACCATCCTCAAGGCCTACGACGGCATGTTCAAGGACACCTTCGAGGCGGTCTTCGAAGCCGAGTTCAAGAGCCAGTTCGAGGCGGCCGGCCTCACCTACGAGCACCGGCTGATCGACGATATGGTCGCCTCCTCCATGAAGTGGGAGGGCGGCTACGTCTGGGCCTGCAAGAACTACGACGGCGACGTCCAGTCCGATACGGTCGCGCAGGGCTTCGGGTCGCTCGGCCTGATGACCTCGGTGCTGCTGACCCCGGACGGCCGGACCTGTGAAGCCGAGGCCGCGCACGGCACGGTCACCCGGCACTATCGCCAGCACCAGCAGGGCAAGCCGACCTCGACCAACCCGATCGCGTCCATCTTCGCCTGGACCCGCGGCCTCGAGCACCGGGGCAAGCTGGACAACACCCCCGAGGTCATCGGTTTCGCCCAGACCCTCGAAGACGTGGTCATCAAGACGGTCGAGGGCGGGCAGATGACCAAGGATCTCGCGCTGCTGGTCGGCGGGGACCAGGGCTACCTCACCACCGAGGAGTTCCTGGCCGCGCTGGACGCCAACCTGGCCCGCGCGCTGAAGTAGGGCCGTTCGAAAACGACCTCGCCTCCAGGGGCGCCGGGCATGTGCACCTCGCGGGCCGGTTCCCGGGGGCGGGGTCGCCGGGGCCTCGCCGGTCGCGGCGGACCGGCGCCTGGTCTGCCCCGCGGCGGGTATGCCTCGGGATGGGAAGCCCTCGCTGATTGGTCGTCGCGGAATTCGCGGGCCAGTATTGCCCATGCCGTCACCGCCGCGCGAGTGCGCAAGCAATTCGAATTCCGCTCGTCGCATCCCCTCGGCGGGGTGGCGATGACCGAGGGGGTGCGCCGGGTCGTCGGGGAGGCTGTCAAGCGGCTCGGTGCGGTAGCCACCGGAACGGGTGGCGGGCTCCGGCGCTTCTATCGGAGGGCTCGCTCCGGGGTCGATGTCGATGTATCGGTGAAGACGAGCGCGGAGGCCGCCGGCCGCGACCTCGTTACGGACACCGAGGTGCGTACCGCGGGTGGTCGTCCGGTTGTCGCGACGTCACGTTTGATGTCGGTGGACGAATTCACTGCTCGTCTGCGCGCCGCCGAGCGTTCCGGAGAACCGGAGATCCGATCGCCGGCGGAGATGGACAGTGCGAAGAACGGTGTCGAGCTCCTGGTGTATCCGGATGGATTCGAGGTCGTACGCAAGGTCGACCTCGGCCCGGCCCGGCAGTCCGCCGAAATTCTCGCCGCCGCGGTCGGTCGTGCGATCGGCGCCCCGGTCGCGCCGGTGATCGCGGGAGAAGGTGGCGTTCTGCTCATGCAGCGACTGCCGGGGCGTGTCGTGCCCGGGACCCGCGTGGATCCCGGTGCTCGCGCTGCCATGGAGGCGGTCAAGGATTTACCCGGCGCCCGAAAACTCGGTGAACTGGATGTTCTCGTCCGCAACTGGGACCGGCCCAACAACTGGCTGCGCGACGGTGACCACGTCTATGGGTACGACCACGAGGAGGCGTTCCGTGCGGACCGTGACTTCGACTCGGAATCGAACCCCTTCACGAGCCACTACGCGACGCCGAGTCCTCGCGGCGCGCAAGAGTGGAACGAGTGGAAGCCCAATGATCTGAGCCGGACGGAATTGAGTCGGGACGCCGCCGAGATCGCCGCTCTGCGGCCACTGTTCGAAGAACATGCCCGGATGGACTGGGCCAAGGAAGGGGAGCCCCTGACCTGGTACGACGATATTGTCTCGCGGGTGGGTCGGTTGCGTGAGCATGCCACGCGGCCGTGACCGGTCCCGTCGTGAGAGCCCGGCGGTCACCGTCCGCGGCCGCATACGGATTTCGCTGGATCGCAGCGCGATGGGCCGAGAACTGGCAGGGTGTCAACAAGGTGGATGCGACGGTGCGTCCGCCCGGTGGTTTACACCGTAATGCTGCTGGTGATTCCGGAGGACGACGATGTTCGAATGGTCCGATACCGACCTGATGGTCCGCGACGCGGTGCGGACGTTCATCGATAAGGAAGTGCGCCCCCACCTGGACGCATTGGACAGCGGGGAGATGCTGCCCTATCCGGTTCTGCGCAAGCTGTACGCGGATTTCGGTATCGGTGCCATGGCCGAGGAAGCGCTGAACAAGCAGCTGGCGGCGAAACAGGCGGCCGCCGACGGGGCGGAGAAGCCGGCCGCGGCGGATAAGGAAGGGTCCGGCGGCGGTTTCGATCAGCAGACGATGATGGCCGTGCTGACCAGTGAACTCTCCGGCGTCTGTATGGGCCTGTGCAGTTCGCTCGGCGTGAGTACCGGACTCGGCGGCGCCACCATCCTCTCCCGCGGCACGCTTGCCCAGCAACAGCGCTGGGTGCCCGATATCGTCAGCCTCCGCAAGATCGCGTGCTGGGCCATCACCGAACCCGACTCCGGATCGGACGCGTTCGGCGGGATGAAGACCTACGTGCGACGCGACGGCGAGGACTACATCCTCAACGGTCAGAAGACATTCATCACCAACGGTCCCTTCGCCGACACCCTGGTCGTCTACGCGAAACTGGACGAGGGCGACGGCACCCCGTCCCGCGACCGCAAGGTGCTCACCTTCGTTCTCGACGCGGGTATGGAGGGGCTCACCCAGGGCAAACCGTTCAAGAAAATGGGTCTGCACGCCTCGCCCACCGGGGAACTGTTCTTCGACAACGTCCGCCTCGGCCGGGATCGGCTGCTCGGCGAGACCGAGGAACACCGCGGCGGCGACGGCCGGGAGAGCGCCAAATCCAGTTTCGTGGCCGAGCGGGTCGGTATCGGGTTCATGGCGCTGGGTGTGATCAACGAATGCCTGCGCCTGTGCACCGACTACGCCCGCAACCGGAAGCTGTGGGGTCAGGAGATCGGACGGTTCCAGCTCATCCAGCTCAAGCTGGCGAAGATGGAGGTCGCCCGGATCAATGTGCAGAACATGGTGTTCAACATCATCGAGCGTGGAAAGGCCGGTAAACCGTTGAGCCTTTCGGAGGCCTCGGCGGTGAAACTGTACTCGTCGGAGGTCGCGACCGAGGTCGCGATGGAGGCCGTGCAGCTGTTCGGCGGCAACGGCTACATGTCGGAATACCGGGTGGAGCAGTTGGCCCGCGACGCGAAATCGCTCATGATCTACGCGGGCAGCAACGAGATCCAGGTGACCCACGTGGCGAAGGGGCTGCTCGGAAACTGATACTCGACCGCCGCCGCCCGATCGCCACTGCACCGGGAAGCGCCCACCACCTCGGCGCCGAGTCTTGCGAGGTCCATACAGGGTCGAGGCCCGTCCCGCCCTTGGCCGGAGGTGCTCGATGGTCGCCCTCTATGGGCGGCCCACCGCACATTGCATGTGCCGAAGACACGAGTCCCGAGGCCGGAACGGCGGGACCGAGGGGGCCTCGACCCCGCGCCGCCGAGGCGGCGCCGATTACACAGCGCGCAGGTGGTCGCGGCTGGCGTAGATGTGTTCCGCTATGAGGTTCGCGATCCGATCGGGAGCCTCCAGCATGGGCACGTGGCCCGCCCGGCCGAGCAGGATCCGGTCCGCGGCCGGCGGCAGCTCACGGAGAAATCGGCCACCGTGTGCCCGGGCCGGGAGGACCCGGTCGGAATCGGCGAGGACCAGCCGGACCGGGGTCGTGATGTCGGACATATCCGCCAGCGACGGTCCGCGCAGCGTGCCGAGGGTGAGTGCGGGCAGCGCCGGGCAGTGCAGCGCGGCCAGGATCACCGCCGTGACGTCCGCACGGGAGACCGCCCGGGTGTTCTTGGTCAGCAGGTGCGCCATGGCCCATCGCAGGATCCGGCTCTCGGCGGGGGAATCGCCCAGCCGCCGCAGGATTGCGGCGATCGGAATCATCGGCGCGATCTCGGCGGCGGCGCGGAGCTGGAGCGGCGACGGGGTTTTCCAGCCGCCGGCCGGGGCGATCGCGGTGAGTGTGCGGGCGCGGCCGCGCCGCGCCAGTTCGAACCCCACCCAGCCGCCCAGGGAATTGCCGGCGATATGGCAGGTCCGCCAGCCGAGATCGTCCAGCTGCGCTTCGACCCGGTCGGCGAGGGTGGCGGCGGCGTACCGGCCGTCCGGGAATTCCGGCCCGCCCCAGTGACCGGCCAGGGCGGGAGCGAAGACCTCACAGCGGGCGGCCAGGAGGGTTGCCGTCCGCTCCCAGCAGTGCGGGGAGAGCAGCACTCCGTGCAGGAGCAGCAGCGGCGCGCCTGAACCCAGGTGCAGGGCCCCGACCGGCTCGGGCATCGCGGTCTCGGAGGTGCCTGACATCGATGTCGTCACCCCTTCCTGGCAAGTAGCGGTGACCTGTCATTGTACGGTCGATCGGTGCCGTACATCCTTTCCACTGTCAATGTCAACGGGGTCCGCGCGGCCGCGGGCAAGGGGCTGCTGGCCTGGCTGGCCCGGACCGAGGCCGATATCGTCTGCCTGCAGGAAACGCGGGCCGACGATGCCCAGGTGGCCGCCGCGCTCGCGCCCGCCCTGGCCGACGGCTGGTCTCTCGCCCACGCCGAGCCCGGCGCCAAGGGCCGTGCCGGGGTGGGGGTGCTGGCGCGGCGGCCGATGCGAGCGGTGCGGGTCGGAATCGAACCCGACAGTGAGTTCGCCGCCACCGGCCGCTACCTCGAGGTCGATTTCGACGAGGTGACCGTCGCGAGCGTGTACGTCCATACCGGAGAGGCAGATACGCCCCGGCAGGACGAGAAGTATCGTTTCCTCGACGAACTCGCCGCCCGGATGTCCAGCCGCACCGGAGCTTTCGTCATCGCCGGCGACTGGAATATCGCGCACACCGAACGAGACCTGAAGAACTGGAAGGGAAACCTGAAGAAATCCGGTTTCCTGCCCGCCGAACGGGCCTGGCTGGACCGGCAACTGGCGGCCGGATACGTCGATGTCGTCCGGGAACTTCACCCGGAGGGTGACGGTCCGTTCAGCTGGTGGTCGTATCGTGGGCGCGCGTTCGACAACGACACCGGCTGGCGGATCGACTACCAGCTGGCGACACCGCAGGCCGCCGAACGGGCGAAGCAGGCGGTGGTCGAACGTGCCGCGACCTACGCGGAACGCTGGTCGGACCATGCTCCGGTGACCGTCCAGTATCGATGAGGGGGTAGTCGTGCGTGCGAAAGTTGTGAAGGTCCTCTCCGCGCTGAGTGCGGTGGTCGTGGCTGTCGTGGTCGCCCTGCTCAGCAGTCAGGCCGGAGAGGACAGCGGTTCCACCGACGCGGCGGCACGGTCGGAGACCGCGGCGGCCGCCACGTCGGTCGCGCCGAAGCCTGCACCGGGCCGGACCACGGCGTCCGATGCCCCGGTGGTGTCGAAGGTGGCCGGGGTGCCCGACCGGGCCTACGCCACACTCGCGGAGATCGATGCCGGGCGCTGGCCCGATTCGGCGAACGCCCCGGGCACCAAGGGCGGTATTCGGTTCGGGAACCGGGAGGGCCGCCTGCCCGCCGCGGATTCCGCGGGCAAGGCAGTCGAGTACCAGGAGTGGGATGTGAACCCGAAGAAACCGGGGCAGTCCCGCGACGCCGAACGCATTGTCACCGGCAGCGACGGCTCCGCCTGGTACACCGGTGACCACTACGACACCTTCACCAGGATGCGCTGATGGCCGAACCTGTCCTGCTGGCCGATTTCCTCACCCGCCCGCACCACGGGTCGGCAGCCACCGCCGCACTGCCGGTCGTGGGTGTGGCGGCCGTGGACGCCGCCGAGTTCAGCCGGGTGCGCTACGGCGCGCCCGCCGGCTACCGGGTGCGCGAAGTCCGCGGCAGCCGGATGCGCACAGTCCCGGCGTTGTTCGACGAATTCGCCGCGGCACTGCAATTCCCGTACTACTTCCGGCCGAACAAGGACGCGTTCGACGAATGCCTGTTCAACCTCGAGGATCTGCTCGGGGACGCCACCGGCTATGTGGTGGCCGTCCGTGATGCCGGGCAACTGCTCGCGGACGCGCCGGGGGAGCGGGAGTGGTTCGGTTCGGTGCTCGTCGAATGCGCGGAATTCTGGGCCTCGCGGGAGGTGGCGTTCCGGGTCGTCCTGCAGGGGGCGCCGGAGGGGCTGACCGCGGTCCCGGTCCGCGTCTGATCGCCCACCGCGGAGCGGTTCAGTCGCCGGGGTGCGCGAAGTCCTCGCCGAGCAGGACGAAGACATCGGTGGTGTAATCGATCAACTCGTCGCGGCTGATCGGCAGATCACCGCGCACCCAGCCGGTCAGTGTCTGGACCAGCCCACCTACCAGATAGGTGGCCCGGAAATCGATCACCGGGTCCGGCGCCGGGTCGGTGACCCCGTAGAACTCGATCCCCTCACTGGCCACCAGCCGGGCGAATACCCGGATGGTCTCGGTGGTGCGCGCCCGTAACTGCGGGGTCGCCATCGCGGCGACCATGGTGACCTCGGTTTTGCGGGGATCGTCGGTGAGTAGATGGATACCCGCGGTGATGGCCGCGTGCGCCTTGGCCCGCGAATCGTCACCGGCTGTCTGCAGGGCCGCCGCGATCGCGATCACCAGTTCCTCGGCGATTCGGTCGACCAGCGCGGTGAGTACGTCGTCGCGGCTGCCGAAACTCTCGTAGTAGTAGCGCTCGTTGAGCCCGGCTTCCGAGCACATCCCCGAGACGGTGAGCTTGTCCAGTCCCTGGGTGCCGATGATCTCGAGTGCCGCATCGAGCAACGCGGTGCGCCGTTGGACCCGCCGTTCCTCCGCGGACAAACCGCCATACGTGCGCTGCGCTGCCATAGCCCGAGTTTATTGGTCCGCGCCGGGTAAGCAGGTGCCGGTCGCCGCACCTCGCTCCCGCGATCAACCGAGCACGACAACCACCGTACCGCGGAAGCACCCCCACTTTGGTAACAGCTCTTGCCAGAAATGGAGCAACTGGTGGATGCTATTGCCAGATGCGGGTGCGCAGTGCTCGACGTGGAGCGGACCAGGAGGCTCGGATGGCCGTGGACACCGGATACTTTTCCGACGACTCGATGATCAGGCGGGTGATGCGCAAACGCGCCGTCGGCCTCACCTACGGGTTGCGGGCGTTGGTGATCGGCGCGGTGAACCCGCTGCTCTATGTGGGGACCGCCGAATCGACCGAGCATCGCGACACCCCCTACACCCGGCTCGCGCTGACCGGGAAACTTTTCGAAGCCGTCTTCTTCGGCACCCGGCAGGAGGCCGACCGGGCGCTGGAGTTCACCGGCAAGAAGCACGCGAAGGTGAAGGGCCGGCTACCCGAGGACGCGGGCGCGCGCCACCCGGCGGGGTCGGCCTATTCCGCCTACGACCCGCACCTGAGCTTCATGACCATGGCGTTCACCTTCGAATCGGCGGAGGTCATGTACGACCTGCTGGTCCGGCGGCTCAGCGATACCGAACGCGAGGACCTATACCAGGACTATGTGCGCTGGGGCGAGCTGTTCGGTATGCCGCGCGCGGCGGCGCCGGTCGACTACCGGGCATTCCGGGCGTACTTCGACAGCTACCTGGCCTCCGACGAACTGTTCCTCACCGACGAGGCGCGCAAGGTGGGCAATTATCTGTCCGGGCATGTGGTGCCGTATCCGCAGCGTGCGCCCGGGCGGCAGGTGAGTTCGGCGTACTACCTGCTGGTCCAGGGCAGTCTGCCGGCGCGGATCCGCGAGATGTACGGAATCGAGTGGAAGCGGACCGACGAGATCGCCTACCGCGGATTGGCGCAGTCGGTGCGCAATGCGCACAGTGTGCCCTCGGTGCTGGTACCGCGACCGGTGAAAACCGCCCTCAACGGCCCCAGCGCACCGGTGTACCGGCTGATCACGCAACAGGAACAGCGTCTGGCCCGGGAGGGCAAGCGGAGTATGCCGGGAATTGATCCACGCAAGTGGGCGGAGCGAAATTCGGCTCGACCCGCATGCCAAAATCATGGGCATGTCCAGTCCTGCCCAGACCCCGGCCGCCGGGGAACGTAAACAGCGAGTGCTCTCCGGTATCCAGCCGACCAGTGCCTCGTTCCACCTCGGGAACTATCTCGGTGCCCTGCAGTACTGGGTCAATATGCAGGACGACTACGACACGCTGTACTTCATCCCGAATATGCATGCGATCACGGTGGCGCAGGATCCCAAGGAACTGCGCCGCCGGACCCGGGTCGCCGCGGCCCAGCTGCTGGCGCTGGGTATCGACCCCCGGCGCTCGACGCTGTTCGTGCAGTCGCAGGTGCCCGAGCACGCCGAACTGACCTGGGTGCTGAACTGCGTCACCGGGTTCGGCGAGGCGAGCCGGATGACACAGTTCAAGGACAAGTCGGTGAAACAGGGGGCGGAGAACACCACCGTCGGCCTGTTCACCTATCCGGTGCTGATGGCGGCCGATATCCTGCTCTACCGGGCGCACCAGGTGCCGGTCGGGGAGGACCAGCGCCAGCATCTGGAACTCACCCGCAATCTCGCGCAGCGGTTCAACACCCGCTTCAAGAAGACCTTCGTGGTCCCGGAGGCCCATATCGTCAAAGGCACCGCCAAGATCTACGACCTGCAGGATCCCACCGCGAAGATGAGCAAATCCGCGAGTTCGGACGCGGGTCTGATCAACCTCCTCGACGACCCGAAGGTGACGGCTAAGAAGGTGCGCTCGGCGGTCACCGATACCGAGCGCGAGATCCGCTACGACGTCGAGCACAAGCCCGGCGTCAGCAATCTGCTGGTGATCCTGTCGGCGCTGACCGAGACGCCGATCGTGACGCTGGAGAAGGGCTACACCGGCCGCGGGTACGGCGACCTGAAAGCCGACGTCGCCGACGCACTGACCGAATTTGTCACGCCCTTGCGTGCGAAAGTGGAAGAGTACATGGCGGATCAGGGTGAACTCGATCGCATACTCGCCACGGGAGCCGAGCGTGCGCGCGAGATCGCCGGCAACACTCTCGCACAGGTTTACGACCGGGTCGGGTTCCTGACCCACTGATACCGGCCGCCGGCCGTGCGTGTGGCGATGAGGGGCGCGAACAGTGCAGGTGATCGATAACGGTAAGGCCGCAGTCCAGCGCATGATCGGAGAGCGGCCGTGGCTCGACCATCTGGTCCGCGCGGCCGGGAGATATCAGAATCAGCGCGGCGACTACTACGCGGCGGGTATCACGTATTTCACTGTGCTGTCGCTGTTCCCGTTGCTGATGATCGCCTTCGCCATCGCGGGCTTCGTGCTGGCGGGCAACGCCGAGCTACTCGGCGAACTGCAGGACAAGGTCGTCGAGAACATCCCGGGTGAGATGGGGGATCAACTCAACGACCTGATCGACCAGGCGGTGAACTCCCGCGGGACGGTGGGTGTGCTCGGTCTGCTCACCGGGCTGTACTCCGGCCTCGGCTGGATGGCGAACCTGCGCAAAGCGCTGACCGAACAGTGGGAGCAGCCCTCGGACGAGGACAACTGGCTGCGCACCAAGGTGTCGGACCTGGGCGCGCTGCTGGGTCTGTTCCTCGCCCTGGTGGTGTCGCTGGGGTTGTCGGCGGTGGCGTCGAGCCGGCTCGGGGTGCAACTGCTCGAACTGCTGGGTCTGCACGAGATGCCCGGGGTGCGCTGGCTGCTGTGGCTGCTGTCCACCCTGCTCGCCATGGTGGCCTCGTGGGCGCTGTTCGCCTGGATCATCGCCCGGCTGCCGCGGGAGCCGGTCACCCTGCGCAGCGCCCTGAAGGCCGCCGCGCTGGCGGCGGTGGGCTTCGAGGTCTTCAAGAATATCGCCGGGATCTATATGCGGTCGGTGCTGAACAGCCCGGCCGGCGCCGCCTTCGGTTCGATCATCGGCATCATGGTGTTCAGTTACGTGGTCTATCGGATCATTCTGTTCGCCACGGCCTGGGCGGCGACCGCGCGGGAGAACGAGCAGCCGGCCTCGGTGCCGGTGCCCGGGCCGGCGCTGATCCGGCCGCGCATGGACAGTGGCCGGCCGGGATTTTTCGGTGGTGCCGCGCTGTTCGGCGTCGGCGCGCTCGCCACGCTGGGTATCACCCGGCTGCGCCGCCGCCGGCGCGACTAGCGGCACGTGCCGGCGGGCGTAACTCGGCGGATCACCGGCTGTTCGGCCATATTTCACCCCGGCGGACCACACCCGAACTGTGGGCGACTTCCGTGTCGACACCGATGTCGAATCGGTCCTTCTGCCGGGATTGTCCGGTCGTAATGGCCCGTTCGAATGCCTGGGTATCGCCGCGGATATGTACTCATACACCCGGATGCGGATATTTCGGATCGCGTGACGGATGTTCCGTGCCGAGGCTTGTCCTATCGTCCGATTCGAGGTAGCTCGATTCCCGGAAATTCGCCGGGGCGCACAGCGTTCGGCATGCTGCCGAGTAGAGGAGGACCCGGTGGGTTCCGAGGCGTCGACCCGGCATCCCGCACCCGCGGTGGTGCGCCCGGCGGATTCGAGGCGGAGTTTTCGTTGGCCGTCGCGTTAGCAGGCAAGCGGAAGACACCGTCGTTTCCCGCGGAAGTATGGATCGTTTCGATCACCACCTTTCTGAGCAGGTCGGTCGGCTTTCTGGCGCTGTTCTCGACGGTGTTCTACACATCGATGGGGCTGAGCCCTTCGGCGCTGACCCTCGCATTGTTCGCGGGTGGTTTCGCCGGAGTGCTCGGCTCGGTCGCCGGCGGCTGGTTCGCCGCCCGTTTCGGCTCCACCGATGTGCTGATCGCCGGTTCCGTGCTCAATGTTCCGCTGCTGTACCTGCTCGGTATGTCGACGACCGATCCGGTACCGGCCATTGTGCTCGCATCGCTGAGTGTGGCGGTGACGCAATCGTTCTCGGGACCGGCGGCGGCGTTGGTGACGGGATCGGCCTATGAGGGAAATACCGTCACGGTGGTCGCTTTCCACCGCATTTTCCTCAGCAGCGGCGTCACGGTCGCCCCGATCATGGTTTCCGCGGTGGGGGAGCACAACTTCTCCATGTTGTTCTCGCTGTCCGCCTTCGGCTCACTGGGCACCGCCGCGTTCCTGTTCTCCGAACGCTCCAGGCTGCGCGGCGCCGAGGCGCTGGCGGCGGCACGGGAACGGAACGCGTCCGCGCCCGATCCGATCTCCGATACCGCCGCGGCGGCGCCGCACGACCCGTCCCGCGTTTCGCGACTGTGGGCGGTGGTCGTGGTATTCGGCACGGCCATGGCGGTCTACGCGCAGAGTATGAGCGGAATTCCGCTGTCGGTCGAGAAGGTTTCCCACGATGGCCGGCTCTACAGCGTCCTGCTCATCATCAATTCGCTATTCATCATCTTCTTCGAGCTGCCGATCAGCACCCTGACTGCCAGGCTGAACTGGAACTACGCGCTGGGTCTGGGGATATTCGTCACCGGGCTCGGGCTCGCTGTCTGCGGCGCGGGTTCGAGCTGGACCGTGTGTATTGCCGGATTCGTGCTCTTCTCGCTGGGCGAGGCGATATTCATCCCACAGGCGAGCGCTTCGATCGCCGATATCTCGACGCCCTCGGAGAACCCCCGGTATCAGGGTTATCTGTCGGCCGCCCAGTCGTTCGGATTCGCCGTGGGTCCCGGTCTCGGCGCTTTCGGGGTGCTACACGACAGCGCGCTGTACTGGACGCTCGTCATCCAGATCTCGTTCGCCGCGGGCGCGGTGGCGGTAGTTGCAGGAATGTCCAAGAACAGGAGTTCGGTTCGTGTCGGATAATTCGGTATTGATCGTGGATCCCGTGAGCTCGGGAAGGCTGTATCCCCGGGTGCTCCAGCAGTACGGCATCGAACCCGTTCTCCTGGATACCGATCATGCCCTGGTATCGGGATTCCGAACCGCTCCCACGGCGGGAGCGGTGGATTTCGCCGCCGATCTGGGGAATTCCTATGAAGCGCTGCTGCGCCTGTGCGCGCAACGGTCGGTCGCCTATGTCGTCGCCGGATCCGAACCCGGTGTCGAATTGGCCGAGCGATTACGCGCCGATATTCCGGGGTGCCCGGCCGGCGAGAGGGTCTTGCCGCAGCGAAGATGGGACAAGCAGTACATGTTCGAGGCCCTGGCCGCCGCCGGGATCCCGACTCTGACCACCCGGGCCGTTCCCGCGGGTCACACCGCCGTACCGGCCGAAGCGGTGGCCGAACTACGCGCGGGCCGCAAACTGGTGGTGAAACCGGCCCGGGGCGCCGCTTCCGTCGGCGTCCGGCTGGTCGAGACGCCCGGCCAACTGGCCGAGGCGGTCGCCGAGATCACCGACCGCGCCGGCTTCTTCGGCGGTACCTCGGCCGCCCTCATCCAGGAAATGTATCCCGCCCCCCGGGTGGAATACGCCGTGGACACCTTCTCCACCCCGGCCGGTCACGAAATCGTCTGCGTCACCGTGTACGACAAATGGGTTTCGGAGTCCGGCGACTTCGTCTACGAGAAGGGTCGCTGGCTCGACCACGACGAGCCGATCGTGCGGGAACTGGCCGCCTACGCGCGCCGGGTGCTCGATGCTCTGGGTATGCGGATCGGGCCCGCGCACATGGAGATCATGTCCGGCCCGCCGGGCCCCCGGCTGATCGATTTCGGGGCGCGCGCCCACGGGATCGGTCATCCGCTGCACACTCATGCGCTGACCGGCAATTCGCAGATCCATCGCGAAAGCGAGTACATCGCCGAACTGTTCGGCATGCGTGCGCCGGTGGCGCAGCGCGACAGCGGCTATGCGCTGTCCCGGCGCGGTGCGCTGGTGCTGCTCAGTGTCGAGCGGGAGGCACGGTACCTGGGCGGAGCCGACGCGGAACTGGCGGACCTACCCGGTGTGCAGGAGGTCCGGATGGCGGCCGAGCCGGGACGGACCTATCCGGCCACCAAGTCCATGATGGATTCGGTGGCGCTCGGCCTGGTGTTCGTGGTCGCGGATACCGGCGACGAACTCGATTTCCGGTGCGCCGAGGTCCGCAAGCGGGCCGGCGACTTCTTCACCACCGACTGATCCGTACCGGCCGGGGGTGGTGAGGACCCCCGGCCGGCCCTCTCGGCGGGAAACTCCGGTCAGCGGTGACGGGTGCGCACGTGCCAGGTACCGAGCAGCAGGATCGGGACCAGGATCAGGCCCCCGACCATGAGCAGCATCCACAGTTCTTCGAACTGTCCACCGCTCGGGCCCTGCGCCGAATACGCCACCGCGTCCTGTGGCGGCACCGCGAGCCCGGGTGCGCCGAGCTCGGATTCGTCGTCGTCGCCGGGGATATCACCGACTTGTGCCTCCGGCCCGAGCGCGAAACCGTAGTCGAGCAATCGGGCCGCCTGCTCCCACGGGCGGATCGGCAGGACATCGGCCTGGAGCAGGGTCACCGCGAGCCTGCGGCCGTCGCGCTCGGCGGCGGCGACGAATGTCTGGCGGGCGTCGTCGGTATAACCGGTCTTTCCGCCCAGCGCACCGGGATAGTTGTAGAGCAGTCCGTTGTCGTTCGCGATCGGGAAGCCGGGATGGTCCTGATCGCCGGGGATGCGCGGGTCCGGCGGGTAACCGGGGAAATCGAACTGTTCGGTGTGGATCATCTCCGCGAACAGCGGGATGGACATGGCTTCCCGGAACAGCAGCGACAGGTCGTAGGCCGAGGTGCTCATCCCGGGGCCGTCCAGACCGGACGGGGTGGCCGCGCGAGTGTCGTAGGCGTGCAGTGATTTCGCGAGATCGTTCATTTTGATCACCGCCACGTCGTCGCCGCCCAGTTGAGCGGCCAGCGCGTGGGCGGCGTCGTTACCCGAGGCCATCACCAGGGCGTGCAGCAATTGCCGGTTGGTGTAGCGGCCGCCCGGTCCGATCCCGACGCGGGTGCCCTCGACATCGGCGTCGGCCTGGGTGCCCACCACGACCTTGTCCAGATCCAGGGTGCGCAGCGCGACGATCGAGAGCAGCACCTTGATGGTGCTGGCCGGGCGGTACCGGCCGTGCGGGTCCTTGGTGGCCAGGACCGCGCCGGTGTCCAGGTCCGAGACCATCCAGGCGGTCGCGGAGATATCCGCGGGCAGTGGCGGGGCGCCGCTGGGCACGACCACACCGCATTCGCCCAGCCGTTTCCCGCCGATCGGGGAGTTGGGGACCGACAGCGGTGTCGGCGCCGATTCGCCGGGTTCCGGGACCTCGGAGGCGTCGATCGCCGGCGGCGGCTGGGTCTTCTGCGGGCACGTATCGGTGACCGGGGTGGTGAACGGAGGGGTGGTGGGTGGCGCGGGCTGCGCTGCCGCGCTCCCGCAGACGGTGAGCGGTCCGGCCGCGAGAGCCGCGGCGGAGAGCACCGAACCGAGGAGCCGGGCGGTGCGCTGATGTAGCTGCCTGTTGTACATATCGACGCCGAGCCTAGAATCCCGGCGCGCGAGATGTGCGCCACGGGCTCCCACCGATGGTTTCCGGACCGACCGGTATCACGGGTGCCGATTCAGCCCAGCAGCACCGCGTAGCCCGGTTTGATGATGTCGTCGATGATCCGCAGCCGCTCCGGGAACGGGATGAACGCCGATTTCATCGCGTTGATGGTGAACCGTTCCAGATCGCTCCAGCCGTAGCCGAAGGTCTGGTGCAGTTTGAGCATCTCCCGGCTCATGCTGGTATCGCTCATCAGACGATTGTCGGTGTTCACCGTGACCCGGAAGCGCAGCCGCGCCAGCAGGTCGAACGGGTGTTTGTCCAGTGAGGGCACCGCGCCGGTCTGCACGTTCGACGAGGGGCACAGCTCGAGCGGCACGCGGGTGTCGCGCACATACGCCGCCAGCCGCCCCAGCCGGGCGTGCTCGATCGCGCCCGGCACCTCGATATCGTCGAGGATCCGGACGCCGTGCCCGAGCCGGTCGCAGCCACAGAACGCCAGCGCCTCGTGGATGGACGGCAGACCGAAGGCCTCACCCGCGTGGATGGTGAAATGCGCATTGTTGACCCGCATGTACTCGAAGGCGTCCAGATGCCGGGTGGGCGGGTATCCGGCCTCCGCACCCGCGATATCGAAACCGCAGACGCCCTGGTCGCGGAAGCGGACGGCCAGTTCCGCGATCTCCCGGGATCGCGCCGCGTGCCGCATGGCGGTCAGCAGACAGCGCACCACGATGGGCTGCCCGGCCGCCGCGGCGGCCGCCTCGCCCGCTGCGAAACCGGCCAGAACGTGTTCGACCACTTCGTCGAGTGTCAAGTCTTTGTCGAGGTGTTGTTCGGGCGCGAACCGCACCTCGGCGTAGACGACCCCGTCCGCGGCCAGATCCTCGGCGCATTCGCGGGCCACCCGGTGCAATCCCTGCGGAGTCTGCATCACCGCGACCGTATGGGTGAAGGTTTCCAGATAGCGCTCCAGCGAGCCGCTGTCGGCCGCGTCCCGGAACCAGCGCGCCAGGGATTCGGCATCCGTCGCGGGTAACCGGTCGTATCCGCAGTCCGCGGCCAGTTCGAGCACGGTGGCGGGCCGCAGACCGCCGTCGAGATGATCGTGCAGCAGCGCCTTCGGGGCCCGGCGCAATGTGGCGAGATCCAGCGGCAGAGGTCCGGTCATATGCCGACGGTATCGCCGAATGTCGCGTCGGTCAGCCGGACGGCCGGAAAGGTTCCACCTCTTCGACGGGCGCTCACCTCGAATTCCCCTCATAGTCAGCGGCCGGTCGCGGGTGGAGGCGCCCGGTGTCCGGCCCGGATCGGGCAGACGGGTGACCGGAACCCCGGCGCGGCGACCAGTGCTGCCTGGTGTGCGGCGCGTCGGTGCCGACCCGGTCGAGGACGAGTAGGCCCGGCGCGGGCCGGTCGACGGATCCGGTCTCCACCGTGATCGCCTCGGCCAGGGCCTCGAATGCGCGGGGGAACGCCTCCGGGGTGTCGGTGTGCAGCGTGAGCAGCGGTTGTCCGGCGGTGACCGGGTCGCCGGGGGCCGCGTGCCACTGGACGCCGGCGGCGGCCTGGACCGGGTCGCCCTGGCGGGCGCGGCCGGCGCCCAGGCGCCAGGC
>NZ_BAGJ01000033.1 GCF_000308775.1 Nocardia testacea NBRC 100365
AGATGAAGGACAACTTGTTCGGCGCCCACGCCGTCATCGGCGTCGCGGCGCTCGCCGCCACGGCATGGGGCGCGGACGGGGCGGGGACGGCCCAGGCCCACGCCGGAACCGAACCGGCGATCAACGCGACAGCGGTACCCGGTGCCGCGGTGGCAACGGTGACGGCCGGCTGTGTGCCGATGCCGCGGATCACCGTCGAACCGCACGGCCGGTCCGCCCCCGGCGCCGATGACGCCGGTGGCCACCCGCTCTATGCCCGCGTTCCCACGGCTCCCGCCCCCGGGGATTCGGCGCGTCAGGCGGCACCGGAACCCGGAGCCGCCGGGGAAGGGGATCCGGCCGACTGCGCGGAGCCCGGTATCGACACTCTGCGCTATCTGGTGCCTGGTCTGCCGGGCATCGCCGATCCGGGCCCGCCCATCGATATCTGAGCAGCTTCCGGGCGGTTTCCCGGTGGCGATACCCGGCTGGTATCGTGACCGGCTGGTGTGTGGAACGCCGAGGCCCGGGTCTCAACCGGCCGCCGGGAACTCCTCGACCACGCACTGGGCCGGCAGCATCGACGACAGACAGGGAAGCACTGTGCCTACGTACAGCCCGAAGGCGGGTGACGTGACCCGGCAGTGGTACGTCATCGACGCCACTGACGTAGTGCTCGGCCGTCTTGCCGTGCAGGCAGCGAATCTGCTGCGCGGTAAGCACAAGCCGACCTACGCACCGCATATCGATGGTGGCGATTTCGTCATCATCATCAACGCCGACAAGGTCGCCATCAGCGGCAACAAGCGGCAGAACAAGCTCATCCACCACCACTCCGGGCATCCCGGCGGCCTGAAGTCCCGCACTGTCGGCCAGGTGCTGGACACGCGCCCCGACCGCCTGGTGGAGAAGGCCGTCAAGGGCATGATCCCCAAGAACAAACTCGGCAACGCGATCGCCGGCAAGCTGAAGGTGTACGCGGGCCCGACCCATCCGCACGCCGCTCAGCAGCCCGTTCCGTTCGAGATCAAGCAGGTGGCCCAGTGACCGCTCCCGAGGAATACACCGAATACGACGAAGCGGTCGTCGAAGACGCCGCCGGCGAGGTGCTGGATGAGGGCGTGGTCTACGACGACGACGCCGAGTTCATCGAGTACGCCGCCCCGCTGGACCGCCCGGTCCAGACCGTCGGCCGCCGCAAGGAGGCCGTGGTCCGCGTGCGCCTGGTGCCCGGCACCGGCAATTTCGTGCTCAACGGCCGCTCGATCGAGGATTACTTCCCGAACAAGGTCCACCAGCAGCTGGTGAAGTCGCCGCTGGTCACCGTCGAGCGCCTCGAATCCTTCGATGTGTTCGCCCGCCTGCACGGCGGCGGCCCCTCGGGTCAGGCCGGCGCGCTGCGCCTGGCCATCGCCCGGGCGCTGACCGTGGTCAACGCGGACGACCGTCCCGCGCTCAAGCGCGCCGGGTTCCTCACCCGTGACCCGCGTGCCACCGAGCGCAAGAAGTACGGCCTCAAGAAGGCCCGTAAAGCGCCGCAGTACTCGAAGCGCTGATATCGCCGATGCCGGCTGTCCACCCGCCACGTGTGGGTGGGCGTGCCGGTGTCGGTTCCGAGAGCAGGCGACCGGCCGGAGTCCGGTCGCCTGCTCTCGTGCTATATCTACCGCGGTGTTCGTCGGCCGGCCGTTCCGAGGGCAGTTTCGGCAGGGCACGCCGCGCGCTGTGGACTCACTGACGAGGGGCAAGGTATGGGACATCTGTTCGGCACCGACGGCGTGCGCGGGCTCGCCAACGATACGTTGAGCCCGGAGTTGGCGTTACGGGTTGCCGGGGCGGCGGCACAGGTATTGGGTGTGGACCTGCACACGGGTCACCGCAAGGTCGCGGTGGTCGGACGGGATCCGCGCGCCAGCGGAGAGATGCTGGAGGCCGCGGTGACCGCGGGTCTGACCGCCGCGGGAATGGATGTTCTACCGGTCGGTGTGCTGCCGACCCCGGCCGTCGCCTACCTGACGGCTCTGTACGACGCGAGCCTGGGCGTGATGATCTCCGCCTCGCACAATCCCATGCCGGACAATGGAATCAAGATCTTCGCGGCGGGCGGGCACAAGCTCGAGGACGCCGTGGAGGAACGTATCGAGGCCCGGGTGGCCGCGGGCGGGACGGATCGTCCCACGGGCGCGGCGATCGGCCGGGTACTCGGGGCCGCCGGGGCTCGGCAACCCGGTGCCGACCTGCCCGACCAGTTCGGTGTGGGCGGCACCCACGAGCGCTATATCGAGCATCTGGTGGAGGCCACCGGTCAGGACCTGAGCGGACTGACCGTCGTCGTGGACTGCGCGCACGGCGCCGCCTCGGAGGTCGGCCCCGCGGCATACCGCGAGGCCGGAGCGCGGGTCATCGCGATCAACGCGGACCCGGACGGGCTCAATATCAATGCCGACTGCGGGTCGACCCATATCGAACAGGTCCAGCGCGCGGTCCGGGAGCACGGCGCCGACCTGGGGCTGGCCCACGACGGCGACGCCGATCGCTGCCTGGCGGTGGACGCCGCGGGGAATGTGGTGGACGGTGACGCGATCATGGCGATCCTGGCCATCGGTATGCGTGACGCCGGCACTCTGGCCGGGAACACCCTCGTCGCCACTGTGATGAGCAATCTGGGGCTGCACCTGGCGATGCGCGCGGCCGGAATCACCGTGCGCACCACCGGTGTCGGTGACCGATACGTCCTCGAGGAACTCCGCGGCGGCGGTTACACCCTCGGCGGGGAGCAGTCCGGCCATGTGGTCTTCCCGCGCCACGGCACCACCGGCGACGGCATCCTCACGGGCCTGCAGCTCATGGCGCGGATATCGCGCACCGGCGCGCCCCTGGCCGAGCTGGCGAGTGTGATCCAGAAGGTCCCGCAGGTACTGGTGAACGTCCCGGTCACCGACAAGGTCGCGGTCACCGCCGACCCCGGGGTCCGCGAGGCCGTCCGCGCCGCCGAGGGGCAGCTCGGGGACACCGGGCGAATCCTGCTGCGCCCCAGCGGCACCGAACAGCTGGTCCGGGTGATGGTGGAAGCCCAGGATCACGAACGGGCCGAGCAGCTCGCCGAGGATCTCGCGAAACTGGTCGCGGCGGTCTGACCGGTCCGCGACTCAGGGATCCACCCTGAGCCGCGGCCCCCGGAAATCAGGGTGCCGATCGGTAGCGCTGCCGATGCGGGCCACCGGGCCGGGTGCGGATAGTGGACGGTGTAGCAACCGCGATCGAAAGGACCGCCATGACCGCCCCCGCACGCCGTTTCACCCGCTCCACCGCCGACAAGTGGATCGGCGGAGTCTGCGGCGGTATCGCCGAATACTTCGGCTGGAGCTCCGGAATCGTCCGGCTGCTGTTCGTCGTGTCGTGTGTACTGCCCGGCCCGCAGTTCCTCGTCTACCTGGCGCTGTGGATCTTCATGCCGAAGCGCTGATCGCGCCGGCTCGCGCCGATGATCTCCTGATCCCATCTCGTCAGCAGCCCCGTTCCCGTCCGGGAGCGGGGCTGCGCTGTATCGCCGTGGATGGAAAGATGAGCGGAACATCATCGTGGTCGAGCAGGGAGCGTGGTGGAGGACGATCGGCGACGACTCGGCCCGGAGTACCACCGAAGTCCCGACAGGACCGGGGGAACGGCGGCGGACGGACAAGGGGAACGGGAAAGTGATCGGAGTGCCGACCGCGCGGGGCAGGATGGAACCGATGTCCGAGCGGTCGCGTCGAATCGGGTAGGACGGACACCGCAGGGCCGATCGGGGGTCACCCGGGAGGGGCGGGGATACGGAGGGGAGACCCATGAGCACGGGTGATCGAACGGTCGGGATGCAGAGCGATGCCCTGGTGAGTCTGGCGAACAAGATGCGTACCAGTGCCGATGTGGTGAAGGAGCAGGCCGGTAGCGTCGCAGGCAGCGTGATCGCTCCCGCCGATACCGGCGCCGAGTACAAGAAGCAGGGGGATGCCCTGCACGCCGGCCTCGAGGCGGTGCGGCAATGGCTCGCGGATTGGTCCGAGGCCACGCAGCTCACCGGTGATGCGATGGGGCAGGCCGTGGTCGAATTCTCCACCGTGGACAAAGAGAACGCCGCGAACACCCAGCAGGCGGCGAGCTGAGCAATGGCCGACACCCCGAGCGCTGGCGCAACGGAGAATCGCAACTGCACCGAACTACTGGCAATAGGCTCGAAGGCACTGCGCTACTTCGAGATATTGGAAGTTCGGTACCTGCGATGGGTGGGTGACGCGACCCCGCCCGATTTCAAGCGGTATGCGGAGCTGCACAAACTCTTCTATCACCAGAACGGTCTGAACGAGGACGCATTCCGGCGGGCCGCCGTTACCTTGAAGACCGTGCTCGATCGAGTCGCCACCGAACGGAATCAGCAGGCCACTTTCGCCCAGACCCTCCCGACCGTGTGGTCGGGAGAGGCAGCGAGCCGGGCAGCGACCATGATCGCCACACAACTCCAGCTGTCCGAGGTCGATATCAATATCGTGCGCAAGGTCCACGAGGAAATGGACCCGGCCCCGCAGGCGCTGCGGCAGGCGGTGGCGATCAAGGCCAAGGCCGCCGAGGGAATATTGCTGGACGGTGATCCCGAGGTCGACGGTAAGAGCCCCGAGGATATCGACAGCATTATCACCGCGGCCAGGGGCTGGGGATGGAGCCTGAGCGGCAGCGACGACAGTCTGGTGGGCAAGATAAAGCGGATCTTCCCGGAGCTCGATATAAGTGCCGAGGACAAGGTGATCATCTACTCGGGCGACGAGGCCCAGAAGAAGATCAGCGATTTCTGTCATAAATGGTTGGATGAGAAATTCCGGGTGGACTACGAGTCGAACCTCAAAGAATTCGTGGATGCCTGCAACCAGACGAATCGGCAGGTCTCGGGTATCTACGACGAACTGGTGAAGGCCTTCACGGGCCTCAATGTGACGAAATATCCGTGCCCGAAGGTTTCGACGACTTCGCCGTCGCAGCCCGGCACTCCCGCCGGCACCGACCAGCCCAGCAGCACGGGGGCCCCGTCCACCACGACTACTCCCTCCACGACCACCCCGTCGACCACGACCACCCCGTCGACCACCAACACTCCGTCGACGACAGGCACGCCCTCGACCAACCTGGCCACTACCGACAACCCGCTGTCCACCCTCGCGCAACTGGGCACTCAGCTCGCTTCGTCGGGCCTCGGAACCCAGTTGTCCGAGGGGCTGAGCAGCCTGGTGAGTTCGGCGGGTCAGCAGATCGGCAGCACGCTCGAGGAACTGCGGGAACAGGCCGAGCAGGTGCTCGATCCGGACGGCGAGGACGAGCCGGACAGAGATCTCGACGGGGACGGTGAGCCGGACCAGGATGCGGACGGCGACGGAGAGCCCGATACGGACCTGGACGGCGACGGTATACCGGATGCCGATGTGAACGGTGACGGAAAACCCGACGAAGACCTGGACGGTGACGGAAAACCGGATGCGGACACCGACGGCGACGGAAAGCCGGACACCGATAAGGGTGTCGATTTCAACGGTAAGAACTACAAGCTCGAAGTCGGTTCCGATGGGCAGTTGAAACTCGTGGTGGACGATTCGGCGGGCGAGCCGGTCACCTACCGGGTCGAGGTCGGGCCGGACGGTACCCCGGTGATCGTCGGTGAGAAGAACCAGCCCGGTGCGACCGCGCCGCCCGCGACCGAGGAACCACAGCCCACCGGCCAACCGGCGGGTGTGCCCGGCGCACCGTCGGGAACCGAACAGGAAGACGGTGAGCACAAGCCGCGGAACTACCCGGTGCAGCAGCCCGAGGAAGACCCGGCCGAACCCGAGGACATCGCGCCGCCGCCGGCACCCGCGGTCGACACGGGTGCGCAGTTGGCCGAGGCGGGCCCGCTGTGACCACGGGCAGGAAGCGGTTGACGGTTCATGGGCACGATCGGCGAGGTGGGTATGGCCAGTGAAGTCGAACGGATCGGCGAGGAATGCCGGCGCTACGCCGACCGCATGGTGGAGCGGATGGCGGAGACCAAGCGGCGATCCGAGGCCCGCAGTCGGGAACTGACCGAGCAGGCAGCCGCCGAGATGCGGCAGTTCTGGCGGGAACTGGCGGAACGCGCCGACGACGCGGCAACCCGGGAACAGAACGAGCGAACCGGTTCGAACGAGCAGGTGCAACCGGCGGGCGAGCACGCCGCCGAGCGGCCGCCCGGAAGCGACTCGATCCGGATGCGGGAAGCCGGTACCGCGCGGCCGGTCGACGAGGAACTGCGTACTCGGCAGGAGGCCATCGCACGGTCGGCGGCTGCCCGGCGGAATCAGCGGGTCGTCACACCCGTCGACGACGACGGTGACGACGAGGCCCAGTACTACCGGCGCAACAGTTGGCTGGTCTGATCCGGGCTGCACGGCTGGTGATTCCGGAGCGTGGATCCCGCCATCGTCAGTAGCACAGCTAGGTGGCCGCCACGGGCTGCTCGCCGTCGCTGTTCAGTGAGTCCCACCAGGAGGAAATAAGGGGCGAGAGGTTTTGGAGGACCTTGGCGAGTGGCTCGCGATACGTGCCGAAACTGTAGATCACGTCCTTGAGTTTCTTCAGGTAGTTCATGGTGTCCAGGCTGCTCTTTGCCAGCTTCGCGAGGAAAGAGGCGATGACGTGCCCCGCCGCGGCACCGGCGGTAACCGCCAGTTCGATCGTGTAGCCGATGGCCGCGCCGAGTAGCGCCGCGATGATATCGCGGACCAGATCGCGGACGATGGCGACGACTTTCGACGCCAACTCCATCTGCTTGCTGAGCGAGGCGGCCACGGCCGCGGCGGAGTCGATCGCGGTGAGGATCTCTGCGGCATGGCTGCGGTACGCGTCGCCCGCACTACCGGACCACGTAGTGATGTCCTGCTCTATCGTGGCCACCCAGTCGTTCTTCATCGTTGTGAGCCGGCCCGAAATCGCCTGCCACGATTTCATATACCCCTCCACGATCGTGGGGTTGCCGGACAACTCCTCGTAGGCTTGCCTGAGGGGCTCGATATGCTCCAACATCCATTTCGCGACCTGGGTTCCCGCGAAACCGAACGGGTCCTTGATCGCGTCGGCAACGGAAGCTCCGACACCGGCCACCCCGAACAGCGCCTCACCGTAGTTGGCGTTTCGCAGGTTTCCGTAGATATCCCACGCGTCGCCCGCCACGGTGCCTTTGAGCACGCCCAGGCCGCCCGTATTCGGGTCTCCTTCGCGCCCGACATTGGACAGCCAGGAGACATCCTCCTGGAAGTAGGTATTGCTGTGGTGGGAATTCTTGTCGATCAGTTCGTTGGCGGGTGGCGGGACGTCGTCGAAACTCATGCGGATTCTCCGATCGCTGCCTGTAGTCCCTGCAGAGTCGTGGCGAAGGATCCATCTGCGTCTTCGAAGGATGTTGCCGTCGCCTTCAGCTTCTCCGGCACCTGAGCGGCACGCTCGGCGACTGCGCGGATCAACTCGATGTTCGATTGATGGTTGTCCTCGAAGAGCCAGGCCATCAGCGGCTGTAGCCAGGCGCCGTATCCGTCGTCTGCCGAGGCGAGATAGTTCGCAGCTTCGAGGCATTGGCCCAGGCCGGCCATGAGCGCCTCGACGCTGTCCGCATGTTTACGCACTTCCTCGGGATCGACCGAGACGCTGTCAGGCTTGTCGGTCATTGCTCACTCCAACCACGTTTTCCGGCGGTAGTACTCGTCCTCCTCGTCGGGTTCGTCCGGAGTGACAATCTGATCACGCACGGGTTTGCGCGGCGCCGGCGCTGTCGATCCCCACGCGGGTGGCGCCGGACGATCCCGGGCGGAATCCGGTTCGGTGGACTGCTGAGGAGCCTCGGAACCCCATGTGGGTGGCACCGGATGATGGGGAGAGGAAGACCGACCGACGTCCGCGGCCGGAGAACGGCCAGTCTGCGGAGCGGTGGAGGCCGGCGCCGCAGTCGAACTCGGATCCGGATCGGGGTCCGGGAAGCGCCGGTTGAACCCATCGACGAGCGCGGCACCTGCTGGATCATCGCCGACGACATCACGCACCAGGCCCGCGACGCCGGGCCCGAGCTTTCCTTGTGCCCGCCGCATACACGAGAGGATCTCGGCCGAGAGCCTCCGCGAATCCATCTCTCGCACACCCGGGGCCAGATCGATCGCTGTGGGAACCCCGCTACTGTCCACGGTGACGCTGACTCGTCCGCCGGCGCCCGATTCGGTCGCGGTCAGAGCCGTCATCCGCTCCTGTAACTCGGCGAACCGCTGAGCTCTGCGCTCCGCATCGGCGGCCATCTGCGCGAATCCCGCTATCGCGCGGTCCAGATCCATCTCGGCGGCCATCGACACCTTCCCCTGGCGGAACATCCCAGCTCGCCCGATCCATCGACGAAAGAACCCGAGCGCCAAACGCTTCGGCATCCTATGCCGGGTTGTCGGAACCGATCAATTCCGGTACGACCCCGATCCCGTCGAGAGCGACTCCGGCCGCCCGGTGTGCCATCATCGTCCGATGAGTTCGGGGGATACCTTCGGGTTGACGAGTACGCCTGCTTTCCTACCGGGATACCACGGGTCCGATGGAGACAAGCGGTATCCGTCACCACGCAAGCTGCGGTCGATGGGTGCCGCGTTGATCGACTTCATCCTGCTGTTCGGCCCGGCTGTTGTGCTGGGCGCACTGGTGGTGGCGCTGGGAATACCGAGAACGTACAGCTATGTGCTGCTGCCGATACCGTTCGCCATCATCGGAGGGAACTGGATTCTGCTGCGGAAATGGGTGCATGCGAGCGTCGGGAGCCTGGTCTTCGGGCTGGTGGAGATCCGCGGTCGTGACGGGGCGTGGCCCGGCTGGGGTGATGTGATGTCAGGACGCGCGCCGGGACACGACGGTGTGCCGAATACCGTAAAAGTCCGCCGCTGCGATATCCGGAGTCGAGGTCGCGCGTCGGACCGGTAGGTGCTGCCGAAACAGCTCATCGTGTCGATTCTTCGACCGGGCCATCGGAGCCGATGATCCGCGCCGCAGCGCGAACGGCCGCCCAATGCCGAATGCCTGCGATCCACGGCGCGGTCAGGTGCG
The DNA here is from genome assembly GCF_000308775.1 of Nocardia testacea NBRC 100365. Classification (GTDB taxonomy): domain Bacteria; phylum Actinomycetota; class Actinomycetes; order Mycobacteriales; family Mycobacteriaceae; genus Nocardia; species Nocardia testacea. The sequence continues at coordinate 9,088 of NZ_BAGJ01000033.1, forward strand.
GGACGACCAACACCTCAGCGCCGTTCTCGATAATGTGCTGTATGGCGATCAGTGCGGTGAGCTGGGAGGATTCGATGTCGGTGAACACCGTGTAGACGACTTCGAGCCCATAGCGGCTCGCCATCCGGTGGATTTCGCGACCGGGCGTATCCGGTCGGCACAATACGACGGTTCGCCGCAGTGCCGTCACGGTCGCGCCTGTTGCGTATAGCGGACCTCCAGGTCGTAGCGAGGGCAGCGGTGGTGTGCGTGCACATCCATCACCTGGTATGCGTGCGCGTAACCATGCATCGGCTCTTCGGATCTACAGCCGGCGGGGTGGTCGAGTGCCCGGAGTCCGGCGGCGATCCGTTCCATGAGCCCACGGTCGCGGTTGTGCCAGATCTGAAGGGTGGCGGCCATGGCCCGGTTGTATGGCCGCGGGTAGGCAGCGGGGGCGTCTCTGTCATGGGTGACCTCGTGGTGTTGTTGGTGTTCGTTGTGGCGGACAGGTCCGTATAGAGCTCGGTGGTTCTCATGTGGTCCGCATATTGGGGCCGGTCGGCTTCCCCGGGGCGGAGTCGCGACACCCATGGCGGATCGCCGTCCGCCTATCCGCGGACGACCGCAATCACTGATGCCGAGAACTCGAACTCGACCGCAGGAAGGGGCTCGTGAGGATGTTTGCGCCGGAGTCCTTGCTGCGGAGGTCCTGTCGGAAACCTCGGTGTCAGTCCTGTTCCGGTGCATCAATATTCGCTGCGCAATGGCGAAAGAGTCCACGGCGGCCAAGATGTATCTACGATGCAGCTATGCGCAGGCAGCGGCTGATGGACGCTCGCAAGAGCACTGGAAAGACCCAGGAACAGATCGCGGCTGAAGTGGGGGTGGACCGTACAACTCTGGGACGTTGGGAACGTAATGAAGGCACCCCGTATCCGTCTCAGCGGGCCCGCTACGCCGCGGCGTTGGGTGTCACCATGGAGGAGCTGACGGCCTTGCTGTCCGGTATTGCGGCAAGGTCCGAGGACTTTCCGGAATGGTTGTCGACATATTTCGGCATGGAACAGTCGGCCACCAACATACGAACCCACGAGCCCAGGGCGGTGTATGGCCTGCTGCAATGCCCGGCCTATATGGAGGCGCTGGTGAGCAGGGTGGGCGTGACGGGGGTTTCCGACACCTTTGTGCAACGCACCGTGGACCAGCGGCTGAATCGGCAGAAACGGGTACGGGCCGGTGAACTGGAACTCGATGTGATCCAGCCGGAAGCAGCGCTGCGTCTCCAGGTCGGTACCGCCGAGGTGATGGCCGAACAACTCGATACGCTGGCGGAACTATCCGAGTTGCCGAACGTTACGGTGCGGGTGACGAAGTTCGAGGCCGGTCAATACGAGGCTCGTCGCCTGAACGAGTTCTCGATTATGATGCATCCATGGGGATCGCCCCGGGTGCATATCGAGTGGTACGAAGGTGGTCGATTCATCACCGACGCCGATGAGGTGGCCTACTTCATCTCGGCGTTCGATCATGCCTCCCGGGTGGCGCTCAACCCGGTCGGGTCGCGTAAATTCATTCGTCGATTGGCTGATGGATGGAGACAGGGCGATGACTGACCATCTCGACTGGCGGGTTTCGTCATACACCGATAAGCACACGTGCGTGGAGGTTGCTGCCGCACCGACAGGCGAGATCCTGGTACGCAACTCGAACAACCGGGCCGCCGGCCATATCGCGTTCACCCGTGACGAGTTCTCGGCATGGCTCAAAGGTTGTAAAGCTGGAGAGTTCGACGACCTCGGGTTCTGAACCGCTGATTTCAGCTGATCATCGGAACAGCCGACAGGCGCCACACGGCGACTCGTTTCCGGTGCGTGTTACTTGCGCAGCGACCGGACCAGTTTGCCCACCGCCGCCGGGTCCGGGGTCGCCGCCGCCCGCCGGCTCTCTTCCTGCTCCAGCAGGGCGGCCGCCGGATCGATCACATGCGTGTGCTTGATCGAGGTCTCCGGGTCGGCGAGTGGTTTGTAGGTCTTGTCGCCGAGCAGGGTGTACAGCAGGTACCCGGTGAGCAGGGCGCGGGTGGCGCGGGACGTCTTTTCCTCGTGCTTGCCGCCACCGAGTGCGGCCAGCAGGCGGCGCCCCTCGGCGAGTCCGTTGTGGCCCGCGCCGTCGAGAGTGCGCAGGATCACCGGACCACCCCAGGCGGCGGCGAGGGGGACCGCGTCGGAGATCGGCGAATCGATATCGCTCACACCGGCCAGGATCAGGGCCGGGGCGTCGACTTCACCGGCCACCGAGGTGGCGGTGGGGGCGGTGGGCGCCGGGAAGAGGGGAGCCACCGCGGCCACCCGGCGCTGGGCGGCGGCGAGGACGGCCGCGCCCGCACCCATTCCGTGGCCGGCCAGCGCGAGGCGTTCGGGGTGCACGGTGAGGGTGCCGTCGCCCAGCCGGACCCCGGTGCAGATATCGAGGGTGGTGAGCAGGTCGGTGGCGAGGTTGAGATGGGAGGGCAGCGGGCCGCGCTCGGTATCGGGGGCGGCCGCCACGATGCCCCACGAGGCGAGGTGTTCGAGCAGTGTGCGGTAGTTGCCGGCGCCGTTGAGCCAGCCGTGGCCGAACGCGACCGCGGGTAGATCGCGGCCGGTCTCGGGCGTGTACACCACCCCGGGCTGCCCCGCGATGGCAAGATTGCCGCGGAGCACCCGGTGCGGGCCGCGGCTGGTCAGAGTGCTCAGAAGTGATTTCACAGACGCCGACACGACGAGAACGTTAGCCGATAAGTAGGCTGGGGAGCCATGTGCGGAATCGTGGGGTACGTCGGGTACCGGGACGCGTTGGGCGTCGTCGTCGCTGCCTTGCGCCGCATGGAGTACCGAGGTTACGACTCGGCGGGTGTGGCGATTCTCGACGGCGCCGGTGGCGTGGCGGTCGAGCGGCGCGCCGGGCGGCTGAGCAACCTGGAAGCGGCCCTGGACACCGCGCGCCCGGAAGAGTTCGCCGGCACCACCGGTATGGGGCATACGCGGTGGGCCACCCACGGCGCGCCGACCGACCGCAACGCCCATCCGCACCAGGATGTGAGCGGCAAGGTCGCGGTCGTGCACAACGGCATCATCGAGAACTTCGCCCAGCTGCGGCGGGAACTCGAGGACGCCGGTGTCGAACTACGCAGCGAGACCGATACCGAGGTCGCCGTGCACCTGGTCGCCCGGGCCTACGCCGACGGACCGACCGCGGGCGATTTCGAGGCCAGCACGCTTTCGGTACTCCGGCGGCTCGAGGGCGCGTTCACGCTGGTGTTCACACACGCCGACCATCCGGGAAAGATCATCGCGGCGCGGCATTCGACGCCGCTGGTCGTCGGTGTGGGCGAGAACGAGATGTTCATCGCCTCCGATCTGACCGCGTTCATCGAGCACACCCGCGAGGCGGTCGAACTCGGCGAGGGACAGGCCGTGGTGATCACCGCCGACGGCTACCGCGTCACCGACTTCGACGGTGCCACCGATGGGGTGAGCACCCGGCCGTTCACCATCGACTGGGATCTGGCCGCCGCCGAGAAGGGCGGCCACGACTACTTCATGCTCAAGGAGATCGACGAGCAGCCCGGCGCGGTCGCGGATACGCTCATCGGTCACTTCGACCAGACCCCCGGCCGGGACGGCCGGATCGTGCTGGACGAGCAGCGCCTCTCCGATCAGGAGTTGCGTGATGTGGAGAAGGTCTTCGTGGTGGCCTGCGGTAGCGCCTACCACTCCGGGCTGGTCGCCAAGTACGCCATCGAGCACTGGACCCGGTTGCCGGTGGAAGTGGAGCTGGCCAGCGAGTTCCGCTACCGGGACCCGGTGCTGGACCGTTCGACGCTGGTGGTCGCGGTCTCCCAGTCCGGCGAGACGGCCGACACACTGGAAGCTGTCCGGCATGCCAAGAGCCAGAAGGCCCGGGTGCTGGCGGTCTGCAATACCAACGGGGCGCAGATCCCGCGCGAATCCGACGCGGTGCTCTACACCCGGGCGGGGCCGGAGATCGGGGTGGCCTCCACCAAGGCGTTCCTCGCCCAGGTGACGGCGAACCTGCTGGTCGGGCTGGCGCTGGCGCAGGCGCGCGGTACCAAGTACCCCGACGAGGTGGCCCGCGAGTTCGCCGAGCTGGAGGCCATGCCGAAGCTGGTGGACCGGGTGCTGGAAACGGCGCCGCAGGTGCGGGCGATCGCCCGGGAGCTGGCGCGGGAGCGCACCATCCTGTTCCTCGGCCGCCATGTCGGCTATCCGGTGGCGCTCGAGGGTGCGCTCAAGCTCAAGGAGCTGGCGTACATGCACGCGGAGGGTTTCGCCGCGGGTGAGCTCAAGCACGGCCCGATCGCGCTGATCGAGGGCGGGCTGCCGGTGATCGTGGTGATGCCCTCGCCCAAGGGGCGCGGGGTGCTGCATTCCAAACTGCTGAGCAATATCCGCGAGATCCAGGCCCGCGGCGCACGCACGATCGTGATCGCCGAGGAGGGCGACGATCTGGTGCGCCCGTTCGCCGACGACCTGATCGAGATACCGTCCGCCCCGACGCTGTACCAGCCGCTGCTGTCGACGGTCCCGCTGCAGATCTTCGCCGCCGAGGTGGCGCAGGCCCGCGGCTACGACGTGGACAAACCGCGCAACCTGGCGAAATCCGTCACCGTGGAATAGCCGAGGGGGTAACGGGCTCGCCGGTTACCCCCGCTATTCCTCGACAGTGATCGTCCCGCGCATATCCGGGTGGATCGGGCACAGATAGCGGTATTCGCCCGGCTGGGTGAAGGTGTGGCTCCAATCGCCCACCTCGAACAGTGGGCTGTTGATGCTCATCGCCTTGTCGCCGATGCCCTGGACACCGTGCGGCAGGTCGCCGTCGAAATGCCAGGACACCGTATCGCCGGCGGAGATGGTGATATCGGCCGGCGAGAAGTGGTCCTCTTCCACCTCTACCGTGACGGTGGCCTCCGGATTGTGACGCGAATGTTCGCCGGAGGCAGGGCTTTTCGGAGCCTCGTCCGTCGAATCGCCGGCGCCGCAGCCGGACAGCAGTGCCGTGACGAGGGCGAATCCGGCGGCCGAGGCGAGTACGGCGCGGTGAGGTCGGGACATGGAGGTCAAGCGTAGTCTGCTGGCATCGCTGCCCATCCGACCGCGGAGGTGTGTTCGGTGACCCAGCCGCTCGGCTACTACACCGCCGACGAGGTGCGCCTCGCCGAGGCAGAATTGTTCACCAGAGTTCCCGACGGGGTCCCCATGCGCCGTGCCGCGTACGGGCTGGCCACGGTGGTCGCGGCCGAACTGCGGGCGCGCAGTGGCGGAGTCGCCGGGCGGACGGTGGCGCTGCTGGTGGGCTCGGGCGACAACGGCGGTGACGCGCTGTGGGCGGGGGCGACATTGCGCCGGCGGGGTGTCGCGGTGACGGCGGTACTGCTGAATCCGGCGCGGGCGCACGCGGCCGGGCTGGCCGCGCTACGCCGCACCGGGGGGCGGGTGTGCACCGATCCGGTGGCGGCGGTGCGCGAAATCGCCGGCGCCGATCTGGTGATCGATGGAATCGTCGGTATCTCCGGCCACGGTCCGCTGCGCCCGGATGCGGCCGCAATCGTTGCGCGGCTGGACGTCCCGATCATCGCGGCCGACCTGCCCAGCGGCGTCGACCCGGATACCGGGGCGGTGTCCGGACCCGCGGTCCGGGCCGCCGTCACGGTCGCCTTCGGGGCCCGTAAACCGGTGCATGCGCTGGCCGCGGAACGGTGTGGCCGGATCGAGTTGGTACCCATCGGTTTACGGCTGCCCGAACCCGGCCTCGCCGCGTTGCATCCCACGGCGGTGGGCGCGGACTGGCCGGTGCCGGCCGCCGCGGACGACAAGTACACGCAGGGGGTCACCGGTGTGCAGGCCGGGAGCGCGACCTATCCGGGCGCGGCCGTGCTCTGCACGGGTGCGGCGGTGGCCGCCACGTCGGGAATGGTGCGCTACGCGGGTACCGCCGCCACGGCGGTGCTCGCCCGGTACCCGGAAGTGATCGCGGTCTCCGATCCGGCGGACGCGGGCCGGGTGCAGTCCTGGGTGTTCGGGCCGGGCTCCGGTACCGACAGTGCCGCCCGCGACCGTCTCGCCGCGATCCTGGCCACCGACCTCCCCGTGGTGGTCGATGCCGACGGTCTGACGCTGCTGGCGCAGGAGCCGGAACTGGCCCGGGGCCGCCGCGCACCCACCGTGCTGACCCCGCATGCCGGCGAGTTCCGCCGCCTCACCGGTGTGGAGCCGGTACCCGACCGGGTGGCCGCGGTGCGGGAGTTCGCCGAATCGTGGCAGGTCACCGTACTGCTCAAAGGCCGGGCGACACTGGTCGCCGCCCCCGGGCAGCAGGTACTGGTGAACGAGGCCGGCGGGTCCTGGGCCGCCACCGCCGGGGCCGGGGACGTGCTCTCCGGAGTGATCGGAGCTCTGCTCGCCGCGGGCCGCGCTCCGGTCCCGGCCGCGGCCGCCGCGGCCCGCGTGCACGCACTCGCCGCGGGGCTCGCCGCCCACGACACCCCGGGTGGTACCGCCGCTCCCATCTCGGCGACACCGCTGCTGCGCCATATCCCCGCGGCCATCGCGACCCTCCGCGCGCTGACCGACTGAGATCGGCGGGCCCGGGCCCGCGGGTGGCCGCCGTCGCGTCCGCGCGCCGGGATGGCAGTATCGGCAGGTGTGAACGGTCAAGTGGAAGCAGTCGTCGATCTGGACGCCATCGCACACAATGTCGGAGTACTGCGTGCGCACGCAGGCGACGCCGCGGTGATGGTGGTCGTCAAGGCAGACGGCTACAACCACGGCGCCGTCGAGGTCGCCCGGACGGCCCTGGCCGCGGGTGCGGCCGAACTGGGGGTCACCACAGTGGCCGAAGCGGTCGCTCTGCGGGAAGCCGGCATCGAGGCGCCGATCCTGTGCTGGCTCAATATCTGTGACGCGGATTACGCCGCGGCTGTGGACGCCGGTATCGAGATCGGAATCTCCTCCGCGGAGCAGTTGGACGCCGTCGCCGCGGCCGCCCGCGAGCTGGGCGAAAAGGCTGTGGTGAGTCTGAAGGTCGACACCGGGCTCAATCGCAACGGGATCGAGCAGGGGGTGTATCCCGTGGTGCTCGCGGCGCTGCGGAAACTCGTCGACGAGCAGGTGGTGCGCTTCCGGGCGATCTTCTCCCATCTCGCGCACGCCGACGAGCCCTATCATCCGACCATCGACCTGCAACGCGACCGGTTCCTCGACGCCATCGCCGCGGCCAAGGAATACGGCCTGGAACCCGAACTCGTGCACCTGGCCAATTCGGCGGCCACCCTGACCCGGCCCGACCTGACCTTCGATATGGTCCGCCCCGGCATCGCCGTATACGGACTCACCCCGGTCCCCGATATCGGCGAATTCGATCTGCGGCCGGCGATGACCTTCCAGGCCGAAGTGGCGCTGGTCAAACGCGTCCCGGAGGGCGAAGGGGTGTCCTACGGCCACGAATGGATCGCCCCGGCCGACACCACCGTCGCGCTGATCCCCGCGGGCTACGCCGACGGTGTCTTCCGACCCCTGGGCGGGCGGATGCAGGTCTGGGTCGGCGGACACAACCGTCCCAATCGCGGCCGGGTGTGCATGGATCAGCTGGTGGTGGACCTGGATGACAATGCCGAGGGTGTGGCCGAAGGCGATACCGCGATCTTGTTCGGTCCGGGCTCCCATGGCGAGCCGCGGGCCCAGGACTGGGCCGACCTGCTCGGCACGATCCACTACGAAGTGGTGTGCGCGCCCCGCGGCCGGGTACACCGGCGGTATCGAGGGGGTACCAGATGAAACGAGGAACGACCCTGTTGCGAGGTGGCCTGGCCACCGCCGGAGTGGTCGGCGCCATGGCCGGTGTGCACGCGCTGCGCCGGGCCGGTGCGAAGGTGCTGTGGCCGCCCGTCCGCGACGAGTACCGGGACGAGAACTTCGCCCTCATCGATCACGACCGGGCCGGTGAGGTACTCGCCGACGACGGTGTGTGCCTGGCCACTCGGGAGTGGGGTTCCGGCGACGCCGAGGCCACAGTCGTTTTCGTGCACGGTTTCTGCAACAGCATGGAGTCGTTCCACTTCCAACGTCGCCACCTGGCGCAGCGCTGGGGTTCGCGGTTACGGCTGGTGCTGTTCGATCAGCGCGGCCACGGCCGCTCGGGAACACCGGCGACCGACAGCTGTACGGTCTCCCAGCTCGGCCGCGACCTGCTCACAGTGATCGACGCGCGGGCACCGCGCGGACCGTTGATCCTGGTGGGGCATTCGCTGGGCGGGATGGCGGTCCTCGCCGCGGCCGCCCACGCCGGCGGTCTCTTCGCGCAGCGGGTGCGCGGTGTCGCGCTGCTGTCCACCGCCGCCGCCGAGGTCGCCTCCTCCGGGATCGGGCAGTTGCTGCGCAATCCCGCGATCGACGGCTTCCGGCTGGCCGTGCACACCGCGCCGGCGCTGGTACAGGCCGGACGGGTCACCGCCCGCCACGTGATCACGCCGATCCTGCACGTGAGTTCGTTCCACGGGCCGGTCAGTCCCACCCTGTCGCGGTTCACCACCATGATGATCGACCGCACACCGGTGGAAACCGTGGTGAAGTTCCTGAAGGCCATCGAACTGCACGACGAGGCGGCGGCCCTACCGGTGTTGCGCGAGACCCCGACGCTGGTCCTCGGCGGCACCCGGGATCTCGTCATCCCGTTCCGCAATTCCCGTGTGCTCGCGCGTGAATTGGCCGACTGCGAACTGGTCCGGCTCCCGGAGGCGGCGCATATGCCGCAACTGCAGTACCCGGAGGAGACCAACGCCGCGCTGGACCGGCTGCTGAGGCGGGCCGGGGTGGTCGGCGAGGACGACCGGTGGGAGGCCACCGGTGGCTGACCGTGGCGAACGCCTGCTGCCGGAGGTCACCGATACCGAGGCGCTGGGGCGTGAACTGGCCGCCGGGCTGCGGGCCGGTGATCTGGTCGTGCTGGACGGCCCTCTGGGCGCCGGTAAGACGGCCCTGACCCGCGGTATCGCCGCCGGCCTCGGGGTCGGCGGGCGGGTGAGTTCGCCGACCTTCGTCATCGCGCGCCGGCATCCGGCGGGCGAACGCGCCGACGGCCCGCCGGTGCCACTGGTCCATGTCGACGCCTACCGGCTCGGCGGCAGCCTCGACGAACTCGACGCACTCGATCTGGACACCGAACTCGACGACGCGGTCGTGGTGGTCGAATGGGGCAGCGGAATGGCGGAGCGGCTCACCGGCCGGCATCTGCTGGTGCGGATGTCGCGGGAGCCGGAATCCGAAGTCCGCACGGCATCTTGGGAGTGGGTGCACACCGGAGCGGCGCACTAGACCGCACGAAATCGGCAACCGGGCAGCTGGGGCGCCGTGCGCCGCCGCTGTGTGAAGCGGGTCACCCGGTATCGTTGACCAGACCATGCTTGCACTTGCTGTCGACACCGCGACGCCTGCCGTCACGGCGGGACTCGTCGAACTGGAGCAGGCGGCCGCCGGTGCGAACACCTCGGACGCCGCCGCACCGCGCACTCTTGCCGCCCGGGTACTCGTCGACGCCCGCGCCCACGCCGAAGCGCTCACCCCGCAGATCCTGGAATGCCTGGCCGAGGCCGGGGTGTCGCGTACCGATATCGGAGCGGTCGTCACCGGTATCGGGCCGGGACCGTTCACCGGACTCCGCGTCGGTATGGCCACTGCCGCCGCGTTCGGCGATGCGCTGGGTATACCGGTGCACGGTGTATGCAGTCTCGACGCGATCGCAGCCGACTGCGCGCCCGAACTCGGACCCGACGACGAACTGCTCGTGGTCACCGATGCGCGTCGCCGTGAGGTCTACGCCGCGCGGTATCGCGCCCGCGGCCGCATCCGGGTGAGCGGACCCGAGGTGTGCAAACCCGGCGAACTGCCGGTGGCCGGCGCGACCAAGATCGCCGGATCGGCCGCGCACACCGCGCTGTTCGCCCTTCCCGCGCTGGCCGTGCAGACGCCCTCGCCCGCCGCCCTCGTGCAGGTGGCGGCGGACGCGCTGTGGTCGGGCGCGCCCCCAGAACCGCTGGTCCCGCTGTATTTGCGCCGCCCCGACGCGGTCGAACGCAGCTACCGCACTCTCGACCGGATGGGAGCGTGACAATGGGAGTTCGTAGTACGGGAATTCGTATCGAACCCATGGAGCCGGCCGATATCGCGGGTTGCGTGGAATTGGAGCAGTTACTCTTCCCGGAAGACGATCCGTGGCAGGCCGTGGCATTCCGCTCCGAGCTGGCCGCGGGCTACAACCGCTACATCACCGCCCGCGACGATGCCGGGAACATGGTGGGCTACGCGGGAATAGCGCTGCTCGGTGACGCCCGGCACCCGGAGGCCGAGGTGCACACCATCGGGGTGGATCCGACGTGTCACCGGGCCGGTATCGGCACGCTGCTGCTGGAGGCGCTGCTCGCCGAGGCCGGGCGGCGGGGCGGGCCGGTGTTCCTCGAGGTGCGCACCGACAACACGGCCGCGATCTCCATGTACGCCAAGCACGGCTTCCACATCATCGGCCTGCGCAAGAACTACTACCACCCCAGCGGCGCCGACGCGTACACGATGCGCCGTCCGGCGCTGGAGGACGTCCCGGTGGTCTTCGGTGCCCGGACCCCGGACGGGGTGCTGTCGTGATCGTCATGGGCATCGAGAGCTCCTGCGACGAGACCGGAGTGGGTATCGTGCGCCGCCGTCCCGACGGCAGCTGTGAGCTGCTGGCCGACGAGGTCGCCTCGAGTGTGGCCGAGCACGCCCGATTCGGCGGTGTGGTACCAGAGATCGCCTCGCGGGCCCATCTCGAGGCCATCGTGCCCGCCATGCGGCGTGCGCTCGCGGCCGCGGGGATCGCCGCACCCGATGCCCTGGCGGTGACCATCGGTCCCGGTCTGGCGGGTGCGCTCCTGGTCGGGGTGGCGGCGGCCAAAGCCTATGCGGCGGCATGGGATATCCCCTTCTACGCGTTGAACCATCTCGGTGGACATGTGGCGGTGGACACACTCGAGCACGGGCCGATGCCGCCCTGTGTGGCGCTGCTGGTCTCCGGCGGCCATACCCACCTGCTGCATGTCGAGGATCTGTCGAAACCGCTGATCGAATTGGGCAGTACGGTCGACGATGCCGCCGGCGAGGCGTTCGACAAGGTGGCCCGGCTGCTGGGTCTCGGCTATCCGGGCGGTCCTGCGCTGGACGCGGCCGCGGTCACCGGTGACCCGGCGGCGATCGCCTTCCCGCGCGGTATGACCGGACCGCGGGATCCGCGCTACGACTTCTCCTTCTCCGGGTTGAAGACCGCGGTCGCGCGCTATGTGGAGGCACAGGCCCGCCAGGGCGTCGAACCGGAACAACTGCCGATTCCCGATATCGCGGCCTCGTTCCAGGAGGCCGTCGCCGATGTGCTCACCATGAAGGCGGTGCGCGCGGCGCAGGATGTGGGCGTGGACACCCTGGTACTGGGCGGCGGCGCGACCGCCAATACGCGGATCCGCTCGCTGGCCGAGGAACGATGCGCCGCCGCGGGTTTGACGCTGCGTATCCCGAAACCCCGGCTGTGCACCGACAACGGCGTGATGATCGCGGCGCTGGGCGCACATGTGATCGGTGGGGGCGCGGCCCCGTCAGCGCTGTCGGTGGCCTCCGATCCCGGGTTGCCCGTATCGGTCAGCCAGGTGGGCTGACCCGGCCCACCCCGGTATTCGGCGCGCCGAGGAGAACGGTTCCCGCGGGCCGCGCCGGCGACCCTGCCGCGATGAGAAACCGTGACCGGATCTTCCGGTGTGTTCGTACACGCGGTCGACCACGATCCCGGCGTGCGCACCGGTGCCACGGAGAGGTCGCCGTCCTTCCCGGACGGGTGTTTCCGCCGCATCGGGGACGATTCGGCGACCGGTCGGGAATGTCGGGGCCGGCATGGGACCCGGTGGTATCGCGTACAGGCACCCGTGCGGCGGCGGACGGCTATCCCGCCGAACCCGAGTTGGGCAGTCGAGGGGGTTGCGGAGGCGGAACCTCCAGAGTTGTCTGAGTTTCCCGTGATCCGGACGGGGGCGGTACGTCCGAGGTGGAAGGCTGATCCGTCGGCAGCTGACCCGGCGCGGGCGGGGGGACCGGTGTGCCCGGACCCACTCCCTCCGGGAACGGAATATGCGGCAGATTCGGATCCGGCCGCAGCGTGGGCGGAGACGGCTCCGTGCTCGGCGTAGTACTCGTGGACGGTTCGCCCGACGTGGAGGGGACCTCGCTCGTCGACGGATACTCGCCGGTGCCGGGTTCGCCGGTCACCGGAGGATCGGCGAATGTCGTACTCGGCTCGCCGGCATCGGCGGGCTCTTCGACGGGCTGCTGCGGAAGTTCCTCGGTGGTGCCGGGCACCACGGTGGTGGTCGTCGGAGCGATGGTGGCGGTGGTGGGCAGCTGCGCGCTGCTGGTGGTGCCGGCGGGGGAGACCTCTTCGTCCGAACTGGGGGCCATGGTGTTCACCCCGTACCCCACGATCAGTCCCACCACCACAATCGCGCCGGCCACCGTGCCGAACGCCTTGAGCAGCGTGTTACCGGACTTGTCCGGAGCCAGGGCGCCGATCGGCGAGGTGGAGCGGGCGGTATCGGCGAGCAGCGCAGCGCCTTTGGCGATCACGGCATCCGGGTCCGGCACGGTCAGCACCGGGAGCCCCAGTTCGCCGCGCAGGGTCTCCAGGACCGCCGGGATGTTCGCGCCGCCGCCGATCACCACCACCGCTTCCGGGGCGCGATCGGCGAGGCCGAAGGTCATCGACGCGAACCGCGCCATCTCCCGCCATACCCCGGCGGTGAGCGATTCGAAATCGGCGCGGGTGAGTTTGAGTGGTTTGCCCGCGATGTGGTCGATGGTGACGGCCTGGGTCACCGACAGGTGTTCCTTGGCGGTGCGGGCCCGGTTCACCAGCACACTGCGATTGGGCCGGGTACCGCGCCGGGCGTAGTGCTGATCGACCAGATGCCGGTAGAGCAGGTCGTCGACCGCGCGGCCGCTGACCGCGGTGGACCGCGCGGTGTGCAGCACGGTGCCGTCGGCCGGGTCGGCCACCGAGACGGTACAGCCGGAGGCGCCCAGGTCCACCACGGCCACCGTGGCGTACCGGTCCAGCAGGCCGGTGTCACGCAGGAAGGTGAGTGCCGCGGTGGTCTCCGGAACCAGTTGCGGTTCGCGCTGTTTACCGGTGGCGAGCCGGATGGCGTGCGCCTGCTCCTTGCTCCGGTAGGCGACCGCGACACCGGTGGGCGGGCGGTCGGCCATCACGTCGAGCCCGGAGGTCTGTGTCGCGGGCAGCTGGGTGCCGAAAACGGCCTCGTGCGAATGGCTGGCGGGGAGCTGGGTGGTCATCAGCTCGATGGAGGAGGCGACCAGATCCCCCAGATCGGAATGCGCGTCCGCGGAGACCACCCGGTAGTCGAAGGTGCGGGCGCCGTTGGCCGCGGTGGTGACCAGGGCGGAGCACACGACTTCGTTGCCGGCGGAGATGCCGAGCGATGTGCGCATACTCTCTTCACCTCCCTTCGAGTGGACTCGGCGGTCGTGCCGGATGGTGAGGTCCGGGCACGCCGAAAGGTGTTCGCGAAACCGCCGTCGTCTGCGGTGAACGGTGGTTTCGCGAACAACCATCACACATGGTGTCACGATCTGTTATCCGAACGTTACAGAGTCGGAGAATTATTGGGAAGCCCTCTTTCCCTTGGTCTACCCGGCTTTCGTGCTCTCAACCCCGGCGACCAGCGAGCACGGCCGATGGCGTCTTGGTGACAGTGAGACCGAATCGTTTCCGAACGATCCCGGATTGGCAGCGCCCGCCCTTGAGCGCTGGCACTCTCATGTATAGAGTGCTAGTCGGCACCGATTGTTGCCCGGTGCCAGGCTTGACCACTGAGCAGGCGGTCCCGGCACCCGCGACGACGGGGCTATGCGCAGGGTCAGCATCGTGACCGAATCGATGGTCCGGGACAACAGTTCCGGACGACCGTTATCCCCTGAAAGTGGAGGGCTCAACGTGGCGAGCGTGAACATCAAGCCGCTCGAGGACAAGATCCTCGTCCAGGCCAACGAGGCCGAGACGACGACCGCCTCCGGCCTGGTCATTCCCGATACGGCCAAGGAGAAGCCGCAGGAGGGCACCGTTGTCGCCGTCGGCCCCGGCCGGTGGGACGACGAAGGTGAGAAGCGCATCCCGCTGGATGTCCAGGAGGGCGACACCGTCATCTACAGCAAGTACGGCGGTACCGAGATCAAGTACCAGGGTGAGGAATACCTGATCCTGTCCGCGCGCGACGTGCTGGCTGTCGTCGGCAAGTAATCGACTGCCGCGCATGCGTTCCGCCCCGGTGTCGCACGGTGACCCGGGGCGGAGTGCGTTGTGCCACACAACTCGAAGCGCACCAGATACAGGAGCGAAGACATATGGCAAAGCAGATCCAGTTCGACGAGCAGGCTCGCCGGGCGCTGGAGCGCGGTGTCGACAAACTCGCCGATGCGGTCAAGGTCACTCTCGGCCCGCGGGGCCGGCATGTGGTGCTGGCCAAATCGTTCGGCGGCCCCACCGTCACCAACGACGGTGTCACCATCGCGCGTGATATCGATCTCGAGGACCCGTTCGAGAATCTCGGCGCCCAGCTGGTCAAGAGCGTCGCCACCAAGACCAACGATGTCGCCGGCGACGGCACCACCACCGCGACCGTTCTGGCCCAGGCCCTGGTGCGCGGCGGACTGAAGAACATCGCGGCGGGCGCCAACCCGATCGCCATCGGCTCGGGCCTGGCCAAGGCCGCCGACGCGGTATCGGAGGCCCTGCTGGCCGCGGCCACCCCGGTCAGCGGCGAACAGGCCATCGCCCAGGTCGCCACCGTCTCCTCGCGGGACGAGGTCATCGGCGAAATGGTCGGCAAGGCACTGACCACGGTCGGCAAGGACGGCGTGGTCACCGTCGAGGAGTCCTCGACCCTGCAGACCGAGCTCGTCGTCACCGAGGGCGTCCAGTTCGACAAGGGCTACCTCTCGCCGTACTTCATCACCGACGGCGACAGCCAGGAAGCCGTGCTGGAGGACGCGCTGGTGCTGCTGCACCGCGAGAAGATCAGCTCTCTGCCGGACCTGCTGCCGCTGCTGGAGAAGATCGCCGAATCCGGTAAGCCGGTGCTGATCATCGCCGAGGACGTCGAGGGCGAGGCGCTGTCCACCCTGGTCGTCAACTCGATCCGCAAGACCCTCAAGGCCGTAGCGGTCAAGGCGCCGTTCTTCGGTGACCGCCGCAAGGCGTTCCTCGACGACCTGGCCGTGGTCACCGCGGGCACCGTCGTCAACCCGGACCTGGGTATCACCCTGCGCGAGTCCGGTCTGGACGTGCTGGGTTCGGCGCGGCGCGTGGTGGTCACCAAGGACACCACCACCATCATCGACGGCGCGGGCAGCGGCGACGATATCGCCGCCCGCAGCGCCCAACTGCGCCGCGAGATCGAGGCCACCGATTCCGACTGGGATCGGGAGAAGCTCGAAGAGCGGCTGGCCAAACTGGCCGGCGGCGTCGCGGTGATCCAGGTCGGCGCGGCCACCGAGACCGCGCTCAAGGAGCGCAAGTACCGGGTCGAGGACGCGGTCAGCGCGGCCAAGGCCGCGGTCGAGGAGGGCATCGTCCCCGGTGGCGGTACAGCGCTGGTCCAGGCGGGCGCCAAGCTCGACGGGCTGATCGCCGGCCTGTCCGGCGACGAGGCGGTCGGCGCCGAGGTGCTGCGCGGCGCGCTGCGGGCTCCGCTGTACTGGATCGCCACCAACGCCGGTGTCGACGGTGCCGTCGTCGTCAGCAAGGTCGGTGAGGGCAAGGAGGGCTTCAACGCCGCCACTCTCACCTACGGTGATCTGCTCACCGACGGTGTGGTGGACCCGGTCAAGGTGACCCGGTCGGCCGTGATCAACGCGGCGTCGGTGGCCCGGATGGTGCTCACCACCGAGAGCGCCGTGGTGGACAAGCCCGCCGAAGAGGAAGACGATCACGGGCACGGCCACGCCCACTGATCGCGGTCCGGCTCGCCGTTTCCCGCCGTCCCGGTGAGAACCGGCCGCCGAACCGGAACGGGCCGTTCACATCCGCTGTGGAATGTGAACGGCCCGTTCTCGTATCGGTCGCCGGTCGCCGAGGGAGGCCGGGACCCCCATACTCTTCTTCAGCCTCAGCAGACCGTCGCGAATACGGGATTTGACGGTCGGTAGCCCGATATCGAGATGGCGGGCCACTTCGGCATAGGTCCGTCCGTCGTAGTAGGCGAGGGAGATCGCCTCGCGCTGGGTCTCGGTCAGGGTGCGGAGTCCGACGACCACGGCCTGGTGATCGAGTTTGCGCTCGACCTCCTCGATGACCTCGTCGTATTCGTGTCCGAGTACCCGGGCCCCGTAGGCGATCTCGCGCTGGGTGTGGGCCTGTTCGGCGCGCACCCGGTCGACCGCGCGGCGATGCGCCAGTGTCATCAGCCAGGTCACCGCCGAGCCGCGCGCCGGATCGTAACTCGACGCCGTGCGCCATGTTTGCAGGTAGACCTCTTGGGTGGTCTCTTCGGCGAACCCGGAATCCTGTAGGACACGCAACACCAGACCGAAGACCCGGGTGCGGGTCCGGTCGTAGAGTTCGGCGAAAGCCTCGGCATCCGAGTGGCCGCAGCGCTGTAGCAGCGCTGAGAGCTCGATACTCTCCTGTGTCATCGGTCATAACAATAACCGCAAGCTATAACCGAGAGCGTATGCGGCCCCGCGGAAAACGCGGTGTCGCGCTGCCGGGAGCGACGCGGCCCCGCTACCTGCGCAGTCGCCGGCCGTGGTCCGTGACGGGCCGCGGCCGGCCGGGTCGCCACGCGTGCCCCGTCGTCGCTACGGCTACAGACGGGCTACTCCCCGTCGCCGACCGGCGTACCGCCGCTCCTGCTGCCTCTGTGGGCCGTTTGCGGGCAGGCGGGCACACGGCGGGCGTAGTTCCGGCTGTGCGCGGCTACGGGCGGGCCATGCGCGCGGCTGCGCCCGCCGTGGGTATTGCGCGTGCGCTACCGGCGTGAACGGGCCGCGGGCGGGATCGCCCCCGGCGCCGACCCATCAGACCGCCATTCGGCGCCGGTTGCGCCGGGCGTGCATCTCCCGTTCGGTTTCCGACATTCCGCCCCAGATGCCATAGGGCTCACTGACCTTCAGCGCGTGCGAACGGCACTGCATCAGCACGGGGCACGACCGGCAGATCTCCTTCGCGCGCAGCTCGCGGGCCGCCCGCGCTCTACCGCGTTCACCGTCGGGATGGAAGAACACCGCCGAGTCCACACCCCGGCAGGAACCGCGCATCTGCCAGTCCCAGACATCGGCGTTCGGTCCGGGAAGGTGGGTGGGCATGGGCATGGGGGAACTCCTCGTAGACGCGAGCTCGTCGGCATTGTCGAGCGAGTGATGAGTACAACTTCTCCGGCGGTGCCCGGGCGTCCGGGCGAACGCGCGGGGCCACATGCGTCGGCCGTTGTGCACCGCTGCCGTCGGCATCCGTTGCGTTTTCGCCCGGCGCCGTCCGTGGCGATGAGTTACGTTAGGGGTACCGAGGAAATTCCGTCAACAGTTTGACGCCCTGAATTATCGGGTCTTTTGCGCGCTGAATTTAACCTCGCCGACTGTTTACTTTCGCTAATCGCCCGGTGATACTGTGTGGTTGGCCTGTTGTCGGCTCAACTGGGCTGTCCGTGCTGGTCGGCGTATTCGCAGGTGGGCGCGGCCCTTTCACGGGCGCCTGATAGGTCCGGACCGAAATCCGCCCCGCGGATCGAGACGATGGGTTAAGGTGCCCCGATCTCGATACGATCACAGATGGCCGGGGAGGGGCCTTCAGGTTAATTAAGCGAAACGTCCTCTAATTCGATGCGCGGTCGCTCATGGATTGATGGGCGGAGATTAACCTGATGGAAACACCGCCGCTCGGATCGGTGCTGAAAGATAGCTGGATCCTCGAATTTCCGCGGCGGTACCCGCGTTCGGCGCGGTAGCCGATCCGCTGACCGGTACAGTGCTCCGGTGATCGCCCCCGGCACTCGCCTCGAATCCGATTCCCGCCCAGCCGTCCACGCCGCTTTCGGTGCGCGGACGGGCCGAACCGCTGCCGAGTTGCCGGAACCGGCGAATCCCCTCGAAATGTGGTGGCGAGCGGTCGCTCTGGGTGGCGGGGGTCACTACGCCGCCGCCCGTGCGGCGCTGCGCCGCCTGTCCGCGGCGACCACCGATCCGGTGTTGCTCTCACTCGCCGCCTCGACGCAGGGGTCACTACTGCGTCAGCTCGGCTGGCACGAGCGGGCCGCCGCCTACGACGGCCGGGCTGCGGCACTTGTTCTTCCCTCGGTGGCGGCAGCGGCGGATCCGACCCCGGATGGCGGATCCGGCGCCGGTGCGGATGACCCTCGCGCCGATGCCGGGTACCCGGCGGACGCCGCAGTGGCGGAGCTGGGTGACTACGGCCGCCGGCCCGATCTCGTCGACGCCGCGGCCGACGCATTGACCGGTCTGGCGGCCGATGCCCTGGGCGTCGGACGGACCGCC
>NZ_BAGJ01000032.1 GCF_000308775.1 Nocardia testacea NBRC 100365
GGGACCGCGAGTGGGCCGCGCGGGGAGACAGCGACGGCGGCGGCGCCGGCAGGCGGGCGGTTCCGCTTGGATATTTCCCTATGACGGCACCGACTTCCGTGGGCTGGGCGCGCCAGCCCGGTCTGCGGACCGTGCAGGGTGTGCTGGAGGAATCGCTGGGGAAAGTGCTGCGCGAACCGGTGCAGTTATCGGTCGCCGGGCGGACCGACGCCGGGGTGCACGCGGAGGGCCAGGTCGCTCATTTCGATACCGCGACGGAGGTGGACACGGACAAGCTCGTGCACCGGATGGCCAAATTCCTGCCCAAGGATGTCCGGATAACCGGCGTCCGTCCGGTACCCGCCGAATTCGATGCCCGCTTCTCGGCGATTCGCCGCCACTACATCTACCGTCTCACCACCGCGCCCTACGGTGCCGATCCGTTGGCCGCGCGCAGCGTGGTGGGCTGCCGCCCGGTCGATCTCGAAGCCATGCGGGCGGCCTCGCACACCCTGCTCGGCCTGCACGATTTCGCCGCTTTCTGTCGCCGCCGGGAGGGCGCGACGACCGTCCGCGAACTGCAGCGTTACGACTGGGTGCGGGAGGGGGATCGGCTGAACGCCCATGTCAGCGCCGATGCCTTCTGCTGGTCTATGGTGCGCAGCCTGGTCGGCGCGGTGCTCGCGGTGGGGGAGGGCCGCCGGACACCGGACTGGGTCGCGGGGCTGCTGGCGGAGCGGAGCCGGTCGAGTTCGGTGACCGTGGCGCCGGCCCACGGGCTGAGCCTCGTCGCGGTCGACTATCCGGCAGCGGCCGACCTGGCCGCACGCAACGCGCAGACCCGGGAGATGCGGTCGGTTCCCACTGGAGGCTGCTGTGCTTGATTACCCCGCCTCCGGGCGGGGCGGGCCGGGATCGGCCGGTCGGCCGGGCGACGCCGAATCTCGAGAATAGGGTCGGGTTGGAATAGGCCCCCTCGACGACAAGGTTGCGGTAGTTATGACGATCGATCTCGGACGATACGGCGTATGGCGCTACTACAAACTGTTCACCCCGGAAGCGGCGGCGGAACTCGAGCGACTCGGTTACGGAGCCCTGTGGCTCGGCGGCTCACCGAGCGCCGATCTGCCGGTGGTGGAGGATCTGCTGGCGGCCACCGAGACTCTGAAGGTCGGTACCAGCATCGTCAATATCTGGACCGCTCCGGCCGCCGAGACCGCCGAATCCTTCCACCGGATCGAGCAGCGGTTTCCGGGACGGTTCGTGCTCGGTATCGGCTGCGGTCACCCGGAGGCGAACAAGCCCTACCGTTCCCCCTACGAGGCGCTGGTCGAATACCTCGACGAACTGGACGCGGCGCGGGTCCCGGTCTCCGGCCGGATGCTCGCCGCGCTCGGCCCGAAGGTGCTGAAGCTGGCGGCCGACCGCACCGCGGGCGCGCTGCCCTATCTCACGACTCCGGAGCACACCGCGCAGGCCCGCGAGATCGTCGGTGAGGCGCTGCTGGTGCCCGAACAGAAGCTCGTCGTGGACACCGATCCCGAGCGTGCCCGCGCCACCGGTCGCACCGTGGTGGAGATGTACCTCGGCCTGCGTAACTACACCACCAACCTGCGGCGTCTCGGCTACACCGACGAGGATATCGCCAAGCCGGGCAGCGATCGCCTGCTGGACGCGCTCGCCGTGCACGGCTCGGCCGAACAGGTCGCGGCGCAGGTCCGCCGGCATATCGAGGCGGGCGCCGATCATCTCGCTCTCCAGGCCCTCGGCGAGGACTATCTGGATACGCTGCGCGCCTTGGCGCCGCTGCTCACCGCGTCCTGACCGGCGGGTGGGCCGCCCGAGCGGGCGGCCCACCCGAGGTGTTGTTCAGGAACGAACCAGCCGGGCGATCGCGTCGGTGGCTTCCTTGATCTTGGCCTCGGCATCCGGACCACCGGCGACCGCCGCGTCCACCACACAGTGGCTGATATGGTCCTCCAGCAGCCCCATCGCGACCGCCTGCAATGCTTTGGTCATCGCGGAGACCTGGGTGAGGATGTCGATGCAGTACTTCTCCTCCTCCACCATCCGCTGCAGGCCGCGCGCCTGCCCTTCGATCCGGCGCAGCCGCTTCAGGTAGTCGTCCTTGGCGGTGATGTAGCCGTGGTTCGCGTGGTCGTGGGACGTGTGGCCGGTCCCCGTCTCGTCGGCGGATCCCGCCGGGGTGGATGTGGAAGTCACCGATTGTCTCCTCTGCGCCGGTCGAGAGGACCGTTCATACCCCCCTAGGGTACATCTCCGGTCCGGGCTTGTCAGGTACGGGCCCTCGCCTGTGCGCCCATGCGGCCGACGCGGAACAATCGAGACCATGACTTCCCAGGATCGGCCCGCGCTGGCCGTCATCGGCGGTAGTGGATTCTACGATTTCTTCGACGGCGCCACGGACGCGGTCACGGTGAGAACCCCCTACGGCGACCCGAGCGCGCCGATTGTCGTGGGGGAGGTCGAGGGCCGTCCGGTGGCCTTCCTCCCGCGCCACGGAACCCGGCACGAGTACTCCCCGCACACCGTGCCCTACCAGGCCAACATGTGGGCACTTCGCTCGATCGGCGTCCGCCGGATCTACGCTCCCTGCGCGGTCGGCAGCCTGCGGCCGGACTGGGGCCCGGGCGCCGTGGTCATCCCCGATCAACTCGTCGACCGGACCTCCGGCCGCGCGCAGACCTATTTCGACGGCAACGGCATCCACGTCTCCTTCGCCGACCCCTACTGCGCCGACCTGCGCGCCACCGCGGTGAAATCCGCCGACAGCGCGGTGCACGTCCACCCGCACGGCACCATGGCCGTCATCCAGGGACCGCGTTTCTCCACCCGCGCCGAGAGCCGCTGGTTCGCCGCCCAGGGCTGGGAGCTGGTCAATATGACCGGTTACCCGGAAGCGGTACTCGCCCGCGAACTGGAGATGTGTTACGCGGCTATCGCGCTGGTCACCGACCTGGACGCGGGTATCACCGAGGGCGAAGGCGTGCGCGCGGCCGATGTGTTCGCCGAATTCGAACGCAATATCGTGCCCTTCAAGGACCTCGTACGCGGCGCGGTCGCCGCGGTCGCCGATACCGAGACCTGCGAGCACTGCCGGGTACACGCCGGTGTCGCGCTGCCCTTCGAACTGCCCTGAAACCATCCCGCGGTTCGCCGCGGGCCCGGGATAGTCTCGTGCGGTGGATACGCCGTTGCGACTAGAGGTGATCGTCGCCAGCGTCCGGCCCGAACGATTCGCGCCCGTGGTCGCCGACTGGTTCCTGCGCACCGCCCGGGCCCGGCCCGAATTCGATATCGGTGTGCTGGACCTGCTCGACATCCCGCTGCCCCTCGATCTCACCGAAACCCCGGAGACCCTGCGCTTCCGCGAAAGACTCGCGGCCGCGGACGCTTTCGCCGTGGTGACCTCGGAGTACAACCACGGCTATCCGGCCTCGGTGAAAACCGCCTTCGACAGCGCGAAACACGAGTGGCGGGCCAAGCCTGTGGGTTTCGTATCCTACGGCGGGCTGTCGGGTGGCTTGCGCGCGGTGGAACAGCTGCGACAGGTGGTGGCCGAGATCCACATGGTCTCGGTACGCGAATCGGTGAGCTTCCACCGGGCCCGCAAACAGTTCGACGCCGCGGGGGACACGGGCGACGGCGCGGCCATCGACGCCGCGGACCGGATGCTGACCCAACTCGCCTGGTGGGGCGGTGCCCTGCGCGGTGCGCGGGCCACCGACCCCTACCCGGGCTGAGTGCTGGAGCGTCCGGAGTGCGGGCGCGACCGGCCGGATCCGGTACCGGGGTGCGGGCGTTGGTCAGCGGTGCCGGGGTTGGTGGGCCGCCGGCGGTCCCTGGGGCACGGGCTGACGGGTCCGCGGTTCGCCGATGTAGGTGTGTTCCCGGGGGATGGAGACCAGGTTCAGCGGAATCTGGGTGGTCGCGGTGCGGACGACGACCCGGTTACCGATCGCTCCGGGCTGCTGGATCGACAGGTCGGGTTTGGTGGCCGGCCAGCCCATCGGGTCGCCGGTGACGTAGATCGTGGTGATACCGGCGTGCGGTGCGGGGGCGAGAACGCCGTCGACCACGGTCGCGGTGAACATGGCGTCCGACTGATGCATTTCGACGGCCAGCATCAAGCGTTCCGGATTACCGATCGTCTCGATCAGCTGATACCAGGCCTGCGGACGGTCGGTACGCACCAGGATCCGCTCGCCGACGGCCAGCGCGCGGAACACCAGCTGCTGCGCGAGATACAGTTCGCCCGCCACGTACACCGACGAGATACCGGCGCCGACGAGCCGCAGGGCCACCCCGTTGCCCTCGTCGTCGGATCCGATCAGCTGTCCGCAACCCGAGGACGGCAGCGCCAGCGCGTCCAGCACATCGATCGGGTACTCGGCGGTGGGTACGGCGTCCTCCACATCGGGGATACCGATCGGCAGATGCGCGAGCAGCCCGTCGCGGTGCCGGCCGTTCATCGAGATCATGCCCTTGGACGTGGTCTTCTCGGGGAGTTCCCGCAGAGTGGACCGCCAGGCCGCGCCGACGTGCACGGTATCGGCGGTACTGCCGGGACGCAGCCGGACCGCGACCGTGGTGCCGCGGGACTCGGCCACCCACAACTGCGAAAGAATCTCCGACCCCAGCTGTTTCGGATCGATCGCGGAGCCGATGTTGACGCTGTTGCCGAGCTCGGCGTACCGCCAGCGGTGGGTCAGCTCGCGCGCGTCGGCTCCGTGCAGTACCTGGCGGACGGCCGCCCGGATCTCCGAGGCGGTCAGTACGCGCGACCCGCATCCCGCGTCCTCCAGCGTCCGCACGATGCGCTGGGTCGCGATGGTGACCGCACGCGCGGCGCCTTCGTCGCCGCCGCCGCGCCGGTTCGCCGCCCCGGGGCAATCGACCATATCGAATCCGATCGCCAGCCAGACCGTGCGATACGCGGTGGCCGGCAATGGTCCGAGCAGGGATTCGTAGATGGCGCCGGCCGGTGTACCGGAACGGCTGCGATGGCCGTGACTGATGATGTCGATACCGCTGAGCAGAATGTCGTGCTGGGCGAGGCAGGTCGCGAGTTCCGCCATCGGCAGCAGATGGGAGGCGTGCACCGCGGTCCGATCGATACGGGTGAGTCCGCCACGCGGAGGCAGCACTTCGACGACCGCGACCACCCGGCTCTCGTCCCAGTACAGGCCGAGCGAACGGTCGTCGGGGCCGCGGAAATCGCTGCTGTCCCCGATCCGATATTCGCGGTGGGCCCGGTAGTTCCACCAGGTAGCCACCCAATCCAGCAGCACCCGGCGTCCGACCGGGATCAGCGGGACGCATCCGACGACGAGCGCGACCCCCAGCGCGATCCACGGGCTCACTCCGGTGACCAGGGTGACCGTGCCCGCGACGAGCGCGAATACCTGGGCGATCAGCAGATTGCGCATGGAGATACGCCCGAAAAGCAGGCTGCGCCTGCGCCCCACTGCGGCTGCAACGGCCATCAGAGTCCCCCAGATACCCGGTGTCGGCCGATTATCGGCGGCCGAGCTGAACTACGTCCTCGCGAACTGTACTGTGTTCGGCGAGCACGAGCACAGTTCGGGGGAAGACGATGCCTTCAAAGCCCACAACCAGGTGGCAGATCAGCGGTTACAACTTCCTGGTCCGTCGGATGGAACATGCGCTGGTGCGGCGGGACGTGCGAATGCTGCACGACCCCATGCGTTCTCAGGTGCGGGCCTATGTCGTGGGCCTGGTCCTGGCCGTGGTGGTCCTCGCCGGTTGTGGTGTGCTGGCGCTGCTCCGGCCCCAGGACAAGATCGACCAGAACAAGATCCTCATCGGCAAGGAATCCGGTGCCGTCTATGTGGTGATCAACGATGTGGTGCACCCCGCGCTGAATCTGGCGTCGGCCCGATTGGCCGCGGGTGAAGCGCCGGACGCGTCGATCGTGAAGGAAGCCGAGATCGGTAAAAAGGCCCGGGGCCCGCTGATCGGCATTCCCGGTGCCCCGGGCTCGATCCACTTCGACTCCGCCGGCGCGGGACGGCAGTGGACGATCTGCGACGAGATGAAAATCGACGGCAGCCAGGACCGGACGACCTCGGTACTGGCCGGTGATCTCGAACTCGGCGCGAAAGCCGAAGCGATGGGCGCGGACGAGGCGCTGCTGGTGCAGGGGGAGAACCACACCTATCTGGTGTACGACAAGAAACGCGCGCGCATCGATATGACCGACCGCGCGGTCACCGACGCACTGAAGATCACCGGTGCCACCCCGCGGCCGGTGAGCGAGGGACTGATCAACGCGATACCGGAAGTGCAGCCCATTGTCCGGCCCGAGATCGCCGACGCCGGGAGCGCCCCCACCGGGTTCGAGGTCAGCGGTCACCGTATCGGTGATGTCGTGCAGGTCGGCACCTCCGGAACCGAATACCACGTGGTGCTCGCCGACGGGCTACAGCCCATCTCGGCCCTGACCGGAGAGATCATCCGTAACTCCAATCCGCAGACGCCGGGTGACGACACCATCGACCAGCGCGAACGCACCGATGCTCCCGTGTCGGCGGCCCTGCGGGTGGGCGACTACCCACGAACCGCTCCGACCGTGCTCGAGGCCAAGGACCAGCCGGTGAGCTGCCTGTCGTGGAAACCGATTCCGGAAGCCGGGGAGAACACCGGCACCCGGGCCGAACTGCAGGTCGTCACCGGGGTCAGCCTGCCGATGCCGGACAGCGCGAAACTGGTGCCGCTCGCCCAGGCCGACGGGTCCGGCCAGAACGTCGACTCCGCTTATCTGGCCCCGGGCACCGGCGCCTATGTGCAGACCACCGGGATCGAACCGGACAGCAGCCGCAAGGACAGCATCTTCTATATCGCCGATACCGGGGTGCGCTACGGCATCAAGAACACCGACGCCGCGAAGGCATTGGGTATGCCGGAGAAGGCCGAACCCGCGCCCTGGCCGATCGTCGGACTGCTGGCCTCCGGACCGAGCCTGGGCCGTGAAGAGGCGCTGGTCGCGCACGACGGAGTCGCGCCGGATCCAGCACCGGCCGCACAGCCGGTCGCCACGGGAAAGTGATCACCCGCCGGTGATACCGTCACCCGAATCACTCAGCGGTACCACCGGTAGCGACCAGTCGGCGCGGGTTCATCACGTGACGGTCGATGCCCGGGAACATGCCCGCCGCCCTGTCGCACTGGAGCGGCGGCACCGAACCACTTCCCGTACCGCCTGCTCGATCAGGCGTCGTCTTCCCCGACGCCGAAGCGGCGGCGGGCCGGGAACGAGGCGAGATAGCCGAGAATCAGTCCGCCGCCGATGATTCCGCTGCCGATGAGTGCCACATTGCGGGCGGTGTGGTCCGGCGGCGTGGGGGGCGCGGGAATCGCGAGCTGCTTGCTCACCGCCGGATTCGGTTGCTTGGGCCGTAGCGCGTCGGGCACCTCGTTGGTCAACGCCGCGATCGGGTCGATCGCGCCGTAGCCCACATACGGGTTCCAGCCCTCGGCCGGGGCGTGCGCGGTCGCCTGGATCCGCTTCATCACCTCGACGGCGGACAATTCCGGGAAGCGGGAGCGCACCAGCGCGACCACACCCGAAACATAGGGGGCCGCGAAACTGGTGCCGTTGATGGTCTGCTGGCCGCCCTGGGCATTGACCGTCCCGTTGATGACCCCGCGCTGTGCACATCGAGAGAGACGATGTTCTCGCCCGGCGCGGCGACACTGAGCCAGGGGCCGGGGACGGTGAACTCCGAGGGGGCGCCGTTCGCGTCGATCGAGCCGACCGAGAGCACCAGATCGTCGTAGCGCGCGGGCGTCACATTGACGGTCACGTTGCTCCACGGGTCGGCCGCCGGGTCCAGCGGGTCCTGGATACCGGTGTTGCCCTTGCAACTGTCGTTGTCGGTGTTACCGGCCGAGGCCACCACGACCACGTTCTTCTGGTGGACGGCGTAGTCGAGCGCGGCGCCGAGCGAGGCATCGGAGATCGGCCCGGCACTGCACGCGACCTCGGAGATATTGATGACCGTGGCGCCCATATCGGCGGCCCGGCGGATGGCCTGCGCCATGGTGGCGACATTGCCGTAGCCCTCTTTGGAGAGGTCTTCGGGCGTTTTGGTGGCATTGCTACCCGCTTTGACGTATTTATCGCTCGTCTGGCGGATGGTCAGAATGGTCGCGGCCGGTGCCACCCCGGAAAAGCCCTCGTCGGGGACTCGGCTCGCGCCGATTATGCCGGCCACGATGGTCCCGTGCGCGTCGCAATCCTCCGTTCCGTCACCGCTGTTGGCCACGAAGTCACCGCCGGCGCGCAGCCCGGGCAGCCGGGGATGACGTGCGACGCCGGTATCGATCACCGCCACGACCTGCCCGGCGCCTTCGGAGAACTGCCACGCCCGCCGTAGGTCCAGGGCCGCCTGCGCGGGTGGCACGGTCGGGCCGCCGCCCCCCGAGACGGTGCTGTTGCAGGCGGTATTCGCCTTGCGCTCGGTGGCCTGCGTGGGTTTCGCCGGATCACCGGCCGGTAGCTGTCCGGGATCGATGGGTGCCGGCCGGTCTGCGTACGCCGCCGGAGATCCGAGTCCGAGCGTCGCGCTCACCCCGAGCACCGCGGCGACCGCCGCGGTGCGGATCCCCCGGTTCACAGCCCGCGAACGAGGGAGTAGAGGTCGGTCACCCAGAACACCAGCGGCAGCACCGCGGCCACGAAGCCGTATTCGATCAGTTCCGCGGCCCGTCGCATGGGCGGGGTCGCCGTCTGGTTCGGCACGATGATGCCGAGGACCAGCGCGGCGATCAGCATGACCAGGGCGGCACCGAAGGCGGCCAGCGGCAGATCGGTGACGAACGCCATCCCCACCAGCATGGCCAGCAGGATGGCGGCACCGCCCGCGATCAGGATCACGGCCTGTTCGGCGCCGGCGTAGGTACGGCTCCGGAACATCAGCACCGCCGCGCACACCAGCGCGAGCGCGATGCCCTGCCAGAAGAACCCGTCACCGGTCGGATCGGTCGCCACCAGGGCGCCGACCACGGTGACCAGTGTGGTCGCCGAAACCAGTCCGCTCAGATAGGTCCGCGCCCGCGCCGATTTCGCGTGCAGGGCGTCGAGCGTGGGCAGCGCCCGGTGGTCGTCGGGATCGTCTTCGGTCGGATCGATCGGGGTGCCCGGGGAGGGCACCGGCGGCAGCGGCAGCTTCGCCAGCATCATGGAGATCCGCGGGGCCAGCGACAGCGCGGCCAGGCCCAGGGCCGCCACCACGGCGCCCACGGCTTTCATGGGCTGCTCGGTGAGCAGGCCGACCAGCGCGGACGGAACGGCGAACAGCGCCACCGTGCCCGCGCCGATGAACAGTCCCAGTCCCACGCCGGTGACCCGCCAGGCCAGAATGGCCGTGGCACCCAGCAGTGTGGAACCGAGCAGCATATGTGACCAGTCGTAATGGTCCGGGACGATCAGCATGCCGCCGGTGAACGCCAGCGGCAGGGCGCATCCGCCCAGTACCAGCGAGGTCCGGGGATCGCCGTACACCCGGCTCAGGATCATCGCCGCGACCACCAGCAGCACCGACACACCCAGCGCGATCGATCCGGTGATCCAGCCGGGCATCGCCTCCGGCGACGCCAGCAGCGCGGTGCAACCCGCCAGCATGGTGAGCACCGCCAGCACCGATCCGGTGATCCGCGCGGTATTCGGATTCCAGCCGCGGAAATGCTCGGCGTCGGCGACGGCGACGTTGTACATGATGTCGTCGAAGAGCGGGGTCGGGGCGGTATGGGCCGAGTTCTCCAGCATCAGGAGTTCGCCGTCACGCACACCCTGTTCACCGAGGCTGAGCGAATTCGACAGCGGCGGCTGGCCGATCCTGGCCAGGACCCAGTCCGCGGGTTCGTAGCGTTCGCCCTGATTGTCGAAGTCGTTGGTGCGGCTGTGCGCGGCGATCATATCGACCACACTCGGGATCACCAGGGCGACCGGAACATCGACCGGAATGGCCATATCGACCTGGGTGTGTTTGGCCAGAATGGTGACCCTGGTGAGATCCGGTGCGCGGACTATTCCCCGCGAGGAATCTTCCTCCATATGGTCCAGTCGCGCATGCGTCACGCTTCCCCCAAGTTGGTTCGCTACCCTGCTCGTTTTCCGCATTCTCCCAGGAGATCGCGGGTTGCGTGCCCCCGGTCCGGCCAGCAGAATGCAGGTCGAACTGTACGACATGTTCGTGCTTGCCTCTACACTGAGCCCGAACATCGCATGGCCACAAGGGGGATCTCGTTCGATGACCACTGTCCGTTTTCAGCGGCGTGCGCGCCGGGAGGTTCCGCGGACACCGGGGGGCGAGGTCACCCTGCAGCCGCCCCCCGAGATCCCCCGGGTGACACCGGGAAATCTGCTGGGCAAGCTCATGCCGGTCGTGATGATCATCGGCATGGTCGGGATGATGGCGCTGATGTTCACCCAGGGCGGTGGTATCGCGTCGAACCCGATGTCGCTGATGTTCCCGATGATGATGATGGTCTCGATGGTCGGGATGTTCGCCGGCCAGGGCAACGGTAAGGGCGCCAAGGCCGCCGAAGCCAACGAGGACCGCAAGGACTATCTGCGCTACCTCGACCAGGTCCGCAAGGATGTCGGGGTCACCGCGGCCGAGCAGCGCGCCGCGGTGGAATGGAGTCATCCGGAGCCGGGGCTGGTCTGGATGCTCGCGGGCACCTCCCGGATGTGGGAACGCCGGCCCAGCGACAAGGATTTCTGCCATGTCCGCATCGGCATCGGCGGGCAGCGGCTGGCCACCCGCCTGGTCGCGCCGGAAACCGGACCGGTGGAGGAACTCGAACCGATCGCCGCGGTGTCGCTGCGCCGCTTCGTCCGCGCGCATTCCACCGTGCCCGATCTGCCCACCGCCATCGCGGTGAAGGGTTTCGCCACCATCGCCCTCGACGGCGACCGGGCCCAGGCCCGGGACATGGTGCGCGCGATGCTGGTCCAACTGACCATGTTCCACGGCCCGGACCAGGTGCTCACCGCGATCGTCTGCGGCCCCGACACCAGCGCGGAATGGGAATGGACGAAATGGCTGCCGCACACCCAGCACCCGGATGCCCAGGACGGTGTCGGCACCCAGCGCATGTTCTTCGGCTCGATCCGGGAGATGATGACGGGCCTCGCCCCCATCCTCGGCAACCGGGTCCGCTACTCCCGTAACCAGCCCACCAATTCCGCCATGGTGCACGTGGTGATCGTGGTGGACGGCGGCCTGCTCGAAGCCGAGGAGGATCAGCTGCGCGAATCCGGGTACGAGGGCGTCACCGTCATCGACCTGTGCGGATACGCGCCGCGCCTGGCGGTCTCGCGCGGTATCGGCCTGACCATCCGCAACGGCGAATGTCTCGGTCGCGGCGCCACCGGGAACCAGGAGCGTTTCGCGGTCATCGATCGGATCAGCCGGGAACAGGCCCAGCAGGTGGCCCGCCGCCTCGCCCCGTACCGGGCGGCCACCCAGCGCAGCAGCGATGTCGAGGTCACCGAGGGGGAGACCATCAACACCTGGGCGCAGTTGATGGGCCTGGGCGATATCGGATCCTTCAATCCGGAGAGCGCGTGGCGGCCGCGCTACGGCCGGGAGCGGTTGCGGGTGCCGTTCGGTGTCGGCGCCGACGGACTCCCCGTCGTTCTGGACATCAAGGAAGCCGCCGAATCCGGTATGGGCCCGCACGGTCTGTGCATCGGCGCCACCGGTTCCGGTAAATCCGAATTCCTGCGCACCCTGGTGCTCAGTCTGCTCGCGACCCATTCGCCCGATCAGCTGAACCTGGTTCTCGTCGACTTCAAAGGTGGCGCGACCTTCCTCGGTCTCGACGGCGTCCCGCATGTCGCGGCCGTCATCACCAACCTGGAAGAGGAAGCCGACCTGGTCGATCGGATGCGTGACGCCCTGGCCGGCGAGATGAACCGCCGCCAGGAAGTGTTGCGTCAGGCCGGTAACTTCGCGAATGTCTCCGAATACGAGAAGGCGCGGGCAGCCGGCGCGGACCTCGATCCGCTTCCCGCCCTGTTCGTCGTGCTCGACGAGTTCTCCGAACTACTCACCCAGCACCCCGATTTCGCGGAACTGTTCGTGATGATCGGCCGTCTGGGCCGCTCACTGCACGTCCACCTGCTGCTCGCTTCGCAGCGGCTGGAAGAGGGCAAACTCAAGGGCCTGGAATCGCATCTGTCCTACCGCATCGGCCTGAAAACCTTCTCGGCCAACGAATCCCGCCAGGTGCTCGGTGTCCCGGATGCCTACAACCTCCCGAACAATCCCGGCGGCGGCTACCTGAAATCGGATTCGGGCGAGATCCAGCGTTTCCAGGCGTCCTACGTATCCGGGCCCTATGTGGGTGGCGGGCCGCAGCGCGATATCGCGGTGGCGACCCGGGCCGGGGAAATCGATATCACCGCCCGGCCGTTCCTGGCCAAACACGTCGAATTCCGCGCGGTGGACCGGGTACCGCTGGCCCCCGAACCGCTCGACGATCCGGAGCCGCTGGTCGAGGACGGCGAACAGATCTCCAATATCGGCATGTTGGTGGCCCGGATCCGCGGTCACGGCCGTCCCGCCCACGAGATCTGGTTGCCGCCGCTGGACGCCGCGCCGTCGCTGGACGAGCTCATTCCGCGTTCGATCCTCACCGGCGAGTACAACGCGCAGGCCGGTCTGCGCGCGCCGATCGGTATCGTCGACCGCCCCTACGACCAACGCCGCGACCCCCTGGTCGTAGACCTGTCCGGCGCCCGCGGCAATGTGGCCGTGGTCGGTGGCCCGCAGTCGGGTAAATCGACGATGCTGCGCACGCTGATCATGGCGATGTCGCTGACCCACACCGCCGAACAGGTGCAGTTCTACTGCCTGGACTTCGGCGGCGGTACCCTCGCCAGTCTGGAGGGACTGCCGCACGTCGGTTCGGTGGCCGGCCGGTTGGACCACGACAAGGTCCGCCGCACCGTCGCCGAGATGACCACCATCGTGCGCACTCGCGAACTGCGGTTCCGCCAGCTCGGTATCGAGTCGATGTCGGAGTTCCGCCGCCTGCGCGCCGGCGATCCGGCGAGTAGCCAGGCCGCCACCGGCGCCCATGAGGACCCCTTCGGTGATGTCTTCCTGGTGATCGACGGCTTCGGCTCGATCCGCCAGGATTTCGAGCCGCTGGAGCAGGCGATCATGAACCTCGCCGTCCAGGGCCTGTCCTACGGCGTGCACGTCGTGATCGCCCTCTCGCGGTGGATGGAGGCCCGGCCCCAGCTCAAGGACCAGATCGGTACTCGGCTGGAACTGCGCCTCGGCGATCCGGCCGATTCCGAGTTCGGCCGCAAGGTCGCGGCGCTGGTTCCGCAGGGGCGCCCGGGTCGCGGTATGACTCCCGAAAGCCTGCACATGCTCACCGCGCTGCCCCGAGTGGACGGATCCTCCGAGGCCGAGGACCTCGGTCGTGGCGTCGCCGACGCGGTCGCGCGGCTACAGCAGGCGACTCCCGGCCGCCCCGCGCCGCAGGTCCGGATGCTGCCCGAACAACTCGATCGGGAACAGTTCGTGCGGGCCATCGGACCCTGGCAGGGCCCGGCGGACCGGCGCAATGTCGCGATCCCGATCGGTATCAACGAATCCGAGCTCGCGCCGGTGTTCCTCAATTTCGACGACAACCCGCACTTCCTGATCTTCGGCGATACCGAATGCGGGAAGTCGACCCTGTTGCGCAATATCGTCAGCGGCATCGTCGAATCCAATGCGCGCGACAAGGCGGCGCTCATCCTGGTCGATTTCCGGCGCACCATGCTCGGTTACTTCGACCAGGAACGGCTGGCCGCCTACGCGACCGGCGCCGAGGGCCTCACCACGAACATGCGGGATCTGGCCGCTCTGTTGCGGACCCGGATGCCCGGCCCGAACGTCACCCCGCAGGAACTGCGCGACCGCTCCTGGTGGACCGGACCGGACCTGTTCGTGATCGTCGACGACTACGACCTGGTCTCCAGCGGATCCAGTGGCAACCCGCTCGCGCAGATCGTCGACTACCTCGCGCACGCCAAGGACATCGGCCTGCATCTGATCATCGCGCGTCGCTCCGGCGGTGCGGGCCGGGCCATGTACGAGCCGGTGATCTCCCGCCTGCGTGACCTGGCCACCCCCGGTCTGATCATGAGCGGCAGCCGGGAAGAGGGCGGCCTGCTCGGAAATGTCCGGCCCAGTGCCATGCCGCCGGGCCGCGGCACCCTGGTCGGACGTTCGGGCAACGACCTCATCCAGACCTCGTGGATGCCGACGCAGTAATGCCGGTGGCCGAGATCGCGCTGACCGAGACCCGACTGTGGGCGTGGAGCGCGAACACCCATACCGATCTCATCCCTTCGGTCGTGCCCGCCGGTGACGGCCGCGGTCTGGTGGTGGGGGAACCGCTGGCCCCACCCTCCATCGCGGTGTCGCCGGTACAGCTGGTCACCGCCGACCGCATCGCCTACGACCCGGGAATGCCGACGCCCGCGGAAGCATTGAGCGCGGTGTTCGGCCACACCCTCACCCAGTTGCGCATACCGACCCCGTGCGAGCGCCTCACCGTGGTGCACCCCACCGACTGGGACCCACACCGGCTGGCCGTCCTGGAATCCGCGGCCTTCCGCCACAGTGGTCACGTGACGCTGGAGACGATCGCCGTGCGGGCGGTCGCCGCCGGGCGCCGGCTGCGCGATGTGCGCACCGTGGTCCTCGAATTCGGACCGCTGTCGACCACCGCGTCCACCGTGGTGCCCACCGAGCGCGGTCCGCGCCTCGAATACTGCGAACACGAACCGGTATTGGCCGCCGGCGAGATCGCGGCGGCCGACCAGGGACTCGCCGGTTTCGACGAACTCCTCGAACGGCTGCTGCACGGCTGCCAGGTGAGTTCGGTGCTCGTGGTCGGCCGTACCGACGCGGGCTTCCTGGAGCGGATCGGTTCGGTGGTCGCCGATCGCTGCGGTAGCGCCGAGTTGGCGGTGGTGGCGGGTACGGATCTGGTGCGGGTACCCCGTACCGACCCCGGCGAGCACCGTCCCGCCCTGCCCCCGGCCGCCGCCGAGACCGAATGGCTGCAGCCCCTGCGGGAACGGGCCGCCGCCACCCGGCCACCACGCTCCCGGACCCCGCTCTATCTCGCGGCCTCGGCCGTACTCGTCGTCGCCGTCCTGGTGGCCGCCGGTATCGGTATCGCCCGGATATCCGGCGGTGGCCCCGATGCCGTGGCCGCCGCATCGTCCACCACCGCGGCTCCGGCCGACGGGGACACCGCACCCGATCCGGTCCCCGTGACCTTCGGCGCTCTCCGCCTCACGATCCCGGCCGGATGGCGGGACCAGGACCCGTCGGCCGGCTCCGATCAGCGTCTCGTACTGGTGCCCGAGGCCGGTCTGCGCGCCCGCATCACGGTGACCCAGCAGCGCGTGACAGCCGATGTCGGATACGAACGGATCGCTGCCGACCTGGAAGCGCAGATCGCCCGTCGCCCAGCGGGTTCGGTGTCCCCGATCCGCCGCGATGTGGTCTTCGCCGGCCGCCCCGGCCTGGCATATTCCGAGCATCCAGAGGACGGATCCACCGTTGACTGGCATGTTATCGTCGAGCACAGCATCCAGATCAGTATCGGGTGCCAGTACCAGACAGGGGGGCAGGACTCGATCACACCTATCTGTGAAGACCTCGCGAACTCGCTGGATGTCGCTCCGTGACTCCGGTCGGGACGTTTTCCGAAATCCTATGGAACCGATTGGGCGGGGATCGCGTCCAATCATCATGAAGGCAAGTTCGGACCGTTTGCGGACGCAGGGGTCCGGATCCGAACTCTTGAAAAGGAGGACCCATGGCGGGCGAAGTCACTACCGATTTTGCGGCGATGGAGACAGCGGCCAAGCATGTCGAGACCGTGAACGGTGCGTTGGTCAGCGAGCTCGGAAATGTCCGCAATCTGGTTGCGGGCACACAGGGGAACTGGAAGGGCTCCGCTGCCGGCACCTTCCGGAAGGTCATGGACGACTACGACCTTCAGTCGAAGAAGCTGAACGATGTCCTGGTGGAGATCGCCGGTCTGATTCGTGAGAACGGTAAGGGCTACACGGCGACCGAGCAGGCGAACCAGGACGCCATCAATGCCGCGGGCGCGTCCGGAGATCTGGGTTCGGGCTCCAGCCTGAATATCTAGGTCCGGCCTTCCGACTCATAGCCACAAGGAGACACAATGTCAGATGCGATTTCTTATTCCGAAGCCCAGCTGATTACGCTGTCGGGGGACCTGAACACCTCGCGGGGCCGGCTTCAGGAAACTCACGACGAACTGCAGGGTTACGTCAACGGTCTGGTCGCCCAGTGGGGCGGTGAAGCCCAGGTCGCCTACAGTGCAAAGCAGAAGCGCTGGGACGATGCGCATATCGCTCTGCTGGACATCATGCAGCGACTTTCCGATATCGTGCGGGACGGTGCGATCGATATGTCCACCACCGATAAGACGAACGCCGCCCGCTGGATGTGAACAGCGGTACGAGAGGTTCCGTGGTTTCCGGACTTTCTCGTTCCATCATTTTCCGGTTGTGCCCCGAGCGAAAATTGCTCGGGGCACAGTCTTTCCACCTCAGGGCGCTTGTTCGAGTAGCACGTACTGCGCCGACACCTTCTGGTGAAGGTCCTGTATCTGCGTGCCGTTCATGATCACCGAGTAACGGCCCACGGTGAAAAGACATACCAACGATCCGGTCGAGTCCGGGTCTTCTGCACAGTGGGCCTTCGGAACTCCGGGGGGACTGTCGACGGTCCGGTACTCCGGCCCCAGTTGGCCGACGAAATACGCGTGTAAACGGTCGGCCGCTCGCTCGTCGCCTGCTCGATAGATTTCCGGTTCACCGTGTACGACCAGGTCGACCCGGGCATCGTCGAATGCGCGCTCGGTGAGGTCGGGCCGCTGAAGCAGATGGAGCGCTGCATGCGCGCTCATCACCGCTTCGGCGGCGCCGTCCGGGTCGGGCAGTGCATAGCTCAGTAACCCGTCCCGATCGACCGGTAGATCGGCGAGTTTCATCTCCGGTGTCGGTTCGTATTTCCGGAGCCGCTCGAACTGCGCATCGAAAACTTCGGCGGCGAGATCCGCGAGCGCGTTCTGATCCGGGGGAATGTCCACGCCGCCACCGATATAGGCCCACAATACGAATTCGTTCCGAGCGACGGCGGCCGAAACCGCGCCGTGAGCGCGGGCCTGCCCGAACGCGTCGGTGTACCCGGGAATCGGAATTGTCCCTACGGGCGGGTACCGGCTGTGCCACAGCCCGTCGGCCAGTGCCCGGGCCGCCTGCGCCGCCGACTCCGGTGTCGAGAACCGCATAACGGTGAGGTCGACGGAACGTCCGTGGAGCTCGTCTTCGCGTCGCTGCCCTATCGTCTCCCAGCCGGCGATGAACCCCGGTGCCGCGGCGGAGAAGTTGTCGACGATCCGGGGCGGGTCGGTGCGGGTAAAGATCCGTTGCTGATGTGCGACGCGGGTGAAGACCAGCTTCGGGTTGGTCTCCATGATCAGTGGTACATGTTCGCCCAGCCGCAATGCTTCCTGGATATCGATATTCGCCGCCGTTCGCACTTCCTCCGGCGACCGTGGTGTCGTGCGATAATTGCCGG
The DNA here is from genome assembly GCF_000308775.1 of Nocardia testacea NBRC 100365. GTDB lineage: Bacteria > Actinomycetota > Actinomycetes > Mycobacteriales > Mycobacteriaceae > Nocardia > Nocardia testacea. The sequence continues at coordinate 17,667 of NZ_BAGJ01000032.1, forward strand.
TCTGCAAGGCGTCGATGTCCACAACGGGACCCTCGCCGGTCGTGTCGGTACCGCAACTGGCCGCCAGAACTGTGGCCACGACGCCCAAGACATACCTCAGGCGCCTCGGTGACGTCCTCATCGGTCCCCCCTCATCATCAACCCACGACCTCGGTTATGGCGGGCACCATTTCGTCGGTCAAAGTGCCCGGTGACTGTTCGGTCCACACCTGGAACGCCTGAACAGTGGATATATCGTCGACAACGACGATTTTCGCAGTAGCGTTCAAGAACGCGACAGGCAAACCCCCCAGCCCACCGTTTCCGGCGCCGGTATCGGACCGCGTGACCACGATGACATCCAGTCCTTCGGGCAAGGTGAAACCTGTCGGTGACAATTTGCGCGGTGATTCTTCGTTTCGATATGGGCGGTAGGCGTCGCTGTAGCGAAAGCCTATGTCGCGGAGGAAATTCGCTTGGGGCGACCCATCCAGTGCGATCGAGAACAGGGAGTTCCCGTAGTTGAATGCGGCGACCGTCTTTCCGGAGAACTGCGGATGGTCGGAGCGAACCTGCGCCAGGTCGGGCCCGTCGGCCGATCCGGGCCCCGCGTCGGAGATGAAATATGACCCGACCGCCACAGCCAGGAGTACTACGACCACGACGGAAGCCGAAACCAGGATTCGGCGCAACCGGCCGCCCCCCGGTCTCGAGTCGGAGAATTCGGTTGCGTAGCCGCTCCGGGGCTCCGTGACGATGGTCTCCTGTCCAGGCGACAGGTGCAGACCACCGGTGGCCGGGTATCCGGTGTGAACTGCCTGCGGTGCGGGGGCCACCGGTTTGGTCGCTCCGAATCCGGCTACGGGAGCGACGAAACGACCGCCACCGGCAAAGGCCGCCTCCGCGTCGGCGACCAGTTCGCGGCAGGTGCCGTACCGGTCGCCGGGGTTCTTCGCCAGCACGCGGGCGAAAACGTGGTCGAGGGGCTGCGGTAGATCCGGCCGGACCGCCGATATCCGAGGTGGTGGTTCGTTCAGATGCCCCATCATGACTACTGCCGGAACAGTGGAAGGATAGGGATTCTGGCCGGCCAGCAACCGATAGAACGAGCAACCGAGGCTGTAGATATCGGAGCGGTGATCGAGGTGGTGGCCGAGTAGCTGTTCCGGTGACGCATAGGCCACTGTCGCCATGAATTTCCCGGTGGCTGTCAGATTCCGGCTGTCCTCGACCGACTTGGCGACACCGAAATCGGTGAGCAGTACTCTTTCCTCGTCATCGTCGGGTGCGTTGGAGAGCAGGAAGTTCGCGGGTTTGACGTCGCGATGCAACAGGCGCCTGCGATGCGCGTAGTCGAGCCCCCTGCCGACTCCCGAGATGATGTGCAGCGCGCGAGCCGGGGTCATGACCGACGGGCCCTTCTGGGCTTCCTCGGACGCATCGGTTCCCGGGACGAACTTCATCGCGATCCAGAGTCGGCCGCCCTCTTCGCCGCGGTTGTAGACCGGGACGATATTGGGGTGATCCAGACCTGCGGCCAGATCACCCTCACGCTCGAACCGTGCCCGGAACTCGGGATCACCCGACAGATCTTCGTCGAGGATCTTGATCGCGTCCTGGCGCGGCAGGCTGGGGTGCTCTCCCAGATAGACCGCACCCATCCCGCCGCTGCCGAGCAGCCGAGTCAGTCGATAGCCGCCGACAACGGCACCGGGCGGCAACACCATTGGTTCCTCCTCGTCCATACGACCGCCCACCGGGCGTGCTGTCGTCGTTTCGGCACCGGGCCGGACTGCGTCCCGCCCGGCATCCTCTGGGCAGTGGCGCAGCGCCGGGTCATCCGGGCATCCTGCTGTTGGCGAGTACGGCGTACTGCGCGGCCGTGGCCTGGTACAGCTCCGGTGCCGGTAGATCGCCGAGTCCGTAGGAATCGACCACGGCCACATAACGCTCGTATACGGTGACGCAAAAGAACCGGTCGGACATGACCGCGGACGAGGCCCGTTGGACGCACCGGGCGTCGCTGAGGCCCGGTGGCCCCGGGATCTCCTCGTCGTATGGGGCCGGCCGGGAGAGCGTCGACTGCAACGCGAAGGCCTGTTCGGCAGACGCCGTGCGATAGACCGTGGCGTCGTTGCGCGCGACCAGGTCCACCCCATATCCGGCGTAGTCCGATACCTGAGCGGCATCGTTCTCGAAGTGGATATGGGCCGCGGGGGAGTACGCGCCGGCCAGTTCGTTGTATGCCGCGCTACCCGAGTATTCCGGCGCCAGCGCGGTGCTCATGATGCCCTCCGGGTCGACGGGAAGGTCGAGGATATCGTCCGGAGGCGTTGGCGTCAGCTCCTTCATTGCCGCGAACTGCAGGTCGAGGAGGGTTTTCAATTGATCGGCGAGCCGGTCCGCGCGATCGGCCGGGGCGGAGATCGAACCGGCCACGACGTAGGGTCCCGAGGCGGCGAATACTTGCGCGCGATCGCGGGTCGGCACGCGGCCGGCGTGGGCCTCGTCGTGTCCCGGTATCGGGAGCTTCTCGCGACCCGGGGTGAGTCTGTCCGTGGCCGCGCTGAACTCGGTAGCGGCCACCCGGGCGTACTCGTCGTTGCCGAATCTCAACAGTGCGACGGTGCCTTCCTGCGGAGTGCGCGGGCTGTTGTTTCCGCGCGCGGTCACGGCGCCCGCGACCAGGTAGTTCTTCTCCGAGATCGGCGTGAATTCCGCCGGCAGCAAGGAAGGAGTCGTGCCGGGAAGGACCAGTTGGGTCTCGTTCAGGTAGCGGAGTTCCGGGTCCACATCGTGCGGTGAGATCAGGAAACCCAGCATTCGTCGCGCCTCGAGCGAGTACACATCCGCATCCGTGGTGATATCCATTTCGAATGCCACAGGTTCGGTCGGAAACAACCCGACATCGAGTTTTGCCAGGTCCACCGGCGTGGCACCGGGAGCGGCCCGGCCGGTGATCGTGGACCCGCATGCGGTGCTCGCCACAGCCGTGGCAAGCGCGAGGAGCGCCAACAGTATTCGCCCACTGCGTCCGGTGGATCTGTGAGTGTTCGATATCCGCAACTCTGCCCCTATCCATGCAGGAGCAGGGCGTACTGCGCCGAGGTCTTCTGGTGAAGATCCTGGATCTGTCCGCCTTCTACCTGCGCGAAGTATCTTCCCGTTTGGAGTACGCAGAAGGCCGAGGGATTCATATGTGCGGCCACCTCCCTGTTGAAGCACGCGACCTGCCCCTCGATTCCCTCGGGCGCCTCGATCATCCGGCTGCCGGTCGCATCGTCGGTGTCGGGACGGAAGTGGTCCCACAGCGTTCGAGCTCCCTGCGCTGTCTCGCTGCGCATGACCACCGATTCGCCCAGCGCGATACCGGTGACCTGGCCGGAATCGAGGAACCGCAGGTCCGTGATGCCGCTCAGGGCGTACACCGCGCCGCGTCCGCGGAATGCGTCCGGCGGGCCGTACATCGCTACGATCTGTGGGCTCTTCGGAAGAGCCAGGGCCAGCATGCCATCGGGATCGAGGGCGATCTCGTCCAGCTGTTCTGCGGGGGTGGGCTCGAATTCACCCAGCAGGGGCAACTGAACATCGAGTACCGATTCGGTGCGCTGCACCATTGCCGGTAGTTCGGCTTTTCCGGACCGGTCGTCGTACTTGACGAAGACGACATAGCGGTCGTGGGCGGTCCAGCTTCCCAGTGATGCGTGTCCGGGTCGCCAGTGTGCCTTCGATCGCGCGTATTTCGGCAGCGATACCGGACGATTGTCGGTATTGAAGGTGAAGTCGTCGTGTTCCAGCCCGTCCGCGACGGAGCCGGCGGTGCCCGGGTCGGGGAACATCAGAACGGCGATGCTGAGCTGTTGTGCGACATCCGGGTCCCCGTCGGTCGACCAGGTGTGGACCCAGCCCGTGATCAGATCCGCGGCGACTTCGTCGAAGGTGTCGTTGATGACCAGGGACTGCATATCCCGGCGATCCAGTACCACAGGCCCGCCCGTGCCCGCGACCCGGTTCACATAGCTCGGATCTATTTCGAACGGGAGCGCCACGAAATCCCCCAGCCGCTGACCTTCCCGGTAGCGGGCGGCTTCGTCGTCTTCCGCCGTACCGAGCGCGACGGGCCCGGTCGGATAGTTCCCCACGTCGAGTCCCGACAGATCCGGTTCGGCACGGACCGCTTCACCGGCCACCACCGAACTGCAGTTCGCGAGTGTCGTCAGCAGCAGCCCGGCCGTCAGCGTGGCGCAGATTCCGCGCAGCACAGCCCCTCCCGGTCGGTGCATTGCGCCCCCTAACGAATCGCGATCCTGCGGAATCGTACTGCACGGTGTGGCGACTCAACGGGTTATGTGTGAGCGATCGGGCCGAGCAGCAGCGGCGAAGAGGGCAGGGGCGGGATCGTCCGGTGCCGGGGTATCCGGGCGATCGCTGCTACCGAGATTGTGATCTGTGCCGTTCGGCCATTCTCACAGGGCCCCCGGGACCCGTCCGTCTGGATGATGGAGTTTGTGCATCTCCGCAGGTTCGGCCTCATCGTCGCGTCGCTGGCCGCCCTGGTGCTGACCGGGTGTGGGACCGGCGACGAGTTGGTGCCCATCCCCGAGGGGATCCCGCCCGGGCCCGGGGTCCCCGTTCCCGTGATCGATATCGACGCTCCCGGCCGGACCGCCGCGCAATTGAACGCGTGGGCGGCCGAGTACGCCGGTGCGCTGGATATGCCGGTGGCCGCGCTCGAGGCGTACGGGTACGCGGCGGCGGTGATGGGGCGGGCGCGGCCGGATTGCGGGATCGGCTGGACGACGCTGGCGGGGATCGGGAGTGTGGAAAGCGATCACGGCCGGCATCGCGGGGCGGAGGTGCGCGACGACGGTCTGGTGGAGCCCTCGATTATCGGGATCCCGCTGGACGGGGCGCCGGGGGTGGCGGAGATCCGGGATACCGACGAGGGGTCGCTCGACGGGGACCGGGTGTTCGATCGGGCGGTCGGGCCCATGCAGTTCATCCCGGAGACCTGGCGCAGATGGGGTGTGGACGCCAACGGGGACGGGGTCGCCGATCCGCACAGTATCGATGACGCGGCGCTCACCGCGGCGCGGTATCTGTGCGTGAGCGGCGGGGCCCTGGGCACTGCCGAGGGGTGGAGCCGGGCGCTGTTCACCTACAACAGGTCGGAGAGCTATATGAAGGTGGTCCGCGATCGGGCCGCGGCCTACAGCGTCGGTCGGCGCGTCTGAGGTGGCGCCGGAACTGCGTCGGGTGCTGCGGGGCGGCGGATGGACTGGCCGCAACCGGGCCTATTAGGCTCGCAATCGCACGGCTCGTCCCGATAACTACCGTGCCACCAGCCGAAGGAGTGTTGTTTTCGTGGCCATCATCGAACAGGTCGGAGCTCGCGAGATCCTGGATTCGCGCGGTAACCCCACTGTCGAGGTCGAGATCGCCCTCGACGACGGCACCCTGACCCGCGCCGCGGTGCCCTCCGGTGCCTCCACCGGCGAGCACGAGGCCGTGGAACTCCGCGACGGCGGGGATCGCTACAACGGCAAAGGCGTGCAGAAAGCCGTCGAGGGGGTGCTCGACGAGATCGCTCCGGCCGTGATCGGCCTGGACGCCGTCGAACAGCGCACCGTCGACCAGGCGCTGCTCGACCTCGACGGGACCCCGGACAAATCGCGTCTGGGCGCCAACGCGCTGCTGGGTGTCTCCCTGGCGGTGGCGCGGGCGGCCGCGGAGTCCTCGGGTCTGGAACTGTTCCGTTATCTCGGTGGACCGAACGCCCATGTGCTGCCGGTGCCGATGATGAACATCCTCAACGGCGGCGCGCACGCCGATACCGGGGTGGATGTGCAGGAGTTCATGGTGGCGCCGATCGGCGCGCCGACGTTCAAGGAATCGCTGCGCTGGGGCGCGGAGGTCTATCACGCGCTCAAGGCGGTGCTGAAGGAGAAGGGCCTGGCCACCGGCCTCGGTGACGAGGGTGGTTTCGCGCCCGATGTCGCCGGCACCAAGGAGGCGCTGGACCTGATCAGCGTCGCGATCGGCAAGACCGGGCTGAAGCTGGGCCGGGATGTGGCGCTGGCGCTGGACGTCGCGGCGACCGAGTTCTACAAGGACGGGGCCTACCAGTTCGAGGGTTCCGCGCGCTCGGCCGCGGAGATGGCCAAGTTCTACACCGAACTGCGGGCCGCCTACCCGCTGGTCTCGATCGAGGACCCGCTGTCGGAGGACGACTGGGACGGCTGGGTCGCGCTCACCGACGAGATCGGCGACAAGGTGCAGCTGGTCGGCGACGACCTGTTCGTCACCAACCCCGAGCGTCTCGAGGACGGTATCGCCAAGGGCGCGGCCAACGCGCTGCTGGTGAAGGTGAACCAGATCGGCACGCTCACCGAAACCCTGGACGCCGTCGAACTGGCGCACCGCAACGGGTACAAGACCATGATGTCGCACCGGTCGGGTGAAACCGAGGACACCACCATCGCCGATCTCGCCGTCGCCGTGGGCAGCGGCCAGATCAAGACCGGCGCCCCGGCGCGCAGCGAGCGGGTGGCCAAATACAACCAGCTGCTGCGGATCGAGGACGCGCTCGGCGATTCGGCTCGCTACGCCGGTGACGTGGCGTTCCCGCGCTTCACCTTCGAGGACTGAGGTAGATGTCGGAGCGGCGTGCGCGCGGTACCAGTCCCGCGGGACGGGGCGACCGCCGCACGTCGCGCGCGCCGTCGCG
>NZ_BAGJ01000031.1 GCF_000308775.1 Nocardia testacea NBRC 100365
GGCGCGGTCTGCGGTGCCGGAGCCGGTGCGGTGAAGGTATCGGGCGTGGTGAACGAGTCCGGAGCGGGCGCCGAAGTATCGGACGGCCGAGGGCGGGCGGCCGCGGACGATTCGGTGGAGGCCGAAGGCTCACCCGGCACCGGGTCCGCGGTCCCCGCATCCTCGGCGGGCGACGGCGGCAGGTCGGGAAGCCGCCGCAACGGCTGCTGCGAATCCGGCCCCTCGCCCGGGCGCGCGGAGTCGTCGGGCGGATCCGGCAGCGGCGGGGGTGGCGGTGGCAACGGTGGTTGCGTGGGGGCTACGGGTCCGGTCGTACCGCCGGCCCGCTCGTCCGGGCCACCGGACCGTGACTCGGGTTCCGGTGGCTGCGGCGGGATCGACTGGTGCGGGCGCAACCGGTCGAATTCCGGTGCCGGCTCACCCGGCTGCCGGACCGGTGCCTCCGCGGGATCGGCCGCGGGAGCCCGGAAGGCATTCGGCACGGCAGCAGTGGGCGCCGGCGCATCGTCGGGACCCCACTGCGGTTGCGGGCCGGGTGCGGGCGGCGCCGGTACTTCCGGCCGGTCCGCGGGCGAATGTGGCGCCGGCGTGCTCTGTTCGGCCTGCTGGAAGGGGTCGGCGCCGGAGTGGCGTGCCGGTTCGGCGCTCTCCGGCCGGGGTGTGGCCCATTCGTGCCGGCCGGTGGCCTCCGCCCAGTTGTTGCGCTGGGCCGGGCGGGGGCCGTTGCTGTTCGGGAGGAGCGTTCCGACGCGGTCCTCCAGCGACGGCTGGTCCTTGTTCTTGTTCCGGAACCAGCCCTTACCCTTTTTCTTGTCGCTGTCGGCGGCGCGGTCCTCGCCGCGGCCGCGGCGGGCGAAGAAACCTTCCGGCGGTTCGGGGGTCTCGGGAATGATCTCGTCCTGGGGCAGATTCTGGACCGGCGGCGGCTCGTAGTTGCGGAAGTTCCCCTCGCCGACCCCGGTGACCTCGGTATCGGCCAGCCATGGTGGCAGCATGGGGAGGCCGTCGTTGCTGCGGCTCACCGGTGTCCCCTCCTGGAATGGTCGACCTCGGACAGCGGCCAGTTTACGCGACAACTACCCTTGCACTCAGTGCCGGGGAGCCGGGCCGGACCATGTGACGCGCCTCGCGGAGAGTACCCCTTTTTGCCCGATCACATACCTACCGGTAAGCTGACCAGGCGGTGTATCAAAGCGCCGCCTGTTCGTGTGCGATCGGTTGTCGTGTTCGCCGTTGTACACGGTGTGCCGTTTCGCGGTCCACCGGTGTGCGCCGGCCGGTCCCGCGGGCAGTACCAGGCAATCAGACCAGGTTGAGTGTAACCGGGATCGCGGAGGATATGGCGAAGAAAGACGGGGCCATCGAGGTCGAGGGGCGGGTTGTCGAGCCGTTGCCGAATGCGATGTTCCGGATCGAGCTCGAGAACGGGCACAAGGTCCTCGCGCATATCAGCGGCAAGATGCGTCAGCACTACATCCGCATCCTGCCGGAGGACCGGGTCGTCGTCGAGCTGTCGCCGTACGACCTGTCCCGCGGTCGGATCGTCTACCGCTACAAGTGAACGAGCGGGCCCCGGTTCGCTCCCCGAGATTTCCCCGGTCGTACCCGACCGGGGTCAACTGTGTCCACACCCTCCGGTGTGGACCGCAACGAAAGATTGGACGGACGTGAAGGTTCAGCCGAGCGTCAAGAAGATCTGCGAGAAGTGCAAGGTGATCCGCCGTAACGGCCGGGTCATGGTGATCTGCGACAACCTGCGGCACAAGCAGCGGCAGGGCTGACACCGGCGCCGAGCACCGAACGCGGTTCGGATTGGCACGAAAGAAGAACTCCCAGCGCCAGCCGCACACTGAGGTTTTTCCGGGGCGACCCGGAGGGTGTGCGTGCCTACCCCCGGAACGGAGGCCGGGGCCCCACCAGACGAGGGGACGGACAGGGAGCAGACCTCCGCAACAGTTAAGGAAACTGCCAGATGGCACGTCTCATGGGCGTCGACCTTCCGCGCGAGAAGCGCATGGAGATCGCACTGACCTACATCTACGGCGTCGGTCGTACCCGCTCCAAGGAAATCCTGGCCGCGACGGGCGTCAGCCCGGACCTGCGCTCGAAGGATCTCACCGACGAGCAGGTCACGCAGCTGCGTGACTACATCGAGGGCTCGTCCCTCAAGGTCGAAGGTGACCTGCGTCGTGAGGTCCAGGCCGATATCCGTCGCAAGATCGAGATCGGCTGCTACCAGGGCCTGCGTCACCGTCGTGGCCTCCCGGTCCACGGCCAGCGCACCAAGACCAACGCGCGCACCCGCAAGGGCCCGAAGCGCACCGTCGCCGGCAAGAAGAAGTAGGGGATAAGCGATGCCTCCGAAGTCCCGGGCCTCCGGCCCGAAGAAGAGCCAGAAGTCGCGCCGCAGGGAAAAGAAGAACGTCCCGCACGGTCACGCGCATATCAAGAGCACGTTCAACAACACGATCGTGTCCATCACCGATCCTTCCGGCAACGTCATCTCCTGGGCGTCGTCGGGCCATGTCGGGTTCAAGGGTTCGCGCAAGTCGACCCCGTTCGCCGCGCAGCTGGCCGCCGAGAACGCGGCTCGCAAGGCGCAGGAGAACGGCGTCAAGAAGGTCGACGTGTTCGTCAAGGGCCCGGGTTCGGGCCGCGAGACCGCGATCCGTTCGCTGCAGGCCGCCGGCCTGGAGGTCGGCACGATCTCCGATGTCACTCCGCAGCCGCACAACGGTTGCCGTCCGCCCAAGCGGCGTCGCGTCTAAGCGGGAAGGAAGGTAGAGCACAATGGCCCGTTACACCGGACCCATCACCCGCAAATCGCGTCGCCTGCGCGTCGACCTGATCGGCGGTGACCAGGCTTTCGAGCGTCGCCCCTACCCGCCCGGCCAGCACGGCCGCGCGCGGATCAAGGAGAGCGAGTACCTGCTCCAGCTGCAGGAGAAGCAGAAGGCCCGCTTCTCCTACGGCGTCATGGAGAAGCAGTTCCGCCGGTACTACGAAGAGGCCAACCGCCTCAAGGGCAAGACCGGTGACAACCTGCTGCGTCTGCTGGAGACCCGGCTGGACAACGTCGTGTACCGCGCCGGTCTGGCCCGGACCCGTCGCCAGGCCCGCCAGCTGGTCAGCCACGGCCACTTCCTGGTGAACAACAAGAAGGTCAATGTTCCTTCTTTCCAGGTCACCCAGTACGACATCATCGATGTCAAGGAGAAGTCGCTGGCGACCCTGCCGTTCCAGGTGGCGCGGGAGACCGTCGGTGACCGTCCGGTCCCCGGCTGGCTCCAGGTCATCCCGGGCCGGCTGCGCATCCTGGTGCATTCGCTGCCGGAACGCGCGCAGATCGATGTGCCGCTGCAGGAACAGCTGATCGTCGAGTACTACTCGAAGTAACAGCTGTGTGCATTCGGTATGAGCGAGGGCCCTGCGTGGTGACGCTGCGCTACCGCCTTCGGGCCTGACTCGCTCATACCGTGCCGCTGGTGCGGGTCGTCGAACCGCGACGGCCCGCACAACCCCTAAACGAGGCGTCAAATAGCGGGCGCCCAACACAGGAGGATTGATCCCATGCTGATTTCCCAGCGTCCGACCCTCACCGAAGAGGTCATCGCCGACAACCGCTCGAAGTTCACCATCGAACCCCTCGAGCCCGGTTTCGGGTACACCCTCGGTAACTCGCTGCGGCGCACCCTGCTGTCCTCGATCCCGGGGGCCGCGGTGACCAGCATCCGCATCGACGGCGTTCTGCACGAGTTCACCACCGTGCCCGGCGTGAAGGAGGATGTCACCGACATCATCCTGAACCTCAAGGGTCTGGTCGTGTCCTCCGAAGAGGACGAGCCGGTCACCATGTACCTGCGCAAGCAGGGCCCGGGGACCGTCACCGCCGATGACATCGTGCCGCCGTCGGGTGTGGTCGTGCACAACCCGGATATGCATATCGCCACCCTGAACGACAAGGGCAAGCTCGAGATCGAGCTGGTCGTCGAACGCGGTCGCGGTTACGTCCCGGCGGTGCAGAACAAGGCGACCGGTGCGGAAATCGGCCGGATCCCGGTGGATTCGATCTACTCGCCGGTGCTCAAGGTGACCTACAAGGTCGAGGCCACCCGTGTCGAACAGCGCACCGACTTCGACCGGCTCATCCTGGACGTGGAGACCAAGAACTCCATCAGCGCGCGGGACGCGCTCGCCTCGGCGGGCAAGACCCTGGTCGAACTGTTCGGCCTGGCCCGTGAGCTGAACGTCGAAGCCGAAGGCATCGAGATCGGCCCCTCCCCGGCCGAGGCGGATCACATCGCCTCCTTCGGGCTGCCGATCGAGGACCTGGACCTCACCGTCCGCTCCTACAACTGCCTGAAGCGCGAGGGTGTGCACACCGTCGGCGAGCTGGTGGCGCGGACCGAATCGGATCTGCTGGATATCCGCAACTTCGGCCAGAAGTCCATCGACGAGGTCAAGGTCAAGCTGCACGCCCTGGGCCTCTCGCTCAAGGACAGCCCGGCGTCCTTCGACCCGTCCAGCGTGGTCGGCTACGACGCGAGCACCGGAACCTGGTCCGACAGCGGCACTTTCAGCGATAACGACGGCGGCGAGCAGGACTACGCCGAAACCGAACAGCTCTAGGCCGACCGGGGCGGGCGCCCCGTAGCGGTCTTTACCAAGGAGAACCCACAATGCCCAAGCCCAAGAAGGGTGCTCGCTTCGGCGGGTCGGCGTCGCACCAGAAGGCGATCTTCGCCAATCTGGCCACGGCGCTCTTCGAGCACGGTCGGATCACGACCACCGAGGCCAAGGCCAAGGCGCTGCGCCCCTACGCCGAGAAGCTGGTCACCAAGGCCAAGGCCGGTACCCTGGCCGACCGCCGCGAGGTGCTCCGGGTGATCCGGAACAAGGACGTCGTGCACGATCTCTTCGCCGAGATCGGTCCGTCGTTCGAGGGCCGCAACGGCGGCTACACCCGGATCATCAAGACCCTGCCGCGTAAGGGCGACAACGCCCCGATGGCGATCATCGAGCTGGTCCGGGAGCAGACCGTGACCAACGAGGCCGATCGCGCCCGCCGGGTCGCCGCGTCGAAGAAGACCGAGGAGAAGGCCCCCGAGGCCGAGACCGAAGCCGAAGCCGCCGAGGCTCCGGCCGAGGAAGCCGCGGCCGAGGAGAAGGCCGACGACAAGGCGTAATTCGTCTGCCGGGGACGCGCGCGACGTGGGTCCCCGGTTCGTCGACGAGCC
>NZ_BAGJ01000030.1 GCF_000308775.1 Nocardia testacea NBRC 100365
AAGCTTTTCGAAGTTGTTCGTCGCGATCGGCCGTCTGGGCCGCTCGCTGCGGATCCACCTGCTGCTGTCCTCGCAGAAGGTGCCGGCCAACCGTATGGGTGAGCTGGAAGCGCATCTGTCCTACCGGATCGCGCTGCGCACCAACCAGACCAGCGACTCGCGTGACGCCATCGGCACCGCGGACGCGTACCACCTGCCGAAGAAACCGGGTTCCGGGTATCT
>NZ_BAGJ01000029.1 GCF_000308775.1 Nocardia testacea NBRC 100365
GCGCAGCCGATCCGGCTCCGGCCGGGCTGCCGCGGCGCGAGCCGCGCGACGAGGCCGAATCGGCGCCGGTCGAGCTCCCACCGGCGTTGCCGCGGCGCCGGCCGCAACCCCTCCGGGACGAGACGGCGTCGTCCGAACCCCGCGACTGGACCCTGAAGCGCTCGAAGCCCGCGGCCCCCGAACCCGAACCGGTGGACGCCCCCGGACCCGAGCTCACCGCCGACCCGGAGCCCACCACCTACCTGCGGCCGATCCCCGATGTGGAGACGACGGCCTATATGTCCCCGGTCACCGACCTCGCCGCGCGCGACGACCAGAGCACCCTGCTGTCGCTGTTCGACGAACAGGTGAGCCGGACCCCCACGGTCCCGGCCGTCCGGCAGGGCGCGCGGGTGCTGAGCTACAGCGAACTGGACCGCAAGTCCCGGGCGCTGGCCGTGGAACTGATCCGGTTCGGCGTCGGCGACGGGACCTTGGTCGCCGTGGCCATGCGTCCCGGTATCGACCTGGTGGTCGCGGTCTGCGCGGTACTGCGCGCGGGCGGTGGGTACGTGCCGGTCGATCCCGGCCGTCCGGCCGCGGAAGTCGACGAGGTACTGGCCGCGGCGGCCCCGATCTGCGTGCTGAGCACCTCGGACGAGGGCCTCACCACCGGTACCGGTATCTCGGTGGTCGCCATCGACCTGCTGTACCTGGACCTGCCGACCGATCCGTCCGCCGACCCGCCGGTCGCCGCCGACGACCTCGCCGATATCCGGTACGTCCCCGGCGGATCGGCGGGTGTCACGAGCACCCATCGGCAACTGGTCGAGCGATTGCGGCGGGCGCAGCGCAGCCACCCCTACGATTCGTCGGATCTGGTGCTGCACGCGGCGCCCACCGTCACCGACATCACGTTGTGGGAGCTGTTCCGGCCGCTGCACCACGGCGCCCAGATCCTGATGCCCGACCATCCGGGCCGGGCGGCCGACCTGTCCCGTTCGATCGCCGCCCACCGGGTGACGATCGTGCACGTGGTCCCGTCCCTGCTGGACCGGTTCCTCGATTCGGTGACCGACGGCGGCGGCCGCGCCGCGCATCCGAGCCTGCGCCGGGTCGTCGTGGACGGCGCCGCGCTCCCGCCCGGCGGTGTCGAACGGTTCACCACCGTGCTGCCCGGCGCGGAATTGGTTATCTGGTACGGCCACAACGAGACGGGTGTGATCACCGTGGGGTCGGTCGGCGGGCGGCCGGTCACCAACGACCGCGTGTATCTCCTGGACGAGCAGCTGCGACCGGTACCGCCGGGCACCGTCGGTGAGATGTACATCGGCGGTCCGCAGCTGGCCCGGGGCTACCACGCCGCCGCCGCGGAAACGGCATCGAGGTTCGTCGCCACCGGCGGCGGGGGACGGCTGTACCGGACGGGGGATCTGGTGCGCCGCCGGGACGGTGTGCTGGAATATCTCGGGCGTGTCGAACGCGTCGGCGGGTCGCTGATGAGCGGCTCCCGGCGTGGCGGGCATGATTGATCTCGCTCCGCGGTGTCACGAGTCACCTACCGGGGCGGGCGCCGGTACCGAATCCCCACAGTCCGGTCGACCGAACCGGGATATTCGGGCAACGCTACGGTAACGATATGTCCGCAAAGTACGACTACAGGGACAGAACTCCCGGGGTGGGTGAATCCTGCCCCGTTACTGTGAGGCGTTCGGGTTCCGGAGCCGGAAGTTGCGGTGTGGAAAGAGCCCGGATGAAAATTCGAGACGAAGCGAAGGTGCGAAATTGATACGTCGACTCACCCGGCGTGGCGGTAGGCGCGCCGCGGCGATGGTCGCGGCCACGGCAGTGCTGACCGGTGTGATGACCGGCCTGGGCGGTAGTACCGCCGGGGCGGACCCGATCATCGAATCCAAGACGCTGCTCGCCGACCCCACCGCGCCCGACGGGTCACGCATCGTGAAGGCCGAGTACAAGGACGACCGCAATCTGCGGTTGTACGTGAACTCGGTGGCCATGGACAAGGACATCGTCGTCGACGTCCAGCGTCCGGCCGACGCCTCGGAGCCCCGGCCGACCCTCTACCTGCTCAACGGCGCGGGTGGCGGCGAGGATTCGGCCTCCTGGCAGGCCCAGACCAACACTCTCGATTTCTTGTCCGACAAGAACGTCAATGTGATCCAGCCCATCGGCGGCGCGTGGAGCTACTACACGGACTGGATCAAGGACGACCCGGCACTGGGCCGTAACAAGTGGCGGACCTTCTTCACCGAAGAGCTCCCGCCGCTGATCGACGGCGCGCTGGGCACCAATGGCGTGAACGCCATCGCCGGTCTGTCGACCTCGGGCACCACCGTGCTGGCCCTGCCGATCGCCAAGCCCGGTCTCTACAAGGCGGCCGCCGCCTACAGCGGTTGCGCCCAGACCAGCGACCCGGTCGGTTCGGAGTTCGTGAAGCTCACCGTGAACACCTGGGGTGGTGGCGACACCGACAATATGTGGGGTCCGCAGGGTTCGCCGGAATGGGCCGCCAACGATCCGTACGTGCACGCCGAAGGCCTGCGCGGTCTGGAACTCTACGTCTCCACCGGTAACGGCCTGCCCGGCCGGTGGGACACGCTGAACGGCCCGCACACGCTGCCCGGCTCCTACGGGCTGGCCAACCAGATCCTGGTCGGCGGCGTCATCGAGGCGGGTACCAATTTCTGCACCCATAACCTGAAGACGCGGCTGGATTCCCTCGGTATCCCGGCCACCTTCAACTTCCGGGACACCGGTACCCACTCCTGGGGTTACTGGGAAGACGAGTTCAAGGCTTCGTGGCCGGTGCTGGCCCGCGGCCTGGGACTCTAGTCCCACCGCTGTTCCTCGAGCCCGTGCCGGGGCGGCCGTGCGCCGCCCCGGCACGGGCGTTTTCGTATCCGGCCGCGCCTCGGCCACGAAAACACCCGCCCTGCCGGCGGGCAGAGCGGGTGCGTGTGGCCGAAGTAGTACTTACTCCGCGAAAACGGCCTTGCGTTTGCCCAGCATGGCACCGGCGCCTTCGAAGAAGTCGGGGGACTGCAGCAGTTCGACCTGACCGGCTTTCTCGTCGGCCAGGGCCGAATCCAGAGCGCTGAGGGTGGCCCGGTTGAGCGCCTTCTTGGTGAGTTCGAGCGCGCGCCGCGGACCGTGGGAGATCTTCTCGGCGGCGGCCTCGACCGCGGCGTCGAGCTCCTCGGTGGTGGCCAGCACCTCGGTGAGCAGGCCTTCGGCGCGGGCGGTGGGAGCCGGGAGGCGTTCGCCGAGCAGTGCCATCCGCGCGGCCAGCGGGCGGCCCGCGGCCGCGGCCACCAGTGCCGCGGCGCCGCCGTCGGGCATCAGGCCGATATTGATGAATGCCAGCAGCAGGTAGGAGTCGGCTTCGGCGTAGACCAGGTCGGCGGCCAGCGCGATACCCACACCCACCCCGGCGGTCGCGCCGCGGAGGCGGACGATAACCGGTACCGGTAGGTCGACGATGGCGCGGACGAGCCGGTTGGCGGCGTCCATCACCTGGTCGGGGGTGATGCCGCGGGCGCCTTCCTCGGCGCTGGCGGCCAGATCGGCGCCGGTGCAGAAGTCGCCCCCCTCACCGGTGAGCACGACCACCCGCACGGCTTTGTCCTGTGCGGCCGCGAGGAAGGTGTCGCCGAGCGAGACGAGGGAGTCGTAGTCGAGCGCGTTCTTGCGTTTGGGCTTGGTGAGGGTGACCCGCAGTACCCGGCCGTCCTGCACGGCGGAGAAACCCGCCGGCTGCGTGGTGGGGGAATCTGTGTTGACCATGCGCGCTCCATCGAGTGCCCTCCGGTGCCGACCGGGTGGCGAATAGCGGTTAACGTTGCGAATTGTGGTTAACTTAGGTTGACTTGTCGGGCGCTGTCAACACCGGCGGCGCCGCCGAGGCGAACGGAGAATGCATGGTCGCGGATAGCAGCCGGGTGGACCCGGTGCGCGTGCGTCCGGCCGACCGTGGCAACGGCCAGGGCGGGCGGCGCCGGCCCAAGGACCGCAAGGTGCAGATCATGCGCGCCGCGGCCCGGGCTTTCAGTGAACGTGGCTACTACCCGGTCGGTGTGGACGAGATCGCGGCCGAGGTCGGGATCTCCGGCCCCGCACTGTACCGCCATTTCGCCAATAAATACGCCCTGTTGGTCGCCGCCGCGGAAGAAGGCGCCCGGCAACTGCTCGAGGCCGCCCGGGCCGCCGACGAGCCGGAAGCGAAGCCGGACGAACGTCTCGACGCCCTCATCCGGGCGGTCGCCGAGCACACGATCGAGATCCGCCGCGAGGCGGGGCTGTACCGGTGGGAGGGCCGCTATCTGGAGCAGCCCGACCGTGCCCGTATCCGCACTCTCTACAACGAGATCAACGACACGCTGGCCGCGCCGATCGAACAGCTCCGCCCGGATGCCCCGCCGGAGGACATCGCGCTACTGGCTGCCGCCGTACTCAGCGTGATCGGCAGTATCTCGGCCCATCGCACCGCCCTGTCCAGCGCCAAGCTGCTGCCGCTGCTGCACGATATGGCCTGGTCGATCGTGCGTACCGAACTGCCGCCCGCCCCGGGGGCAGGCGAACCCGACAACACTCCGCGCGGTCTGCCGGTGACGTCCAAACGGGAGCAGTTGCTCACCGAGGCGATCCGGATCTTCGGTCGCCGCGGCTACCACGAGGCCAGTATCGAGGAGATCGGCGCGGCCGTCGGGATCAACGCCTCCAGCGTCTACCGGTACTTCAGCAGTAAATCCGATCTGCTGGCGGCGGCCTTCCATCGCACCGGCGACCGGCTGGCCTTCGCCATCACCGAGGCGCTCGCCGAGGCGAGCGGGCGCGCCGACGCGGTCGACAAGATCGCCGACCGCTATGTCCGGCTGAGTTTCGCCATGCCGGAGATAATGCCGGTGTACTACGCGGAGTTCCCGAACCTGCCTCCGGCCGAACAGCACAAACTGCGGGCCATCCAGCGGCAGAACGTGCACGAATGGGCGAATCTGCTCGACGGTGACCCGACCGAGGCGCGCTTCCGGGTGCATTCGGCGATCGGCCAGGTCATCGATGTGGGCCGGTTGATCCGGTTCGATTCCCGGCCCCAGCACATGGCTCGGGTGCACGCGCTCATGATGGCGGCCATGCTGGGTTCACCCACGCGTTGACCGGCGTCGCGGGCGCCGGACCACGATACGGCGAATCCACCACCGGCGATCCTCGGAAGGGTCGCGCGACCACCGGCTCGACCGGCCGATTCCGGGGAAGGGCTTGACCTTGCCCCTGGGGCAACGTTCGACCATCGTTCCATGAGCGAAATCGAACAGGAATTGGCCGAATTCGTCGCGGTGTCGGCGGCCGGATTCGGGGTGCCGGGGGCAGCGGTGGGTGTCTCGGTCGCGGGCCGGGAGTACGTCGCGTGCCACGGTGTGACCAGTGTGGACAACCCCCTTCCGGTGGATACCGACACCGGGTTCGTCATCGGCTCCGTCAGTAAGACGTTCACCGCGACCGCGCTGATGCGACTGGTGGATCAGGGACTCGTGGAGTTGGATGCCCCGGTGCGGCGCTATGTTCCGGAATTCGCCGGTCCCCGGGTCGCCGCGCGCGAGGTGACCGTAGCGCAGCTGCTCAACCACACCGCCGGAATGGAATGGAAGCTGAGTGCCGATCCCGGCGAAGGCGACGACGCGCTGGCCCGGCATGCGGAGATGCTCGCGGCGGCGCCGCTGGTCGCGGAGCCGGGTGCGCGGGCGTCCTACAGCCAGGCCGGATTCAACCTGGCGGGCCGGATCGTCGAGAACGTCACCGGACAGACCTTCGAGGGGGCCGTCGCGACTCTGCTGTTGCGGCCCCTGGGCCTGACGCACAGCGGCTATCTGCACAACGAGGTGATGACCCGCCGCTTCGCGGTC
Source organism: Nocardia testacea NBRC 100365 (assembly GCF_000308775.1). Taxonomy (GTDB): domain Bacteria; phylum Actinomycetota; class Actinomycetes; order Mycobacteriales; family Mycobacteriaceae; genus Nocardia; species Nocardia testacea. Next base: position 5,901 of record NZ_BAGJ01000029.1, read on the forward strand.
GGCCACAACAGCGGCGGCAACGGCGACCTGGCGGTGGCCGCGCAGTGGAAGGACAACCGTTCCAACAATCCCGGTGGCGGGTTGGTGTCCTCGGTCGGCGATCTCCTGCGCTGGGCGCGGTTCCATCTCGGTGACGGCCGGGCCGCCGACGGCGACCGGATCATGCGCACCGAAAGTTTGCACCGTATGCGGGAGCAGACGGTGGAACTGCGCGGCAGCACGCTGGGCGACGCGTTCGGCATCTGCTGGTTCCTGCGCGAGGTCGACGGTGTCGCGACCATCGGGCACGGCGGATCGGGCAACGGGCAGTTCGCCGAGCTGCTGCTGGTCCCGGAACGGGACTTCGCCGTGGTCGTGATGTCCAACGCGGGCCCCGACGCGGGACTGGAATTCGATCGTGCGACGGTGCGGTGGACGCTCGAACATTTCCTCGGAATGGTGGAACGCGATCCCACGCCGCTGCCCTACGACCCGGTGCGGGCGGCCGAGATCACCGGGACCTACGAGAACGAGATGATGCGGCTCACCCTGGAAACCGACGGCACCGCGCTGGCGATCGGATGTGCCATCAAACCGGAGATCCGGGCGGCCGCGGATACTGAGCTGCCGCCCGATCTGCCGGCCGCGGCTCTCGGCCTGCTGCCCGGTGGCGCCGACGAGTACATCGTGACGGCCGGTGGCCTGGTCGGACAGCGCGGGTACTTTACCCGGGACGGCTCCGGTGCCGTGGTGGGAATCGACCTCGCCGGCCGGTTCTTCGGCCGGGCGCGGTGACGGGCCGGGTCGAGCGGCGCCGCGTCGGAAGGGAACAGTCGTGATCACCATCGGGCAGCTCGCGCGGTACGCGGGCGTGACGACCAAGGCCGTCCGCGTCTACCACGAACGCGGCCTGCTTCCCGAGCCGTCGCGCGACTCCTCCGGCTATCGGCGTTACCGTGCCGAGGACGCCGTCCAACTGGTCCGGATCAGGACGCTGGCGCAGGCGGGAGTACCGCTGGCGCGGATCGCGGAATTGCTGGCCGCCGGGCCCGGCGAATTCGCGGCGGCGCTCGCCGAGATCGATGCCGGGCTCGCCGAACGTGCCGCCGAGATCCGCCGCACCCGGGCCCGGCTCACCGAGCTGGTCAGTGGCGACCGGCTTTTCGTCTCCGCCGAGGTGGCCGGGTACCTCGATCGGCTGCGGCAGGCGGGTGCGAGCGAACGTGCCGTACGGATGGAGCGCGATATCTGGATCCTGCTGCATTCGGTGGCGCCCGAGCAGGCCGCGGCATGGGTCGCCGACAAGCTGGATGCCCTCGAAGATCCCGAGTTCGGCGCCCTGTACCTCGCGCACGATGCCGCGTTCGACTGGTCGCCCGACGATCCGCGGCTACCGGACCTGGCGGAGCGCACCGCGCGCTGGCTGGCGGGGCGGGGCGGTGTGGCGGACCGGACGATCCCCGCCCTGGATCCGGAGCTGCTCCGACTGGTGACCGGGTCGCTCGACACCAGCTCACCCGCTTGGGATCGGCTCGCCACCCTGGCGCGTGACCGGGCCGGCTGAAGGTCGCTGTCGCGGTGCGGCGACGGAACCGAACGGCACGAGACGGCCGGACCCGTCGATCACCGCGACGGCTACACCGTTCCCCATCGACCGGCCGGGCGCCGCCGACGATTCCGCGGCGGAACCGTATCCGGCGTACATGGTCGCCGCAGCACGGAAGAGTCGGCCACGGCCGGGAAGCGGTCGATCAGCCGTGGCGGAACCGGAAAACCGTGCGCGCCAGCTGCAGTCGCCGCACATTGCGGTGGAAGCTGGACAGGCCCAGCGGTTCCCCGTACCGGTTGCGGGCGATGGACAGGGTCCGGCTGAATTCGCGGAGCCCGTGTACGCCGTGGCTGTGCCCCTGCCCGTATTCGCCGACCCCGCCGAAGGGTAGCGCCGGAATACTGGCATAGGTGGTGGCGGTATTGACCGTCACCACCCCGACCCGGAGCCGTTCGGCATAGATCTCGACCTCGGCGATATCGCGGGTGAACACCGAGACCGCGATACCGCGGCCGGCATCGTTGATCCGGTCCACCGCGTCGTCGAGGTCGCGCACCTTGTTGACGATGAGGACCGGGCCGATGCCCTCCTCGGTGATGGCGACGCTCTCCTCCGGTACATCGGCCAGCACGATGGGCTCGACGTAGGGTTCGCGAATGGAATCCAGCCCGCCGACCACCGCGCGACCGCCGCGCGCCAGCGCGTCGCGGACCTGTTTGCGCACCACCTCGGTCTGCGATTCCAGGATCATCGGCCCGTAGGACGATCGCCGGTCCGCGCCGGGCTTCAGGGCACGCGCCCGTTCGGCCACCAGGTCGAGGAACTGGTCGTAGATCGAGGCCGCGACATAGGCTCGCTGGACGCCGGTCGCGTTCTGGCCCGCGTTGGCCATGGCTCCGAACACCGCGGCATCGGCGGCGTCGTCCAGTTTCGCGTCGACGTGCACGATCATCGCGCCCTTGCCGGAATTCTCGACCACCACCGGAGTCATGGTCTGCGAGCACAGCGAGATCACTTCGCGGCCTTCTGCTTCCGGCCCCGCGTACGCGATCTTGTCGACCCCGGCGCGACACAGCGCGGCCGCGGTCGAATCGTCGCCGGTGACCGCCGCGAGAACGGGTTTGTCCGGGGCGATCTCACGCCAGGTCTCGGCCAGCCACAGCCCGGTGCCGCTGGTCACCGCGTGCGGTTTGAAGACCACCGCGTTGCCCGCGGCCATGGCGTAGGCGATCGAGCCCATCGGGGTGAACACCGGATTCTGCCAGGGGCCGAGGACACCGATGACGCCCAGTGGCAGGTAACCGACCGACGCCCGCTGATTGCGGGTGAGCCAGTTGGAGGCCAGTGTTTTGCGGCCCAGCGCGGCCGCGGCGTTGCGGGCCGCCCAGTCCAGATTCTCCACGGCGAGCATGACTTCGATCGCCGCGTCGGCCTCGGGTTTGCCGGTTTCCTCGCGCAGGATCTCCACCAGTTGCGCGGCCCGGCGCGCGATGACCCGTTTCCACTCCAGCAGGAGTCGCTTGCGAGTTCCGAAACCCGCTGTCGACCACCAGTTCTCGACTGTGCGCGCGGCATGGACGGCGCGTTCGAGGTCGCTGGGGCCGGCAACGGCATAACTGCCCACCACCTCGCCGGTGCGGGGGTCGTGGGATGTGAGCACGCTCGGTCGGCCGGATCCTCCCGAACGCGCCGCCACCTCGGGCTGCGCGGTATCGGCCATGGCACTCAGATTATGGTGGTGGCGTAGCGCCGACAAGGTACGAGCACTGCCCATGGACTGTCCCAGCACCGCCGACCAGGGTGGATGACCGGCCCCGTTGTCGCTGTGAGCAAAGGCACATCCGGTTCGACCCGGTATGGGGTATAGGGCGCGCTCCGGCGCCCGGTATCTCGGCCGGTAACATCGCGCCCGGCGCCAGGGATCATCCAGGGGGATACCGCTGCGCCGGTCACCCCGCCCGCCGATCAGGCCGATAGTGGAGAGTTGATGCCGAGTTCGAACGAAGCCGTGACAGCCGCCGGCGAGAATGCCCCACCGCTTCGGCCGGTGCATTCCCGCCCCCCCGGTACCGAGACATCGAAGCACGGGAACGGCAGTGCCGCGCCGGCGCCCGCACCCGTTCTCACCAACGGCAGGCCCGCCTGGGCCGATGCCGTCCGCGTCGACGGCATCACCAAATCCTTCGGTGAGGTGCACGCGCTGCGCGGGGTGAGCTTCTCGGCCGCCCGCGGCACCGTGCTCGGCATCCTGGGGCCCAACGGCGCGGGCAAGACCACCACTGTGAAGATCCTGTCCACCCTGCTGCGTCCCGATTCCGGGGACGCGGTGGTGGCCGGTCACGATATCCGCAAGGATCCCGCCGGGGTGCGCCGCTCGATCATGATGACCGGCCAGTACGCCGCTCTCGACGAAAACCTCTCGGGCCGGGAGAACCTGGAACTCTTCGGCCGGCTGATGGGTTTGAGCAAGTCGGCGGCACGCAAGCGCGCGGACGCGTTGCTCGAGGAATTCGATCTCGTCGCCTCCGGTCGCCGCCCGGTGCGCCAGTACTCCGGCGGTATGCGGCGCCGGGTCGATATCGCCTGCGGCCTGGTGGTCCGGCCCGAAGTGGTGTTCCTCGACGAACCGACCACCGGCCTCGACCCCCGCAGCCGGCAGGGTGTCTGGGATCTGGTGAGCGCGCTGAAGGAGCAGGGCATCACCGTGCTGCTCACCACCCAGTACCTGGAAGAAGCCGATGTGCTGTCGGACAACATCATCGTGATCGACAAGGGCACGGTGATCGCGGAGGGCACCGCCGACGAACTCAAGGAGAAGACCGGCGGCAGCTACTGCGAGGTAGTCCCGCTGGACCCGACCCAGCTGGCCCGGGCCGCCACCGCACTGGGGGATCTGGTTCCGCCGGCCGTCGCCGCCGACCTGGCGGGCTCAGGACGTCTCTCCATCCCGGCGCCCGACGGTGCCGCGACGCTGGCCGAGGCGCTGCGCCGGCTGGACGCCGCCGGCATCACGCTGGCCGATATCGGGCTGCGCCGCCCGTCCCTCGACGATGTGTTCCTGTCCATCACCGGCCATGCGGGCGGCACAGCGTGAGCGAGTCAGGCCCGGAGGCGGTAGCGGAGCGTGACCACGTAGGGCCCTCGCTCATGCCCCATGGACACAGCGTGAGCGAGTCAGGCCCGGAGGCGGTAGCGGAGCGTGACCACGTAGGGCCCTCGCTCATGCCCCAGGGACACAGCGTGAGCGCTCCCGCGGTCGCGCGCCCCGACCTGTTCGGCGATCTCCCGCGAACCCGGGTGTCCGCGTTCGCGCAGTGGCGGGCGCTGACCGGACGTGTCGTCTGGACCATGATCACCAAGGGTGAGATGATCGCCGCGATCGTGATGCCGCTGGTCTTCACCGTCGGCTTCTATCTGCCGCTGCGCTATGTGATGCAGTTCCAGGGCATCGACTACGCGCAGTTCGTGATGCCGATCGTGGTGCTGCAGACCATGGCGTTCACCATGATGTCCAATGCGCAGCTGGCCGCCGTCGAGGCGCTCACCGGGTTCAGCACCCGGTTGCAGACGATGCCGATCGGCATGCTGGTACCGCTGACGTCGCGGATCGCGGCCGGGCTGTTCCGCTCGGTCGTTTCCCTGATCGCGGCCTTGATCTACGGCCACGTGATCGGTTTCGAGTTCACCGCCGGCTGGGGCCAGACCGTCGGTTTCTGTGCTTTCGCCCTCGCCGTCGGAACCGTACTGGCGGTAGGCGCGGACGGGCTGGGCAGCCTGACCAAGAGCCCCGCCTCCCTGAGCCAGGCGCTCACCCTGCCGACGCTGATCTTCGGCATGATGTCGTGCGGTTTCGTGCCCGAGACCGGGTTCCCCGAGTGGGTGCGGCCGTTCGTACGCAATCAGCCGATCACCCAGTTCGCCTACGCACTACGCGATATGGCGGGTGACGGGGTGACCTGGGAGGTGCTGCGAGTGGGATTGTTCTGGCTGGTCGGCGCCGCGGCGGTATTCACGCCGTTCGCGGTCTGGGCGAGTGTGAGGCGGTCATGACCGAAGGACACGGCATGAGCGGGTCAGGCCCGGAGGCGGTAGCGGAGCGTGACCACGTAGGGCCCTCGCTCATGACCGAAGGACACGGCATGAGCGGGTCAGGCCCGGAGGCGGTAGCGGAGCGTGACCACGCAGGGCCCGCGCTCATGACCGAAGGACACGGCATGAGCGGGTCAGGCCCGGAGGCGGTAGCGGAGCGTGACCACGCAGGGCCCTCGCTCATGACCAAAGGAAACAGCGTGAGCGTTGTCGATCGACCCACGGCGACCCGAGCGGAGGAAGCCCCGGTGCATATCGCCACGCTCGACCTGCCGCGGGTCACGCCGCGGTCCGAGCGATCGCCGGTGGTGTGGGCGGTGCACAGTTCCATCCAGTGCAAACGGCTGCTGATGGCCTGGTTGCGCGATCCGGCCACCACCATCCAGACGATCGTCTACCCGGCGCTGACGCTGGTGATGTTCTGGATCGTGCTCGACGATTCCATCTCCGGTTTCACCGGTAAGCCCGCCATCTACGGCACCGTCCCGATGATCACTCTCGTCGCGGCGATGACGGGCGCGGTGGTCAGCGCGCTGGGCTTCAAGGTCGAGAAGGCCACCGGGCTGCTCGGCCGGTTCTGGACCATGCCGGTTCATCGGGCAGCGGGCCTCACCGGGCGGCTGCTCGCCGAGGTGATCCGGATCGCGCTCACCACCGTCATCATCATCGCCGTGGGTTTCGCCCTCGGATTCCGCTTCGACCAGGGACCGTGGGCCGCACTCGGCCTGATGGGTATCCCGATTCTGTTCGGTATCGCGTTCGCGGTCTTCATCACCGGGATCGCGGCCTCCACCCAGGGCCCGCTGCTGGTCCAGCTGGTGGCCATCTTCATGAACCTCCTGCTGTTCTTCAATTCCGGTTTCGTCCCGGTGCTCGCCTACCCGAGCTGGCTGCGGTCGACGGTGGAGAACCAGCCCATGAGCTGCGCCATCGAGGCGATGAAAGGGCTGTCGCTGGGCGGTCCGGTCGCCGAACCGCTGGTGGACACCCTGCTGTGGGTGGCAGGCGCCATCCTGGTGTTCGGTTATCCCGCCGTTCGCGGCTACCGCAAGTCCGCCGAGAACAGCGGCTGAGCGCGGTCGGCTACTTCCGGGATTCGGGTGACCGCGTCTCGGAAGTGGCCGGGGCGAACGGGTAGCCGGCCCAGCGGTTCCGGTTGGTCCAGCCGACCAGGTCGTAGCGCCAGCGGAACGGCCAGGTGTGCGAGACGGTGTTGAACAGCACCGCGCCGAGCGCCGCGTAATCGTCGTGGGCCGAGAGTAGGGCGCGCTGCCCGCGCGGCGAGGCGGAGAAAAAGGAATCGAACATGGCGATCGACTGCTCGGTCGTCAACCGGCCCAACCCCCACAGGCCGCGCATCCGCATCCAATAGGTGAGCCGGGCCTGCCACGGCCACAGCGCGGCGATCGGATCCTCGCCGGCGAGGATCGCGGTGACGGCCGTATCGGCCAGCGCGAACGAATCGGCGACGCTGTAGCCGGTGCAGGGATGCATCATCCCGCCGCGCGAACCGTAGGGCACCACCTTTCCCACCCCGCTCTTCGGCGGCGGGGTGTCCAGCGGGTAGTGCGCGGCCTCGCTCGGCTCCGCGCCGGTCAGTTCGATACCGTGCGCGGCCAACCGTGCGAGGGTGCGCCTGCGCAGTTCGTGCTGCGGCATCCCGCCGCGCAGTCCGAGACTGGTCTCCTCGAAGATCACGGTGCCGTCGCCGAGTGGCACCGAGTACAGGAACGACGGCGGCTCGTCGGGCCCGGCCCCGTTCTCCGGCCGCCAGTCCAGCAGCAGGCCCTCACCCTCCCCGACCATCGGGGCCGCGGTCTCGGCGTTCACGAAGATCCCGTGCGCGCTGGCCGCACGCCGGTCGCCGAGCGGCGGCATGCCACGCGAATCCACCACCACCGCCGCGCGGATCACCGTACCGTCGGCCAGCTCGACCTCGCGCGGGTCCACCCGGGTCGCCCGCCCCGCGTACACCTGGGCGTCGTCGAGCGGTAGCGCGTCGCGCAGCAGCGGCTTGGACAGCACGCAATAGGGTCGCTCGATCTTGATCGCGGTGGTCGTCCAGACCACGGGCGCCGGGATCCGGCTCGCGATCACACTGTGCGGCAACCAATCCGGGAGTTCGTCGATCCAGCAGGAGAAAGTCGGCGGCCACAGGCGATCCGGGCGGGGATCGACGGCGGCGACCCGGAGACCGGCCACGACGGCCCGGTGGGCCAGCGCCCGCCCGGACGGGCCCAGCCCGACCACACAGATATCGAACTCACGGACCACGCTGTCTGCCATGTACTGCATTCAACGGGGTGGGGCGGGGGAGGGCAACAAGGGTGGGTTGGCTCCCGCCCGGTGGATCGCGGGGACAGGGCGGTCCTTCGTCTGCGGTTTCACCACTGTTCCGCTGGGTGCCTCGCTTACGGCGCAGGACGCTTGTGAAGGTGGGAAGTGGGTCCCCTCGGGAGACGAGGCGCGTCGATACGCGAAGGCGAGCATGCGCGCTCGCTCGTGAAGGTGCTGGGTTTTTGGCGGCGCCTGCGGCGCCGCGGGGTTGAGGCCCCCTTGTGTCTCGCCGTTTCGGCCTCGAGACTCGCGGCTTCGCCGCATGCGCTTCGAGGCCGAAACGGCGAGACGGGCCTCAACCCTTTGAGGTGTCTCGTAAAACTCGACGCATGGGGTTGCGTCGGCATATGACGCCGGGGTCGGCATGCGGACCTGTGGGTAGGGGTGGACCAGTGGTGTGTGGGGCACCACGGGCGTGGGGGTGGACTACTGGTGTGGGGGTGTACTACTGGCGTGGGGGTGGACCAGTGGTGTGGGGGTGGACTACGGGCGTGGGGGTGGGCCCGCTGTTCTGTGTTCGCAGGTTTTGTGGGTTGTTAGTTCTTCGGGGTTACCCAGGTGGTGATGTCGGCGTGGACGACTTCTTTGCCGGTCTTGTCGTAGATCGAGACCGGCACCGTGAGGTCTCGGCCCTCGGTGATCGTGGCGAAATCCGGGACTTCCGTCAGTTCCGCGACCGCCCGGAGACCCGTGGTGGCTTTGGTCAGGTACTGGACCTGCATCGCCTTGGGGATCCAGCGGTGGGTGGTGGGGACCGTGGCCTCGCTCAGCATGCCCATCGCGATCTCGGCGAGATTGCAGGCGGCGATGGCGTGGAAGGTGCCCAGATGGTTGTGTACGCCGAACCATTTGGGGGCTTTGACCTCGCAGCGGCCGGGTTCCAGCCGGACCACCCGGGGTAGCACGGTGGCGAAGTACGGCACCCGGGCCACCATCGACAGGGAGAACAGGCGGTGGCCGAAGGGGTTGTCGGGCAGCTTGCGCCAGCCTCGGTAGGTACCGGTCTCGTTGGTCATACCGCTATCTTACTCATCGGTAAGATAGCGGTGGCGCGGTATGGTGGCCGCAGTGCCGGACCTCGGCCGACCCCGATTTGAAACGCCTCGGGGGGCTCGTGCATACTGTTCGGGTTGCCTTGCCCCGGGTGGCGGTCGTTTTCGTGAAACGGCCAGGCCGGGCGGGGTGAGCAAAACCAGCGAGTACCTCATCGTTCACCGATGTGGGTACGTCCGGGACGCAGTTCCGAAGGCCAGGATCGAAGTTTTCTTCCGGGGCCGAGGAATGAGCGGAGAGGCGACACGCCCGACCGCGTGGACCGGAGAACCATGACAGATGAACAGCGGCACGGATCGGGGTCATGCCCTCGATCGTGGTCTCCACTGAGACGTCATCGTGTGTTCGGGCTGTGCAAATGAAGGTGGTACGGACGCCCTAGCCGGTATCCGGATCACGGACGAAAGCGGAGAAAAGGACACTTAGCGTGGCGGGACAGAAGATCCGCATCAGGCTCAAGGCCTATGACCACGAGGCGATCGATGCGTCTGCGCGCAAGATCGTCGAAACGGTGACCCGCACCGGGGCCCGGGTCGTCGGGCCGGTGCCGTTGCCGACCGAGAAGAACGTGTACTGCGTCATCCGTTCGCCGCACAAGTACAAGGACTCGCGCGAGCACTTCGAGATGCGTACGCACAAGCGGCTGATCGACATCCTCGACCCGACGCCGAAGACGGTGGACGCGCTCATGCGCATCGACCTGCCGGCCAGCGTCGACGTCAATATCCAGTGACGGGGACTCGAGACATGACTGACAACAAGAGCAGGCCCGCGGCCGGCATCCTGGGCACCAAACTGGGCATGACCCAGGTGTTCGACGACAAGAACCGGGTCGTCCCGGTCACCGTCGTCAAGGCCGGACCGAACGTGGTCACCCAGATCCGCACCGTCGAGCGCGACGGCTACAGCGCCGTGCAGGTCGCCTTCGGCGCCATCGACCCCCGCAAGGTGAACAAGCCGGAGTCCGGCCAGTTCGCCAAGGCCGGTGTCACCCCGCGTCGCCATGTCGCGGAGATCCGGGTCGCGGATGCCTCCACCTTCGAGGTCGGCCAGGAGATCTCGGCCGCCGCGTTCGAAGAGGGCACCTACGTCGACGTCACCGGCACCAGCAAGGGCAAGGGTTTCGCCGGCACCATGAAGCGCCACGGCTTCCGTGGCCAGGGTGCCTCCCACGGTGCGCAGGCCGTGCACCGTCGCCCGGGTTCCATCGGTGGCTGCGCCACCCCCGGCCGCGTGTTCAAGGGCATGCGCATGTCGGGCCGGATGGGTAACGACCGCGTCACCACGCAGAACCTGTCGGTTCACAAGGTCGACGCCGAGAACGGCCTGCTGCTGATCAAGGGTGCGATCCCGGGTCGCAAGGGCGGCGTCGTGATCGTCAAGAGCGCCGTGAAGGGTGGTGCGCACGCATGACCAGCCTCGAGAAGAAGGCCAATCTGACGCTGCCGGTCAAGGAACTCGGTGGCAAGACCAACGGCACCGTCGATCTCCCCGCCGAGATCTTCGACGTGACCGCGAACATCGCGCTGATGCACCAGGTGGTCGTGGCCCAGCAGGCCGCCGCCCGCCAGGGCACGCATTCCACCAAGACTCGCGGCGAGGTCCGCGGCGGTGGTAAGAAGCCGTACCGCCAGAAGGGCACCGGCCGCGCCCGCCAGGGTTCGACCCGCGCGCCGCAGTTCGCCGGTGGTGGCACCGTGCACGGTCCCAAGCCGCGCGACTACAGCCAGCGCACCCCCAAGAAGATGATCCAGGCCGCTCTGCGTGGCGCGCTGTCGGATCGGGCGCGTAACGAGCGGATCCACGTGATCAGCGAACTCGTCGCCGGCCAGGACCCCTCGACCAAGACCGCGAAGACCTTCCTGTCCGAGATCTCGGATCGCAAGAAGTTCCTCCTGGTCGTCGGCCGCGAGGACGTCAACGCCTGGAAGAGTGCCCGCAACCTGGAATACGTGCACACCATCGCACCGGACCAGCTGAACACCTACGACGTACTGGACAGCGACGAAGTCGTGTTCAGCGTCGAGGCGCTCAACGCCTTCGTGCATGGTCCGACGGAGTCGGCCCAGGATGCTCAGTCCGGCTCCGCTGGTCAGGAGGAGAGCAAGTGAGCACCATCGCCGATCCGCGCGACATCCTGCTGGCGCCGGTCATCTCGGAGAAGTCCTACGGGCTGATCGAGGAAGGCACCTACACCTTCATCGTCCACCCCGACTCCAACAAGACCCAGATCAAGATCGCGGTCGAAAAGGTCTTCGGGGTGAAGGTCACCAGCGTCAACACCGCCAACCGTCAGGGCAAGCGCAAGCGGACCCGCTTCGGTTACGGCAAGCGCAAGGACACCAAGCGCGCGCTCGTGACCATCTCGGCCGACAGCAAGCCCATCGAGATCTTCGGAGGCCCGGTCGCGTAGGCGGCGGGGAGTCCAGAAAGCAGAGAAGAACTCATGGCAATCCGTAAGTACAAGCCGACTACCCCGGGCCGCCGCGGGTCGTCCGTCTCGGACTTCGCCGAGATCACCCGGTCGACCCCCGAGAAGTCGCTCATCCGCCCGCTCAGCAAGAGCGGTGGCCGTAACGCCCACGGCCGGATCACCACCCGGCATCGCGGTGGCGGTCACAAGCGCGCCTACCGGCTGATCGACTTCCGCCGGCTGGACAAGGACGGCGTGCCGGCCAAGGTCGCTCATATCGAGTACGACCCCAACCGCACCGCGAACATCGCGCTGCTGCACTACGTGGATGGCGAGAAGCGCTACATCATCGCGCCCAAGGGCATCGCCCAGGGCACGAAGATCGAGTCCGGTCCGACCGCGGATATCAAGCCCGGCAACAACCTGCCGCTGCGCAATATCCCGACCGGTACCACCATCCACGCGGTGGAACTGCGTCCCGGCGGCGGCGCCAAGATGGCCCGCTCGGCCGGTGCCAGCATCCAGCTGCTGGGTAAGGAAGGCCCCTACGCCACGCTGCGTATGCCCTCCGGTGAGATCCGCCGCGTCGACGTGCGCTGCCGCGCCACCGTCGGCGAGGTCGGCAATGCCGAACAGTCGAACATCAACTGGGGCAAGGCCGGTCGTATGCGCTGGAAGGGTCGCCGCCCCACGGTCCGTGGTGTGGTCATGAACCCGGTCGACCACCCGCACGGTGGTGGTGAGGGCAAGACCTCCGGTGGTCGCCACCCGGTCTCGCCCTGGGGTCAGCCGGAAGGCCGCACCCGTAAGCCGAACCGTCCGAGCGACAAGCTCATCGTCCGTCGCCGTCGTACCGGCAAGAAGCGCTAAGGAGGAGGTAAGAAATGCCACGCAGCCTCAAGAAGGGCCCGTTCGTCGACGACCACCTCCAGGCGAAGGTGGACGTGCAGAACGACAAGGGCACCAAGCAGGTCATCAAGACCTGGTCGCGTCGTTCGACCATCACCCCCGATTTCATCGGCCACACCTTCGCCGTCCACGACGGCCGCAAGCATGTGCCGGTGTTCGTCTCGGAGAACATGGTCGGGCACAAGCTCGGTGAGTTCGCGCCGACGAGGACGTTCCGCAGCCACGTCAAGGAAGATCGGAAGAGCAAGCGGCGATGAGCACAGAAACGCAGAATCCGACTGCGCGCGCGACCGCCAAGCACGTGCGCGTGACCCCGATGAAGGCCCGCCGGGTCGTGGACCTCGTTCGCGGCAAGCGTGTCTCCGACGCGCTCGACCTGCTCCGGTTCGCCCCGCAGGCCGCCAGCGAGCCGGTCGCCAAGGTCGTGGCCAGTGCCGCGGCGAACGCCGAGAACAACCTCGGCCTCAACCCCGACACCCTGGTCATCTCGACGGCGTATGTCGACGAGGGCGCGACCATGAAGCGTTTCCAGCCGCGCGCCCAGGGCCGCGCGTTCCGGATCCGCAAGCGCACCAGCCACATCACCATCGAGGTCGAGAGCGTCCCCACCGCCGGTGGCACTCGTGGCCGCCGGAAGGGAGCGGCAAAGTAAATGGGACAGAAAATCAATCCCCATGGCTTCCGCCTCGGAATCACCACCGACTGGAAGTCCCGTTGGTACGCCGACAAGCAGTACTCGGACTACGTCAAGGAAGACGTCGCCATCCGCAAGCTGCTGAGCACCGGTATGGAACGGGCCGGCATCTCCAAGGTGGAGATCGAGCGCACCCGTGACCGGGTCCGTGTCGATATCCACACCGCGCGTCCGGGCATCGTCATCGGCCGCCGCGGCGCCGAGGCCGACCGTATCCGCGCCGAGCTGGAGAAGCTCACCGGTAAGCAGGTCCAGCTGAACATCCTCGAGGTCAAGAACCCCGAGTCCGATGCGCAGCTGGTCGCCCAGGGTGTGGCCGAGCAGCTGTCCAACCGTGTGGCGTTCCGTCGCGCGATGCGCAAGGCCATCCAGTCGGCCATGCGTTCGCCGAACGTCAAGGGCATCCGCGTGCAGTGCTCGGGCCGCCTCGGTGGCGCCGAGATGTCGCGCTCGGAGTTCTACCGCGAGGGCCGCGTCCCGCTGCACACCCTGCGTGCCGATATCGATTACGGCCTCTACGAGGCCAAGACCACCTTCGGTCGTATCGGTGTCAAGGTCTGGATCTACAAGGGCGATATCGTCGGCGGCAAGCGTGAGCTGCCCGCCCCGAGCGCGCCGGCCGGGGATCGCCCGCGCCGCGAGCGCCCGAACCGCCCGCGTCGTTCCGGCTCCTCCGGCACCACCGCGACCAGCACCGAGGCCGGGCGCGCCGCTACCGCGGTGGCCGAGCCCCCGGCAGAAAAGCAGGAGGGCTGACCAATGCTGATGCCCCGCAAGGTCAAGTTCCGCAAGCAGCATCACCCGAGCCGCAGCGGTCTCGCCAAGGGCGGCACCTCGGTGTCGTTCGGTGACTTCGGCATCCAGGCGCTGGAGCCGGCGTACGTGACCAACCGGCAGATCGAGTCGGCGCGTATCGCGATGACCCGCCACATCAAGCGTGGCGGCAAGATCTGGATCAATATCTATCCGGATCGCCCGCTCACCAAGAAGCCGGCCGAAACCCGAATGGGTTCCGGTAAGGGTTCGCCGGAGTGGTGGGTCGCGAACGTCAAGCCCGGCCGGGTGATGTTCGAGATGAGTTACCCCAACGAGGAGATCGCTCGCGAGGCGCTGCGCCGCGCGATGCACAAGCTCCCGATGAAGTGCAGGATCGTGACGAGGGAGGAGCAGTTCTGATGGCAACCGGTACCCCTGCCGCAGAGCTCCGCGAGCTGACCGAGGAGGAGCTCGTCTCCCGCCTGCGCGAATCCAAGGAAGAGCTGTTCAATCTGCGCTTCCAGATGGCGACGGGTCAGCTGACCAACAATCGCCGGCTGCGTGTGGTGCGTCACGAGATCGCGCGTATCTACACGGTCATGCGTGAGCGCGAGCTCGGTTTGGCCACCGGACCCGCTGACAAGGGAGATGCGGCATGAGCGAGAAAGAGCAGGAGCGCGGCCGCCGCAAGGTTCGGGTCGGTTACGTTGTCTCCGACAAGATGAACAAGACGATCGTCGTGGAGCTGGAAGACCGTAACCGGCACGCTCTCTACGGCAAGATCATCCGCACCACCTCCAAGGTGAAGGCGCACGACGAGAACGAGGTCGCCGGTGTCGGTGACCGCGTGCAGCTGATGGAGACCCGGCCCACGTCGGCCACCAAGCGGTGGCGGCTGGTCGAGGTCCTGGAGAAGGCCAAGTAAGGTCGCTCTTCGGCTGAGAAGGTCGTAACCGTAAGGCCCGCTTCCCGGTTGGGAAGGGGGCCTTACGGCGTCTCCGGATCGATTTGGACCTCGCGCCTGGTCGACGTCCATTCGATCCCTGCTCGGTTCCGAGTGGCCCATGTGCGTCTGCCCTGCGCGCAACCGCGGAGCGGGGATACTCTCTGGTGAGGCCGACTGCCGCTGGTGATCCCCGGCTCGGGGAAGTGATCAAGGCGTACATGGAAACTCGGGGTATCGCGACGCATGAGGCAATGGCACGAATCCTGGGTGTCGAGCGCAGTCTGGTGTCCAAGTATGTCAATGGTTCACGATCGTGCCGGGATGTGACCCAGCTGAGGCAGTTCGCGGAGGCCATGGGACTCTCACCGGAGATCTTCGGTCTGCTCGGTCGGCCCGAGGGGGAGGTTTCTCGCAGAGAGGTCGAGGACTGGAAGCTGGTGCGGCAGACACTGAACCGCAACCGACAGGTTCTCACTTCTGTCGCTGCTCGCCTGTACTGGGAGCCGCTGCGAATCGAGGGTACGAACTGCTTGACGACACCGGCCTGGATCGCCCCGATTCCGGTGCCGCTGAATCGTGTGCGGCTCAGTTTGGAGGAAGAGGCCGCCGAACCGCTGCTGGATGGACGCGAGATCGAGACCGAGTCTGTCCGGCCGATGGTGTCGGACGGGAGCTGGTATTGCGAGCGAATCGCCTGTTTGCCTCGAGTCGGTCCGGAGAAATCGGGTCGGCGCCCGTTGCTGTGTGTGGTGCCGGTGGTCAATCCTCGGTGTCGTCACCGCAGTCGCTGCGCTGCCGAGCGTGGTCATACGGGTCGCTGATCGAATCATCGGCGAACCGGTCGAGCTCAGCGATTGTGGCGTTCGTGGAAGACAGGCGGCCGAAGGCCGCGAGTACCTCCGCGCGGGGCACCAGGGCCCGGCGTTCGGTGGGGTGAGGCATGTCGGCGCAATCTTGTGCCGTGGTCATACGGCTGCTCCGCGCCGATAACGCTCGCCCCAGGATTCGAGCAACTCCGCCACCGGCCGCAGGCTCGCGCCGAGTTCGGTGAGGTCGTATTCCACCTTCGGTGGCACTTCGGGGTAGACCGTGCGGCGGACCAATCCGTCGGCTTCGAGTTCGCGGAGTTGGCGGGTGAGCATGCGCTGGGTGATGGTGGGCATGGCGCGGCGGAGTTCGCCGAAGCGCAGGGTGCCGTCGAAGAGATGGTTGACGATCGCCATCTTCCATTTACCGCCGACCACTTCCATCGCGGCTTCGACGGTGCAGTAATCCGGTACGTCCTCGTCCACGTGACCTCCATGGGTATACGGAATGTGCCTACCGCACAGAAAAGACCGTACTTGTACGAAAGACGGGTTGCGCGGAATCTGTTCCCGACCCGATTTTCCGGCTGGTGCGAGGAGTTCCCGTGACTATTCATCCTGTTTTGTCCGAGGTGCGGCTCGGTGCGCTGCGGTTGCGCAATCGTGCGGTCGTGGCGCCCATGTCGCGGGTGAGTACCGCGGGGGACGGTGTGCCCACCGATGCCATGGCGGAGTATTACGCGCGGTTCGCGGCCGGCGGGTTCGGGCTGATCACCACGGAGGGGACCTATACCGATGCGGAGTTCAGCCAGACATATCCCGACCAGCCCGGAATCGTGACCGAGCGGCAGATCGAAGCGTGGCGGGTGGTCACCGACGCGGTGCACGCGGCGGGTGGGGTGATCGCTCTGCAGTTGATGCATGCCGGTGCGCTCGTGCAGGGCAATCGTCACAGTGACCGGAGTATCGCGCCGTCGGCGGTGCAGCCGTTGGGGGTCAAGATGTCGGCGTACGGCGGGGAAGGTCCGTTCGCGGTACCCGAGGCGGCGACCCGCGCGGATATCCGCCGGATCGTGGGCGGGTTCGGCGCGGCGGCAGAGCGGGCCCGGGTGGCCGGTTTCGACGCGGTGGAGATCCACGGGGCGAACGGGTACCTCGTCGACCAGTTCCTCACCGGCTACACGAATCAGCGCGACGACGAGTACGGCGGGGATCCGGCGGGCCGGGTTCGGTTCGCGGTGGAGGTGGTGCGGGCGGTGCGGGCGGCGGTGGGGCCGGAATTCCCGGTGGGGTTGCGGCTCTCCCAGACCAAGGTCAACGATTTCGGCTACCGGTGGGCCGGGGCCGCGGAAGCCGAAACGATCTTCCGCGCGGTCGGCACGGCGGGAATCGACTATCTGCATCTCGCGAGCGAGGGGCGGGACTGGTACGACACCGCGGTCCTGGATACCGGCGAGACCATCACTCGCCTGGCCAGGTCCGTCACCGGGCTACCGGTGATCGCCAACGGTGGTATGCATGCTCCGGATCTCACGCGGACGGTGCTCGGCGAAGGGCACGCGGACCTGGTGGCGCTGGGCCGTGGTGCGCTCGCGAACCCGGACTGGCCGCAGGTGATCGCGGCGGGGGCGCGGCCCCGCGAATTCGATCGCGCGATGCTCGATCCCGTGGTGACGCTCGCCGGTCAGCGTTCCTGGGAGCGAGCGCGGTGGGGAGCCGCCGCTGTGGTCCGATAGCACAGTGGCGACGACCGACCGAAGGCATACGCGGGCGCGGCTGGCGGCCGGTGCGCTGTTCGTGCGTGCCGGGGGCGACGAGGTGCTGCTGGTGCACAAGACGTACGGCATCGGATGGGATATCCCGGGCGGTTATGTGGAACCGGGTGAGTCTCCGGCGCAGGCCTGCCGGCGCGAGGTGGCCGAGGAACTCGGGATCGACCGATCACCCGGGCGGTTACTGGTGCACGATTGGGCGCCGAATCCGGGCGAAGGGGACAAGGTTCTCTATGTGTTCGACGGCGGCGGGATCGACGATCGGGGCATTGTCCTGCAGGCCGCGGAGCTCGACCGTTGGGGATGGGTGCGAACGGACCGGCTGGACGAGTATGTCGTGGCGCGGCTGAGCCGTCGGCTGCGGTGCGCGCTCGCCGCCCGGGCGTGCGGAGTGAGCCTGTATCTGGAGCGGGGCGTGGTCGCCTCGGCGGGATCCCGACCACCGAGTTGACCGCTGTTCACCGTGTGGGTTCCGACACCCGAAATGTGATATAGGGGAGGGCGGTTGACGTACCCCGGGACCTCGGCGCTACGGTGTACGAGCTATGAGGGACGCTGCGACAACGATTTCGGGGGCCTGGCGGATCGACGACGGTACAGCGGTTACCTTCCGCGATGCCGCGGTGGCCTGGGCAATGGCCGCGCACGAGGTGCTGGCCGAGACCGCGACGGAGTACGGATACTTCGTCACCGTGCAGGAACTCGCCGAGCGGGTGCAGGAGATGTCGGGAGTGCATACCGATGCCCCGACTCGCACCTGGATGGACGCGATCCTGCGCAAGGTCGCCCGGCGCTGCCACAACGCGGGCGAGCCGCCGCTCACGGCCCTGTGCGTGAAACGCAATCTGAAGGTCAGCGACAGCTACAAGTATGTGCTGGAGCTGGCGGCGCTACCGGTGCCGGCCGATATCGAAACCCATGCCGCGTACGCGCGCTGGGCCTGCTACGCGGCCCACGGTGCCGATGTGCCCGCCGACGGTGGTACCCCGCCTCTGATTCCGCGCGGTGGTAGTGCCCGGCGGACGGTCGCCACCACCCGGGCCGCCGCGGCCGCGCACAAACCGGAAACCGGGGCCCGCACCGTGGTGTGTTCCAGCTGTTTCATCCAGCTTCCGGCCACCGGGGTCTGCGAACACTGCTGATCCCGCGGCACGGCAAGCTCACGCCAGAGTCGTATGCCAGAGGAGTGCGGCGGTCAGTGCGCCGGCGCCGTTGACCGCCCAGTGCAGGGCGATGGGTGCCAGCAGGCTGCCGCTGCGGTGCCGCAGCCAGGTGAACACGACGGCCGCGGCGGCGGTCGCGGCGACAGCGATCAGGACCCCGGCGAGCTGACCGAGCGGCCCGCCGCCGATCAGTCCGGAAAGGCCGCGGTTACCGGCGGTGAGGCCGAGGGACGAGGCGATATGCCAGAGGCCGAACAGCAGTGATCCGGCCGCGAACACGCCGCGGGCGCCCCACGCTCGATCGAGTGTCCCGTGCAGGACGCCGCGGAAGGCGAGTTCCTCGGGGATCACGGTCTGCAACGGGATCACGATCATCGAGGCGATGAGCGCGCCGGAGATGGTGGCGTAGCGATCGGCCAGGAAGAATGGACGGGTCGCCGGGAGCGCGGCCCCGATGGCCACCGCCGCCAGCACCACCCCGACCGCGCCGAGCGCGTACTTGGTCCCCGTCCGCCAGTGCCGGGGCGACAGGCCCAGCTCCGACCAGAGCAGACCGCGCCGGCGCATGAGCCCCAGCAGCACCAGGGCGGCGATCGGCACGCTCACGATGTTGGCCCACGCGGTGGTGAAATGGGCGACCAGATTGGTGCAGGTGAGCACCACCACGACGACCGCCACATCGGCATAGGCGTGGACTCTGGGGCGCGGAGCAGCTGTTTCCTGGGTAACCGGGTGGAGCATTCGGCCCAGTGTACGGACGGGCCGGGAGCACGCGGTGCGGGCTCGAACACGGCGGTACAGGATCGGGTGACTCCCGTCCGGCCGATGCCGGTCGGAGCGATCGGCGCCCGGTGTTCAGGAACCCGGGGCGGCTTCCGCCTCCGCGGCCCAGCCCTGCGGATCGGCCCAGCCCTGCGGATCGGCCCAGCCCTGCGGATCGGCCCAGGCCTGCAGGTGCCGGCCGCTGTCGAAACGTCTGTGTTCGCCGGTCACCGGGTCTGTGAATTCGAGGGTGGCGGCCAGCAGCTGGAGCGGGCGGGTGAAGTCGTCGACCGGTTTATCGGTGATCACCGGATAGAAATCGTCGCCGAGAATGGGTATACCCAGCGAGTTCATGTGCAATCGCAGCTGATGGGTGCGCCCGGTCGCGGGGTGCAGCCGGTAACGGGCGATATCGCCGCGCCGCTCGATGAGCTCCACCCGGGTGCGCGCGTTGGGTGGCCCGGACACCTCCTGGGCGGCCAGGACGTGCTTCTCCTTGATGATGCGGCTTTCCAGGGACAGCGGGAAGAGCAACCCCTCGCGGTACCCGGCCACGGCCTCGTACTCCTTGCGGACCCGCTGGCGCTGGAACAGCGTCTGGTAGGCGCCGCGACGGGTCGGGTCCACGACGAACAGCACGAGACCGGCGGTGGCGCGGTCGAGACGATGCGCGGGGATCAGGTCGGGCAGGTCGAGTTCCCGGCGCAGCCGCACCAGGGCGGTCTGCAGGATATGGCTGCCGCGCGGGATGGTGGCCAGGAAATGCGGTTTGTCGGCGACCAGGATGGTGTCGTCGCGGTAGACGATCGGCAGGTCGAAGGGGACCGGTTTCTCCTCGGGCAGATCGCGGTGGAACCAGACCGCGCCCCCGGGCACATAGGGCGCGTCGGGCGCGAGCGGGCCCGTCAGATCGACGATCTCACCGGCGTGCAGCATCTCGTCGATTCGCGCGGGGGCGACGCGGGGCAGCCGGTGGACCAGATGGTCGCGCACGGTCGCCCAGTCGCCCTCCTCGGGCAGCCGCAACCGGGCCGGGTCCAGCCCGAACCGCTTCGGCAGCGGCGGCTGCTGCCTTCTTCTCACCGGTCGCAGCATAGTCCGCGCGGCGCGGGGCGCCGGCCGGACGGCCCGCGGCGGTGACGGCGGTTACTTCCAGTAGCCCTGGGCTTTGATCTGCGATTTCGGTAGCGCGTGAGTGGTCCGCAGGCTCTTCACGATGGCGCGGGTGCTGGCGGTGTCGCAGGCGACCCAGGCGAAGGCGTCGGCGGCGACGGTCAGCTGTTCGGCCTGTTCGCGCATGGTGCGGCCGTCGTCGATGCGCTGGATCCAGGTGATCTCGTGATGCGGTTTGTTGCGGACCGGTAGGCCGGTATCCGACTCGTACTGCCATTCCAGCCAGACCCGGGCCGGGACATCGCCGATCGATTCGAGCAGGGTGTTGATCGCCGGCAGGGAAGCGGTATCGCCGAAGATCACGTACTCGCCGGGGGTGGTCGCGGGCAGTTCGAACTTGGAGCCCAGCACCGAGGTTTCGATGACATCGCCGACCCGGGCGCGTTCGGCCCACTGGCTGGCCGGTCCGCTGTGCACGGCGAACTCGATGTGGAAGTGGTCGTTGTCGGGGTCCTGGTCGATGAGCGTGTAACCGCGATGGTGCAGTTTGTCGGTTTCGGCGTCGGGGATCCAGAGCCGGATGAACTGAGTGGGGTGCACCGGGTGGTCGGCGAGCAGACCCCCGGCGGTGAAGCCGATGCGGATGTACTTGTCGGTGATCCGCTCCGTGGAGGTGACTGTCAGCCGGTAGTCGTCGGCCCGCCACACCTTCATGATTACGCCATTACTGCCTCTACCCATGGAGGTTAGCTTAACCTAACTTTGTGCCCGGGTCCGGGTTTCCCGGGCCGGTTCCCGAGGGGCGCCGGGGGCGGATCGGGAAAGTTAGCCTAACCTACCTTTTTGTCGCCGGCTGTGTGAAGATGAGGCGCATTCAGCACAACGGCCGGAAGGCGAGGATATGACGGTGGAGGCTGCGCCGCTGTCGGCGGCGGAGACGGGCAACCGGGCCCCGCGCGCCCAGCAGAAGGCGCAGAAGCGGCGAGAAGCACTGGCGCGCAAGCAGATCCTGGCCCCGGTGAACGGGGCGCTCACGGTGGCGAGCGTAATCGTCGCGGTGGCGTCGGTCGCCGCTGTCGTGCCGTTCGTGCTTATCGTCGAAGCCTGCCGGGAACTGCTGGCCGACCGGATCGATACCGACCGGGTGTGGGCGCTGCTGTGGGCCGCCGTGCTCGTGCTGGTGGTGCGCGGGCTGCTCCAGGCGGTCGCGCTGACCTGGTCGCACCACGTGGACGGCGGTTTCCAGTTGGCGGTCCGGCGCTCGCTCGCGGACAAACTCACCCGGGTTCCGCTGGGCTGGTTCTCCGAACGCACCTCCGGCGATATCAAGAAGTACCTGCAGGACGATGTCGAGGCACTGCACTATCTCGTCGCCCATGCCCGGCTCGATTTCGTCGGCGGCCTCGTGGTCCCGCTGGTCACCCTGCTCTACCTGTTCACTGTGGACTGGCGGCTCACCCTGGTGCTGCTGGTCCCGTTGCTGGCGTATGCGATATCGCTGAGCCGGATGATGGATCGGACCAGCCGTGATCGCCTCGCGGTGTACAGCCGCTGGGAGCGGCGGGTCCAGACCGCGGCCATCGAATTCGTGGACGGCATCCAGGTGGTGCGGGCCTTCGGCCAGGCGGGCAAGGCGCATCACGAGTTCCAGGCGGCGGTGGACGGGCAGACGGCCGCGTTCACGCGCTGGAAGACACCGATGATCCGGCTGCAGGCCGTCTCCGATATCACCGTCGCGCCGGTCTTCGTCATGTCGGTGATCGTGCTCGCCGGGCTGGCGGCGGTGGGCCTGGACCGGGCGCAGCCCCTGGACCTGCTGCCCTTCCTGCTGGTCGGGCTCGGGCTGGGGAGTTCGCTGCTGGGGCTGGGCTATGGCGGGCAGGCCCTGCGGGAGGCCGGGGCGGCCGCGGTGCGGTTGTACGAGTTGCAGCAGACTCCGGAACTGGCCACCGGCGCGCTGGATGCGGCCACGGTCGCCACCGCGCCGACCGAACCGGGTGTGGTCCGGTTCGAAGGTGTGGCGTTCGGATACCGCGAGGACCACCAGGTGCTGCGCGATATCGATCTGGAACTGCGTCCCGGTACGCTCACCGCCCTGGTGGGGCCGAGTGGCTCGGGTAAATCCACGCTGGCCAAACTGCTGCCCCGCTTCTACGACGTCGACGCCGGCCGGATCACCATCGGGGGCCGCGATATCCGCGATATCCCCGCGGCGGAGCTGTATCGCACAGTCGGATTCGTCTTCCAGGATGTCCGGCTGATCCGCGGTTCGGTCCGGGACAATCTGCTGCTGGCCCGCCCCGACGCCGATGTCGCGACGCTGGAGGCGGCCGCTCGGGCGGCGCAGATCCACGATCGCATCACGGCGCTGCCCCGGGGATACGACTCCGAGATCGGCGTGGATGCCAGTCTGTCCGGCGGCGAGGCGCAACGCCTGTCGATCGCCCGGGCGCTGCTGGCCGATACGCCGGTGCTGGTGCTCGACGAGGCCACCGCCTTCGCCGACCCCGAGTCCGAAGCCGCGGTCCAGGACGCGTTGGCCCGGCTCGTGGCGGGTCGCACCGTGCTGGTGATCGCGCACCGGCTGCACACCATCACCGGCGTGGACCGGATCGTGGTGCTGGAGAACGGGTCTCTGGTCGAACAGGGCGACCATGCCCGCCTGCACACCGCGGGCGGAACCTACCAGCGGTTGTGGGAGATCAACGAGGCCGCGCTCGGCGCGGTCGAGGCGGCGGAGAGCGGGAACATCCGATGATCAAGAAACTGCTCGCGCTGGTCCCCGGCGAATTCGCTCCGCTCACCCCCAAACTGTTCGCCGCGATCATCGGTCAGGCGCTGTGCCAGGCGCTGGCGTATCTGCTGCTGGTCCCGGTGCTCGAGGCCCTGTTCGGCGACGACTTGCCGCGGGCCTGGTTCTGGGCGCTGCTGATGCTGGTCGCGGTCGGCGCGGTGGCCGTGTTCGGTTACCTCCAGACGGTCTTCGGTCTGCGTATCGCGGTGGGTATGCAGCGGGGCCTGCAGACCCGGATCGGCGATCATCTCAATGCCCTTCCACTGGGCTGGTTCGAGACCCACGGTGCCGGGCCGCTGTCGCGGCTGACGGTGGAGAACGTGCGCGAGATCCAGCAGGCGCTGGCCTATCTGATGGCGAAGGTGCTCAACAGCATCGTGGTGCCGATCGCCGTGGCGGTGGGGATGTTGTTCGTGGACTGGCGGATCTCGCTGGCGATGCTGCTGTCCGCACCGGTGCTCTTCGTCGTCAACGCGCTGGCGGCGCGGTCCTACGCCGCTTCGGACGCGCGGGCCCATGCGGCGGCGGCCGAGGCCGATGCGCGCGTGGTGGAGTTCGCGCAGGCCCAGCCGGTGCTGCGGTCGCTGGGCGCGGTCGGCGCCGGAAACCGGGCGTTGGACGCCGCGCTGGCCGAACAGAAGTCGGCGTCGGCGAAGCTGGTCTTCGCGTCGGTGCCCGGGCTCATCGTGTTCTCACTGTGCATCCAGGCGGTGTTCCTGGTGCTCGCCTATATCGTGGTGAACCGGGTGACCGGTGGTTCGATCTCGGTTCCGGCGGCGATCGCGCTGATCGCGGTGAGCGCGCGGTTCATCGAGCCGCTGAATCTGGCCGCGCAACTGGGCAACGGCCTGCGCGGCGCCGGCGCCGCGGTCGACCGGGTGACCGAACTGCTGAGCGAGCCGACGCTGCCGGAATCGCGGGAACCGGTCGTACCCGGTGCACCCGGAGTCGAGTTCCACGATGTCGGTTTCTCCTATCGCCCGGGTGAACCGGTGCTCTCCGGCCTGACCTTCAGCGTGCCGCCCGGGACCACCACGGCCGTGGTCGGCCCGAGCGGTGCCGGTAAGACGACGCTGCTCCGGCTGGCCGCGCGGTTCTACGACGTGGAGTCCGGACGCGTCGTGGTCGCCGGGCACGACGTCCGTGAGCAGCCGTCGGAGACGCTGCTGAGCCGGCTGTCGCTGGTGTTCCAGAACGTCTACCTGTTCAACCGGTCGGTGGCCGAGAACATTCGGATCGGCCGGTTGGACGCCACCGACGAGGAAGTACGCCGGGCCGCGGTCGCCGCCCGGGTGGACGAGATCACCGACCGCCTGCCCGACGGCTACGAATCGCCGGTCGGCGAGGGCGGTTCGCTGCTGTCCGGAGGTGAGCGGCAACGGGTTTCGATCGCACGGGCGTTGCTCAAGGACGCGCCGATCGTGCTGCTGGACGAGGCGACCAGCGCACTGGACCCGCACAGCGAGGCGTCGGTGGTGCGGGGTATCCACGAGCTCACCCGCGGTAAGACGGTGATCGTGGTGGCGCATCGACTGGGCACCATCGCGCACGCCGATCAGATCCTCTTCCTGGATGCGGGTCGCATCGTCGAACGCGGCACCCATACCGAACTGCTGGCGCTGGGTGGCCGCTACGCCGATTTCTGGAACGAACGGTCGCGGGCCGGTGGCTGGCGGCTGGAACAGCCTGTGGGATAGCGGAATCGGCGGTAGCGGGCGTGTCGCCACCCGGCGGGTGGAGAACGCGCGCGGCCCACCGCGGAAGTGTGTTAGCTTAGCCTAAGCAATTCTTACCGGAGTGCCCGGGCGCGATCTGGAGAATCGCCCTCTTGCAATGTAAGGTAAGCCTAAGCTTGACGCTGGTTCGGTCCCCGCGGCCGTCCGAGCAGTAGAGGAGAACCGGTGACCGATCCATGTGTATCGGCTCCGGCTCCACTGTCCGTAGCAGGAGGTGACCGATGACCGTCGTCGACGATATCAGGGGTATCGCGCCACTGGTCGTGCCCAGCCCGACGGCTGTCGAGCGCGAACGGATACTGGGCGAATGGGCGACGGGCGTCGAACCCGGTGATGTCTGTGCGCTGGTCACCGTGATCCGGCACGGCCGCATGGTCCCGGAGAGCCGGGTGGCCGCGCGCTGCGCGGACGGTGTGCTGACCTACGGGGACCTGTTCGGCGGCACCGACCGCTTCCGGGGTGTGCACCGCTCGTCCGCCGTCCCCACCGCGACCGGCGTCGCCGCCCTGCTCGCCGAATTCCTCACCGCCTCGCGGGTCGGTGTCGGACGGTTCGGTGGGCACGGGTTGCTGCTGGGCGCCGACGCCCTCGCGGTGGCCGTCGCCGACCGGCGCGGTGTCGCCGCAGATCGTCGCCTGCGCCGCGTCGACCCCGCTTCCCGGCCCGCGGATGTCCGCCTCCTGGCCCTGCCGTGGAGTGATCCGCAGAATGCCGCCGACCTGCTGGCGGCCTGGTCCGCCGGCGCCTCCGTGGTGATCCCGACCGAGACCCAGCGCCGGGATCCGGCGCTGCTGGCCGGTCTGATCGAGTCCTACGGCGTGACCCAGGTGGTCGCGGACGCCGAACTGCCGGTTCTGCTGATGGCCGAGGGGGTCGAGCTGCTGCCGACCGTGGCCCGCTGGGACCTGGTCGGTACCTACGGTGGCTCCGCGCTGATCGAAGCCGTGCGCTGCCTGTCGCCCGATGCGGTGGCGACCGTGGCCTTCCATTCGCGCGCGTACCTCGGCGCGGTCGCCCGCGGTCCGCTCGCGCCCACCGGATGGACCCGGCCCGTACCCGGTGCGAAGGTGCTCGTGCTCGAGGAAGGCCGGCTGGTGCCCCCCGGAGTGGTCGGCGATGTGTACGTCGGTGGCCGGGCGCTCGCGGCGGAGCTGGCCGACGGCGGCGACCGGGACCGGTTCACGGCGGACCCGTACGAACCCGGCGCCCGGCTGTTCCGGACCGCGCAGCGTGGCCGCTGGACCGCGGAAGGCCGGCTGATCATCGAATCGTGAGGACCGGGTGATCTCATCCGGTGGTCGCCGGAGTCACCGTGTTCGCCGATCGATCGAAACTTCTCCGGCCTGCCGGAGGTGTTCCGACCAGATATCCACAGATGGGGTTTCTTCATGCGTATCGTCTCGTTCGGGTTCCAGACCTGGGGGCGTAGGACTCTGCAGGCGTTGATCGACTCCGAACACGAGGTGGTACTCGCCGTCACCCATCCCGCCAGTGCGGATTCCTACAAGGGGATCTGGTCGGATTCGGTGGAGGAGCTGGCCCGCGAGCACGGGATCCCGGTCCATCTGACCGAGCGCGCCGATGCCGCGACCATAGACCTGGCCAAGCGGGCCGAACCGGATGTCATCGTGGTGAACAGCTGGTACACCTGGATGCCGCCGGAGCTGTACAACATGCCCACCCACGGCACTCTCAATCTGCACGACTCCCTGCTGCCGAAATTCACCGGCTTCTCGCCGGTGCTGTGGGCGCTGATCAGCGGTGCCACCGAGTTCGGGTTGACGGTGCACCGGATGGACGAGCAGCTCGACACCGGCGATATCCTCGTGCAGCATTCGCTGCCCATCGGACCCACCGCCACCGGCACCGAATTGGTGCTCGCGGGTATGGAACTCATTCCCGGGGCCGTGCACGAGGCGCTGGCCGCGCTCGAATCCGGTACCGCGCAATGGCGGCCGCAGGACAAGGCGGCGCGCACCTACTTCCACAAGCGTTCGGACCGGGACAGCCGGATCGACTGGCGGGCGCACGCCGCCGATCTGGAGCGGTTCGTCCGGGCGCTGTCCGCGCCCTATCCCCGCGCGTTCACCTATTACCGCGGTCAGCGGATCGAGGTGCTGGAATCGGCCGTGTCGTCCGCGCGCTACGGCGGTACGCCGGGCCGGGTCATCGTGCAGGAGGGCGGGGGTGTCGTCGTATGCGGGCCGGACGCCTACCGCGGCGACAACCACGGATTGCTGATCACCCTCGTCCGCGATGCCGACGGGGCCGAACACAGCGGTGCCGAATTCTTCCGGCGCGGAGGGTATCTCACCGACGCTCCCGAGTGAGGTCACCGGCCGCCGGTTTCGGTCGGCTCCCGCACTCGGCCGGCGTCACCGCCGCTTCCGCGCGACCGTTGTCGGATGGGTGCCGATGACCGTGGTATCCGCCGGACCGGAAATTCCGGTGGTTGTCGGCGACCGCGGTGACAGAGCTGCTGTCGGCTCTCTTGCGCCGTGCCGACCGTCGACCCTCGGCCCTCGACCGCGGTGAGCGGGTCGTCGGACCGGTTCGTGGTGCGAAAAACTTCGCCGAATCCATTTACGTAAGGTTAGGCAACCCTATGTAAATGGGTTACGCTGCTTGCGCGGCATTTCCGCGCAGGACGAAGGAGTGGCAGCGGTGATGGAGTCAGGGCAGCAAGTCTCGGCGGTGGATATCGACGAGGTCCGGGCCGCGGTCGCCGAACAATTGGGTGTCACCCTGGACGATGTCACGGCCGAGGCGGATCTCATCCAGCTCGGCCTGGATTCCATTCGCACCATGAAGCTCGCGGGCCGATGGCGTAAACGGGGCCACGCGGTCAACTTCGCCCAACTGGTCGCGGCGCCGACCGTCGCGGATTGGTACCGCCTGCTCACCGCCGCGGGGCAGCCGGAAAAGGCCGGCGCGGACCCACGGGCCGGCATGGCCGAGCCGGCCCCGGAGCCGGCTGCGACGGGCGAATCACCCGAGTTCTCCGCGGAATCCGAACCGTTCCCGCTGGGGCCCATGCAGCACGCGTACTGGATCGGCCGATCCGATGAGCAGGAACTCGGTGGTGTCGCCGCCCATCTGTACGTCGAGTTCGACGGCGACGCGGTCGACCCGCGACGACTCGAACGCGCGGTATCGGAACTGGTTGCCGCCCATCCGATGTTGCGTACCAGAGTGCTGCCCGACGGCACCCAGCAGACGCTGCCCGAGCCCGGCCGGCCGGTGTTCGCGGTCGTGGACCTGCGGGCGGAGACCGCCGAGGCGGCCGAGGCCGAGCTGGCACGGGTGCGCGACCGGATGACCCATCAGCGGCTGGCGATCGACGCCGGGCAGATGCTGGACGTGGTGCTCAGTCGGCGCCCCGGCGGCCGTACCCGGCTGCATCTGGACGTCGATATGATCGCCGGCGACGCGATGAGTTATCGCATCCTGATCGCCGATCTGGCCGAGCTCTACCACGGGCGTGGAGTTCCCGCGCAGACCTACAGTTACCGGCGATACCGCACCGAGCGGGTCATCGATACGGCGGCCCGGGAGCGCGACCGGCAGTGGTGGCAGGACCGGCTCGCCACGCTGCCGGGCGCCCCGGAACTCCCGGCCGCGCCGGCCGGTCGATCCGCGGGCGGACGCCGCACGGTCCGCTACAACCATTGGCTCGCGCCCGAGGACCGGCAGCGCCTGCTCGCGGCCGCCCACGAGCGCGGTATCACCCCGGCCATGGCGCTGGCTGCGGTATTCGCCGAAACCATCGGCGGCTGGTCGGCGCAGAGCCGATTCCTGCTCAATGTCCCGCTGTTTTACCGGGAGCCGGTCCATCCCGGAGTGGACCGCGTGGTGGGCGACTTCAGCTCCTCGATCATGCTCGAGGTGGATGTCACCGAGAACGTGACCGTCACCGAACGGGCCCGGGCGTTACAGCGTTCGATGCACGAAAGCGGGACGCACACCGCGTATTCGGGATTGGAGGTGCTGCGCGATCTGGGGCGATATCGCGGGGAGCCGGTGCTGGCGCCCGTTGTCTACACCAGCGCGCTGAATCTGGGCGAACTCTTCGCCGATACCGTCACCGAGACGTTCGGCGCGCCGGTGTGGATCATTTCGCAGGGTCCGCAGGTGACCTTGGACGCACAGGTCACCGAGGTGAACGGCGGCCTGCTGCTCAACTGGGACGTGCGCGAATCGGCGTTCCCGGCCGGCATGGTCGAGACGATGTTCGCCCGGTACACCGAGGCGGTGGCGCGGCTGTGTGACGGTTCCGCCGGCTGGGAGGCCGAGGCGCCGGTGCGGCTGCCGGTGGCGCAGGCCCAAGTACGGGCGAAGGTCAACGCCACCGCCGGGCCGGTGAGTGGTCGTGCCCTGCACCAGGGCTTCTTCGATCTCGCCGCGACGGAACCCGGACTGCCGGCGGTGGTGTGGACACGTGACGGGGTCGACGGCGGCCTGACCTACGGCGAACTGGCCGGGCGGGCGCTGGCGGTGGCCGGTGCGCTGCGCGACGCGGGAGTGACCGCCGGGACCACGGTGGCGGTACAACTGCCCAAGGGAGCCGATCAGATCGTCGCGGTACTGGGCGTGCTGGCCGCCGGCGGTGCCTATGTTCCGATCGGTTTCGACCAGCCGGCCGGTCGTCGCGCCGAGATCCTGCGCACCGGCGATATCACGGTGGCGCTGACGGTGGACGGCGCCGATATGGGTGACGAGGCGATCCGCGCGCTGCCGCTGGCCGCGGCCACGCAGTACACGCAGCCGTTGCCGGCGCCGGTCACAATGGACCCGGCCGCCCTCGCCTACATCATCTTCACCTCGGGCTCGACCGGTGTGCCCAAGGGCGTGGAGGTTTCGCACGCCGCCGCGATGAACACCATCGACGCGGTGAACGACTGGTTCGAGGTGGGCCGCGCCGACCGCGTCCTGGCCCTGTCGGCCCTGGAATTCGACGCCTCGGTCTACGACATCTTCGGTATGTTCGCCGCGGGCGGCTCGATCGTGGCGGTGGATGCCCGGCAGCGCGCCGAGGCGACCTCCTGGGTGGAGCTGCTGGTCCGGCACCGGGTCTCGATTCTGAACTGCGTACCCGCCATGCTCGATATGATCCTCGAGATCGGTGGGGCCGGACTCGGCGATTCCTTGCGCGCGGTCACGCTCGGCGGGGACTGGGTGGGCGCCGATCTGGCTCGCCGGCTGGCGCGGCAGGTGCCCGGCTGTCGGTTCGCCGGCCTGGGCGGCGCCACCGAAACCGCCATCCACAACACCATCTGCGAGGTCGCCGAGCCGCCGGAGCACTGGTCCACGGTGCCGTTCGGGGTGCCGTTGCGCAATGTGCGCTGCCGGGTGGTCTCGGCGGCCGGCCGGGACTGCCCGGACTGGGTGCCCGGTGAATTCTGGGTGGGCGGAGCGAATGTGGCCATCGGCTATCGCAACGACCCCGAGCGGACCGCCGAGCGCTTCGTCGAACACGATGGACTGCGCTGGTACCGAACCGGTGATATGGCACGGTACTGGCCCGACGGCACCATCGAATTCCTCGGGCGTGCCGATCACCAGGTGCAGATCCGCGGCTACCGGGTGGAACTCGGCGAGGTCGAGACCGCGTTGCGGACCGTCCCGGGGGTGCGGCACGCGGTGGCGGCCGTGCTGGATTCGACCGCGCCCAAGCTGGTGGCCGCGGTGGCCGGTGCGCACGGCGACGCGGCCGCTATCGTGGCGGCGGTCGCGGATCGGCTGCCCGGCTACATGATTCCGTCCCGGATCGAGTTGCTGGACGCCATGCCGTTGACCGATAACGGCAAACTGGACCGCCGGGCGGTGCTGACCCTGCTGGAATCGGGGGCCGCGGGCGAGGCCGCCGCCGCGCCGCGTAACGAGGTGGAAAGCGCGCTGCTCGATATCTTCGCGGGGGTGCTGGGTCGCACCGAACTCGGTGTGCACGACGATTTCTTCCGGCTGGGCGGGGATTCGGTGCTGGCCACCACCGCCATCGCCCGGATCCGGGAGTGGCTCGACGCCGATTACGCCCTGGTCGCCGATATCTTCGCCGCGCGCACGGCGGCGGCGCTGGCCGAGCGGCTGACCGCGGCAGATCCGCAACCCGGGCGGCTCGGGCAGGTCGCGCGGGTGTACCTGGAGGTCGCCGGGATGAGCGATGCCGAAGTACTCGCGCAAACCTGAAGCGCGCCAGGGCGTTCCGGGCCGGGCGGCGTCGCCGGCCACCGAATTCCTGGGCAGAAAATTTAGGTAAGCCTACGCAAATATAGGTAGAGTTGTCCGGAGTGCGCGGTGCTTCCGGCCGCGGTCGAGTGTCCGGCTCGGCGGCGTGGGAGTGATGGAGATGGGAGAACCGGTGGACAGACTTCTGGTGCTGGGCGCGGGCCCGAAAGCCATGGCGGTCGCGGCGAAAGCGCACGTTCTGCGCCAACTCGGTCTGCCCGCGCCGCAGATCATCGTGGTGGAGGCACACGCGGTGGGCGGCAACTGGCTGCCCAGCGGTGGCTGGACCAACGGTCAGCACCGGCTGGGAACCAGCCCGGAGAAGGACGTCGGTTTCCCTTATCACTCGGTGTGGGCGCGTAACCGCAACCGCGAGATCGACGAGGCCATGCTGGCCTTCAGCTGGACCTCGTTCCTGGTGGAACGCGGCACCTACGCCGAATGGGTCGACCGTGGGCGGCCCAGCCCGCAGCACCATCTCTGGGCCAAATACCTGCAGTGGGTCGCGGACAAGACCGATGTCGAGCTGGTGGCCGGCGCGGTACGCAAGGTTTCGGCGGGGGCCGAGGGCTGGGTGGTCTCGGTGGTGGACGCCGACGGACTCGCGACCGATATCGAAGCGGAACGGTTGATGATCACCGGGCCCGGCAACAGCCGCCGGGCGCTGGCCGATCATCCGAAGATGCTCAGTATCGCCGACTTCTGGGATCTGGTCGGGCGGCGGCAGTTGCCGGTATCCTCGCGGGCCGCGGTCATCGGCGGCGGTGAGACCGCCGGCTCCGCCATGGACGAGCTGGTCCGCCACGACGTGCTGACGGTCTCGGTGATCTCCCCGGCCGCCACGATCTACACGCGGGGTGAAAGCTATTTCGAGAACTCGCTGTTCAGTGATCCGGCCAAATGGCGGGGGCTGAGTATCGAGGAGCGTCGCGATGTCGTCCGGCGCACGGACCGCGGTGTTTTCTCGGTCCGGGTCCAGGAGAACCTGCTCGGCGATGCCCGCGTGCACCATCTGCAGGGGCGCGTCGTTCAGGTCGCGGATCAGGACGGGGGAGTCGCTCTCACCCTGCGCAACGAGAACCGTGCGGACCGGGTGCACACCTTCGACCTGGTGGTGGACGCGACCGGCGGCCAACCGCTGTGGTTCCTGGATATGTTCGACACCGACGCCGCCGATCTGGTGGAGCTGGCTCTCGGTGGTCCGATCACCCAGCGCCGCCTGGAATCGTCGATCGGATACGACCTTGCGGTCTCGGGCCTGGACACCAAGCTCTATCTCCCCAACCTGGCCGGTCTGGCGCAGGGGCCGGGGTTCCCGAATCTCAGCTGCCTGGGGCAGCTCTCGGATCGCATTCTGGGGCCGGAACCGGATCGCGCCCGGTCGATCGCCGGCCGGATGCGGGGGAGTGCCGCGGCGCGCTGAGCGGCCGGTGGCGAAGCCGGCTTTTCCGGCCGGGCGAGCGGAGACCGCGGGCCCGGCCGGAGATCGGTCGCTCGTTCCACCTCGGTGGTTCGCCCGGCCCGCGAGCCCGGCGAACCACCCGGCGGGGCCTAGTCGCGGATCGCGGCGAATACCCGCTGGTCGAGCAGGAACATCGGATGGTCGCGTTCGGGTAGCACCAGCAACGGCGTGAAACCGGCGTCGCGCAGCTGCTCGCACCATTCGTCCTCGGTGAGGAAGATGCGCGCGCCCTGCCGGATGTCCTCCTTACCCGGGTGGGTGCCGCCGGGGGCGGCGGACATGAGGAATTTCATCGAGGTCAGTAGCGGATAGTTGGCCTTGCACGCTTCGACGAACACCACCGCGCCGCCGGGATTCAGCAGATCGTGCAGGTCGCGCAGCATCTCGCCGATATGCAGCGCGTTGTGCAGCACATTCGCGCCGATCACGATGTCGTAGCGGTCGGTGGATCCGCGCAGATCCCGGTTCATGTCCACGATTCCGTAGCGCATCCAGGAATGGCCGGCGAAACGTTCCCTGGCGGCATTGAGGAAAAACGCGGACAGATCGGTGAAGTGGTAATCCACCGGCAGTCCCGGCAGTCCGGCGATCACCTCGTCGGTGGTGCCACCGATACCGGCGCCGAGTTCCAGGATGCGCACCGGGGCACGGTCGGCGGCGATACGCGCGGTGACTCCGGCCACGGTCTCGCGTGCGGCCAGATTCAGGTAGTTACTGATGATGTTCTCGCGGTACGCCGCCTCCGCGGTGAGCATATCGCCGTCGGGGAACAGCAGCTCCTGGACCCGTACCCGATCCTGGGCCAGACCCGTCAGGTTCGCGGCCGAGCTCCGCAGGAAATCGGCGAACTCTCGCGAATACCCGAGATCGGCGCAGATGAGACGCAGGTCGGAGCAACTCGGCTGGGGCGGGGCGGCCGCCGTGCGGTAGCCGCGTACGGGATCGTAGGTCAGACAGCCCTCGCCGGTCAGCTCGTCGAGCCAGCGGCGTAGCAGCCAGTGATGCCGGTCGGCGAACCGCACCGCGGCGGCGATCTCCGCGGCGGTGTGGAACTCGCCGTCGTCCAGTGCCGGTGCCAGCGTGTTCAGCATGGCGCGCAGCCCGGTGATGTCCAGATCGCGGCGCGCGGTCCGGAGCCTGTCGATATCGAGATCGGCGGGGACCGCCTGTTCGGCGGTCCGCCGCGCCAGTGCGGCGATTTCGGCGGGGGCGGTGGGCCGGACGGACCCGGCCGCCGGGCGGTCGACCGGTGTTCGCACCACCTCGGGCCCGCGTGCGGCGGCGGACCGGTCCGGTGCGCGCTGCGCGCGTCCGCCGAGGTCGGCGACGATGGTATCGACGGTCGCGCCGCCGAGCAGATCGGCCACCGGCAGCTCGTGGCCGTATTCGTGTTCGATCCGGCGACGGAACTCCAGGGCCTGCAGGGAGTCGAGTCCGAGGGCCACCAGGGGCCGGGAGGTGTCCAGGCTGTCGCTGTCGTCGGCGCCGAGCACCTCGGTGAGCACTTCGACCACGCGGTTCCCGATATCCGGCGGGCCGGCGGCGGTGGCCGGTGCGGGTGCGGCCGCGGCGGCCACCGTTGCGGGCGTGTGCAATTCGGAGAGGACCGGCCCGTAGCCGTAGGCGTCCAGTACCGACCGGCCACGGTCCCAATCGAACGCGGCGACGACGGCATTGCCCCGCACCCCGCTCAGCCCGAGGGAGATGGCATCGGCCGCGCTCATCGGGAGGTAGCCCACCGCGGCAAGCTGTGCGGTATCGGTGGCGTTCTGCCCCCGGTAGTCCGCCCACTGCCCCCACTGGATCGAGACGCAGTCGTATCCCGCGACGCGGGCCCGGTGGGCGTAGGCGTCCAGCATCCGGTTGGCGGCCGCGTAGATGATCTTGCCCCGGCCACCGAGAGTGGCCGCGAGCGAGGAGAACAGCACGATTCGGCAATCCCGGGCGCGGGGTAGCGAGTCCAGCAGGTTCTCGACACCGATAGTCTTCCCGTGGAGTACCCGCCGCACCTGGTCGGGGTTGATCGCCTCGAGTTCGAGCTCGGACAGGCCCGCGTAGTCGGCGGCAGCGTGCAGTATCAGATCCGCCGGCCGGTCGCGCAGTTCCTCGGCCAGCCGGGCGACCGCGGCCGGATCGCCGATATCGCAGGTACTGACCCGGATGCGGGTGGCGCTCTGCCGGAGGGGCCGCAGCGCCGCGGTGACCTCCGCGCTCTCTCCCGACCGGCTCACCAGGGTGATATGAGTGGCGCCGGCCCGTACGAAATGTTCGCAGATCCGCAGGCCCAGGCTGCCGGTGCCGCCGGTGATGACGATATTCGCCGGGGTGGTCGCCGCCGCGCCGGGTTCGCCCGGGTGCAGACGTTTCGCGTACAGCCCGCCGTCGCGCAGGGCGAGTTCGGTTTCGCCGGCGGTGTGCAGTGCCGTGAGGACCGGCCCCGCCGGGACCGCGCCGGGTTCCAGATCCAGGTGCGCGAAGGCGACGCCGGGGAATTCGGTACCGGTGCAGCGGAAACCGGCACTGGCGGCAGCGGCGACCGGGTGCGGAGCCGGGTCGCCGTCGAGAACCGCCTCACCGCCGGTGGTCACCAGCCAGCAGCCGGTGATCCGGTCGGACAGGCCGGGCCACCACGCCCGGGTGCCGAAGAACTCCGCGGTGGCCGCCGCGGCCGCCGCGGCGGTGGACTCCGGATACTCGGGCAGCAGCACCACAAGGGTGTCGATATCGCCGGTGACCGGCCCGTGCGCGGGTTCGACCACCTGCGCGGTGGCACCGTGATGCGCGGCCTCGGCGCAGAGGCGGGCGGCGAGTTCGGCACGCTCGCCGGTGTGGTCGATAATGCCCAGCCGGCGGGGTGCGGCCATTTTCCGGCGGGTCAACCGGGTCCAGCGCTCGACGATCAGTTGCGCGGGGGCGGTATCGGATTCCGGTGGCACGGCCTGCTGGGCCGGTGCTGCGGCGCTCCGGGCAGCGGCGTGCGCGGTCGCCTGGCCGGGTAGCCACAACCGCACCTCGTTCATCTGCGCGTGCGGGAAATCCGGCAGTGGTAGTGCCGGCGGGGCGTCCGGGCCGACCCGCAGGCCCGCCCAGTCGAAATCCGGTTCGTCGACGGCGAGAACCGCCAGATTACGGGTGAACTCGCGCAGGTCGGTGGCCGCTCGGTGCGAACTGCCCACCACCCGGGCGCCCGATTCACCCAGCGCGGACAGATTCTCCTGGATCGCCAGTTGCAGGGTCGGGTGTTCGGCGATCTCGACGAAGGTGCCGATCTCTCGGGTCGTGGCGGCCGCGACCGCCCGGTCGAAGCGCACCGGATTGCGCAGGTTCCAGAACCAGTAGTCGCCGATCGGCAGGTCGGGTGTGATCTCGGCGCCCAGGGTCGCGCCGATACAGGCGATTTCCCCGCTCGCGAAATACTGGTTCGCCAGCCGGTTCTTCACCGCGTCGTGGATGGCGTCGCGGAACTCGTTGACCATGCTGGTGTGCGCCGGATACCGGACCCGGATGACCCGGGCGAAGGTGCCCTGCTCGGTGCAGGCGCCGACGACCTCGGCGACCGTTTCGCGTTCCCCGGAGAGCGCGACCATATGCGGCGAATTCACCACCGAGACCTGCGCCCAGCCCGAGCGGCGGGCCAGCAGATCTTCACAGGTTTCGCGATCGGCCGCGATCACCGCCATGGCGTAGGCGTCGGAGGAGATGGTGTCCACCGCGCGAGCCCGGGTGCCGACCACCAGTGCGGCGTCCGGCAGCGTCATCAGCCCCGCGACATAGGCCGCGGCGATCTCGCCCTGACTGTGGCCGAGCACGGCGGCCGGTTCCACCCCGGCCGATCGCCACGCGGCGGCCAGCCCGGCCATCTGCACGAACAGCGCGGGCTGCACGATATGTGCGCTGTCGTCGGCGGGGGTGGTGTCGTCGAGCAGGTAGTCCAGCGGAGACTCGCCGAACAGTTCGCGGAAGACCTCGTCGCAGCGGGTGGCCTCGGCGCGGAACGCGGGAATCCGGTCGTAGAAGAGCCGGCCCATCCCGGGGCGCTGCCCGCCCTGGCCGGGAAAGACGAACGCGATACCGCGCCCGGCGGTGGCCGCGCCGGAGCGGACGACCCGGGGATGTTCGCTGTCCGCGGCCACGGCACCCAGGGCATCGATCAATCCGGCGGTATCGGTGACCATGGCCAGCGCGCGATATCGCCGGGCCACCCGGGTCCGGAAGATCATCTCCGCGATCCGGCCGACGGGTACGTCCGGGTGGGTCTCGAGGTATCCGAGCAGGGCACGGGCCTCCGCGGTCAGCAACGCGGGGGTGGGCGCCGACAGGAGAACCGGAACGGTCCCGTCGGGGAGCTGGTACTCAGAAATGGTCGTTCTCCTCGTGCGCGGGGACGGCGATGACGGCATGGGCGTTGGCGCCCCCCGCGCCGAAGGAGGACACGGCGCCGTAGCGCATGCCGCCCGTCGGCTTCCAGGGCTCCACGGTGGTGGCCAACCGCAGGCTCGACCGGGTCCAGTCGACCCGGGTGGTCGGATTGTCGGCGTAGAGGGTCGGTGGGATCTCGCCGTGCCGGGCGGCGAGCAGCAGTTTCGCGAGCCCGAGCATGCCGGCGGCGGCCTGAGCGTGCCCGGCATTGGATTTCACCGATCCGAGCACCGGATCCCCGCCCGCGGCGCCGTAGGTGTTCTGCAGTGCGGTGAGTTCGGCGACGTCGCCGGCCCGGGTGGCGGTGCCGTGACCCTCGATCATGCCGATATCGGCCGGATCGATACCGGCGAGCCGGAGGGTCCGCCGGACCAATCTCTCCTGGGCGTCGGCGCGTGGCACCAGGATCGGCCGGCCTTTGCCGTTGTGGTTGGTATGGCTGGCCAGCACCCGTCCGTAGATCGGATGGCCCAGCGCCCGGGCCCGGGACTCGGGTTCGACCAGCAGGGCCACGGCGCCCTCACCCCACAGCGTCCCGGCCGCGTCGTCGGAGTAGGCCCGGCAGTGCCCGTCCGGGGCGAGCGCGCCGTTCTTGGCGAACTCGTAGAACGCCATCGGCGAACTCATCACGCAGACCGCTCCGGCGACAGCCCAGTCGCATTCGCCGTTGCGGATCGCGGAAACCGCGAGGTGCAGCGCGGTGAGCGAGGAGGCGCAGGCGGAATCGACACACATCGAGGGGCCGGTCAGTCCCAGGGCATGGGAGATACGCCCGGCCACCCCGAGCTGTCCGCCACCCACCGTGCGGAAACCGGTGTGCTCGTTGATCTCGCTCAGGCCGGGTCCGTACTCCATCGGCGAGGCGCCGATGTAGCAGCCGGCCTCCGCGCCGTCGACCGCACCGGGGTTCATACCGGCGTTCTCCAGTGCCCGCCAGGCGACTCGCAGCCCCACTCGTTGCTGCGGGTCGGAAGCCAGGGCTTCGCGCTGTGAGATTCCGAAGAAGGACGGGTCGAAATCCGCGATGCGATCGAGGAATCCGCCCGCGTCGCTGACCCGGCCCCAGCCTTCGAGCTCGCCGAGCGAGAGCAGTTCGTCGATCCGCCAGTCCCGGTCACGCGGAAACGGGCCGATCAGTTCTCGCGCATTCACCAGGGCCGACCAGTACGCGCCGAGGGTATCGATGCCGCCGGGGGCCTCCACGGCCATTCCGGAGATTACTGTGTGATCGCGGTCCGGTCCGGCCGTCGATGTCATGGTTGTCCTCGTCAGGTGTTCGGCGGATCAGACTGTGGGCGCGATCAATTCGGCCAATTCGTGGACATGATGGTTGAGGTAGAAGTGCCCGCCTTCGAATACGGTGATCTCGACCTCGTCGCTGTGTTTGCGCCAGCCGTTGAGTTCGGCCGGTGAAACGATCGGATCGTTGTCCCCGCCGATCACGTGGATCGGCGCCGAGATCCGGATATCGTCGCCGCAGGAATATCTTTCGGACGCGAGATGGTCCTGTCTGACGACGGGCAGGGTCATTCGCATGAGTTCCCGATTGGTCATCACGTCCCCGGTGGTCCCTTCGAGACGGGTGAGATGGTCCAGGAGCGCGTCGTCTTCTTTGGGCGTCGGTGGTTTGGTGTCCGCGATATGCGGTGCGACGGCGGCCGATACGTACGCCTGCCGGATCGGTGTCCCCGCCGCCTCGGCCAGCCGGATGAATTCGAAGGAGACCATCGCGCCCATGCTGTGGCCGAATGTGGTGATGGGCACATTTCCGTAGCCGTTCGAATCACGAAATTCGGCGAATGCGCCCGCGGCGATTTCCGGGAGAGTCGCCAGGGCGGGTTCGTGGATGCGGTCCTGCCGTCCGGGGTATTGGAATACGACGACGTCGTAGTGCGTGCTGAAGGCTTTGGAGAAGGTGCGATAGGCCGAGGCTCCCGCGCCCGCGTGGGGAAATATCAGCAGCGGCGGGTGGCCGGGGGCGGTCGGCTTGTGGAACTGCCTGATCCAACGGGGTCCGGGTGGCATGGTGCTCCTCCACGATCATCTGCTCGCTCGGTGACAGACGGCGGGGCAGCGAAGTCGGCTCGTCGAAGCGGCAGGACGAGCCGTTCATCGCTACGCCCCGGCGCCTGATGAGTTAGGTAAGGCTATCGTAATTTACAGTACGTCGATAGTGGAGAGTCGGCCTTCGCCGGACCGGGAACACCTGACAGTCAGGTTTTGCATAGGCTAACCTAAGTCGCTAGCGTAAGTGGGCCTGCGCGAGACCAGGCTCCCAGGACAACGGCTGAGGAGTCGCCTTCATGACGGAGAAGACGAAGACACCTGTGGCCGACGAGAATCCGGTGCCCGAAATCGAGGATGTCCTCGCCTTGAGCCCCCTGCAGGAGGGGCTCTTCTCCCTGGCCCGCCTGGCCGGTGCGGACGACCTCTACACCATGCAGTTCGCGTTGGAGATCACCGGCCCGGTCGACGGCGACCTGCTGCGGCGCAGTATCGAGGTGATCCTGCGCCGCCACCCCAACCTCCGGGCCGCCTTCTGGGACAGGGACCTGCCCAAACCCGTGCAGATCGTGCCGAGTTCGGTGACGCTGCCCTGGTTCGAGCGCAACGCAGATCCACACGAATACGCCGCGCTGGCCGAATCGGAGGCGCGCACCGGATTCGATCTGGCCCGCGGCCCCGCGCTGCGAGTGGTGTGGGTGACCCTTCCCGACGGCTCGCACCGGATGATCCTGACCGCCCACCACCTGCTCATGGACGGCTGGTCACTGGGTGTGTTCTTCCGGGAGATGTACGCGATCTACCAGGCCGGTGGCTCGGCCGCCGGATTGCCGGCCCCGCGCCCCTACCGGGATTACATCGGCTGGCTCGCCGCTCGCGACAGCGTCGCCGACCTCGGCAAATGGACCGAACACCTGGCCGGCGCCGAACCGCTGATCCTCGGCGACCGTGCGGATTCCGCGATCAACACGATCGTGCCCGAAACCCATGTGCTGCGGATGAACAGCGAGGAGACCGCCCGGCTCCGCGCCTGGGCGGGGGCCGGCGGCCTCACACTGAACACCGCCGTCCAGTATGCCTGGTCGGTGGTGCTGGGCCGGCTCACCGACCGGGACGATCTGGTGTTCGGCACCACGGTCTCCGGCCGCCCCGACGAGCTGGTGGGGGTGGAGACGATGATCGGCCTGTTCATCAACACCATTCCCGTGCGCGTGCGACTCGACACCGGGTCCGGCGGCGCGCCGGGGGTTCTCGACACCTGCCGCCGTATCCAGCGGGAAGCGGTCGCGATGCGGGACGCCGGATACCTCAGTCTCTCGGCCATTCAGCGGGCGGCCGGGCGCGGTAACCTCTTCGACACCCTGTTCGTCTTCGAGAATGTGCCGGTGGGCGATGTGCTGCGGCCGGTCACCCTGACCGACGGCACGCAGTGCACCGTGATCGAATCACAGGGCCTCACGCACTATCCGCTGGCCGTCGTCTCGTATCTGCTCGACGGCGAACTCACGCTGGCGGTGGAGGCCGTACCCGCGCTGCTGGGTCATCTCTCGGCGGCGGATCTGCCCGAACGGCTGGCCCGGGTGCTGCGCCGGCTACCCGACCTCGACGAGACCGGCGCCGCGGCACCGGATGTCCTGCTGCCGGGGGAACAACCGCGCGAACCGGTCGCGCCGGCTCCCGATGTGCGCGATATGGGCGTGGCGCAACTTTTCGCCCAGCAGGTCGCGGCAACTCCGGACGCGCTCGCGCTGAGCACCGCCGAGCGGCGGTTCACCTATCGCGAGCTGGCCGCCGCCGCCCACCGGGTCGCCGCGGCGCTGATCGATCGCGG
This sequence comes from Nocardia testacea NBRC 100365, assembly GCF_000308775.1. Lineage (GTDB taxonomy): Bacteria > Actinomycetota > Actinomycetes > Mycobacteriales > Mycobacteriaceae > Nocardia > Nocardia testacea. The sequence goes on from NZ_BAGJ01000029.1 coordinate 46,713, forward strand.
CGTGGGTGCCGAGGATGTGGTGGCACTGGCCCTCCCGCGGTCGGCCGAATCGGTCGTCGCCGTGCTGGGAGTGCTCGCCGCGGGCGCCGCGTACGTGCCGCTCGATCTCGAGCTGCCGGCCGCGCGGATCGAATCCATCCTCCGCCAGGCCCGGCCGCGCCTGGTTCTGGCCGGCGCCGCCGGCCTCGACGGCATCACCGGCCTCCCACCCGTCCTCGATATGGAGACCGCGGCGGCGGCCGACCCCCGCGGGATGACGCTCCCCGTACCGGTCCATCCGCAGCAGCGCGCGTATCTGATCTTCACCTCCGGTTCCACCGGTGAACCCAAAGGCGTGGTCGGGACCCACGGTGCGCTCGCCGCCTATTTCGCCGATCACCGTGAACGGGTGTACCGGCCGGCCGTGGCCCGGCTGGGTCGGCCGCTGCGGATAGCCCATGCCTGGTCACTGAGTTTCGATGCGTCGTGGCAGCCGTTGATCGGCCTGTTCGACGGCCATGCCAACCATCTGTTCGATACGGCGGAGATGCGGGACGCGGGCCGGCTGGTCGCCGGGATCCGGCGCCACGGGCTGGACATGATCGACACGACACCGTCGATGTTCGCGCAACTCGCCGCGGCCGGCCTGGTCGACGAGCACGGGAATGTACCGCTCGCGGTCCTCGCGCTCGGTGGTGAGGCGATCGGTGTTCCGCTGTGGCGGCAGCTCGGCGCGCTGTCGGGAACCGCCGTCCACAACTGCTACGGCCCCACCGAGACCACGGTCGAGGCCGTGGTCGCCGCGGTGACCGCGACGAGCACCGTACCGGTGATCGGCACTCCCACCGCGGGCAGCGTGGGTTATGTCCTCGACTCCCGGCTCCGCGTCGTACCCGACGGTGTGGTCGGCGAGCTGTACCTGTCCGGCGCGCAGCTGGCGCGCGGGTACATCGGGCGCCCGGCCGGCACCGCGGAACGTTTCGTCGCCGACCCGTACCGGACGGGCGCGCGGATGTACCGCACCGGCGACCTGGTGCGACGGTTGCCGTCGGGCGAACTGGCCTACCTCGGCCGAGCCGACGGCCAGGTGAAGATCCGGGGATACCGGATCGAGACCGGGGAGATCGAGACGGCGCTGGCCGGACTGCCCGGGGTGCGCGCGGCGGCGGTACTGCCGTATCGGCGGCCCGGGGGAATGGCACTGGCCGGGTTCGTGACCGGAACCGATCCCGGATTCCGGGCCGACGGTCTGCGCGGCGCACTCGCCCGCTCCCTGCCCGCCTATATGGTGCCGCAACGGATCCTGGCGCTGGACGCTCTGCCGATGACCGGCAACGGCAAGCTCGATGTGCGCCGGCTCGAGGCGCTGGCCGCCGCGGCCGCGGACCGGGACGGGAGTACCCCCGCCGGCACGGAGACCGAACGCGCGATCTGTGCCGTGATCGCCGAACTGACCGGAGGTCCGGAGCCGGGCGTCGACGAAGACCTCATCGAACTCGGCCTGGACAGTATCGTCGCGCTGTCCCTGGTGAACGGGTTGCGCCGGGCCGGTATCGCGACCACACCCCGGATGATCCTGAGCGTCGGCACCATCGCCGAACTGGCCGAGCGGGTGGACGCGGGCAGTACCGGGGACCGTCGACCGGCGACCGCGGAATACGGGGCGGTCGGGCGGGTCCCGATCCTGTCCTGGATGCACGAGTACGGCGGCTACCGGCGGTTTTCGCTGGGATCGTTGCTGGAACTGCCCGCCGGCATCACCGATCCGCAACTGCTGGCGGTATTGCAGGCGCTGCTGGACGGGCACGATCTGCTGCGGGCCCGGTTCACCGAGACCGCCACCGGATATGAGCTGTACACGCGGGAGCCGGGCGCGGTGCCCGCGGCGGAGATATTCACCGCGGTACCGGGTGGCGCGGATCTTCCCGCCGCTATCTCCGCGCAGGCGCACGCCGACGCCGGCCGGCTCGATCCGCCGGCGGGCCGGCTGGTCTATGCGACCCGGATCACCCGGCCCGGCCCGACCGATCTGCTACTGCTCACGGTGCACCACCTCGCCGTCGACCCGGTCTCCTGGTATGTGATCAGCGCGGATCTCGCCGCGAGCTGGGCCGAACTCACCGCCGATCCGGCGGTCGCGGCCGGACGGGTCTCGGTCCTGCGCCCGCCGGTCGAGCACACCGGATACCGCGAGTACGCGGCGGCCCTGCGCGCGCGCCGGGAGCTACCGGAAGTGCGCGCGCAGCGTGACTATTGGCGGCGGCAGGTGGCGCTTGCCGACCCGGTGCTCGGTCATCGCCGACCCGATCCGGCCACCGACAACTGGGGGTCCTACCGGGCGCTGCGCCTGCACACCTCGCCGGAGACCACCGCCGCGCTGCTGGAGAGCCCGGCCGCCGTCGCCGGGGTGCGTGAGTTCCTGATCGCCACTCTGGTGGTGACCTTGACGACCTGGCGGAGCGAACGCGGGCAGGATGCCACCGGCGGGGCCTATGTCGCGATGGAGGCGCACGGCCGCGAGGACGCGGTGCTGGGCCCGGATATCGACACCTCCCATACCGTGGGCTGGTTCACCAGTATGTTCCCGGCGCGGTTCGGGGCCGGAGTCGAACCGGTGGATCTCGCGGTGGCCGGACAGGATCCGGCCCGGGTCCGGTCCCTGCTGGCGACCGTGGCCGCCGAGGTGGCCGCTGTACCGAACAACGGCCTGGACTACGGGGTGCTGCGCTATCTGGCCGAGGATCCCGATCTGGTCGCGGCTCCCGACCCGCAGATCCTGTTCGACTATCTGGGCCGAGTGGATCTGACCGGGACCGGCACCGCCTGGAATCCGGTCTCCGAGCACGAACTGATCGGCAACCTGCCGCTGGCACCGGAACCCGATTTCGGTCTGCGTTGCGCCCTGGACGTGCTCGCCGGTATCGGCGCGACCCCGGACGGCCCCCAGCTGGTGACCCTGCTGCGCTGGAGCGAAGCACTGTTCGCCGAAGCCGATATCGAGCGGTTCGTCGAGATCTGGCAGGACGCCACCGCGGCGCTGATCCGCGCGTTCGGCCCGGTCGACCTGAAAGCCGCCGGCCCCGTCGGGGCCTGACCCGCGAACCCACACTCACGCAGTTATCTCGAAGGACAGCTATGGCAGACGACATTCTCGAGCGGCGTAGGCGCTTGTTACAGCAGCGACTCGCGGAACAGGCGATCACCTCGCCCGAACCCGCGGTGCCCGCCCGGCGCGCCGGGGACCCCGCCCCGTTGTCGGATGCGCAGCGCCGGATGTGGTTCGTTCAGCGACTCGACCCGGACGACACCACCCTCAATATCTGTGTCGCCTACCGGCTCGACGGCGATCTGGACGCCGCGCGACTCCGGGCCGCCTTCGCCGCCGTCGTCGGACGCCACGAGATCCTGCGGACCGTCTACCAGGTCGACGAGGCGGGCGAGCCCTTTCAGATCTCCCGGGACGATATCGAGTTGTCCTGGCAGGAACACGATCTCACCGAGCTTCCGAAGAGCGGGCGGCAGCGCCGGGTCGAGGTCCTGGCCCGCCGGGAGTTCGCCCGCCCCTTCGACCTCACCCGCGATTCACCGTTGCGCGTCACACTGGCCCGGACGGCCGTCGCCGAAAATGTGCTCATTCTGACCGTGCACCATATCTGCTGGGACGACGATTCCTGGTCGGTCTTCTTCGGCGAGATCAATGCGGCCTACCGGGGTACGGCGCTGCCGGAGCCGACGGTCCAGTACGCCGACCTGGCCGCGAGACGGGCCCGCGACGCGGCGACCGATACCGCCGACCTCGAGTACTGGCGCGAGATGTTGACACCGCTGCCCAGCCGCCTCGAACTGCCGGGCCGATCCGCGGCGGCAGGCCACAGCCGGGACGCGGAGACCCGGGTACGCACTGTGCCGGACGGGCTGATGAGCCGGGTCGCCACGATCGGCCGGCAGTATTCGGCGACCCCGTTCACGGTGCTGCTGGCCGGGTTCCAGGCGTTGATCCGCCGCTATACCGCGGCCACCGATTTCCTGATCTCGGTGCCGGTGAGCAACCGGTCCGGGCGGGGCGCCGACGCGTTGCTCGGCTATTTCGGCAATACGGTGCTGATCCGCGCCGGCGCCGAACGCGATGCCACCTTCGCCACTCTGCTCGAATCCGCCGTCGAGACCTGCACCGGGGCATTCGCTCATCAGGGGGTGGGAGTCGAACAGGTGGTGCGCGCGGTCGGCCCCGACCGGATGGCGGGTCGGGACGGCCTGGCTCAGTTGGTGCAGCTCAGCTTCGCCATGCGCAGCGCGGTCAACGGTTTCGAACTGCCCGGCGTGCGGTCCACCGAGCTCCCGCTCGCCAATGCGGTGGCGCAGGAAGAGCTGGGACTCATGGTGGTCGCGGCCGAATCGGGCGCCCGGGTCGAGGCAACGTACCTGACCGACCGGCTGGACCGGCGGACCGTCGATCAACTTCTCGATCACTACCTCCACCTGATGGACACCGTGCTCGCCGATCCCGGCCGCCGCCTCGCGGAGATCGATATCCTGGGCGCCGACCGCGCCGCGGTGCTCGAGGTATCGCACGGGCCGCTGGCCGAGTACGTCCCGACCACCCTGGTGGCGCAACTGCAAGCGCGAGTGGCCGCGACTCCGGACAATCCCGCGCTGGTCTCCGACGAGGTCGAACTCAGCTATGCCGAACTCAACGCACGCGCGAACCGGCTGGCGCACTGGTTGATCGGTCAGGGAGTGGGCCCGGAGGACATCGTCGCGCTCGGCCTGGCCACCTCGGTGGACTTCGTCGTCGCGGCCTGGGCGATCCTCAAGGCGGGCGCCGCCTATCTGCCGATCGATCCGGGCTATCCCGCGGAGCGGGTCGACTATCTGATCGGCGACGCGCGGCCGCGGCTGCTGTTCACCGAGAGCGCCTACGCCGAGGCGGTCGCCGCCGCGGAATCCCTGGCCGATACCGACCCCACCGACCGCGATCGGGTGGCGGCATTGCACCCGGGCAATATCGCCTATGTCATCTACACTTCCGGTTCCACCGGGCAGCCGAAGGGCGTTCCGGTCCCGCACGCCGCGATCGCCGACCATCTGGCGAGTTTCGCCGCGGAATGGGAACTCACGCCCGCGGACCGGGTACTGCAGTCCACCTCGGTGAGTTTCGACGCCTCGCTCATGGATATCTTCGTAACGCAGTACGTCGGCGCGTGCGTGGTGATCCCGAAACCCAACGCCTACCGCGATATTCCCTATGTCGCGGATCTGGTGACCCGGCACGCGGTCTCGGTACTGCACATGGTGCCCTCGATGCTGGCGACGTTCCTGATGCTGCCGGAGATCAACAACTGGACCTCCCTGCGGCATATGCCGGTGGGCGGCGAGGCGTTGCCGGGAGAGGTGGCCGACCGGTTCACCGCGCGGTTCGACGCCCAGTTGCGCAACCATTACGGCCCGACCGAGGCGGTGGTGTGTTCCACCCATATGCCGGTCGAGGGCCCGCAGGGACCCGGGATCGTGCCGATCGGTGTCCCGAATCGGAATGTGCATCTCTACCTGCTCGACGACGCGCTGCAACTCGTACCCAACGGGGTGGTCGGCGAGATCTACCTGGGCGGCGACCAGCTGGCCCGCGGCTATCACGACCGGGCGGCGCTGACCGCGCAACGGTTCGTCGCCGACCCGTTCCGTCCCGGCCGGCGCCTCTATCGCACGGGTGATCTGGGCCGGCGCGGGGCCGACGGGGTCATCGAATTCATCGGGCGCACCGACGAACAGGTCAAGGTGCGCGGTCACCGGATCGAACTGGGCGAGGTCGAGGCCGCGATCAGCAATCATCCGGAGGTGGCGCACGCGGTCGTGGTGGTCACCGACCATCCCTCGCTCGGCCAGATCCTGGCCGCGTACCCGGTGCCGGTCCCCGGCGCCGAACTCGACCTGGACGCGCTACGCACCCGGGTGGCGGCCCGGCTACCCGAGTACATGGTCCCCGCGGCGTTCACGGTGATCGACCGGATCCCACTCACCACCCACGGCAAACTGGATCGCCGGGCGCTGCCCGTTCCGGAACTCACCCTGGCCCGGGAATTCCGGGAGCCGCGTACGCCCACCGAGCGGCGTATCGCCGAACTGTACGGCCGGTTGTTCGACCGGCCGCGGATCGGCGGCGATGATTCGTTCTTCGAACTGGGTGGCCATTCCCTGCTCGCCGCGCGACTCATCTCCATGATCCGGGCCGAATTCGGGCTCGAGATCGATATGCGGGTGCCGTTCGATACCCCGACGGTCGGCGGTCTCGCCGCGTATATCGTCACGGAGTTCCAGAACGAGTTCGGTATCGATATCGACGATATGGCCGATTTCGACGAGGCCGACGCCGAGCCCGCGGATGACCCGGCGGCGGAGAATCCGGGTCCGGCCCGCGGCCCGGTCCGGCCCGCCCTGGTGCGTCGTGACCGTCCCGAACGCACTCCGCTGAACTATTCACAGCGCATGTACTGGCTGCAACGGCGGATGGAAGGCGCGATCGACGGCGAGAACGTCACCTACCCGGTACGTTTCGACGGACCCCTCGATATCGAGGCGCTGCGCGCCGCGATCACCGACGTCTCGGCCCGCCACGAGTCGCTGCGTACGACCTTTCCGGAGCACGAGGGCGTTCCGTACCAGCACATCGCCCCGCCGGCGCCGGTCCCGCTGCCGGTGATCGACCTGCGCGGGGGCGGGGCCGATCCCGCCGAACGGCTGGAGACCGAACTGGCCGCCGACGCCGCCTACGTTTTCGATCTGGGCACCGAGATCCAGTTGCGGGTGCGCTTACTGGTGCTCGACGAGCACACCCATGTGCTGTCGATCCTGATGCATCACATCATCGCCGACCGCGCCTCCTGCGATATCTACGTCGAGGACTTGACCACGGCCTACCGGGCGCGGCTGGCCGGCCGGGCGCCGGATTGGCCGGAACTGGACATCCAGTTCGCCGATTTCGCCCTCTGGCAGCGGGAGGTCTTCGACCGGGCGCCCGGGCAGGGCGCGGTGAGCGAATACGGCCGGGAACTCCTGGACTACTGGTGCGCGGCACTCGACGGAATGCCGGACGAGATCGCGGTCGCCCACGACCGTCCGCGTCCGGTCGTGCTGGCCCGCAACGGGGCGAGCGCGACCCGCGTGGTGCCCGCCGCCACCTGGCAGGCCGCCCGGCAGCAGGCCGAAGCGGCCGGAGCCACCGATTTCATGCTGTGCCAGGCGATGAGCGCGGTGACCCTGCACGCGCTCGGCGCCGGGGACGATCTGCCGATCGGGGCCGCGGTGGCCAACCGGCTCGACGAGCAGACCGACCGGATGATCGGTCTCTTCGCGAATATGGTCGTCCTGCGCAACGACCTCTCCGGCGATCCCACCCCGCGCGGGGTGCTGGCCCGGGTCCGGGACGCGGCGCTGGACGCGATCACCCGGCAGGGCGTGCCCTTCGAACGGCTGGTGGAGACGATCAATCCGCCGCGTACGCTCTCACGCAACCCGCTGTTCCAGGTGGTCATGCATTTCCGCCACCGGCTGCCGGCGGCAGATTTCACGGCCGACGGTGCCACCACGGTCACCAGTATCGCCAAGCACTACGAAGTGTCGTTCATGGATATCCATTTCGACTACACGGTGGAGACCAACGGCGATCTCACGACTCGTGTCGTGGTCAACACCGACCTCTACGAGCCGGCGACCGGCGCGGTCTTCGCCGATGTGCTGGCCCGGGTGGTGGAAAGCTTCGCCACCGAACCGGCCCGCCCGCTCGGTGATCTCCGGGTACTGCCGGAGGGCTGGGACACCGGACGTGTCGTGGTGCGCCACGAGCAGCCGGTCGCGATGGCCGGCGCCACCGGATCGGACGCGACCCTGCTGACCGATACCGAGCGGACCATCGCCACATTGCTGGCCGAACTGCTCGAGATCGACGAGGTCGGGCGCGATGACGGTTTCTTCGCACTGGGCGGCGACAGCGTGATCGCGATCCAGCTCGCTTCCCGCGCGAACGAGGCCGGGCTGCCGCTGGCTCCGCAACTGCTGTTCGAATACTTCACCATCGCCGATCTGGCCGCGGCAGTGGACGAGATCATCGCGAATCCGCCCGCGCCGGGCGCGGATTCCGGCGGCGGGTCCGAACAGCAGCATCTCGCTCCCATGGCGGCGTCGGGTCTCGATGCCGATGCGCTGAAGAATCTGCAGAGCGCCTGGTCGGCCCGGAACTGATCGGCGCCGGAGGTCGTCCGGCAGCCCGAGGGCTCGTCGGACGGCCTCCCGGTGGTCAACTCACTCGAACGGTTCGGCCCGGTCGCGGATCACCGCGGCCGGGCCGGAGAGTTTCGGGTCACCCTGGGACGGGGGAGCCGACGATAATGCTGCCGACCCCGCATTCCTCCAGTTCGTCCACTCCGGCGGCCGCGACGAACGCGGCCGTATCGCTGAAGCCCTGGGCGCAGACACCCAGCCCCATGGCCGTCCCCGCCAGGTAGACCGTCTGCATCAGCACTCCGACATGTTTGAGAATGCTGGCGTAGGCCACCTGCTCATAGGTCCACATCACCCGTCCCGCACGCGCGGCGAGCAACAGTACGACCTGCGGTTCCGCCCCGCCGACCAGGGTCGCCGAAGTGGACCGAATCAGCCGGCCCACCTCGGGGGAGTCCGGTTCGGCGATCCGGTGCAGGGCGTGCCCGAACGAGTCGTAGTGGTACATACCGGGTTCCAGACCGGCCACGGAACGCACGATCGGATAGACCTCGATCTCGTAGACCCCGCCACCTGAGGGATAGGGGCGCGACAGCAATTCCTCGCCCGGCCCGACCGGTTTCGTCTCCCGGGTGCGGGCCGTGCGGTACAGCAACTCGGCCAGCTGGGATCGGGTGATCGGGGCGGCATCGTCGTACTCCCGGCACGAGTAGCGATCCTCCAGGACCGCGGTCAGGCTCGGGTCCGCCGCGCGCAGCGCGTCCAGGTCGGGCACCGGCAGCGCGACCGGTGTACCCGGATACGCGGGTTTGCGGGCCGGGGGCTGCGGGAATTGGCCCTTGGCCCATTTCGTGGGGCCGAAGTGTTCCCAGGTGACCGTGCGCGGGCCCAGGGTACTGCGCCGATGGAACCAGAGATCCGGTGCGCTCCAACTGCGCCGGGGGAATCGCGCGGCCTCCTGCGCCGGATCCGCGGTGAATCCGCCCCAGTGCAGATCGCCGGCGAGTCTTCGAACGAGTTCGGCCGGGAGTCCCGATTCGGCGGGGTCCTGACCGCCCAGCAGCGCGACGATCCGGGGATCAGCGATCCGCAGATCGCACCACGACAGCGGATGTTCGAGGACGAATCCGGACGTATCCCGATGCAATATCGCGAATTTCGACAGGGCGCCGGGCGCGGGTGGTGGACCGTCCGGCCGGTCCGGCGGCGTGGTGAAGGGGTCGAGGGTGTAGAGGTCGCGCTCGCCGTCCAGGACGGTGGCCGCCAGCCAGCCCTCCGCGGCCAGCTGCCCCAGCAACCGCGCCACCTCGCCGTCCGGTTCGGGTGCGAGCGCCGACAGCAGGGCCGGCCCCCGGTTGAGGGTTTTCAGCGCCTCACGGCCTGCCGCGGACAAACCGGTCAATTGCTTCTTCTGCGGGGGATTCAGCAGCACCGCCCCGCGGAAGAGGGTGAGGCAGGTTACTCCGGTGCGTAGCGCGTACCGGAGTTGCCCGTGCGCGAGGGTGGACGACAACCGCTTTCTCCGTATCGATCGAACCTGGATCGCCGCGCGGGTGCTCGTTCCACCCGTCGGCGGGTGCCGGCGCGAGCTCGTCGACGGCGCGGGACAGCGGCGTAGGTGTCCCGACGATCGCGACGACCCCGGCCGGCGACCTACCGCGGGAATGGCGCACCGTCTGCAACATCGCCACTCCTCGGCACGGGCTGCCGGCGCGGTCTTCCGCGTGGCGTCCCCAGCATAGGACAGGCTTGGCTAACTTGGTTGCCCAGTGGTGGTGGACTGGGCGGTTACGGTCGCCGGATCGCGAATTGTGCGGGGAACGGAGGGCCGCCGTTCCCCGGTGGGCTCACAGTTCGATGCGCTGATCCTCGGGCAAGAAGAGCTTGTCCGTCTCCACCACACCGAAGGTGCGGTAGAACTCCGCGATATTGCGGACCACCTGGTTCACCCGGAACTCGTCGGGGGAGTGGGTGTCGCCGGCGAGCAGCCGCTCGGTGACCTCCGGGGTCTGCTTGGAACGCCAGATCCGCGAATAGGAATTGAACATGGTGCGGTAATCGGGGTTCGTCACCCCCTGGCGCTGCTCGGCGATCCGGTAGGCGGCCAGCGCGATCTGCAGCCCGCGCAGATCGGCCAGGTTCTCGCCGACGGTGAGCGCGCCGTTCACATGCTGTTCCGGCGACAACCCCTCGGGAACCAGGGCGTTGTACTGCTCGATGAGCGCCTGGGATTTGGCGTCGAAGGCGTCCCGGTCGGCGGGGGTCCACCAGTCGCGCTGGTTACCGTCCCCGTCGAACTTCGACCCCTGGTCGTCGAAACCGTGCCCGATCTCGTGCCCGATCACCGCGCCGACGCCGCCGTAGTTCACCGCGATCTCGGCGTCCTTGTCGAAGAACGGCGGCTGCAAGAAGGCGGCGGGGAACACGATCTCGTTGTTGGTGGCGGAATAGTAGGCGTTCACCGTCTGCGGTGAAGCACTCCACTCGGCCTTGTCCACCGGCTTGCCCAGCCGGTCGAAGGATCGCTTCACCTCGAAATCATTGATGGCGCGGAGGGATTCGATCAGCTTGCCGCGGGTCACCTTCAGTCCGGAGTAGTCCACCCACTTGTCCGGATACCCGAGTTTGGTGCCGATCTTGTCCAATTTCTGGATCGAGGCCATACGGGTCTCGGGGGACATCCAGGTCGAGTTGGTGAAATTCTCTCGGTAGGCCGCCATCAGATCGTCGACCATCGCCTCGACCCGTTCCTTGGCCTCGGGTGGGAAATGTTTGTCCACGTACAGCTTGCCCAGCTGTTCGCTCAGATTGCTGTCCACCGACCCGACGGCCGACTTCCACAGTTCGGGCCGCTGTTTCAGCCCGGACATCAGCCGCCCGTTGAAATCGAAATTGGCGTCGGAGATCTCCTTGGGCAGCACGTTCGCGTAGGTCTTGAGCACGGCGAGCTTCAGATAGTCGCGCCAGATCGCGATATCGGTCGCCGCCCAGATCTTGCCCGCTTCGGTGACGAACGAGGGCTGGTTCACCACGACCTTCGCGAACAGGTCCTGGGGCCGGTCGGTGATTCCGCGTAGCCACGGAACCCAGTCGTATTCGGGGGCCAGCGCCGTGGCCTTGTCCCAGTCGAAGACGTTGTAGGTGGCCTCCGCGTCGCGGTTGCGCACATTGTCCCAGTGGGCGGCGGCGATCCGCTTCTCCAGATCGAGCAACCGTCCGGCCACCCCGGCCGGGTCGGGCAGATCCGCGCCCTTGGCCAGCCGTTCCAGATAGGTCCGATAGCCGGCCAGTTCCTCGGCGAACTGCGGGTCGCGATAGTACTGCTCGTCCAGGCCGAGCCCGGACTGGCCGATCGCGGGAATATAGGCCGAGGAATTCTTCTGGTCGATGCTCACCCCGATACCGATCAGCCCGCCGATCGGCAGCCGCCCCATCACCTCGGCGAGGGCCGGTTTGTCCTTCGCGTCCTCGATCTCGGCGAACATCGATTCCAGTGGCGTCAGGCCCAGCCGCTCGATCTCGTCCAGATCCATCCGCGCGTCGTAGAGGTCGCGGATCTGCTGGGCCTCGGTCCCGTCCTCGGGGTTGCTGATGCTCTCGATGATCTCCCGCAACTGCTGCTGGGTGCGTTCCCCGGCCTCGCTGAACGCCCCGTAGGCGGTCTTATCCGGCGGGAGCTGGTATTCGCGGAGCCATTTGCCGTTGACGTGGCGGTAGAGATCGTCCTGGGGCCGGATCGCCGGATCGGAACCGCTCATATCGACGGTCACCAGCTTGATGGGGGTGGCCTCGGAACAGGAGGCCAGCCACGCGGCCGCAGGCGCCAGCCCCAGCGCGACGAGGAACCCACGGCGATCGAGCACCAATCGACGATCCGATGATTTCAACGAAACCTCTCCCCGATGCGAGACCCCGCACCTCTTCTAGGCGAACCGGCCCCATGAGGCTACCGGCGCCCTGTTGCGGCGTCGCGCCGGGAGATATGCACCGGCCGGATTCGCCGGAATCTCAGCCTGGTGTACCGGGGCCGTCCCGAGCTGCCCGGTACACCTGCCACGGAGTCGGCATTCCTGCCACATCGGGCCGGACCTTGACCGCCTGTTCGGTCATCCCGCCGGCTTCTTGCCGGACCACATCGCCTTTGCTCTCGGACCAGAAGGTGTACTGGTCGGACTTGGGAGCGTAGACGTCGAAGGTTCCGATCCCGGCCGAATTGACGGATTCGAACGACTCCTGAGCCGCTCGGCCACGGGCGGGTGAGCAGGACATCTGGATGATATTGGCAACGACCGGTTCGCTCCCGGCCTCCGCTCTGATCCTCGAGTAGGCCGCGTTGAAATGCTCGTCGGCCGCCAGGATGTTGCCGTACGTCTTGCCGTCCACCCGTACGCGCACCCACCTGTTCAGATTGCCCACCAGCTTTTTCTGGACGTGAATCGTGTACCCGTGCGGTCCGGCATGGGCTCGGGTGAATATCAGCTTCTCGTTCGGCCAGGGGGCAGGCCACGATCTGCCGAAGGACCATTTCGGCCTGCGGGCCAGCGGCAGGATTCTTTCCAGCAGTCGCCTGATCGGTGAAGAGCTGAAAGAGGTGAATGCCTCGGTGTATTCGGTCCGGATCTTCGAATAACCCTTTCGTGTGAAGGTGAGGGTGTTCTTGCTGTCCCGGAGTTTCGACGGATAGCGGACGCCGACCACGTTCTTGTCGGGGTCCACCACCGCGACGCTGCGGATCCGGTCCGCGGTGAATTCGAGCAACCGGCCGGAGCCGCGTCTGCTCGCGGTTCGGCCGACGAAGCGCGGCGACTCCACGGGGGACTGCTCGAACAGTCGCGAGCCCTTGGCGTCGACCGTGACATACTGGCCGGCCACCGCGCGTAGATCGGCCGCTTTCGCGGCAATTCGTCGGCGAAACTCGTCCGCCGCGAGATCGAGGGCATCGCAGAGTCGCTCCGCGAGCAGTTCGGTGGGTCCGCGCGGCTCCAGCGGCCGCAGTGGTTTCATCGCAGTCAGGTCACCGGAAGAGAAGTACGCGAACCGCTCAGTGATTCTGCCCGCGGTCCCCCGGCCGATCGGTTGCTGCCGGCCGCAGCGCACTGGTGTGGAGCCGGAACTGATCCGGGCTGCCCGGATTGAGCAGGATATCGACGCCGACCGGAACGATTCCGGGTAGCTCGCAGCCCTGTATCGGCCACCACCGAGCTGCTTCGACGCGCCGCTTGTGCACAGCCGCGGTGGCCACTGCCACACAGGGGGCTCCATCGGGGGCGCGCCCCACCAGCGGCTCGTCGAACTCGTCGCAACCGATCTCGACGACGGCGTCCAGAAGTGTCGGGACTATCTCGCCGCCGACATCGTCACCATGGGCGAGCCGCCGCAGCACGGCGTCGGTGGGGTCGGTCGGAGTCGTATCGTCGGCGGGCTCGTAGTCCGGATTGGGCTGGAACGGGCCGGCCGCGCCGTTCGCGTCGAGCAGCCATCCACCGACGATCAGCTCCGACGGCGGTGTCGCCTCCGGCGCGCCGTCCTGCCAGCGGGGATCGACCAGCATCGACCAGTTGTCCTGACGGGTCATATCCGCCGCCGCGTCTTTTCCGTCCACACCTTCTCCATCGCCGACGTCGCGTCGTTCACCGAACCGCGCGCCCTGCCGGCCGCGGAAATGGTGGTGACCGCTCTGGGAGAATTGTCCTGTATCCCCGGGCCGGGGTACTGCCGATCGGTGTGGTCGGATGGATCATCCGTTCCGTTCGGCGGGCCCGATTTCGGGTTCGAGCTGGGGGTTCGCTATCCTTGACCGGTTGCCTGCGGGCCCGGTGCCCGCGATTCGGCCGCGAACCCCCGGTGGTTGATCGTCGAGATCGTACAGAACCGCTGGTAGGCGCGCGTTCGGATGGTGACAGACCATGCCCGTCGGGTCGGCAATCCGGCGTGCTTATCGTCCAGGTCGAGGAGGCTGAAGTGATTCAGCAGGAGTCGCGGCTGCGCGTCGCCGACAACACGGGTGCCAAGGAGATCCTCTGCATCCGCGTTCTCGGTGGTTCGTCGCGCCGCTATGCCGGTATCGGCGACGTCATCGTCGCCACTGTGAAGGACGCCATCCCCGGCGGCAACGTCAAGCGGGGTGACGTGGTGAAGGCCGTCGTGGTGCGCACCACCAAGGAACGGCGCCGTCCGGATGGTTCCTACATCCGTTTCGACGAGAACGCCGCCGTGCTCATCAAGGCGGACAACGACCCGCGCGGCACCCGCATCTTCGGCCCGGTCGGGCGCGAGCTGCGCGACAAGAAGTTCATGAAGATCGTTTCGCTGGCCCCGGAGGTGCTCTGACATGAAGGTGCACAAGGGCGATACCGTGCTCGTCGTCTCGGGCAAGGACAAGGGTGCCAAGGGCAAGGTCATCCAGGCCTTCCCCAAGGAGAACCGGATCCTGGTCGAGGGCGTGAACCGGATCAAGAAGCACGTCGCGAACTCCGCGAACCTGCGTGGCGCCTCCTCGGGCGGCATCGTGACCCAGGAAGCGCCCATCCACGTGTCCAACGTGATGGTCGTCGACTCGGACGGTAACCCGACCCGGATCGGCTACCGCACCGACGAAGAAACCGGCAAGCGGGTTCGGATCTCCCGTAAGAACGGGAAGGACATCTGATATGACCACCACCGAGAAAGTGCAGCCCCGGCTCAAGCAGCGCTACCGCGAAGAGATCAAGGACGCGCTGAACAACGAGTTCAACTACGCCAACGTCATGCAGATCCCGGGCGTGGTCAAGGTCGTGGTGAACATGGGCGTCGGCGACGCCGCCCGGGACGCGAAGCTGATCAACGGCGCGGTCGAGGACCTGGCCCTGATCACCGGCCAGAAGCCGCAGATCCGCAAGGCCACCAAGTCCATCGCGCAGTTCAAGCTGCGTGAGGGTATGCCGATCGGCGCCAAGGTCACCCTGCGCGGCGACCGGATGTGGGAGTTCCTGGACCGCCTGGTCTCGATCGCCCTGCCCCGTATCCGTGACTTCCGCGGCCTGTCGCCCAAGCAGTTCGACGGCAACGGCAACTACACGTTCGGCCTGAGCGAGCAGTCGATGTTCCACGAGATCGACGTGGACAAGATCGACCGTCCGCGCGGTATGGACATCACCGTTGTCACCACCGCGACCAACAACGAAGAAGGCCGTGCCCTGCTGAAGCACCTCGGCTTCCCGTTCAAGGAGAACTGAGACATGGCCAAGAAAGCACTGGTCAACAAGGCCAACCGCAAGCCGAAGTTCGCTGTCCGCGCCTACACCCGCTGCCAGCGCTGCGGCCGGCCGCACGCGGTCTACCGCAAGTTCGGTCTGTGCCGTGTATGCCTGCGCGAAATGGCGCACCGCGGCGAGCTGCCGGGCGTGCACAAGAGCTCCTGGTGAGCTGACGCACCGGAATGCCGGTGCGTCCGGAAAACGAACGAGGACCCGAGTCGACGGCTCGGGTCCTCGGCATGTCCGGCAGCGGGTCGCTTCCCGGACACGATCCGGTCTGGCACACTTGCTCGATGGTTACCGTGCCTTCGACTGCTGTCTCGCCGGGGTTCGTCACAGGGGGCCGGATCTCGGCTCAGCTCGGTTGACCGGCCCCGGCCGATAAGGCGATCGCCGAGGTGATGATGACATGGGCAGCTCCGGACCGAGCCGGGACGATATCGCCTCCGTACTGAAAGATCTGAGCCCCGGAATGCTGGAGGCCAGAGCACTGGCTCGGCGTTTGAAGCGAATTGTTTCGGAAATGGGCGAGGGTATTTCCGAGACGCTCTATCGCAGGGCGAGTGAGGCGGCGCGGCAAGGCAACCATCATTTGATCTTGGCCGACTCGAACAACGATCGGGTTCTCGGAATGCTTTTACGGCAGGGGCCACCCGCGACCCCCTCACGGATGACGCGTCCGGATATCGGGCTGCCCGGTAATCCACGGCAGCTGCGGGATGCTTGGGAAAATCTCTCCTCATCCGACAGGTCGGAGCTTTTCCATTTGGATCCTTTTCTCGGGAACCGGGGCGGAATTCCGGCAGTAGACCGAGATTTCTATAACCGCCGCAACCTGGATGCGCTTATTCGGCAGGCGCAGGAATCAAATGATCGGCAGCGCGTCGAAAATTATTCCGGAATAAAGGAGGTCCTGGACGAACCCGGGATTTTCCTCACCCACATCGACAACGATGGGGGGCTGGCGTTCTCGCGGGGTAATCCGGATTTCTCCCGTAATAACGCCATACTGCTGCAACCTGCTCACCGCCCTGAATTCGTGCTTTCCTACGCGCGATCGATCACAGACCAGTTGCAGCAGGTCGCGCGGCGCGCCGCGCCCAATTCCAGCACGGCGGTGAGCTACTGGGGTGGCTACAAGCAACCCGAGTCCATGGTGCAGGCGATATTCCCCCAGCCGGCCAAGGACGGTGCCGCCGGTGTGCGTGATTACCACGAAGGTCTGCGCGCTTCCCATGAGGGGGCGTCCGCGCACACCGCCACGGTCGGCCATTCCTACGCAAGTGTCCTTGCCGCCGCGGCCGCCGGTCGCGGGGAGATGCTGCATACCGACGTTGTCGTTTCCATGGGCAGTTGGGGAACGGGCGCGGATCATGTCGGCGATTTGAGACTTGCTGGCGTTTCACCGGAGAACAATGGCGATCATATATTCGCGACGATTGCGTCCAGCGACTTCGTGCACCTGATGCCGGATACGCACGGCCGGTTACCTACTGACCCTGGTTTCGGTGCGACGGTCTTCGACTCCACGCCGTTGATCCCTGAGCGCTGGAACCAATGGGACCATTCGGCGGAGGCGTATCTACACTCCGATAACCCGGCGTCGAGAAATATCGGCCTCATCATCACCGGGCACGGCAGCCTGGTGGCGTGATCGCCTGTCCGAGCACTGGCCGGGACAGCAATGAGAGGAGGCCGATATGAATATCGAACCGACGCAGATAAAGGCACAGGAACAACTACAGCGGCACCTCTTGCGCACGCTGGGCGCGCTCCCTGCCGGCTCGGCGTTGTCGCTATTGCATCCCGAGCTCCCGCAGACGCGACTGCATTCGGGAGTGATCCTGCCCGTCGGTGATTCCGCTGGCCAGGTCGATGCCGAGTTCTTCGATATTGCGTACTGGCTCGTCGCGGCAACACCCGGGGCAGAGAGTCGATACTTCGATTTGGTCGTGCGGTCGTGGGAACGATTCGGATGGCCGACTCGCACCGATCGCGATTCCCGGCCCCGGGCGGCCTATACCCGCACTCCGGACCGTGTCGGCCTGTCCGTCCAGGAGAGTGTGGACGGATTCGTGAGCCTTTCCGGTTCGACCGCGCCGTTCGCGGTCGGTTCGGCTGCCGGCGCCCCGTTCCCGGAGTTGATCGAACGCCCGCGCATCACACCGGAGGAGCCGCCGAAGGGAATGCCGGGCGGTGAAACGGATCCGCTGACCGGCCGGGCCGACCCTCGATAGCTCGATGGCGCCCATGGTTACGGTAGCTGTTGCGGCATAGTCGAATTCGTTCCCGGACTCGAGAAGAACCGGAAAAATCGGGCGCGGGTGGTGTCGGTTAGTATCGGCGACTGTGAGGCATATCGCGCAGGCGCCGCAGTTGCTGCGGGCGCTCGTGCTCGTTTTCGCCGCGGTGGTGCTGACGCTCGAGGTCCGCGACGGCCAGATGGTCGATCCGCGGGAAAGCACCTACGTCTCGCTCGTGTCCTTCTTTGTCGCGGAGGGGAATTCGGCCGAATCCGAAGTCGAACGGCCCGGCGAATCCGGCGGGCAGTCCGTGCACTGCCGCTACGCCTGTACGCGTGCCGCGGTACCGCGTCCCCGGCTCGACGACCTGTGGCCCGTTGCGCTGATCTTCATAGGTCTCGTTGTGGGACTGCTGGATCACGCGCGCCGCGGCTCGCCGAGGGGGCTACCGGCCTCCGGCCCGGCCGCGACCGGAGAAGAGACTCTGCTGCGTCTGTGCGTCTGCCGGAGATGACAGGTCTACGCCGCGCGGGCGAACCGCTGCCCACCCGCCGCTGAGAGCTGCTCCGGTACCGGGGCGGGCGATACAGGAGACGCCCGCGCGCCGGAGCGGTGCGCGTACCAGCACTGACTCCGGGTGCCGGGCCGCGGTCGTGACCCGCCGGGTGCGGGCCGAGGCGAACGGAGAGTTCGTGTCGGGCCCGCGCCGGCCGGGCGCATCGATTCGTTCGTGACGAACTGTTTCCGCCTATTCGCCGCGGCCACCTGCTGCTGCGGCGGGCCTGCCGGTGGCGACCTTCGCGCATCCGAAACGCGTCGGCGGAGCTGCCCGGCAATGGACGCCCCCGCTCCGGCGCCGGTCCTGGAGAAAGGAACGCGCCGAACCCAACAGCCATTTCACCTCGGCCCGGCCCTCGGTCGCCCGAGCGGACAAGGGCCCTGCCGACTGCCGTCCATGGCGGCGCAAGAGCACTTCGGACACACACGATCAAACGACTACACAGGAGATATTCATGAGATTTCACCTTTCCCTGACCGTCCTCGCGGCCTCGGCCGGCTGTCTCGTTGTCGGGAGCGGACCGGCTTCGGCTCTGTCGGTCGACCGCTCCGAGGAAGCGGTCACCGTACACCTCACCGACACCGAGGCCCGGGCGATCGAGGACCTGAACCTCGGCCCGGTGCTCGGCGCACTGCCGCCCAACTTCACCCCGGAGGCGAAACAACGTCTCGGTGAGAACATCACCGAGTACGCCGGGCGGGCCGCTGACCAGCCGGGATCGACGCTGTCGGTCATCATCGACCAGCCGGTCGCGGCACCGCCGGGTGTGAGCGTCACCGTCACCCGATGATCTGCCGGTGATCACCGCCCGGCCGGCCGAACCCGATTCCGGCCGGGCGGTTCGGCGGAGGCGAGGGTCCGGGCCGCGGATACGCCCCTGCGGGCGGGCGGGTTCTTCTGGTGATATCCGACCGTCGCGAGTCGGTGAAATCCCCGACCACTACACCCAGACGGATGCCATCGTGAAGGGATGCCCGCGCAGATCGGACCATTCGGGCTTCGCGGCGATCCAGGCGTCGTCGATCGAACTCTCGGCGAGTTCGGCCAGCTGCCACCCGGCCGCGATACCGGCCGTCACATGATCGCCGAAGGTGTGCAGGTGGGTGGATATGGCCAGGGGTTCGCCGTCGGAGCCGGTGTAGTGGGTGGGCATACCGGTGACCATCATGAATTGCGGATGGTAACTGACCAGGACGAATACGCCGCCGGGTGCGGCCAGCCTGCGCGCTTCGGCATAGAACGGAGCGAGGTCGGGCAGATGCTCGTCGATCAGCGAGGAGATCACGAGATCGTAGGCTGCGCCGGGGAATCCGGTCTCGCGGACATCGCCGTGCGCGAGTTCGGTGTGGATACCGCGCTGCCGGGCGCGTCGCAGCATGCCTTCGCTGAGGTCGATTCCGTCGATCTGCGCGGTGCCGCGTTCGCGCAGCCAGGCCGCGGTGCGACCGGTGCCGCAACCCAGATCGGCTGCCCGGCGCACCTGCGGCCACGCCGGCCGGCGCAGGCGGTCGAGCAGGGCGAGATCCATATCGTCGAGCACGGTCTGCTCGTAGGTGGGTGCCCACCCGTCATAACCGGTGGCGACATCGACTGTTCGGTAGTGGCGGCGGTCGAAATCGGCGAAGGTCGGCATGGCCCCATCGTGCGGGGCCGCCCGGGGCGCGTGCAACGGATTTCCGTCCCCTGACCACGAAACCCGGCGCAGCGACCCGCCGCGTCGGACCAGGCCGAGGCCGGCCGTGCCGCTCGCCGGTGGCGCGGCCGGAACACCGGGCCCCGCCCGGCGTCAGGCGAAGTGGGATTTGTAGATCTGGCCGTGCACGCCCACGGTACGGTCCACCACTTGGGACACGGTGAAGTCCGCAGCCGCGGAGAGATAGGCGTACGCGGTGGCGCGGTCCATACCCTTCTCTAGAAAAGGGCGCCCTCGGCGAAGACCGGCAGGTAGAACGCGGATCCGGCACCGAGCAATCGGATATCGATATTGCCACCGCCGCGAGTGGGTGGAATCGAATTGGCGGAAGCCGCTTTCGGATCGGTGTCCGGGGAGAAGGCCACCCCCATCATGCCCATGAAGGGACGCAGCGGGAACCGGACCTTCGCCTCCCCGAAGGGCATGACGCCCAGTCCCTCCTCGATGGCGGTGAAGGTGGAGACATTGCCGTAATCGCGCGGGTCACCGGTGGGCCGGCGGTCGGTCGTGATCGGCGGCATGACCTCGTCGAGTGAGATGCCGGCCGGCGCCTCGTCGGTGGCCGTCCGGGCCAGTGCGCCTTTGCCGTGCCGGCTCGATACGACGCCGTACGGTACCCGGGGGACCGCGCCGAGAGTCTCGATCTTCAGCACATCGCCAGGCTGTGCCCCTTCCACGAACACCGGGCCGGTGACGATATGCGGTCCGTCGGTGTCGAAATCACGGGGTGTGCGAGCGTAGCCCTCGGCAATGGCGATCGCGTCGGCGAGCACGTCGCGTCTCGCGACGCCCTTCGCGCCGAAGTACTCCACCGGATCGCGGCCCTGGTCCTCCAGGATTCCCTCATGCGAAACGGTATCGATGGTGACGGTCGCACCCGACTTCATCCGCAGCACCTCCTCGCTGTGGATATTGGGCACCTAGCCCCACAGCACCTGGTCCACTTCGGACCGCAGGTAGTGGTCGCCGGGGATATCACCCTCGCCCGGTTGCAGGATCGGCACACCGCCGCCGAACGGCAGGACCGGAGACGAAGTGGAGACCGTGGCCGCCGGGGTGTCCGCGGTACAGGCCGTCGCGGTGGCCGCGGCTCCGACAGCTCCGACCGCCGCGGCCGCGCGGAGGAAACCCCGCCTGCCCAGGCCGCGCGTCAGGGTTTCGGCTGCTTCGCGCGCCGATGAATCGGCCATGGGTACCTCCGGAGGTGTCGGGTCGGACGTCCGGAACGTATCGAGACAAGATTTCGCCGGTGTCTTATTCGTATCGGTGGCCCTTCACCGCGAAACTCCGGGGCCCTACGCCGCGACCACCTGCCCGCGGACTCGCGCACGCTACATTCGGTGACATGCCGACCTCGACCAACCCGCTGCTCCGGATCGCGTGGTTCGTGCTCGGCCTCGTGTGCATCACCGCGGTGGCGGCGCCGGGCGCGGCGGCGGAGCAGCCCACCCGGATGGACACCTACGTCACCGATTCGGCTGGTGCGCTCTCCGCCGATGACGCCCAGCGCGTGCGTGCGGCGGTCGATACCCTCTACGCCGATCACAAGGTACGGCTCTGGGTCGCCTACGTGCAGGATTTCGCCGGGGCCAGGCCACAGGACTGGGCCACGAAGACCGCGCGGGAATCCGGTTTCGGCAACCGGGATCTACTGCTGGCGGTGGCGACCCGGGACCGCGCCTACGCCTTCGACGGTGAGCGCCCGGCCGGGGTCAGCGGATCCGAGATCGACCGGCTGCTCACCGACCGGGTCGAACCCGCGTTGCGCGACAGCCGATGGGCCGACGCGGGCGTCGCCACGGCGGAGGGGATCGGTTCGGCAATGAGCGGGGGCGGGGTGAGCAGCGGACCGGTGCTGCTCATCGGCGCGCTGATCGTGCTCGCCCTGGCAGGTCTGCTGCTGTACCAGCGCTACCGGCGCCGGGCCCGGGACCGGGCCGAACTCGAACAGGCTCGGCACACCGATCCCACCGACCCTGCCGCGCTCGCGGCGCTGCCGCTCGAGGCGCTGCACGCGCGGTCGCGGGAGGTCCTCGTGGAACTCGACAATGCGGTCCGGACCAGTGCCGAGGAACTGGAGCTGGCCGTCGGGGAATTCGGTGAGCCGGCGGTACTCACCTTCCGCACCGCCCTGGACAACGCCCGCGCCGCCACGGCGAAAGCCTTCGCGATCCGGCAGCGGCTCGACGATGCCATCCCGGAGACACCGGACGAACAGCGCACCCTGCTGATCGATCTGCTGACCACCGCGGGGCACGCGGACCGCGAACTCGATGCCCGCGTCGCCGAGTTCGACGCGATGCGCGATCTGCTCATCGACGCCGGGCCCCGCCTGGACGCGCTGACCCGCGATATCGTCGAGCTCACCGGTCGTATTCCGGCCTCGGAAGCCGAACTGGCCCGGCTGGCGGAGGCTCATCCGGCCGGCGTGCTCGCGCCGATCGCCGACAATGTGACCATGGCCCGCGAACGTATCGCTTTCGCCGACGATTGCGTCGCCGACGGTCGCCGGGAAATCACCCGGCCCGTGGGCGAACAGGGCGGTGCGGTCGCCGATATCCGGGCAGCCGAGGGCGCGATCGGCCAGGCCCGCACCCTGCTCGACGCCGTGGACGGTGCGGCGGCCCATATCCAGCAGGCGCGGGCGGGCCTGCCCGCCGCCCTCGACGAGTTGCGCGGCGACCTCGCCGCCGCCGCCGAACTCACCGAACACGGTGGCCCGGAACTGGAGACGGCCGTCGCCGCCGCCCGCACCGTGCTGGCCCGCGCGGACACCGCCGCCACGGCCGACCCGCTCGGCATGTACCACGACGCGATCGCCGCCGACGCGGACCTGGATCGCGCACTGGCCGCGGCCGGGGCCCGGAAGACGGCCGCCGCGGATCTGGCCCGCCGGCTGGACCAGGCGCTCGGTGACGCGGCCACCCGGGTCCGGATGGCCACCGATTTCATCGCCACCCGCCGCGGCGCGATGGACGCGATGCCCCGCACCCGGCTGTCCGAGGCCCAGCGGCACCTTGACGAGGCGCAGCGGCTGCGCACCGCGGATCCGGCCGCCGCGTTCGATCACGCGCGGGCGGCCGCCGACCTCGGTGGTCGCGCGCTCCAGGAAGCACAGGCCGGCGTGCGGACCTGGGAGGTCAGGCGCCCGCCGTCGGGCGGGGCGCAGGCGGGCGCGATCCTGGGCGGCATCCTCATCGACAGCATGCTGCGCGGCGGGATGGGCGGCGGTCGCAGGCAGCACGGCGGGTACCGGGCGGGGTCCTTCGGCGGATCGGGCGGATCACGGCGGATCAGCCGCGGTGGACGTTTCTGACGCTGCGCGAGTACGCCGATCCGCCGGACTCAGCGCGACACGATGAGCGGTACCAGTTGCTCGTCCGGCGTGCGGGCGCCGTGGTGGCCGGCCATCGCCGACTCCAGCGGTTCGTGCTCCGGGCGCACCAGCACGGTGTGCCCTTCGGCGACAGCGAGGAGATCCCCGATCCGGTTCGCGATCACCGGCGTGGGCGGGGTGGGGCCGAACCAGTGTTCGTCCAGCGCCTGCTCACGGGTCACCACCTGAGCATGCCCGGACAGCTGCTCCCGCCAGGTCGCCAGCGCGTCGGCTCGCGCGGCGGTGTGTTCGAGATAGATGTGGCGAACCCGGGCCTCGCCCGCGATCAGGGCTACATCCCGGTGCAGCGCCTCGGATGCGTCGAGGTCGATCGCGTGGTCCGCGTGGATCATCCCGTGATCGCCGGTGACCAGCAGTGTGCAGGTGCCGGGGAGTTCGCCGAGCAGTCCGGCCGCGAACGCATCGATATCACGCAGAACCGCCAAGGCCTCGGGTGATTCGGGGCCGTGCAGGTGGCCGGTCGAGTCGAGGTCGGGGAAGTAGGCGTAGGCGAAGCGCGACCCGGCATCCCGATGACCGGCGACCTCCAGGATCCCGGCGCGTACCTCGTCGAGAGTCGTGGCGGGATGCAGGATTCCCGGCGCGCGGAACGAGGCCCGGGTCAGGCCGGAGCGCACCTGGTACTCCGGTACCACATAGTGCACCTCCACGCCGCGCGCGGCGAGGTCCTGTAGGCGGCTCGGGCGTGGTTGCGCCGATTCGGGCGGGTAGGTCTCGCGTGCGTCGTCGCCGGTCGCGGAGTCGAAGCGCCAGCGCAAGGAGTTGAACAGCCGCATACCGTCGGCGGTGGTGGGCACGGCGAAGCTGTAGCCGATGATGCCGTGCGTCGCGCAGGGCGCGCCGAGCGCCAGGCTGGTGAGGCTGGTCGCGGTGGTCGCCGGGAATCCGGCGGTGAGCGTGGTGGTGAGGTGCGCCGCCAGCGTGGGGGCGAGATCCCGGTGGCGCGTGAGTAGTTCGGCGCCCAGGCCGTCGATCAGCAGCAGCACGATGTCCCGGTTGGGGGTGAGGCCCAGCGGGCCGGGCGAATCCGCCCCGAACGAGGCGGCGATGGCCGGGAGGATATCGGCGAGTGTGTACTGCACAGGTTCCAATGGTGCAGGACGGAGGCGATTCGCGAGGGAACCGCGGGGGAGACCGGCTGTGGCACAGGCATGCGGGGCGCGCCCGGTTGGTGACCCGTGCGCGGGCTCTGGGCGCGTCCCTGCCACCGGGCTTTTCACGATGCCCGAACATGCCGGTTGATCGATTCGGCGGTGTTTCTCCTGATCCATCGCGAATGTGGCAAAGCCGTGTCTCGTGCACCACCGCCGAGCGGTTGAGCCCGGTAGCGCGTTTCGCTTCCCCGCCGACCCGGCGGGCGCGGAATGTTCACACGGACGAATTGGTTAGATTGCATCATGCATGTTATGTGTACTATGCACATCGGCTGACTTTCGCATATCGAGGAGCACGCTCGTGACCAAACCCGAACCCGTCGTCCGCCCCGCGGCGGTACTGGCGGTGCTCGCATACGCCGGGATCGTGGCGTCGTTGACGCAGACCCTGGTGATGCCGTTGCTCGGGCAGCTACCGGAGATCCTGGACACCGAACCCTCGAACGCGACCTGGGTGGTGACCGCGAGCCTGCTGGCCAGCGCGGTGACGACGCCGGTCGCCGGCCGGCTCGGTGATCTGCTCGGTAAGCGGCCCGTGCTGGTGGGATCGGTGGTCCCGCTCGTCATCGGCTCGGTGATCTGTGCCGTGTCCTCCTCGCTGTGGCCGATGCTCATCGGCCGCGGTCTGCAGGGGATGGGCGTGGGCCTGATCCCGGTCGGTATCGCCGCCCTGCGCGATCTGCTGCCGCCCGCCAAACTCGGCTCCGGTATCGCGCTGATCAGTTCTTCGCTCGGTGTCGGTGGGGCGCTCGGGCTCCCGCTGGCCGCCGCGGTCGTCGAATACAGCAGCTGGCGGTACCTGTTCTGGGGCGTCGCCGTGCTGGCGGCGGTGGCCGGTGCGCTGATCTTCGCGGTGGTGCCCTCGACGCCGCCGCGGGCCGAACGCGGCCGGTTCGATGCACTGGGCGCATTGGGCCTGGGAGCCGCGCTGGTCTGCCTGCTGCTGGCCGTGTCCAAGGGCGCGAGCTGGGGCTGGACCAGTGTCACGACGATCTCCCTGTTCGTCGCCGCCGTGGTGGTTCTGCTGCTGTGGGGTGTGTGGGAACTGCGCTCGCGTGATCCGCTGGTCGACCTGCGGGTCACCGCCCGCCCCCGGGTCCTGCTGACCAACGCCGCTTCGATCGTCATCGGTATGTCGATGTTCGCGCAGGCGTTGATCTTCCCGCAGCTGCTCCAGCTGCCGGAGGCCACCGGCTACGGGCTGGGCCAGTCGATGGTCGCCATGGGTCTGTGGATGGCGCCGGGTGGCCTGATGATGATGCTGTCCTCGCCGCTCAGCGCGAAACTGTCCGCACTGGCCGGGCCCAAGGTGACGCTGATCCTCGGCGCGATCATCATCGCCGCCGGCTACGGCGCCTCGGTGCCGCTCATGGGCGAGCCCTGGGGACTGATGGTCGGCGCCATCATCATCAGTCTCGGCGTGGGCTTCGCCTACGGCGCCATGCCCGCCCTGATCATGAGCGCGGTGCCGATCACCGAGACCTCGGCGGCCAACAGCTTCAACACCCTCATGCGTTCGATCGGCACCTCGGTCGCGTCGGCGGCCATCGGAGCGGTGCTGGCCGAGATGAGCACCACCTTCGCCGGTGGGATCTCGGTGCCGACCGAGAACGGTTTCGAGGTCGGCATCCTGATCGGTTGCGGTGTCGCGGTCGCGGCCGCGGTCATCGCCCTCACCATCCCCACCGCCAAACGTGCCGCCGCGGCCGCGGTCGCCGGCGCCCGGCCCGACACCGCGAAAGCCGACACGGTGCACGCGGTCGCCGAAGCGGTTCCGGCCGCTCCGGCCGGTCTCTCGGTGGAAGCCGAGCGGGTGGTCGACGATGCCGAACCCGGCCGGGTCGCGACCAACGGTTCGGTGCCCGCCGCCGGACCCCGGCACGCGGCCCCCGAAGCGGCGACCAACGCCCCGGCGGAAACCGGCAGCACGAACGCCTCGGCCGGGACTGCGCCGCAGCCGAGCGGAAGCGGCTCCATCCTCTTCGGCCGGGTGTACGACGCGCGGGGTGCCGCGGTGATCGGTGCGACCCTCACACTGATCTCGCCGTCGGGCCGGCAGCTGGGCCGGGCGCTGTCCGGGCAGGACGGTTTCTACGAGATCGCGGCCCCGGCCCCCGGTTCGTATGTGCTGATCGCCTCGGCCGAGGGCCGCCGCCCCGACGCGTCCACCGCGGTGCTGGGCAGCAACCCGATCTCCTACGACGTCACCCTCACCACCCTCGCCGGACTCGCCGGCACGGTCGCCCGGACCGGCGACGGTGCCCCGGTGTCCGGCGCCACCGTCACCGCCCTGGATATGCGTGGTGAGGTGCTGGCCGCCGCCGAATCCGACGCCTCCGGCGGATTCGACCTCGCGGGCCTGCCCGAAGGGGAGTTCACCGTGGCGGTCAGCGCGTTCGGCTACCACCCCACCGCGGTGTCGGCGCGGGTGAGCAGCCGGGACACCGCACTGCTCGAGGTGCTGCTGCGCCCGGGTGTGCGGGTGGCGGGCGTGGTGCGCGGCGGCGGCCGGCCGCTGGCGCAGGCCCGGGTCACCCTCACCGATTCCCTCGGCAATGTGATCGAGACCGTGGCCACGGACGCGGACGGCTCCTACGCCTTCGGGAACCTGGACGAGGGCACCTACACGGTCGTGGCGACGGGGTACGCACCGTCCACGGCTCAGGTGCACGTCGGCGAGCACGATGTGGACGGCCTCGATATGGACCTGCGGGCGGAACCGCTCCCCGGGCCGGCCGGGCCGGCCGGGCCGGACGAGGTGGAGACCGAACAGTTCGGCGAGCTGCCGGAGGTGCACAAGAGTTCCTGGTGAGCACCGGTACGGAAACAGGATGAGCCAGGGCCCCGGAGTTACTGCTCCGGGGCCCTGGTCGCTTCGTTACCGCCGGGCGAGCTCGGCACGGGTTCGCACGTGATCATCGATTCGCGGGCGGCCGTGCTTCGAGACTCGCAGACTCTCCCTACTGGTCGCTGCCCTTACCGTCGAGGGCGAGCGTGATCAGGTTCACGATCTGCTGCTGGCCGGCGGTCAGCATGTCGAACTTGCTCCGCATTTCCAGGGTCAACGTGTCGACCCTGCCGTTCAGTTGCCCCAGCTCGCCCCGGATCTCGGTGATATCCCCGCGGATGTCGGTGATATCCCCGCGGATGTCGGCGATATCGGCCCTGGTCGCGTTGTGTAGACGCATGTTCTGTTCCCGGAACTCGCGTAGTTCGATCCGAAGCTCCGAGGTATCGCGATCCGCCCCGCCCGCAAGCACCCGAGCCGCAGCGGCATCCTTCTCGCCGCGCTGCAACCGATGCTTGATTTCTCCCATTTCACTCTCGAGAGCGGCCATCCGCTCCTCGAGGTTCCCCTTCTCCGTCATAACGGCCAGATTACCTGGTCGGGGCATTGTTCCGGGGCCCTGATTTTGTCGTACCCGAGCCAGCTCCTACACTAGACCGGTTGCCAGGGCACTTCTGTGTCCATGGGCGGCCCCGCGTGGGCCCCCGGGCGATACGAACTCATCCGGCGGTGACTGCCGTCCGGACCAGCCGAATTGCTGTAGGCCCACGGCCCGCGCCCACTGGCGTGGGTGTTGTATGGGAACCGCAGCGAGAAAGGTGTCGAGGTCGAACTATGACCATGACCGATCCGATCGCAGACTTTCTGACTCGTCTGCGCAACGCCAATTCGGCGTACCACGATCAGGTGAAGGCCCCGCATTCGAAGCTCAAGGCGAATATCGCCGAGATCCTGAAGCGCGAGGGTTACATCGCCGATTACCGCACCGAGGACGCGACCGTGGGTAAGAACCTCGTCGTCGACCTCAAGTACGGCCCCAGCCGGGAACGCAGCCTGCAGGGTCTGCGCCGCGTGTCGAAGCCGGGTCTGCGCGTGTACGCGAAATCCACCAACCTGCCCAAGGTCCTGGGCGGCCTCGGCGTGGCGATCATCTCCACGTCGACCGGCCTGCTCACCGACCGTCAGGCGGCCAAGCAGGGAGTGGGCGGGGAAGTCCTCGCCTACGTCTGGTAAGGGGAGGTACGGACAATGTCGCGTATCGGTAAGGATCCCGTCGCGGTTCCCGCGGGCGTGGAAGTCACCATCAACGGCCGGGACGTCGCGGTGAAGGGCCCGAAGGGCCAGCTGTCGCTGACCGTCGCCGAGCCGATCAGTGTCGCGCAGGAAGACGGCCGCCTGGTGGTCTCCCGCCCGGACGACGAACGTCGCAGCCGCTCGCTGCACGGCCTGACCCGGACCCTGATCGCCAATATGGTCACCGGTGTCACCCAGGGCTACGAGAAGAAGATGGAAATCTTCGGCGTCGGCTACCGCGTGCAGCAGAAGGGCAGCAACCTCGAGTTCGCCCTCGGCTACAGCCACCCGGTGCCGATCGAGGCGCCCGAGGGCATCACCTTCGCGGTGGAATCGCCCACCAAGTTCTCCGTATCCGGGATCGACAAGCAGAAGGTCGGCCAGATTTCGGCGGTCATCCACGGTCTGCGCAAGCCCGACCCGTACAAGGGCAAGGGCATCCGCTACGCCGGTGAGGTCGTTCGCCGCAAGGTCGGAAAGACGGGTAAGTGATCATGGCGCAAACCGAGAATCAGAAGGCCAAGCGCATTCCGCTGGGCAAGGATGCTTCCACTCGCCGGCGGCTGTCCAAGACGCGTCGCCATTTCCGCCTGCGCAAGAAGATCGAGGGCACCACCGCGCGTCCGCGGCTGATCGTGCACCGCTCCTCGCGGCATCTGCACGTGCAGCTGGTCGACGACTCGGCCGGTCGCACCCTCGCTTCGGCGTCGACCATCGAGGCCGACGTCCGCGCGCTGGAAGGCGACAAGACCGCCAAGGGCAAGAAGGTCGGCGAACTGATCGCCGAGCGTGCCAAGGCCGCCGGCGTGGAGGCCGTGGTGTTCGATCGCGGTGGCCACGACTACCACGGCCGGATCGCGGCGCTCGCCGATGCCGCTCGGGAAGGCGGGTTGAAGTTCTGATGACCAACATGACTGCACATACCTGTGTGAACGGAAGGAACGTCTGATGCCGGGACGTCAGCGGCGTGACGGCGGAAACGGACCCGCCGGACAGAACTCGAACGCCCCCGACGGGGGTCGCGGTGATCGCCGGGGCGGCGACCGCCGTGGTGGCGGCGACCGTCGTAACGACCCCGCCGAGAAGAACCAGCTCGAGCGCGTCGTAGCCATCAACCGTGTCTCCAAGGTGGTCAAGGGTGGTCGGCGCTTCAGCTTCACCGCCCTGGTCATCGTGGGTGACGGCAACGGCCTGGTCGGTGTCGGTTACGGCAAGGCCAAGGAAGTTCCCGCGGCCATCCAGAAGGGTGTCGAGGAAGCGCGCAAGGGCTTCTTCCGCGTCCCGATGATCGGCTCCACCATCACCCACCCGGTGCAGGGCGAAGCGGCGGCCGGTGTGGTCATGCTGCGCCCGGCCTCCCCGGGTACCGGTGTGATCGCCGGTGGCGCCGCGCGTGCCGTGCTGGAATGCGCGGGCATCCACGACATCCTGGCCAAGTCGCTCGGTAGCGACAACGCGATCAACGTCGTCCACGCCACCGTCGCGGCGCTCAAGATGCTGCAGCGGCCGGAAGAGGTCGCGGCTCGCCGTGGTCTGCCGCTCGAGGACGTCGCTCCCGCGGGCATGCTGCGTGCCCGTGCCGGACAAGGAGTCTGATATGGCAGATCTCAAGGTGACCCAGATCAAGAGCTCGATCGGCGCCAAGCAGAATCAGCGCGAGAGCCTGCGGACCCTGGGTCTGCGGGGTATCCGCAAGTCGGTGGTCCGGGAGGACAACCCGCAGAACCGCGGTCTGATCAATGTCGTGCGCCACCTCGTAACTGTTGAGGAGGTCTGACAATGACCATCAAACTGCATCATCTGCGGCCCGCTCCGGGCGCGAAGACCGACAAGACCCGCGTGGGTCGCGGTGAAGGTTCCAAGGGTAAGACCGCGGGTCGCGGCACCAAGGGCACCAAGGCGCGCAAGAACGTGCCGGCCGCCTTCGAGGGTGGGCAGATGCCCATCCACATGCGGCTGCCGAAGCTCAAGGGCTTCACCAACCCGTTCCGGGTGGAGTACCAGGTCGTGAACGTGGGCGCCATCGCCGAGCTGTTCCCCGACGGGGGCACCATCGGTAAGGACGAGCTGGTCGCCAAGGGCGCGGTGCGTAAGAACCAGCTGGTGAAGGTGCTCGGCGAAGGGGAGATCTCCGTCGCCGTGCAGATCAGCGCGGACAAGTTCTCCGGCGCCGCCAAGGAGAAGATCACCGCCGCCGGTGGCACCACCACCGAACTGGGCTGACGTTCGCCGGTTTCGACGATCGACATGGTCGGGTCAAGCGCGGAGGCGGTAGCGCAGTGTAACCACGCAGCGCTCCCGACCATGTCGAAAGGCACAGCGCCGCCGGACGAGTGCAGGCTCGTCCGGCGTCACTGTTAGAGTTCAAGTGTTGTCTGCCAAGACCCGTCATGGGTTCGGCGATTTCCGACCGGGACACGCTGAAAAATTCCATGGCCTGACCATGTCGTTCGCCAGGAGGATCTGTGCTTTCCGCCTTCGTTACGGCCTTCCGGACTACGGACTTGCGGCGGAAGATTCTCTTCACGCTGGGGCTGGTCGCGTTGTACCGCCTCGGTGCCGCGCTACCGTCGCCCGGGGTCGACTACAGGGCGGTCCAGGAATGTATCGACCTGGTCTCCGGTGGTGACTCCGCCGGTATCTACCAGCTCATCAACCTCTTCTCCGGTGGTGCGCTGCTGCAGCTGTCGGTGTTCGCCATCGGCATCATGCCCTACATCACAGCGAGCATCATCGTTCAGCTGCTGACCGTCGTCATCCCGCGGTTCGAGGAACTGCGCAAGGAAGGCCAGGCCGGCCAGACCAAGATGACGCAGTACACCCGGTACCTGTCGATCGCGCTCGCGATCCTGCAGGCCACCGGCCTGGTCGCGCTGGCCGCGCGCGGTCAGCTGCTGCAGGGCTGCCAGCAGGACATCCTGGCCGACACGAGCATCTTCGGCATGATCATCATCGTCCTGGTGATGACCGCGGGCGCGGCGCTGGTGATGTGGTTCGGTGAGCAGATCACCGAACGCGGCGTCGGCAACGGTATGTCACTGCTGATCTTCGCCGGTATCGCCGCCCGTATCCCGGGCGAGGGCAAATCCATCCTGGACAGCCGCGGCGGTCTGGTGTTCGGCCTCGTGTGTGTGGCCGCGCTGCTCATCATCATGGCGGTCATCTTCGTCGAACAGGGCCAGCGCCGGATCCCGGTGCAGTACGCCAAACGTGTGGTCGGCCGCAAGATGTACGGCGGATCCTCGACCTATCTCCCGCTGAAGGTGAACCAGGCGGGCGTCATCCCGGTCATCTTCGCGTCCTCACTGCTCTACCTGCCGAACCTGATCGCCCAGCTCACCGGGTCGAGCTCGGCCACCGATCCCAGCTGGTGGCAAGAGGCGATCCAGAAGTATCTGGTGAACCCCGGCAACCCGGTGTACATCGCCATCTACTTCGGCCTTATCGTCTTCTTCACCTACTTCTACGTCGCCATCACCTTCAACCCGGAGGAACGCGCCGACGAAATGAAGAAGTTCGGCGGCTTCATCCCGGGCTACCGCCCCGGTAAGCCGACGGCCGACCACCTGACCTACGTACTGAGCCGGATCACCCTGCCCGGCTCGATCTACCTCGGCCTGGTCGCTGTACTGCCGAATCTGTTCCTCGATATCGGCGCGTCCGGTGGGACACAGAATCTGCCGTTCGGTGGTACCGCCGTGCTCATCATGGTGAGCGTCGGCCTGGACACCGTGAAGCAGATCGAAAGCCAACTCATGAATCGCAATTACGAAGGGTTCCTCAAGTGAGAGTTGTACTACTCGGGCCGCCGGGAGCGGGCAAAGGCACTCAGGCCGTGCTGCTATCGGAAAAGCTGGGGGTACCTCATATCTCTACAGGTGACCTCTTCCGCGCGAACATCAGTGAGCAGACGCCGCTCGGTCTCGAAGCGAAGCGCTACATGGACGCGGGCGAACTCGTGCCCAGCGATGTCACCAACCGTATGGTCCGGTCCCGGGTGGCCGAACCCGACGCCGCGCGCGGTTTCGTGCTCGACGGCTATCCGCGCACGGTCGACCAGGCCGACGCACTCGCCAAGATCCTCGACGATCTGGGCAGTGAACTGGACGCGGTCCTGTGCTTCGTGGTCTCCGAGGACACGGTGGTCGACCGGATGCTGGCCCGGGGTCGTTCCGACGACAACGAGGAAACCATCCGCACCCGGCTGCGGATCTACCGCGACGAGACCCAGCCGCTGCTGAACTACTACGACGGCCTGGTCGTCTCGGTGGACGGTGTCGGCGAGGTCGACGAGGTCAACGCGCGGGCCCTGGAGGCACTGGGTCGTAATGCCACGACCGGTTAGCCAGGGCCGCCGCGGCGGCGCTGATCCTTCGGTGATGGGGAGCTGACCCGATATGGTCTTCGGTCGAAAGAGCAAAAAGGTCGTGCCGTTCCGCTCCGCCGGTGAGCTCGACGCCATGGCGGCGGCGGGTGCCGTCGTGGGCCGCGCGCTGGTCGCGGTGCGCGCGGCCGCCGCGCCCGGCGTTTCCACACTCGAGCTGGACCGGGTCGCCGAACAGGTGATCCGGGACGCGGGAGCGGTGCCCTCGTTCAAGGGCTATCACGGTTTCCCGGCCTCCATCTGCGCGTCGGTGAACGACCGCGTGGTGCACGGGATCCCGACCGAGGCCGAGGTGCTGGCCCCCGGCGACCTGGTGTCCATCGACTGCGGAGCGGTGCTGGACGGCTGGCACGGCGATTCCGCGTGGACCTTCGGCGTGGGCGATCTGATCGAGGCCGACCGGCTGCTCAGCGAGGCGTGCGAGAAGTCCATGGTGGCCGGGATCGCGGCCATGGTGCCGGACAACCGGCTCACCGATGTCTCGCACGCGATCGAACTCGGGACCCGCGCGGCCGAGTCCGAACACGGCCGTTCCTACGGCATCGTCGACGGTTACGGCGGGCACGGGATCGGGCGTGAGATGCACCTGGACCCGTTCCTGCCGAACGAGGGTGAGCCGGGCAAGGGCCCGCGGCTGGTGGTCGGTTCGGTGCTGGCCATCGAGCCGATGCTGACCCTGGGCACCCATGACACCAAGGTTCTCGACGACGACTGGACCGTGGTGACCACCGACGGATCCCGCGCGGCGCACTGGGAGCACACCGTCGCGGTGACCGAGGACGGGCCGCGCATCCTCACTCTGCGCCCGGAATAGCCGGCGAGACCTCATGCGGTGGCCCGCGGCAGCCGGCCGGGCCGAGGGGTAGAGCGGGCGTTCGCCGAGGCGAGGGATTCCATATCGCCGGTCACGGCGCGGGCTCCGGTTTCCCGGTGGTGCGGAATACCGCACAACGGGGACGGTCCGTCCCCGATCAGATCTCCAGCATGACCGTTACCGGGCCGTCGTTGTTGAGCTCCACCTCCATATGCGCCCCGAAGCGGCCTCCGGCCACCATGGCGCCGGCCTGCCGGAGGGTCTCGGCGAGGAGATGGACCAGGGGTTCGGCAACCGGGCCCGGTGCCGCCGCGGACCACGACGGGCGGCGGCCTTTGCGGGTGTCGGCGTAGAGGGTGAACTGGCTGACCACCAGGATCGGCGCGTGCAGGTCGGCGGCGCTGCGTTCGTCCTCGAGAATTCGCAGCCGCCATATCTTTTCGGCCAGCGCCCGGGCGGTGGACTCGTCATCGGTGTGTGTGACGCCGATCAGTGCGAGCAAGCCGTGGCGGAGACCGGTGGCCCGGGGGTCGATCCGGCCGACCACTTCGCCGTCGACGCTCACCTGAGCGGAGGTCACACGCTGTAGCAGGGCTCGCATATCGCTCGATCATGCCGTTCCGGTCGGCCGGGCCTGTATTCGGGCCCAGCCTCATTTCGCATGAGGGAGAAACTGCGACCGCGGCGTGGTCCGGTCCGCCGGGATATTCCCGCCGAAGTTCACCGTGTGGGCGGTATTCAAAGCCGCTCTATACCCCTCCGCGGCAACGCGTCTTTCTTCGCAACCGCCGGAAAAGCCGGCCCGGACGGCGAGGTCCGGCACGCGGAGGAGTGGATATATGGGCGACAGGGTCGATTACAACGACGGCGAAGGGCTGACCGAGCGAATCGCTGCCCAGGCAATCCGCCTACGACACCGGTACCGAGATCGAATCACGAAACTGATGTACATCTCGTCGCTGGTGCTGCTGGCGGCCGAGATCGCGGCCGCGTGGATCTTCCCGCCCACCGCCCCCGCGGTACAGGCCGCGGCGGTCGCCCTCACCCGATTCGCCGTCCGGATCCTGGGGCAACGGGTGATGCAGGCGATCTTCCGCATCGTCGTCAACAAATTCGCCGGCTCCATGCTGCGCCACGTCGCGATCGGCACCATCCAGGAAGTCGGCATCCAGGCATATCAGGTCGGGGCCGGACACCGACCGGATTTCGATATCGGCCAGATCGCTGTCACAGTGGTCAGTTCCGCGGCCGGGGGCGCGGCGGCGGGCCCCGTCGGCGACATCATCGGCAATACACTGCAGAACGAGACCCGGGGGATGGGCCGCCAGTATCTGAACGGGGCGATCACCGGGACAGTGGCCGGTTTCACCGGTGGACTGGCGGGCACCGCCGCCGCGATACCGACCCAGTTCGCGGTGATCTGGGCGCAGGAGGATTTCACCGCCGAGGGCTGGGACAAGGCGATGGAACAGACGATGCCCACGCTGCCCCGGCAGTTCGGCCCGCTCGCCCTGGTCTCCGGGGCGACCAACGGTCTGGCGACCGGTGTCGGCAAGGTCGGTGCCAATCACGCCTACAGCAGTCTGAAAGTGGGTGTGCACAGCGACAATTACCGCAACACCTGGGGCGACCGGACCTTCATGGACCGGATGAACGATGTGGGCATGGGAACGATCGACGTGGAGCAGGGTGCGTCGATCTACGGCCCACGCGGTATCACCCGGCGCCGAATGGACTGGCGGGATCTGGTCGACGACGGCGATATCTCGTCCGCGAGGCCGATCCGCCGATCGCCGCGCCCGTCGGCACCGCACTGCTGAAGGGGGCGATCAATGCGATGATCGCCCAGGTGGTCCGGGGCATCAAGGATGAGCGCCGCAAGGTCTGAGTGGTCTCACCGCCGACAGCCGTGCTCGTCCCATTCCCGGATCGCTTCCAGTTCGCCGTGCGCCCCGAACAGGCTCTCGGCGGCGAGACGGCCGTTGGGATGCCACCGCCGCAGTACCCCGCGGGGCTGCCCGCGATAGCTCTCCCCCTCCGATTTCAACCGTCCGTCGGGCCACCACTCCCGGTGGCTGCCGTGCCGTAGTCCGTCGAGGTAGAACTCCTGGGACAGCAACTGACCCGGGGCCAGCTCTTCGACCACCTCGCCGGTGAACGGCTGCCCCGCGTACTCCAGCCGTAGGTCGGCGCTCACCGAGGTGGGGACCTCGTTCAGGTCGATTCGCCTCATCGCGGAGCTCGCGCGGGTCCGTGCACGCGGACAGAATATCGATGTGCTGGGCAAAAGCGGTGTATATGCGGCGAATTCGTCTCGCCGGTCGACCTCCCCGGTCGCTGGCTGGGTCGCCGTGCCGCCCGGAGAGGTGTCCGCGGCGTCCGGCGGACTCGCGATCAGGGGCGCTCGCCCGGAGCTACGAGGTCTCTCTCGGTCATCCCACGGCGCGTCCTGAATTCAGCAGTACCGGTCACCACGTAACCCGATCGAACCCGGACGACGACGCGAAATGAGCCGTTGAACAACGGCCGATAATAGGTTCACTTGGCCTGCGGGAATTTCGATCCGGGGTTTCGGCGGCATCGGCGCATATCCGATGGCCGCTGTGGCGCGGTACCTTCTCCCGCCTCGCGTGATGGGCGCCGCATTCGGTGACCGATCGGGAAGCTGCATCCGGCTGTCGTCGGCGTGACCATCACCGGCCGATAACCTTCGGTTCATCTCCGCGATCGATACTCCCAAGAGGCCGGTTTCACCACCGATATGCTGCGTTCGACCGGCCTCGCCAGGGACAGGTCGAATTGGTCCAAGCAGCGGGCGATCTCCCGCAGCGGCAACAGCTGTTCGGTTTCGAGCGAACCGGGCTGCAACAGTGTGAGCGTGTCCGGTGGCGGGTCGATGCGCAGCATGGTGAGCAGCAGATCCCCGCCCCAGCGGACCCCGTAGCCGCCGCCTTCAGGCAGCGGTACATCAACGGCCGCGGCGCGGTCCAGGCGGTCGGTGGAGATCCGCCCCGCGCCGGGGCGAGCAGACCGGCGATCCGCGCCACCAGGGCGCGGCCGCCGATTGGAGTCAGTCCGGCGACTCCCACGCCGACGCCGGCACCGAGCGAATACGGTGAACGCGGCGAGGATAATTCCGGGAACGACGATGCGGAGCGGAAATATCCGGATCCGCTGTGACGCCGGATTCCGGCCCGCCCCCGGGGCGAATCCCGCTGTGGTTCAGCCGGAGACGGGCAGGACGATCGGGTGGCGGGCGAGCCGGGTGAGCGGTAGATCGGTCGAGATACCGAACGCAGGTCCCTCCAGCAGCCAGTCGTCGACATGCCGTTCGAACAGCGCGCACGACGGACTCGCGACATCCGGGTCGGCGACGCGGGCCAGCCGGAATCCCGCACGCCGGTAGTAGGCGTGCAGATCGGTATTGGTCGTCCACGCGTCCAGCCGTACCCAGTTCCGGCCGTGCGCCCGGGCCAGCGCCGCCGCGTGCGCGAGCAGCCGCCGCCCGACGCCGAAACCCGCGAAGCGCAGATCCACGATCAGATAGTGCACGACGAGCGCGTCCGTCAGTTCGGCGACGCTCCACAACTCGCGATCGGCGCGGTCGTTGATGGTGATCGTCCCCGCCGGTTCCCCGTGCACCTCGGCTATCCAGGTTTCCCACGCGGTCACCGAACGCGCCACGGCACGCGCGAAATAGTCGATGGACAGGCCGGACGCCTCGGTCGACCATTGGTCCGAGCCGCGGGCGGCGAGCCATGACGAGCGTTGTAGCCGCAGGCGGCGGATCAGGTCCAGGTCATCGAGGTCGGCCGGCCGAATCTGAACCGTCATGAGCTAGAACCATATCTCGGACCGATCGGTCTGATCCAGTACGCCACGGATCACCGCGGTTCCGGCGGAATCGCCGAGCTCGTAGGCCAGCCGATTGCTCGCCGCGATGGAGCGGTGACGGGTCACCCGGGTGACCCGTTCGTGATTCGCGCCGATCCGCAGATGGTCCAGCAGGACGGTACCCATGGCGACACCGAGCACCGCGGCCTCCTCGGCATTCGCCGGCCGCGCGACCAGCGAATCCCGGTGCGCGGTCTCGCCCTGCCCACGTTCGGCGAGCCGGCGCGTGGTGCCCTCGGGAATATCGTGCGGGGAATCCAGCCCGGTGGCCTCGGCCAGATCCCGGGGATAGAAGCTCACCTCCCACGACCACGGTTCGTTGTCGAGATACTGCACGACGGTGCGGGCCACCACCCACGAATCGACCGGAATACCGAGCCATTGCGCGACACGCCCGTCCGCCGGTTCCATTCGCGCGCTGAACTCTTTGGTCGGTACCCGGCCTGCGGCGCGCGCGATTTCTTCGAAGATATCGTGGGCGGCCCGGGGCCGATCGGGGCGGATATGGTCGGTGACCACGGATTCCAGCACTTCGCGGCTGCGGATTATGGTGCCCCGGGAGGTGGCGGTATAGACGAGGTTCTCGGTGACCAGCACCTGGATCGCATTACGTGCGGTGGTGAGCGAAACCTGCATCTGCTCGGCCAATTCGGCGTGACTGGGCAGGCGATCCCCTGGTTGCCACTTGCCTGCTCGTATCTCCTCGCGGAGGTGGTCCGCGATCCGTCGATACGTCGGACCGTCCGCCATCGTGCTCCTCGGGTGGTCTCCAGGTAACGAAGTGTACGCTTTTCGTGTCCAGGGGGGCCTGTATCGCTTGACAGTAGCCTTTCGCGGTTTATTGTAATCAACGTACTGACCCCGGTGTTGTGCGGCGATGAACGGCGAGGCAACCGTGACAGGTTCGGATACAACAGTCGTAATGGCTCTTCCCGGCGCCCAGCGCGGCGCTGATCCTCTGGCGCAGAACGGGTCTCCCGGTCTGCCGAATTCGGACCTATTGGTGCGCGCCGCGCGCGGACACCGGGTCGTCGGGGGTCAGCTGCTCTGGTATGCCCGTGATCTGGCCGTACTCCACGAGCGTCGATTGGTGGGCCGCGGCGGTTCCATCGTCACCGATCCCGACCGGCTGGTCGAGATCGATCGACGCCGGATGGAATTGGTCCTGGCCATCGACGATTGGGTGGGGCGCAATGTCCCGCAGCACCGGCTCGGTGTCACTCTGCACACCGAAACCGTCGGCGCGATCATCGATCGGCTCGCCGAATCCGCGGTCCGCGCGCACCACGCGCTGATGACCCTGGACGCGGACGACGAACTCCTGCACGGCGCCTGGCATCACCTGGCCGAACTGGCCGATGCCTACGATGCGCTGGTCGGCGATGTGCAGGCCGGAAGGCGCAGGCTGCCGGAGTGGTGACACCCCGGGCCGGTCGCCGCCACGGCCGGCTCCGGGGTCCACTGCGCGGTACCGGACCGGGAGCGGGGTTCAGCCGCCCTGATGCGGCCGGTAGCTCTGCGTGAAATCGTCGGCCACCGTCGCCGCCAGTTCCACGTAGGCCCGCTTGGTCTCCTTCTTCAACCGCGGCAGGTCGATTTCGGCGCCCTCGGACATATGAGGGTCGAACGGGATCATGTGCACCGCCCGGCAACGGGACAGGAAGTACTGCCGCAGCTGCTGCACATCGATGTTGGGCGTACCGTCGCGCGGCGAGTTGATCACCACCACGGCGTTCTGCACCAGATGGTGGTAGCCGTGCAGCGACAACCAGTCCAGAGTGGCCGAGGCGCTCTGCGCGCCGTCGATCGCGGTGGGGGAGATGAGCACCAGCGAATGCGCCAGTTGCAGGACGCCCGCCATCGCCGAATGCATCAGGCCGGTACCGCAGTCGGTGAGGATGATGTTGTAGAACCGTTGCAGGATCCGGGCCACCGCCCGGTACTCCTCCTCGTTGAAGGCCTCCGAGGCGGCCGGGTCACGTTCGCTGGCCAGCACTTCCAGACGGCTGGTCGCCTGCGAGGTATGCCGCCGGACATCGGAATACCGTTCGATGGCCGGATCGAGCAGTAGATCCCGGACCGTGGACCGCGTCTGCAGCGGGACGCGCTGCGACAGCGTGCCGAAGTCGGGGTTGGCGTCCACCGCGATCACCCGGTCGCCCCGGATCGAGGCGAAGGTCGAGCCCAGACCGATGGTGGTGGTGGTCTTACCGACACCGCCCTTGAGCGAGAGCACGGCGATCCGATAGTCCCCGCGCACCGGTTGCCGGATCCGCGCGACCAGCTCTTGTAGCCGCCGCTCCTCCGCGGACATGCCGGGATTGATCCGGCCGCCGGACGCGTGGTGCACCACTTTGCGCCAGCCCTGGCCGGAGGCCTTCTTCGCGCGGCGCACCGAGACGTCGTCGAGGGACGGTGCGCCGGGCCCCGGCGCACCGTACTGCTGCGGGTTCTGCTGCCATTGCTGTGGGGGCGGACCGCCCTGCTGCTGCGGGGGCCGGCCGCCGTACTGCTGCGGGGCCTGCTGTTGCTGCTGCCACTGCGGAGACTGCTGTTGCTGCTGCCACTGCGGGGGTGCGGGCTGGTACGGGGCCGGACCGGGGGCCTGCGGGGGCGCACCGGAGTGCTGCTGCCATTGCTGCTGCGGCCCCGGAGCCCGGTGCGGCGGGGGCAGCGGTTGCCGCGGTTCGGGGGCCTGCCACTGGA
>NZ_BAGJ01000028.1 GCF_000308775.1 Nocardia testacea NBRC 100365
AAGGGTTCGCCGGAGTGGTGGATCGCGAACGTCAAGCCCGGCCGCGTGATGTTCGAGATGAGTTACCCCAATGAGGAGATCGCTCGCGAGGCCCTGCGCCGCGCGATGCACAAGCTCCCGATGAAGTGCAGGATCGTGACCAGGGAGGAGCAGTTCTGATGGCTACCGAAACGCCGGCCGCAGAGCTCCGCGAGCTCACCGAAGAAGAGTTGGTGCAGAAGCTGCGCGACTCCAAGGAAGAGCTGTTCAACCTGCGCTTCCAGATGGCGACGGGTCAGCTGGACAACAACCGTCGGCTGCGCGTGGTCCGTCACGAGATCGCGCGCATCTACACGGTCATGCGCGAGCGCGAGCTCGGTCTGGCCTCCGGACCCGCTGACAAGGGAGATGCGGCATGAGCGAACAGAAAGTCGAAGAGCGCAACAGCCGCAAGGTTCGTACCGGCTACGTTGTCTCGGACAAGATGAACAAGACGATCGTCGTC
>NZ_BAGJ01000027.1 GCF_000308775.1 Nocardia testacea NBRC 100365
ATGTCCGCGTGCTGATAGGTCAGCACGTCCGCGACCCGCTCCGGCGGCGCCGCGACCCGCAGATCGACGCGCTGTTTGCCGGCGTCGAGGCCACGCTGCAGGTACTCGACCGCGGAATCGGCCGGTAGCGGTCGCGGTTCGTATCGCGCGCCGGTTCGCCGCAACTCACCGACCCGATCCACCCGGAACACCCGCCAGTCCGCGCGATCGGTATCCCAGGCCAGCAGGTACCAGCGCAAGTGCTGATGGATCTGGCGGTAGGGGTGGACCCGTCGGGGGCTCGTCGCACCACGGCCGTCGGTGTAGGTGAAGGTGACGATCTCCCGTTCCGCGGTCGCGGCGGCCAGGGTGGCGAGATGGTCGGGCGACACCGCGGGCGCGGCCCGGCGGCCGGTATCCAGACCGGCGCGGATCGCCGCCACGCGCGACCGGAGCCGGGCGGGCAGGAACTGGTCGATCTTGCCGTAGGCGCGGTTCGCGGCGTCGTCGAGCCCACCGGCGGTCGCGGGGCCGGTCGCGCCGAGCGCGGCCAGGCCGAGCAGGGTGGCGATCGCCTCGTCGTCGTCGAGGAGCAGGGGCGGCATCGTGCGCCCGGCCCGCAACCGGTAGTACCCGCCCGGACCCGGCCGGGTCTCCACCGGATAGCCGTAACCGCGGAGCCGCTCGATATCGCGGCGCAGCGTCCGCGGGCTGGTATCGAGCCGCCGCGCCAGGTCCGCACCCGAGTAGGCGCCTCCGGTCTGCAGTGTCGACAACAGCGCAAGCATTCGTTCGGTCACATCCGCCACCCTGCCGATTCTTCCGTGGATCGCGGTCAGGAACCGGCCACATCTGTTTCTAACGTCGGATACATGGATACGAGCAGCATCACCATCCGCGGCGCGCGCACCCACAATCTGGCCGGTCTCGACCTCGATATCCCCCGCCACCGGCTGGTCGTTTTCGTCGGCCGGTCCGGCTCCGGCAAATCGTCCCTGGTCTTCGACACCGTGGCGGCGGAAGCCGGCTATCAGCTCAACGAGACCTATCCCCCGTTCGTGCGCAACCGGCTGCCGAAATGGGCACGGCCGCCGGTCGACCGCATCGACGGAGTGTCGCCGGTGGTGGTGATCGATCAGCGGCGTATCGGCGGCAACGCCCGCTCCACAGTCGGCACGATCACCGATACCTGGACCTATCTGCGGCTGCTGTATTCCCGGATCGGTGAACCCTGGGTCGGGGAGTCCGGCCACTTCTCCTTCAACGAACCCGCGGGCATGTGCCGGGCCTGTTCCGGATTGGGCGAGGTGGTGGTGAGCGCGACCGAGCGCTTCCTCGACCTCGACAGGAGCCTGGCCGACGGAGCGATCCTGCTGCCCGGATTCGGCCACGGCGGCTACTGGTACGACCAGTACGCGGGTATCGGCGTCTTCGACCCCGGCATCCCGCTGCGGGAGTGGAGCCGAGCCGAGCGCGACGCGCTACTGTACGGCGGCTCCGCCGCGGCCCGGCTGGACCGCCGCCTGCCCAAGGACTACGAGGGAATCGTCGAGCGATTCGAACGGATCCATCTGCACACCTCCGACAACCTGTCCGAGCGCAAACAGGACACGATCCGCCGGTTCACCCGCTCCGAGTGCTGCGCCGAGTGCGGCGGTGACCGGCTGAACGAAAAGTCGCGCACCGTGACCGTGCTGGGTCACACGATCGGTGAGATGGCCCGGATGGAAGTGAGCGAACTCGCCGGGCTCGTCGCCGGCATCCGGGTGCCGCGGGTCGCGCCGGTGGTCGAGGCGCTGGGAGCCCGCCTGGACGCGATGACCACCATCGGACTCGGCTACCTCACCCTCGGCCGCGCCACCACAACACTGTCCGGAGGCGAATCACAACGCATCAAGACGGTGAGACACCTCGGTTCGAGCCTGGTCGAAATGACCTATGTCGTCGACGAACCGACGGTCGGCCTGCATCCCACCGACGTCGCAGCGATGACCCGGCTGCTCGCCCGGCTCCGCGACAGCGGTAACAGTGTGCTGGTGGTCGAACACGATCCGGCCGTGATGGCGTGTGCCGATCAGATCGTGGAACTGGGCCCCGGTGCCGGTGCCGAGGGAGGCCGGCTGGTATTCCAGGGCACATTCACGGATCTGCGCACCGCCGATACACCGACCGCCCGCGCACTGGCACGGCAGCGCACCACACGCCGGAATCCCCGGCAGGCGACCGGCAAACTCACCGTGGCCGAGGTGTACCGCAACAACCTGCGCGGCGTCACCGTCGACATCCCGACCGGGGTACTGACCGCGCTCACCGGCGTCGCGGGCTCCGGAAAATCCAGCCTGGCCGCCGAATTCGCTGCCCGGCACGAGACGATAGCGCTCGATCAGAAACCGGTGAGCGCCGGCCGCCGATCCACTCCGCTCACCTACACCGGTATCGCGCCCGCCGTCCGCAAACTCTTCGCCCGGCACAACCAGGTACCCGCCGCGCTGTTCAGCGCCAACTCCGCGGGTGGCTGCCCGGACTGCGGCGGACTCGGCGTCGTCCATACCGATCTCGCGTTCCTCGACGGCCAGGAAACCGTCTGCGACAGCTGCCACGGGCGACGTTTCACCCCGGAGGCGCTCTCGCACACGGTGGACGGCCTGTCCATCGCCGATATCGACGCCCTCACCGTCGCCGAGGCCGTCGAGCGACTGCCCGAACCGGCGATCACCCGGGCCCTGGAACGGCTCGCCGAAGTCGGGCTCGGATACCTGCGGCTGGGCGAACCGCTGAGCGGCCTGTCCGGCGGCGAATGCCAACGGGTCAAGATCGCCAGGGAACTCCGGGAAGCCGCGGAACCGGCTGTGTATCTCCTGGACGAACCGACCACCGGCCTGCACCCGGCCGATATCGAAACACTGTTGCGCGTACTGGATGCCCTCGTGGACGCCGGGCACACCGTGGTCGTCATCGAGCACAACCTCGAGGTGATCCGGCACGCGGACTGGCTGATCGACCTCGGCCCCGGCCCGGGCAGACACGGCGGGACGGTGCTCTTCGAGGGACCGGTCGCCCACTACACCGGTCACGCGACGCCCACCTCCCGGGCGCTGGACACCGCGCACGGTGGGTAGCCGGCCGGAGGGTGCAGCGAACGCGCATCTGGCGGCAGCAGTCGGTGTCACGCCGATGACCGTGGCGAAGTGGCGAAAACGGTTCATCCTGCCCGGGCCGGCCGATGAGCCTCGGGCCGGGCCGGCCACCGTCGATCCTGCTGGACCGCGTGGAACAGGTGCTGGCGTTGACCCTGGAGCAGACGCCGCGTGATGCCACGCACGGGTCCCGGGCCGTGCCTCTGTGACGCGTGCAGAACGTCTGTGGTCGGTTCAGGCCGGGGTGAAGGCGAGAACGGTGGCGGCGTTGAGAGTGATGCCGATGCCGAGCCCGCCGACCGTCCACCCGAGCGCTTTTGCGCTGTTTCGGGTGAACCAGTCGTTGATTCGTTGCAGGAACGGATCGACCCGCTGGTGTGCGGCGAGGCGGGCCAGCGCCAAGGCGATGGCGGGCAAGGTCATGACGACGCAGTAGGCAGCCAGCACGAAGCCGGTCAGCTGCCAGGCGAGATCGGCGTTGGCGAT
This sequence comes from Nocardia testacea NBRC 100365, assembly GCF_000308775.1. Classification (GTDB taxonomy): domain Bacteria; phylum Actinomycetota; class Actinomycetes; order Mycobacteriales; family Mycobacteriaceae; genus Nocardia; species Nocardia testacea. Next base: position 3,603 of record NZ_BAGJ01000027.1, read on the forward strand.
CAGGCCGACGGCGGCGAGGTAGGGCAGCATGGTGGCGGCTTCCAGGGCGGCGGCCACGAGTGCGAGCTTCATCAGACTCCGTGCGTTGCCGCTGCCCGACATCGTTCTGGACCGCCAGCGGTGGATCTTGCCGGGGCTGCCGGACCGCCGTTCGGCCCTGGCCTCGAGCCGATAGCTCAGCGCGATGATGAGGATGCCGAGAATCAGTTGCCCGATCCGCAACGGAACCGGTGGGAGGTCGATCGCGCCGACCGCTGTCAGCGCAGCATCCGCGCCGAGGACCAGCAGAATTCCGATGCCGAAGTAGAACGCCGCGACGGTCCCGAGGTAGGCCGCGATCCGGCCTGCCCGCAACCGCCCCGGAGTCAGCAACAACCAGATGGGGATCAGCAGCGTGCCGAAACTGGTGCTGTCGATGAGCGCGAGTCCGATCAACGCCGCGACAAGTGTGAAAGTCATCCATTCCCTTTCGGACCGGTAGGACTCCCATCGTCGAGCAGCCGAACTTCTACCCACATCCGACAAAAGAAGGACACCGGGTCGTACATCGATGCGCCCCGGTGCGTCGCAGACTGCTCCGCCCTGTGGTCTAAGTCACGGTCGGGTCGTATGTATCACGGGCCAGGCTTCGGTGGCACGTGATCGACCATATCGACTTCCATGGCGGCCGATGTGGCCGATTCAGCGCTGCTCGGCCGGGGCGCCCGGCAGGGACGGAATCCAAACGACACCGTTGCCCACGACCACGGCGACGAGCGGTTCAGCACTGCTCGCACGGCCAGGCCCGCCAGCAGAGCCCAGAGCGCCGCGCCAATCCCGCCGAAGCTCATCCCCGATGCTGCGATGAGAATCGTTACGATGCTTGCCTCGCGATTTTCGCCGGAAGCGAGGGCGCCGGAGAGCGCTGTACCCAGCGTAGCCAGCAACGCCAATCCGGCAACAGTCGCGAACACGCCCTTCGGGGTAGTGGCAACCAGGGCGATGAGCACACCCGAAATCAGCGCGAGAAAAAGGTAGGTCACGCCTGCGGCGAACGCCGCGATCCATCGCCGCCGAGGGTCGGGGTGCGCTGTGGGAGCGGCCGCAAGGGCCGCGCTGATCGCGGCGAGGTTGATCGCGTGTCCGCCCGCAGGGGCCCCGATGAGGGTGCCGAGGCCGGTAATCGTCATGGACGCACGCCACGGGACGGTGTAGCCGTACGACTTCATGACAGCGACGCCTGGAATATTTTGCGACGCCATGGTGACAACATAGAGCGGAACCGCAATTCCCACGATCGCCTGCCAATTCCACTCCGGCACAGATACCGCCACGCTCGGAATGATCCCGCTGACATCCAGACGACCATGGTGCGCAGCGATGCCGATCGCAGCCTCGAGCACTGCGGTACCGAAGGCCGCGAGAACCGACCAGCGAGGGGCAAAGCGCTGCAGAATCAGCCAGACCAGGATCACCGGTACGACCAGGACCGGGCTGGTCTGGACTGCCCGCACCGGAGCCAAGCAGATCGGCAGCAACACCCCCGCCAGCATCGCCTGCGCGATCTCCACAGGAATCGCGGCCACGAGATCGCCGAGCCGACGCCACAGGCCCGTGCACACTATGAGTACACCGACCAGAAGGAACGCACCGACCGCGGCAGACCACCCGCCGGCTACTGTCCCTGCGCTCGCGAGCAGCGCCGCGCCCGGCGTGGACCACGCGAGTGTGATGGGGATGCGATACCGGAAGCTGAGCAGCAGTATGCCGAGTGCTTGAGCGATGCACAGGACACGCAGGCCCGATGCGGCTTGCGCCGGCTCGGCCCCGACCGCAGTGAGACCGGCGAGCACTACCGCGAACGAACTCGTGAACCCGATGAGCGCGGTGACCACGCCCGCGCTGACCGGTAGAGCCGGTCCTACCGTCACAGTGAGCGACTCGTGATCGTGGTCGCCGGGAGCATCGAGGGCGCGGGTCATCTGCTGAACTTTTCCCCAGGGCAGAGTAAATGTCGCGTGCCAGCACACGAAAACTGGTTTGAATACACAGCAGACGTGAACACCTCCTCACCGCACGTACCACTTGCCTGACCGGTCAACCGCACCCCACCCCGTGGGAGCGTGGGGTTAGCCGTCCAGATGGGTTGCGTCGGTAATCCGGGTGTCGGTTTGAGCTGCTGCTTGTCGTCGGTGATGCCGCTGGTGGAGGTGGTTCGTAGAGGCATGACCTCGATGGAGCCGCGTGCCGAGATCCGGGAAGTCCTGCGCACCCGCCGCGCCCGGATCACCCCCGGAGCCGGCCGGGCCATCCGCCTGCGGTGGCGCTCACCGCCGGGTGGCCGGGTCGCGCCGCGAAAAGGGCGCCCTGCTGACCGGGGGCATTTGTCGATTACGCACTCGTCGAGGTGTCCGCGTGCGCTGGGCGGCGAGACGTTCTCCCGGTCGTGCCGAGCGGCAAAAGCAGGAGGTCCAGCAGGCCGGCTGCCGTCGCCATCAGCAGGGCGCCGTCAAAGTAGTGGCACGCCATTGCGCCCAGGTAACTCGGGCCGCCCCAGGCGTTGACGGTGAAATTGGGGTCGAGGCCGGCGAGTATCTGCTGCCCGATACGCCACGGGCTGTACACGAGGATCGTCATGGGCACTATGCCGATCAGCAGCCGTAGCAGCGCTGTCGGGTGGCGGAAGACCGAGGACAGAGTGTGCGCAACTCGTTTCGCGGCGGTGGCGCCCATCGGGGCGAGCAGTAGGAGACCATCCGGATGTGCGCGGCGGCGTCGGCGCAGTACAACACCGGCGGCAATGATGGCAGGCACGAACAGCGCGAGGTGTGGCCACCATGCGGCCGTGCCGTCGACATGCGCCTCGAGGTGGCGGGATCGCTGGAGATAGGAGACCCCGCCGGACACGATGCCTACCGCGAACGACGCGGCGGCGATGGCGACCAGCGGGCCTGACAGCTGCGATCCGATGCTCGCCGCGCGGCCGTGCCGAGACCCGGACCGGAGATGTTGGGAGCCTTGGTTGTTCATGCCCCTACCTTCGTTTCTCACCGTTGCCGTGTCGTCATCCTCTGGACGCGAGAAGTCGGGCAACCACGGGTGGAGGCCGTGGGGTCTGTCCAACTTGCGGATGATGCGTGACCCCGGCTCCGGGGCGATGCACGGTACTCGCCGGCCGATTACCGTCAGCGCCATGTCGACCACTTCATCGCTGCCGGGCCGGGCCGCGCGGCCACCGTGGCATCAGCGGCTCGCTCCGGTCCGGCGCGGGGAAGACTCCACCGGGCCGGATCGGATCGATATCGCGATCGCCATTGCCTGCTTCGCGGTGATAACCGGGCCCGTGCTCATGGACTGGATCAGCGGGATCGGGTCGACGCCGGCGATCGCCGCGTTTGGTGGTGCCGCCGTCGCGCCGCTGATCGTACGGCGGCGCCTGCCGCTGGCTGTCCTCGTCGTTGTATCGGCTGTACTGTGCCTCGCTGCGGTAGCCGGGATCCGCTTCACCCCGTGGGTGAGCAATGCGGGGCCGGTCGTCGCCGTCGCCGTCTTTACACTCGCCGACCGGCGACCACGTCGCGAATCGCTGCTCGGTACCGGTATTGCGCTCATCGCTTTGTGTTTCGCCGCGCGGATCGGTGTGGACCTGTACATCGATCAGGATCAGAACTTCGTACAGCTGCCGATTGCGGCCGCCGCCTGGCTGGCCGGCGATATGACCCGAACGCGGCGCGAGTACCGGCGCAGTCTCGCCGAGCAGCAACGCCGACGAGCGGTGGAGGAGGAACGCCGGATCCGGGCCGAGGAACGATTGCGAGTGTCGCGAGACGTGCACGACCTCCTCTCGCACACTCTGAGTATGGTCGCGGTCCGGTCAGGAGTGGCTCGTCTGCTGGTCGATGAGCAGCCGGGCGAGGCACGCCGGGCGTTGAGCACTATCGAGACGGCCAGCCGGTCGGCGCTGAACGAATTACGGGCGGTGCTGGCACAGATCCGGGAGCCCAGGCAACCGGACGAGCCGAGCGAGCCCGGTCTCGCGGAGATCGACGACCTTGTCGACGGGCTGCGTCATAACGGTCTCGTCGTGGAGAATCACGTCGTCGGTGCGGCATTCGGCTACCCGGCACTGTTGCAGACCACCGTGTACCGCATCGTCCAGGAGGCACTCACCAATGTGGTCAAACACGCGCACACCAACCGTGCGCGGGTCGAGATTCGTCATGCTCCGCACGAGTTGACCGCATCCATAACCGACGACGGACCGGCGCCCGGCACTGCCGGGCGGTCCACCGGCATCGCCGACAGCGGCTCCGGTCTCGGTCTGGCCGGGATGCGGGAACGGGTGTCGTTGTTCGGCGGTCGGCTCGACGCCGGACCACGACCCGAAGGCGGATTCGGCGTCACCGCAAGTTTTCCGATCGATCGGGAGCATCATGTCTGACCCCACCCACCGGGCCGGAAAACGTGCTGGCCCGATACGGGTACTCATCGCCGATGATGAGGCGCTCGTGCGAGCCGGGTTTCGTGTTCTCGTCGATTCCGCGCCGGATCTCACCGTGGTCGGCGAGGCCGGCAATGGCGGCGAGGCCGTCCGGCTCACCCGCGAATTCCGGCCCGATGTCGTCCTGATGGATATCCGGATGCCGATCATGGATGGCCTCGAGGCGACGCGGCATATCGCGGCCGACAGCACCGACGTCCCGCATGTATTGATTGTGACCACCTTCGACCAGGATGAACACGTCTTCCGGGCGCTACGCAGCGGTGCCGGCGGCTTCATCCTCAAGGACTCCCCACCCGAGCAGCTACTGCACGCGGTCCGAGTCATCGCCAGTGGCGACGCCCTGCTGACACCGAGCATTACTCGCCGCCTCATCAGCGTGTTCGCTCGTCAACCCGCGGCCCCGGCACCACAGTCGAACGTCCTGGCGACGCTCACCGACCGCGAGCGCGAAGTCCTCGCACATATCGCCGCAGGACGGTCCAATGTCGAAATAGCAGCCGCGCTGTACATCAGTGTTGCCACGGTCAAAACCCATGTCGGCCACTTGCTGACCAAACTGGATGCCCGCGACCGCGCCCAACTCGTAGTCTTCGCCTACGAATCCGGCATGGTCGTGCCGGGTGGGAGTTGACGGCGAGTATGGAGCCGGTGCAACCTGTCGGAGTCTCGGTCGACTACTACGTGCGCATGGAGCGCGGTAACCTGGTCGGCGCCTACGGCCGCCACGTCATCCCGGCCACTAACCACCTTGTCCGTGCCCACTACGCCCCCGTGCCGGCCGACCCCCGCCGCCCGGCCCACCGAACAGGGCACACCCAGCACCACCCGGCCACACTGAAAACCGGTGCCGTCAGGGACATACCCGTGCCGCGGGCCTTCCAGGACCTTCTGCTCGCCGGTTTTGGATTTGGCATCGATACAAAACGGCCATCATCTTCTGATGAGTCCTTGTGTGGTTGTTCAGGGGTCTGCGCGAAGGAGCGAAACGATGCAGAACGAGTGCTCTCTGGTTTGGTTGGTGGGTTTCATCGATGTGGATGAGCTACAGCATCAAAAAGGCGGTACTCGAATCCGCCCGCCGCGTCGATGGCGCTTTCACCGATTTCAGTCGGTGTGCCAGCGGTCAAGTGCACAAGATTGCCGGCAACTCCAGTGAATCAACCCGCTGGCTACCCGAAGTGGATGGCGCCGGCGGCCAGATCCTGCGCTACGGCGACAGCGACACCAGCATCGGCGGGAGCAGCGGCGCGTGGCGGCAGCTCGATTCCTACCGCTCTGCCCACCACAGAATGGACGACGCGCCCGGGTTCATGCGGCGCTGGAATCAATGGCGATCCGGTAATCCGGAACCACAGTTGCATCACGTCCATGTCGCCGAGGACGGCGGTATCGATTCGGCCGAGGGCAGTAGTTGGATCGGGACGGCCGAAATCGTGCCCGGAGACCAGGTGAGCGTGGACGGTGGTCCACCCGGGGCGTGGACCGACGGTATCGACGAGGATATGCGCGATCTCATAGAGAGGGTGAACCGTGAGGTAGGGCCGACCGTCAGCGCCTGCGCAGGCCATCACCACCCAGATTCCGACAGCAAGCGCCGGCTGATGCGTTTCGTGTGTTCGGATGGATCCCACGCGAACGAGATGGTGGACAAATTGTTGCCCGCCGCGAAAGCCGCATCGACCCCCGCGGTGCAGCTGGTGTTACAGCGTGGCGACGTACTGTCCAAGACCGACGGACAGCGCTATCCCATGATTCTCGCTGCCTTCGAACGGCGTGCGGGGGTGTCGGATGAAAAGTACTTTGCCGAGCTCGGTCCGATGACCGAGACGTTCGCCGAGCATTTGGGGTCTCGATAGTTTCGAGCCGAAGCAACGGTTTTAGCAGATACTGCAAGAGAAGCACGGACTCCCTCGTCAGCACTTCTGGCCGACATAACCGCTGGTCAAGCCCCCTCGGTACGCCGCGTAGCCATGGCCGAAGTGCCGCTCCCCTACGCCATGGAGGCGCCGATGGCGGCGCCGAAGTGGGTGGCCGACGGTACCTGGGGACGGGTCTTCACCGCTCTGACGGCGCAGGCTGACGCCGAGAGCGACCGGGAGTGGGTCGTTGTCGATTCCACCGTCGACCGTGCCCAGCAGCACGCCACCGGGTCCCGTTGAAACGGTCCCGGTCGGCCCCCAGACGCTTAGGCTGGCGCGCATCATGGAGTGATGGATTACACGAGGGTGGACGACGGAGCCGCGACGGGGTGGCTGGAAGAGCGGCTCACGAAGTTCGATGGGACGGTAATCGGTGTGGTGCCGGACGGTTTCGCGGCGTACGCACGGATACTGCACCCGGCGTACCGCGACGATGTAGCCGTTGCCTGGCGCGAAGTGGCCGCTGCCAACGGGCGGGCCGCGTACCCGCTGATGCAGTGGGACCACATCGTCGGAGCGCGGCAGGTGCGTGAGCAGCCGGGGGTGTGGGACGAGGCGCCGTACGAAGGGAACGTTCCCGAGGCGCTGTTGCGGCAGCTCGCGGGGGTTCTGCGCAAGCACACCAGTACACCCGGCAATTGCTGGTTCGGCTTGTGGGAGGGATGGGGTGACTCGGTTGTCGGGCCGGGCGACACGGCGCGGTTCGAGATTCCGGACCGGGAGATGCTGCTGCTGGCCGGCTTTTTGGACACCGTTTATCGGTCGTCGCTGCAGCCCGGGCCGTGGGGCACCGACGACCCGTCGGTGGCCGTCGCTGTAGGCCCGGAGCCGTGGCAACCCGCCGCTGTGGAGCAGCCGTTGGACCGTGACCCGTTCTGGCGGTCGCCCAATTTGTGGTGGCCCGACGACCGGGCCTGGTGCGTTGCGACGGACATAGACCTCACCTGTACGTACGTGGGCGGTTCGGAAGCGTGCATCGACGCCGTTCTGGCGGCGGACGGCATCGAGGCGTACCGCGCGTACCCGATCGACCCGGTCACCGACGAGAGTGACCACCTCAACCCCTGCCCGGGATGACGGCGGACGGCCCACCACCGAGGGTGGCGGGCCGTCGGAATGCGGGCCAGGTGCTCTGCTGGATTCAGGTTTCAGGTGGCCTGGGTCCGACCCGGTCGGCGCACTTCTTCTTGCACTTACTGATCCTGACCGTCGCTCAGTTCCGCGGTGCGGGGCGAGAGCCGGGCGGGAAGATACCGGAAGCCTTGGCGTAGCCGGCGTAATTCTGGTTCTTCACGCAGCGGCGTTAGGCGTTCTGCTTGTCGATCCGGACTCGGCGGGGCTCCCCAGGAAAGCCCATTTGCACCTGATTCAGGCCGGAAACTCCAGCCGGGTCGAGCAGCTCCGGTTTCGCGGAGCTCTACGGGCCGACAGCGGCCGCGCAAGTTCCTGGTCACGATCGATAAGACCATGCCCGCCGCACTGGAGGTCCATCCGGTGTGCGACAACCTAGCCACCCACAAGACACCGATCGTCAACGAGTGGCTCGCCTGGTACCCCCGCCTCCACGTCCACTTCACCCCGACCGGGTCGTCCTGGCTCAACCAGGTCGAACGCTGGTTCGGATACCTCACCGACCAGCTCACCCGCCGCGGTGTCCACAAAAGCGTCGCGGCGCTGGAGAAAGACGTCACCACCTGGATCCAGCACTGGAACGAAAATCCCCGGCCGTTCGTCTGGAAGAAAACCGCAGAGGAGATCTGCGACTCCCTCGCCCGATATTCAACGGATTTCAGGCGCGGAACACTCGCTAGACGACATTGGCGGCGATCAGCAGATTCCAGATCTTCTCCTGATCGACGACTTCCACGCCCAGTTTCGCGGCCTTGGACAGCTTGCTCTCACCCACTCCCGCACCGGTGACGAGCAGATCGGTGTTGGCCGAGACCGAGGACGCCACCGCGGCACCCGCCCTCTCGCACAGGCGTTGGAATGTCGGGCGGGCCACCTTCTCCCCGGAGCGCGGGTCACTGATCGCGCCGGTGATCACCACCGTCTTGCCGTCCAGGGGCGCACCGGCCGCGACGACCGGCGGTAGGTCCTCGTCGAGCACGTCCAGGCTCACGCCCGCGTCGCGCAACCGTTGCAGTTCCGGGCGCAGCCGGGTGAGATGCTCGACCAGGGAAGCCGCGACCTTCGGGCCGATGTCCTCCACCGCCACGAGTCGTTCCACACCCGCCTCGGCGACCTCTTCCAGGGACCGGAACCCCGCTCGGGCCAGGCGGGCGGCGGTGCCCTCGGAGGCCATCGGGATCGCCAGGCCGATCAGCGCGCGGCGCAGACCCACCCGGCGGGAGGCATCGACCGATTCGATCATGCGCGCGGCCGAGGTCTCGCCGATACGGTCGAACTCGAGCAGGCGCTCGGCGGTCAGCGTGTAGAAATCCGAGGGACGCTCCAGGATGCCCGCCTCGGCCAGGCGTTCGATCCACACCTGACCGAATGCCTCGATATCGGCCGCCGGCCGCGATGCCCAGTGGATGAGCCTGCGCACCGTCTGCGCGGGGCAGGAGACATTGGTGCAGAACAGCTCCCGGCTGTTGCCCTGCTCGGTCACCGGCTGCGCGCAGGACGGGCAGTCGGTGGGCGGCACGATCTCACGCTCGTCGCCGGTCCGCTTCGAGGCGTCGAGTACGCCGGCCACGAACGGGATCACATCACCCGCGCGGCGGACCAATACGGTATCCCCGACCAAGATGTCGCGGGCGCGGATCACCTGCTGGTTGGCCAGCGTCGCTTTCGTGACCGTGGTCCCGCCCACGAACACCGGCTCCAGCCAGGCGACCGGGACGATCTTGCCGGTCTTGCCGACATCCCAGACCACCTCGTTGAGCACGGTGGTCTTCTCCTCGGCGGCGAACTTGAAGGCGAGCGCCCCACGCGGGCTGTTGGACCGGGTCCCGGCCGCGGCGTAGGCGTCGCGGTCGGCCAGCCGCAGCACCGCGCCGTCGATGTCGTAGTCCAGGTCGTTGCGCCCCTGCTCGATCACGGTGATCGCCGCCTGGGCCTGCTGGGCGTCGGCGCACAACCGCATCTGCGCCCCCGCGATCCCCAGCGCCCGCAGCCCCTCCGCCAGATCGGCCGCGGCCCCGCCGGCGGAGGTGTCGAGATCGAAGCCGAAGAACCGCAGCCGCCGCTGCGCGACCGTGGCCGGGTCCTTCGCCCGCAGCGTGCCCGCCGCGGCATTACGCGGATTGATCAGCGGCTTGTCCGGGTGTGCGGCGTTGTAATCGAGGAAGGTCGACCGCAGCATCACCGCCTCACCCCGCACCTCCACCCGCCCCGGCACGTCGATCCGATCGGGGACACCGTCCACCAGCGCACGGACCAGCATCGTCACATCGTCACCGGTGGTGCCGTCACCGCGGGTCACCGCGCGCACCAACCGCCCGTCCTCGAAAATCAGGGCCAGCGACAAACCGTCGAGCTTCGGCATCACCACCACCGCCTGGCCGGGAAACCGGTCGAAGAACGCCGCGACCTGATCAGAGGTGGTCGCCTTCTCCAGCGACAACATCGGACGTGAATGCCGGATCGGGGCGTGCAGTACGGCGGGCGCACCGACCTGCTCCAGGGGGTTCGGGTCGGGTGCGAGATCGGGATGCGCCTCGATCAGGCCCCGTAGTTCGTCCTCGATCGCGTCGTACTCCGCGTCGGCGACCAGTGGCGAACCACGGTAATAGGCGTCCCGCAACGCCACCACACGGTCCGCGAGCTCTCGGATGCGTTCCCCAGTTTCCACGACACCAGACGCTACCCAGCCCCACCGACACCGATATCCGTGACCGGCACGTTCGGCGGCGCTGCCGCGCGGATTCGGGGTCGTCGCGGGCGGGTCGCCGAGCGGACCGATATCCGGAGCGCCGGTCAGGGAGTGAGCACGATCCGGCCGAAGACTGCGCCCTCGTCCATCCCTCTGTGCGCGTCGGCAGCCCGTCCGAGGGGCAGGACCTCGTGCACGACGGCATGCAGTTCGCCCCGGGCGGCGGCCGCGAACTGCGCTGCCCGGACCGCGTCCCGCGTGGGTACCGGGACGGTATCGAGGCTGAACGTGGCGAACGAGCGGGACTGCTGGAACGTGCCCAGAAGTCGCATGCCGAAGTCTGCCGGCGGCAGCCCGGCCACCACGCCGACCAGGACGAAACGCCCGTTCGGCGTGAGCCGGTCGAGGAACGCCGGTAGCTCCGCCCCACCGGCGATATCGAAGATCACGTCGAAGGACGGTGGGGCAGTCGGATCGCCTCCTCCGGACCGGTCCAGGACATGAGTCGCACCGAGGTCGCGGAGCCTGCTGCCGCGGTCCGCAGAGGAGGTCGTGACCGCGACCGCGCTCGCACCGCCGCGGACCGCGAGCTCCACCGCCGCGATGCCGATACTGCCTGCCGCCCCGCGCACCAGCACGGACTCACCGGCCGCGAATCGCGCATGGGCCAAACCGAAATGCGCGACGGGCACCGCACTGCCGAGCGTCACCGCCTCGACCGGTGACAGGCCGGCCGGAAGTTCGACGACATCGCCGACCCGCGCGACCGCCTGTTCGACATAACCACCGCCCATACCGGTGAACGCCCACACGCGCCGGCCGGTCCACGATTCGTCGACCCCCGCACCGACCGCGCGCACCGTGCCCGCGACCTCGCTGCCGGGTATCAGTCCCGCGGTGAACCCGTATCCGCCGAGTGTCCCCCGCCGGATCACAGCGTCGACACCCCCGACTCCGATCGCCTCGGTCTCGATGACCACCTGCCCGGGACCCGGCGCCGGCGCCGGCACTTCTATCACCGTCATGCCGCTCGGATCGCCGAATCGCTGGATCGCCACTGCTCGCACCGTCGTGTCCTGCTCTCGTCGTCGGAGGTACCGTGACCGAAAGTAACGGACGCCCCCGTCCATTTCCGCGAAGTGAGAAGCATGCCGGATCGATTGCCTCATATGCTCCGCGCCGACGCGCAGGACAACCGCGACCGGATCCTCGAGGTCGCCCGCACACTGTTCGCCGACAAAGGAATAGACATCACCATGCGCGAGGTCGCGCGCCGGGCCGAGGTGGGGCCCGCCACGCTGTACCGGCGGTTCCCGACGAAGCAGGCCCTGATCGACGCGGCCTTCGCGGACGAGATGCGGTCGTGCCGGCAGATCGTGGAAGACGGCTGCGCCGATCCCGACCCCTGGCGCGGATTCAGTTCGGTGATCGAGCGGATCACCGTACTCAACGGCCGGAACCAGGGCTTCGTGGACGCGTTCATGTCCGCGAACCCGGAGGCCGAGTCCTTCACCGCCCACCGCGCGGCACTGCTCTCGCAGCTCGCGGGCCTGGCCACCCGCGCCAAGAAGGCCGGTGGGCTGCGGCGCGACTTCGCCATCGACGACCTCGTGCTCGTCCTGCAGACCGGCCGCGGACTGGCCGCGGTGCCACCGGCCCGCCGGGAGGCCTCGGCGCGCCGGTTCGCCGCCCTGGTCATCGACGCGTTCCGCGCATCCGGGACGAGCCCGGACTTCCCCCGGATGTCGCACGCCCGGTCCGGGAGGCCACGGACCGCCGGGTAGCGGACACCGGGACGCCCGAGTATGTCCGCGGCTACCGCTGCTGGGCATGCCGATCCCGCGGACGTGACGCAGGCGCTCCGATCCGATGGCGGCAGCGCATGTGCACACGGTGATCCACGCGGTCCCCAGCCGATCATCCGCGAGGACCCATGCGGATGACAGCGAATCATCTGCCGGCTGCGCCGACCGCCACCGGTGCGGATTCACGGCCGGCGTGCGCGACATCGCGGAGGGTGAGTGCGGTACCGAACTGCACGACCGTATCGAGATCGGTGAAGTCGGAGCCGGTGAGCTCCTCGATGCGGTGGATACGCTGCTTCACGGTGTTCACGTGGACGTGCAGTGCCGCCGCCGTTTCGGGTCGGCTCAGCTTGCACCGGAGATACGCCTCCAGGGTCTCGACGAGGTGGGTCCGGTGTTTGCGGTCGTAGCCGGTCAGTGGAGCCAGAACACGATCGGAATAGGCCGCCAGCTGGACCGGGTCGTCGAGCTGTAGCAGCAGACCGGCCAGGCCGAGATCGCCCAGTTCCACCACCACGCCCCGGTTTCCCGACCGGGCGGCGACTTCGAGTGCGCCTCGGGCGACACGATAGGACTGCGCCACCGTACCGCCGCTGTCGGCGAGGGCGACACTCGCGCTGACCGCGCGCGAGCCCGTCGCCAGCGCCATCCGGACACGTTCGGCGACCGGCCGGCCCACCACCTCGACGGCACCGGTTTCGGTCTCGGCGCCGTGCGGCCACAACACCACGATATGCCCGCGGTGCATGGCTGCCAGCGGTCGCGGGCGGTAGCCGCGGACCAGTTGGGTCACCGCGGTGAGAGCGCGCGAATACGTGCGGAGATCGGCTTCCGCGCCGTCGGCCGCCAGCGATCCCACAATCGCGCAATGCGGGCGGGACAGGTCGTGGCCGAGCCGCTGCGCCCTGCGCATCGCCTCTTCCGCAACCTCGCCGCCGGTGAGCAGTTCCGCGAGCAGCTCACCGCGGAGCCGGTGCTCGACCTCTGTTCCGGTGCGGAGGCGGAAGAGCTCGAGCGAGACGACCAGCGCCGCATGCTCCACCGCGCGCTCGCCCAGCGCGTCGAGGGGTCCCCGGTCGCCCGGATACCAGATCCGGGCCACCACCTCCCCGTCGAGCCGCACCACCGACACCCAGTACGGCCCCGATTCCGTGGATATCGCAACGGGTTTCGCCGAGACGGCCGCCGGGATGTCGGCATCGCCACGGTAGCGCGGATCGGGCAGTCCCGCCGTATCTCCCGTCGTCGCGAGCACGGCGCCGCCGGCGTCCTCGACGAGCACCGGCCGCGCGATCAGCTCACCGAGGACCTCGGTGATACCCGGCAGTCCTCCGGATCGCAGTGTCACGTCGAGCAACCGCTCGTGAATCTGTTCCGAGCGGGTCAGAACGTCACGCTGAGCGCGCAGGGACGCGTTGAGCCGGCTCAATTCCGCGAGCCGGCGCGCGGAGGTGAGGGCGATCGCCGCATGGTTCGCGAGCAGCGCCATCCGCTCCGTCTCGTAGTGGGTGAAGGTGTGAACCGGCTTGTAGTACCCGTTGAGGGTGCCGAGGACGTGTCCCGCCGCGACGAGCGGCACCGACACCATGGCGCGGTACCCCTGGTCGCGGGCCACATCGCCCCACGGGCCGAACCGCGGTTCGGCCGCGATATCCCGGATCACCACCGGCCGCCCGGTCCGGAACGCGCGCGTGGAGGGGGCGGCGCTGTCCATTCCCACCGGACGGTCGGCGTTGATGCGGGCGACATAGTCGTCGGACAGCCCACTCCAGCCGGTGATGAGCAGACTCTCCTCGGCGGCGCCCGGGGTGAGGACTCCGCAGAAATCGAAACCGAGCAGTGAGCGGGCCGTCGCGGCCACCAGATCGAGCACCTCACGCAGCTCGTCGCCCGATACCGCGGCCGCACTGAGTGTGCGCAGGCTGTTCAACCAGGTCACCAACTCGGCGGAGTGGCCGCCGCTCTGTCCTTCGCTCACCGGCCCAGACTGACACACTGTGTATTCATCGGACATACATTTCGGTCAACTATGTAGCCGGAGACATTGATGTGGCTCACGCCGGACTCGATACTCGATGAGCACCCACGTTGTGACGAAGTTCTCGGCCCGAGCACAGTCGTCACAACCGGGTGCTCCCCATCGACAAGCGACACGAAGGGCTCGGCGCCATGACCGACACCACGACCGACCTGTCCTCGGACCGGACCGCGGCAGCCACGCGCGAAATCCTGGATCCGTCCACCGGTGCGGTGATCGATATCGTGGCCGAGCAGGGCGCCGAGGCCGTCGACGAGGCCGTCCGGGTCGCCCGCGCGGCCTTCGAGTCCGGTCCGTGGCCGGCTCTACGGCGCAGCGAACGCGCCACACTGCTGCTGCGTATCGCCGACGCGATCGAAGCCGCCTCCGAGGACCTGTTCCGGCTCGAGACCCGCAATAACGGCCGGCCGGTCACCGAAACCCGCGCCCAGCTGTCCCGAGTGCCCGAATGGTTCCGGTACAACGCCGCCCTGCTCACCGCCCAGCGGGACGCCGTCCTGCCCGGTGACGGACCGTATCTCACCTATCAGCGCCGCGCCCCGCTCGGTGTGTGCGGCATCATCACGCCGTTCAATCACCCCATGCTGATTCTCGCGCGCAGCCTCTCGGCCGCCCTCGCGAACGGCAACACCGTGGTGGTCAAGCCCTCCGAGATCACGCCGCTCACCACCCTCGCACTGGCCCGGATATTGCGGGACGCCGGACTTCCCGACGGAGTCGTCACCGTCGTCACCGGCGGCCGCGCGGCCGGTGAGCGGCTGACCCACCACCCCGACGTCGCGAAGATCACTCTCACCGGGGGCACCGAGGCCGGCCGCTCGGCCGCTGTCGCCACCGCGTCCCGTTTCGCGCGCGTCACCGCCGAACTCGGCGGAAAGACACCGATCATCGTCTTCGACGATATCGATCCGGTCGTCGCCGCCGAGGGCGCGGCATTCGCGGCGTTCGTCGCCGCGGGCCAATCCTGCGTCGCCGGCTCCCGGTTCCTCGTGCAGCGCGCGGTCTACGACGAGTTCGTCACCGCGCTCGCCGGGCGGGCCCGCGCCATCCGGATCGGCGATCCCGCCGCAGCCGACACCCAGTTGGGTCCGCTCATCAGCGCACGCCAGCGCGACCGCGTCCGCGAACTCATCGATATCGGTGTCCGGGAAGGCGCTCGCCTCGTCGCGGGCGGCGGCGTCCCCGACCTGCCGGCGCCGCTGCACGGTGGGTTCTTCCTCGAACCCACCGTGCTCGCCGACGCCACAAATGACATGACGGTGTCCCAGGAGGAGATCTTCGGTCCCGTCGCGGTCGTCATCCCGTTCGACAGCGAAGGGGAAGCCGTCGCGATGGCCAACGACAACCGCTACGGACTCGGCGCGGGCGTGTGGACCCGCGATATCGCCCGCGGACACTGCGTCGCGGACCGGATCGTCGCCGGCATGGTGTGGCTCAACGACCATCACCGGCTCGAACCGTCGCTGCCCTGGGGCGGGGTCAAGGAATCCGGTATCGGCAAGGACGCCGGAACCGAATCCTTCGACGACTTCTCCTGGATCAAAACCGTCGTCGTGCGCATTGCCGACGACCACGTCGACTGGTACGGCAGCCCGGACGACAACACCCGCCTCAACTGATCCCTCGGCGCCACGGCCACCCCGGCGAGCCCGCCCGGGGCGATGCCGCGCGCCCACCTCCCCTTTCGACCACGCGACCTTCGCGGAAGGAGCGTCGATGATGACGCCACAGACCGGTGCCGGCACCGTGCGCACCGAGATCAGCCGGATGCAGTGGCTGGTACTCGTCGGTACCACCCTCGGGTGGGGCCTGGACGGATTCGCCGGCAGCCTCTATGTCCTGGTCCTCGGTCCGGCCATGTCCGAACTGCTGCCCCGCAGCGGAATCACCGCCGACAGCTCGGCGATCGGCTTCTACGGCGGCCTCACCGTCGCCCTCTTCCTCCTCGGCTGGGCGGTCGGCGGCATCCTGTTCGGCATACTCGCCGACTATTTCGGCCGGACCCGGGTCCTGTCCCTCGGAATCCTGACCTACGCGGTGTTCACCGCGGTCGCCGCGTTCGCCGATACCTGGTGGCAGATGGGTATCCTGCGCTTCATCGCGGGCGTCGGCTCCGGCGTCGAGGCACCCGTCGGCGCCGCGCTCATCGCGGAGACCTGGCGTAACCGGTATCGTGCCCGCGCGGGCGGCGTCATGATGTCCGGCTACGCCGCCGGATTCTTCGTGGCCGCGGCCACCTACGCGCTGCTCGGCAGTCACGGCTGGCGAACGATGATGGCCCTGGCGGTCGTTCCCGCGCTGCTGGTCTGGTTCATCCGCCGCTACGTTCCGGAGCCGCCCGAGATCGAAGCGAACATCCGGGCGCGCCGGAATCGCAAGAGCCGCGAGAACCCCGCTGCCGAAGACGTATTCGTACTGCGGCGCCTGTTCTCGGGACACCTGTTGCGTCCCACCCTGGTATGTACCGCGCTGGCAACCGGCTCACTGATCTCCTTCTGGAGCGTATCGACCTGGTACCCGCAGATCATCCGGCAGATGACCGCGAACGAGGCCACCGTGCCCGTCGGCACCGCCGATCACCGGGTGGCGCTCGCCTCGATGCTCTTCAATGCCGGCGGGATCCTCGGCTACGCGTCGTGGGGTTTCCTCGCCGAAGCGCTCGGGCGACGCCGCACCTTCGCCCTGAGCTTCGTCCTGTCGGCTGTCGCGATCGGCTACGTATTCCCCTTCGAACACACTTATCTCGGCTTCCTGATCGCGATGCCGGTACTCGGTTTCGGACTGTTCGGTGCCCTGTCCGGCACCTTCATCTACGGACCCGAGGTCTTCCCGCCGAGCGTGCGGGCCACCGCCCTCGCCGTGGTCAACAGCGTCGGGCGGGTGATCACCGCGGCCGGGCCGCTGGTCGCCGGGGTGATCGCGACCTCCTGGTTCAGCGGCGACCTCGGCCTCGCCACCGCCGCGATCGCCGCACTGGGCCTCGTCGCCTTCCTCGGACTCGCGTTCGCGCCCGAGACCCGCGGCAAGCCGTTGCCCACCGATGCGCCATCCCCGGACTCCACCGGCGCACCGGAACCCTCCCATCCCTGCGCACCGGCCACCGGCCGAGAAGAGAGCCATTCATGAACACCTACGACTCGGCCCGGGCGATCGTCGTCGGCGGATCCATCGGGGGGCTGACCACCGCGCTGCTCCTGCGCGACCTCGGATTCTCCGTCGATATCTACGAACGCACGCCCACCGCCCTCGACGGGCGCGGCAGCGGGATCGTCCTGCAACCCGATACGGTGCGCTGGTTCGCCGAGCGCAGCACCCAGCGGCTCGCCGACCTGAGTACCTCGACCTCGTATGTGCAGTACCTGGACCGGGCGAACACCATCGTCTACCGGGAGGAACGCACCTGGACCTACACCTCGTGGGGAACCTTCTACCGGGCGCTGCTCGCGGATTTCGGCACCGAGCACTACCATCTCGGCGAATTCGCCTGCGGCTTCGAACAGGACGACGACGCGGCCACGGTCCGGTTCGTCAGCGGCCGTACCGAGACCGCCGACCTGGTGGTCTTCGCCGACGGCATCACCTCGGTCGCCCGCGCCCACTTCGACCCCGACGCGACACTGCAGTATTCCGGCTACGTCGGCTGGCGCGGGACCGTCCCCGTCCGCGACGTCTCCCCGGCCACCTCCGAGCTGACCGGGGACGCCATCACCTACAGCGTGGTACCGAACTCCCACCTCACGCTCTATCCGATCCCGGGCGATGAGGGCCCGGGATCGGAGCACCGGCTGATGAACTACGTCTGGTACCGCAATGTCCCCGCCGGACCCGAGCTGACCGAACTACTACTCGACAAACGCGGTTTCGCGGGTACGGTATCGGTCCATCCAGGCCAGGTGCAGGACCGCTACATCGCGGAGATGAAAGAGACCGCGGCGGCCGTGCTGGCGCCGGCCGTCGCGGAGGTCGTCACCGCGACGGAGCAGCCCTACCTCCAGGTGGTTTCGGACTGCCGCGCCACGAGCACCGCCCTGGGGCGGGTGGCATTGATCGGTGATGCCGCCTGCAGCGCGCGTCCGCACGCGGCGGCGGGCACCGCGAAGGCCGCGGCGGATGCCTGGGCGCTGGCTTCGGCGCTGGCCGACGCCGACGGGCATATCGCCGCGGCGCTGGCGAAATGGGAACCCGGCCGGCTCGAACTGAGCGCGTCGCTGCTGGCCCGGGTACAGGCGATGGGCACCCGCTCCCAGTTCACCAACACCTGGACGCCCGGTGATCCCGAGCTCCGCTTCGGCCTCTACGGGCCGGGCCACTGACCCACCACCCTCTCGAGACAGGAGAAGATATGACCGACAACAGGTTCCTCGACGACCTGCCGATCGCGGGCGAACTCGTCGCCACCGATTTCGACAGCTGGCCGGGCTGGCTGCGCACCGAGTTCGCCGATCATGCCTACGACGGCCACGTCGGCTCGGCCCTGCTCAGTGAATCGCCCCGGGTACGGGTATGGGAGATCCGGCTCGCCCCGGGCGAGCGATGGCATGCCCACCGGCACGTCCTCGACTACTTCTGGACCGCCGTCGACGCGGGCCGCAGCCGACAGCACACCCACGACGGCACCGTCCGGGAGGTGTCCTACACGGCCGGCGAGACCCGGCACTTCCACTTCGGCCCGGGCGAATACCTGCTGCACGATATCGAGAACATCGGTGATACCGACCTCGTCTTCACCACGGTCGAACACCTCGACAGCGCGAACCCGCCGCTGCCGCTGAGCGATGCCGGCACCGAAGGCGGCCGGGCATGATCGAGTCCGATATCGCGCCCGGCGTCGTCGATGTCCACGCCCACTGGCTGCCGCGCGAACTCTTCCACCTGCCGCCGGGTTCTCCGTTCGGGCGGCTGCACGACCGCGACGGCGAGCTGTACCTCGGGAACGTCCCGTTGTCGATCCGGGCCACCGCGATGAGCGATGTGCCCGCGATCCGCGCGGATATGCGCCGCGCCCGGGTCGGTGTCCGGGTGCTCTCCGCGCCACCGTTCGCCTTCCCGGTGCACGACGCCGACGGGACCGAGGACTACGTCGCCGCGTTCAACACCGCGCTGGCCGAAGTCGTCGCCTCGTCGGCGGGCAGCCTCGTGGGCCTGGGCATGGTCACCTTCGGCAATCCCGGCCGGACCACCGCGCAGCTCGAACAACTCGCCGGGACACCGGGGATCGCCGGGGTCGCGATCCCGCCGCTGCTCGGCAGCGAATCCCTCGACCGAGGTCCGCTGCACCATGTACTCGCCGAGGCCGCCCGGCTGGATCTGGCGGTGCTGGTGCACCCGATGCAACTCCCCCGGCCCGAATGGCCGGACTACTACCTGGTCAATCTGATCGGGAACCCGGTGGAGACGGCCACCGCGGTGGCTTCGGCCCTGCTCGGCGGCGTCCTCGAGGAACTCCCGCGACTTCGCCTGTGCTTCGTGCACGCCGGCGGCTGCTCGGCCGGGCTGCTCGGCCGCTGGTCCCACGCCTGGCACGCACGCGCCGATGTCCGGAGCGGATCCGCGCGGCCACCGGCGGAGTCGTTCGAGAAGCTGTGGTTCGACACCGTCGCCCACGACCCCCAGCTGCTGACTCTGCTGCGCGGCCACGCGGGTGCCGGCCGGATCGTCTGCGGCAGCGACTACCCCTTCGATATGGCGGAACCCGATCCCGTCCGCTTCGCCGTCACCCACGGAGTCGCCGAAGCCGAGCTCGTCGCGTCCGCCCGGGAATTTCTCGGCCTCGCGTCGCTTTGACAGGCAGCGGGGACACCACCCGCGTCCCACCGAGTATCAGGACAGGCAGGCCATGAGTCAGCTCTTCACCCCGCTCACCCTGCGGGAGATCACCATCGCTCATCGGGCCTGGATGTCACCGATGATGCAGTTCGCCGCCGTCCCCGACGGCCCCGACGTGGGCACCGCGACCGACTGGCACCTCCAGCATCTGGGGTCCCGGGCGGTCGCGGGAGCGGCGCTGATCGTGGTCGAGGCCACCGCCGTCACCCCCGGCGGCCGCAGCAGCGACTACGACCTCGGGCTCTGGAACGACCGGCAGGTCCAAGTGCTGCGCCGCCACACCGGATTCCTGCGTGCCCAGGGCACGGTGCCGGGAATCCAGCTCGTACACGCCGGTCGGAAGGCGGCGACCGGGCGGCCGTGGCGCGATCCCGACCGCGCGCAGCAGACCTGGCCCACGGTGGGCCCGAGCGCGGTGCCGTTCGGCCGGTTGCCCGCCCCCGCCGAGATGAGCACCGCCGAGATCGCCACTGTCGTGGAGGAATTCGCCGCCGCCGCCCGCCGCGCCGCCGCGGCCGGGTTCCAGGTACTCGAACTACACGGCGCCCACGGATACCTCATCCATCAGTTCCTGTCGCCGCAGTCCAACACCCGCACCGACAGTTATGGCGGAAGTTTCGACAACCGCATCCGGTTCGCACTCCAGGTCGTGACCGCGGTCCGCCGCGAATGGCCGGCGGAACTACCGCTGTTCTTCCGCCTCTCGGCCACCGACTGGCTCGGCGGCGATACCGAGGACCCGCGGCCGGGATGGACCGTCGCGGAGTCGATTGCGCTCGCGCCACATCTCGAGCGGCTCGGAGTCGACCTGGTCGACGTGTCCAGCGGCGGCTCCGTGCCCGACGCGGCGATCCCGGTGCGGCCGGGATACCAGGTTCCCTTCGCCGCGCGGCTCCGCGACGAAGCCGGGGTCCGCACCAGCGCGGTGGGCATGATCGTCGCCCCAGAGCAGGCGGAGGAGGTCATCGCGCAGGGACAGGCGGACGCGGTCTTCCTCGGCAGGGCCCTGCTGCGCGATCCCGCCTGGATTCGGCAGGCCGCGGACCGGCTCGGCGCGCGGCTGCCGCACCCGCCACAGTACGACCGCGCTTTCCGGACTCCCGCGCCCGCGGTGGGGTCGCGGGAAGACGGCAGGCGGCAGCTCACCGAAGTTCGTGCGGTGTGAGCACGCACCGTGCCCGCACGAGAGCACAATATTTCGTCAGCCGGGAAGGAGTTGACAGCGCGGGTCGCATCGGTGCCCGGCCTACGTCGGGTGGGCATCGGATCACGTGAGCACCGGCAGCGGGAGGACGCGGCGTGCGACCGGCGCCGCCGGGCTCACCGGCGCGCGAAGGCGAGCCCGCCCGCCACCGCGAGCATGGTGACGCCGGTGCCCCGATCCAGACAGCGCCGGGTGCGCGGCGGCATATCGAACGAGTTGAGCGCTCCGCCCGCCCCCGCGTACACCGTCGCCGCGATGAACTCGATGACGAGGTAGCCGAGGCCCAGTGCGATCAACTGTGCGGGAACGGCCCCTGCCGCGTGGTCGACGAACTGGGGCAGGAGCGCGGCGAACAACAGCAGCGCTTTGGGATTGGTGAGCGCCACCGTGAACTCCTGCCGGGTCAGCTGCCGGCGCGTCCGGCGCAGCGGCGACACGTCCGGCGGCGGGCTGCCGGACGAGTCCGGTGCACCTGCCGAGCGGCTCCGGTAGAGCATGGACACCCCGAGGTAGAGCAGATACGCGACGCCGCACCATTTCACGGCCGTGAACACCGGCTCGGAGGTGACCAGCAATTCACCCAGACCCACCGCTGTCGCGAGGACCAGCAGCAGGAAAGCCGACAGCCGGCCGGACACGGCCACGAGCGCATCCACGGCGCCCTGCTGCACCGCGTTCCGCAGCGACAGTAGTTGGTTCGCACCCGGAGTGAACGCGATGAGCGGAGCAGCGATCAGGAACGGCTGCCAGTGCGGAGTCGGCATCCCCCCTGTATACAGCTCGTTGCCGAGCGCGGAAACCGGGCGGTTCACCGGGAGGATTCCGCCCGGTCCCACCGGCTCCGGGACGAACAGACCAGGGCCGATGCGAGGAGGGCGGGGAGGGCCAGTGCGACGGCGAGCCCGGTGTTCCCGGCCGCGGCGAGTCCGAGACCGCCCAGCAGTATGGCAGGGGGATGTTCCAGCGCTGATCACGCCGGATGAGCCGATTCTCACGACCGGCGCGGGTGCCCGCCCGGCCGTGCCGTCGCCTCATCCGGCGGCCGGATGCCGGTGATCCCGCGCTGGGGTGAGTTCGTCGACCACCACCAGATTCCCGCCGCACTGCTTGGCCCGGTACATGGCGGCGTCGGCGCATTGCAGCAGCCGATCCGGGGTCGGGCGCGGGCACCGGGGACAGATCGTCGTGTCGAAAACCGCGACACCCACACTCGCGGTGACCTCCACCGCGGTCTCCGGCGGGTCGGCGACCGCGAGGCGCAGCCGTTCGGCCTCGGCGCGCGCGGCCACCGCGTCCATCGGCGCGGCTACCACGAACTCCTCCCCACCCGTACGCGCCACCACCGCCCGGTCCCCCACGGCGGCGTGCAACCGCCGGGCGGTCCGTACCAGGACGGTATCGCCGACGCGATGCCCCCAGGTGTCGTTCACGCTCTTGAACCGGTCGAGATCAAGGCTCATGACGCAGACCGCGGGAAACCCGTCGATCAGCTGCGGCAACCGGATCTCCAGACCCCGGCGGTTCAGCAGTTCGGTCAGCGGGTCCGACAGCGACTCGGTGCGCAACAGCCAGTAGAGGATCTGCAACGCGGGTAGCGCGCTGACCACCGAGACGAACAACAGCAGCCCGACCGCACAGGCCAGCCGGATATCGCCGCCCCCGGTGGCTATCCGCACCGAGAACACGATCACCGACAGCAACGACCACACCGAATGCGCCGCCAGGGCCCGAGCGCTGTGGAAGAAGCCCAGGTAGCTACCGGTGACCATGAGCAGCACCGCACCCATCGCCCCGAACAGCCGATCCGGCACCTGGAGGAACTCCACGGTGAACAACACATCCGCGCCGCCGATCAGCGCCAGCGACTCGGTCTTGCCCGGCCAGGGCAAAAGCCACCAGCGCAGCGCCCACAGCGTCCCGCACAGCACCCCGGCCGTCGACGCGAGGCCGGGATCACCGGCCGGGCCCACCGGAGTACCCGCGATCACCGAGCCCATCACAGCGATCGCCGCGCCCGCGACGCCGACCAGCACCTTCAGGGGACCCAGCGCCGACCGCGCCGCCAGCGTGCGCACCAGCCAGCGGTAGTCGACCGGGTCGTTCCACCAGGCCCGCAGTGTTCTGCTGTCATTCATCGGCTCACCCTCGGTCTCGACCGCGCTGCCCACCGTAGCCCGTACCGAAGGCGAGAACTCGGCAATCTCACCGGCTGGCCCGGGGCGGTCCAGACCGGCCATTATTCCCCTGGCCGCAACATCCGGAGCAGGCAGACCGAGGTGTTCCACCCGAGACGGCGCCGGCCGGCCTATCGACAGCCGATGGCTCCGTCCGCTACCCGGGAGCCGGCCCGAGGGATCCGGCAATGAGCGCGTTCACCGCATATCCGGCGTCCGGGGTTCGGGTACCGGTGGACGGGGCGGAGTCCGGTCCACCGGGTCGGCCGCCGCCACACCGCAACCGGCCCGCTCGGCGAGTGCCCGCACAGCACCGCGGATTCCTGTCGCGAGCACCTCGATATCGGGGGTGGAGTCGTAGTCGCCGGTGATGCCGAACACCAGGTGATCGTGATAGCTGAGGATCGCGATCGCGGTCCGTAGGCGCATGGCGATCGGCACCGCGGGCAACAGTTTCAGCACCGGCCGGCCCTGGAGGGTGAGCGGATGCCGGGGACCGGGCACATTGGTCGCCAGGCCCGCGACCCCGTGCTGCGGAAATCTGGCGACGAGCCGCAGCGTCCATGCGACGGCGGCGAACGGCAGCCCGCGCGCCAGCCCCAGCACGAGGTGTTCGGCACCCGGCGCACCGCCCGACTTGTGCGCTTTCATGGTCATATGGACCGCGCGGAGCTGGTCGACCGGGTCGGCGCGGCCGACGGGAAGGTCGGGCAGCACCGCCGAGACCCGGTTGTCCATGACATATTTCGCGTGAGCGGCACGCATGGAGACCGGCACCAGTATCCGCAGCGGGCGCGCCGCCGGATCCTCGCCGCGCCCGAGCAGCAGGTCCCGGTATCCCGCGGTGATCGCGGCCAGTACGACATCGTTGACGGTCACCTGGTAGGCGGCACCGATAGCGGAGACCACCGGCAGCGACAGGCGCACCGCGGTATATCGGCGCCGGTGCCCGATCGGACCGTTCAGCGACGACACCGGCCCCTGCTCGAGAACCGTGGCGGCGACCGGAACGAGGCTGCGCACGGCGCCGAACACCGCCGCGGGAAGCTTCGCCCACCCGGTACCTCCCGACTGCTTCTGTGCCCCGCCGGTGCCACGGGCCGCCCCATCGTCCACCGGTAGCGGATCGCAGAGGGTCTCGAACACGGCCAGCCCCGATATCCCGTCCACCAGACTGTGATGGGCCTTCAGGATCACCGCCCAGCGATCGTCGGCCAGACCCTCCACCGCAACGCACTCCCACAGGGGACGGTCCCGGTCGAGCCGCTCCTCGATCTCGGCCGCCACCAGCTCCCACAGCGCTGTGTCCCGTCCCGGCCGCGGTAGTGCCACCCACCGTAGGTGATGGCCCAGATCGAAAGCCGGGTCGTCTTCCCATTCCGGTGCGGCCAGCTCGAGCACGGTGCGGTGCACCCGCTGCCGCATCCGGGGCATCCCGGCAATGCGCGTGTTCAGCAGACTCGCGAACTCCTCGTGTCGCGGCGGCGGGCCGGCCAACACCGCTGTCACCGCGATACCCAGACTGATCCGGCGGTCGGCGTCCTCCAGCTCGATGAATCCGGTATCGAGCGGCCGTAGCTCGTTCACGATATGCCCGAACGCGCGCCGGATCGGGCCACCATCCCGTCGCGACGCGGGGCGAACGCCGCCACCTTGCGGAATCCGGAGG
Source organism: Nocardia testacea NBRC 100365 (assembly GCF_000308775.1). Taxonomy (GTDB): domain Bacteria; phylum Actinomycetota; class Actinomycetes; order Mycobacteriales; family Mycobacteriaceae; genus Nocardia; species Nocardia testacea. The sequence goes on from NZ_BAGJ01000027.1 coordinate 28,541, forward strand.
CCAGGCATTCGGTGAACTCCGGTAGATCCGGCACTGCCGCGGTGTCGGCGTTGATCCCCACCGCACACGTTCCCATATGGGAAATGAGCGTCGCGTTGAACGCGGTACCGATGGTCGGCCCGAAGGCGTGTATCCGCTCGACCTCCGCACCCGCCAGATACAGCGGCACCGGGGAGCCCACCACATCCGAGGCCACGAAATCGATATGTCTGAGCATCTGGGCGACGGCACCCGCAGGAAGCCGGTTGAACACCGCCGCCACCGCGTTGGACCACGGGATCGCCGGTTCCCGGCGCCAACGCTCCACCAGGTCACGAACCGCCCACATCAGTTCCCCGACATCGTCGGTGTCGACGGGGACGGCGAATCTGGCCAGGGTGATGCGGTTACCGCCGGGCGGGTCGTCGGCGGTCCGGGTACTGATCGGCACGGTCACCCGGACCCGGGTGAGCGACACGTCGTAGCGCCGATGGTAGGAACGCAATCCGAGCAACAGCGCAGTGAGGAAGGCGTCGTTGACGGTGCACCCGGCCCGCACCGCGGGCTCCTCCAGCTGGGCGAGTGGCACTTCCAGCACGGTCAGCCGCCGACCGAGCCCACGTCCGATCATCACCGGCGACATGGTCTCGGTCACCGGACGGGCCAGGCGAGCCAGTGAGGAAACCATCGCCGTACCGTCACGTACAGCACGCACCGGATCGGCCGCGGCACGCACCGACGCGGTGGTGACCGCCGAGATGCCGCCCCGCACCAATCCCCAGCCGGCGGACCAGTTCCACGCGAGTACATCGGCTACCGCCGCCGCCCGATGCGGTTGTCGTTCTCGTACCGGTCCGCGTTCGGTTCCCTCCCGGGTGAAGTCCAATACCTCCGTGGCGATCTGCATACCGCCGACACCGTCGGTGAGGCTGTGATGAACTTTCAGCACGGCCGCGCTTCCGCCGCCGGGCCGGCCCGACAGCAGAGTAAAGGTCCACAGCGGTCGCACCGGATCGAACGCTGTCATCACCTCGTTGCGGGCGAATTCGAGCACCGCCGCCTGATCCGCCGGTGGCGGTAGCGCGATACGCCGGAGATGCCAGGACAGATCGAAATCGGGGTCGTATTGCCAGCGCGGCGGGGTGAGCCCGAGTGGCGCCGCGGCCAGTACATGGCGGAAGCCGGGCGCGACCCGTGTTCCCCGGTCGAAGACGTGGACCAGCCGGTCCCACTCCGGTTCCGAGTCGAGGACCAGTACCGAGACGATCGTCGACCGGAGCGCGGGATCCTGTTCCATGCTCCAGGTGAACAGGTCCGACTGGGTCATATGGGACTCGTGAGTGCCCATGCGCAGCCGCTTTCGTCGGTCGGAGTCGATCCCTGCGGAGTCGACCCCTCTACTGTCGCTCCGGTCGCCGCGCGGCCGGCAGAGGCAAAGGTCACCGATCATAACGAATGAGTTCCGAGCACCGTGCGCAACGACGGCCCGCGGTCGTCCGGAGGACTTACGGCCCCGGCACCTCCGACATCGGCCTCTTGCCCGCAGGTCCGCGTCTGGGGAACGATGGTCTCACCGCTGCACCGGATCGGGCAGCCGGACATTCGGGGCCATGGTTTCGGAGGATGTCATGCGTATACCGGGCAATCGCAAGTCGTGTCGAGTACCGGCGACTGCGTAGCCATGGACGAATGCCCGGGGGGCGGCCGGGTACTTCCGGTGATCCTCGGTACGGACGGCTCGTCCGCGTCGTTGAACGCCGCGCGCTGGGCCGCATACATCGCCGGAGCATTACACGCCCCACTTCTGGTGGTACACGTCCTTTCGCTTCCCGGGCACCGGCACGCCTCAGGTGCGCGACCGTGGTTCCACGGGCCCCGCCTCCCGGACCCGGACCAGGTCCCGGACGCGGCGGTCGTCGTCCGCCGGACCGCGTTGATCATCGGCACCTGCTCGGCACCCGCCGTCGCGGAGCCGGCCACCGAAATCGCCACCGGGTCGGCCACGGCGGTCCTCGTAGAGCGCAGCCGCCGAGCCCGGATGCTCGTGGTGGGCGCTCAGACGGCGTTCGGGGAGAGGCGGACAGGCCCGACGACGACGGGCGTCGTCGCACGGGCGTACTCCCCGGTGGCCGTGTGGCGGGGTATGCCGGGCCATCCGATCCCGCGGGAGCGGCCGGTGGTCGTCGCGTTCGATGGCAGTGAGTCGACACTGCCGGCGCTGGTCCAGGGGTTCGAATTGGCGGAAGCGCTCGGCGCCGGCCTCGAAGTAGTACGCCCCCGGTGGGATATGCCCGGCGGTCGCTACGGCGCCGCGGCGCTGGCACCGCCGGCCGGGATCGCCCGCGCGCCGGCCGGGATGGCCCGCGAACATCCAGCGGTCCGGTCGAGCGAGACCACAGTTTCCGGTTCGCCCGCACATGTCCTGGCACGCAGATCGGCAACGGCCCAACTTCTGGTCGTCGGGGACCGGCGCGCGACCGGCGCATCGGTGGCACCCGGCCCGACTGTCATGTTCCTGCTCCATCATTCGAAGTGCCCGGTGCTCGTCTGCCGTCCCCGGTGAGTGCGCCCGCCGGCTCAGCCGGATCCGGGTCAGGAAATCGACACACGACCGGATTGTGGTCAGCCGCAGATAATCGCCTTCCTCGATGCGCCGGGAGCCGACGGAGAGGCTTCGACGAAGGTCGGGGAAATCTATCGAATACGTTGGGCAAGAATGACTTTGTGGACATGGACCGCTCCCTTCGGTGTGCCGGTGGTTCCACCGGCCGCGCGGTCCAGGCCGGCCCACGCCCCGGCACGAAACGACGAGCCGGATCCATCGACCGCTGTCGTGATCGGTGTCGTGGGCGGCCGGGCGGTCGTCTCGCTCATAGCGCACTCCGTGCTCGATCCGATCGGCCCGAACCACTCCCGGCCGCCGACGAAACTGCTACCGCAGCCGGCCGACTACTTCGGCGAGCGGGCGCCGCGGCGAGACGGGCACGGTGCCGGCGGCGACTTCCGCCCAGCCGACGCGAATGATCAGTTGCGGGAACCCGATACCGGCGAGAACATCGCCCTGTACTGCCGCCCGGGTATCCGGTAGTTCCAGGGCCTCGCTCATGGGGCAGGTCGCCATCCCGAGCACGGTCGCCGCGAGCAGTACGGCACTTCCGGCTTCACCTGCCCGCAGCCGGGACAAACGATCGTCGGCAGCAGTGTGGATGAGGAGAAGACTGCCACCCTGGGTCATCTCCCGCACCCCGGATTCGCTGAGGGTGGCTTCCGCGAATTCCCGGGTGAACGGATCGTCGTCCGCGACCGGTACCGCATTGCGCGCGGGCACTCCGTCGGCCGAGGCGTGCCGCCCGCTCCACATCGACAGCTCCGCCCGGTACGACGGGTCGCGGCGATGCTGTCCGGCCGCCCGGGTGAACGCCGACATCAGAGCGGAACGCCCGGGGCCGATGGTGATCTCCCGGACCTCGGCGCCCTCCTCGGTGCCCGCGGCCAGCAGCGTGGCCAGATCGGCGGGCGGAGTCTCCCACGAGGACACCCGCCGGCGATCGGTATGCCTGCGGTTGATGGCACGGGCCAGTTCCTCGTCGGCCGCGGTCGGCGTCACGCGGGCGAATTCGATCGCGGCCAGATGCGCCGGATCGGCGGGGTTGGGGATGCGGTGCACGATCGTCCGCCATCCCAGGGACCTGGCCGCGACCCGGAAATGGTGCAGCGCAGCCCCGCAACTGAGGATCTCGTCGCGCCCGTCCGGGTCCGCGCAGGCCAGTCGTCGGCTCTCGTCGGCGTACAAGTGCACTGTCCGGTCACCCACCCGCCACTGCCAGGGTTGCGTATTGTGCACCGACGGGGCGCGAACGGCCAGCGCGAGGGCGGCGTGGACGGCTTCGGCGTCGGGGTGGATCCCGGTCATAACAGGTCCTCACTCTCGAATCGGTCCGCGCCGTCGGCCCGAAGAAGGCTGTGGCGCCTGCACACCCCGGCCCTTCAGTGGTCGCGGGCAGGTGTTCGCCTCTCAGCTTTGCGGCCGCCCGAGCGCGCCGAGACAGGCGAAAGTCACCTGTCGAAGTGTCCTCCGGCAGTACCTCCACAGGGTCGTGCCGAGGCCCGGCGCGGACCCCGACCGCGCTCGGGTCCATGGTCCCGGCGCCGGAGGTATCAGGACCCTCCCCCCGTACTGCGACTCGTTGGACCCTGAGGACATGACACCGAAGCGCCCGCGTATCGCAGTCCTCTATGCCACCGAAGAGGGTTCCACCCGTGATATCGCCGAATACGTCGCGGCCGATCTCAAGGAGCGCAGCGCCGAAGTCGAACTGCACGATATCGACCACGCGCCCGACCCGTCTCGGTTCGATGCCGTGATCCTGGGCAGCGCCATCCACGACATGGACTTCCTCCCGGCGGCCGCCGACTACCTACGCCACCATCACGACCAGCTCGCCACCACCGATCTCCGGCTGTTCGGTGTGGGACTCGGCCCTGCCCTGCGCGGCCCTCTCGGCCGCCGGCTGGGCAGGACACCCCCGCCGAAGATCACCGCGCTGTGCAAGGAAGTCGCCGCCCGGGACTACCGGACGTTCGCCGGGCACTACGAACGCGTGGGGGTGTCGTTCAAGGCCCGTGCCCTCCACCGGCTCATGGGAGGCGGACGCTACGGCGACCTGCGCGACTGGCCCGCGATCATCGCCTGGTCCACGGACCTCGGCGACTCGCTCGGTCTACCCCACGCCCCCGTGACCGTTATTCATCCCTGAGACATCGCCGCGCATTCACGGAGGAGCGACCATGGGCCGATATGTTGCACCGTTCGATCAACTCGGCATCGGCGATGTGGCGGAGGCAGGCGGCAAGGGCGCCAACCTCGGCGAACTCGTGGCGGCGCGACTGCCCGTCCCGCCCGGTTTCGTCATCCTTCGTGCCTGCTACGAACACGTCATCACCCACGGCCGCCACGGTGCCGAATTGGACCGTCTGCACTCCGCGACGCTCGACGCGGTCACCGACGGGCCAGAACTGGCGAAACGGTGCCGCGCGATGCGCGAACTGATCCACGACACCGTCCTCGAGCCCTCGGTACGCGAGGTCATCGGCTCGGCGTACCGCGCACTCGGCACGGGTATCCCGGTCGCTGTGCGTTCCTCCGCGGTCGGGGAGGACAGTGCGACCGCTTCCTTCGCGGGCATGAACGCGACCCTGACCAACGTGCGCGGTGAACAGAAGCTGCTGGACGCGGTGATCGAATGCTGGGCCTCCCTCTTCACCCCGCGCGTGCTGGCCTACCGGGCGCGGCGCAAGATCACCGACCGTCCGCAGATGGCCGTGGTGGTGCAGGAAATGGTGACCGCGCGGGTGTCCGGAGTCGCGTTCACCGCCGACCCGGCCACCGGACGCGAGGACCGCGTCGTGGTGGAGGCCGCCCGCGGCCAAGGGGAGGTGGTGGTTTCCGGCGCCACCGAACCCGATACCTATCTGCTCGACGCCGCCGGGCCGACGCTGCTGAACACTCGCGGGGGTCATCAGGAGTACGCCGTGGTGGCCGGCGCAGACGGTGACCGGCGGGTCGCGCTGTCCGCGGCCGACACCGCCGCACCGGTCCTGCGCGAATCCGAGGCCGTCGCTGTCGCACAGATGGCTCTGGCCGTGCAGGAACATCACCACGGCACACCACAGGATGTGGAGTGGGTTTTCGACAGCGAGCGGTTGTGGCTGGTGCAGGCTCGGCCCATCACGACCCTGCCCGGGCGGAGCTCCGGCGATACCGGCGGTACGCCGGAGGACTCCGGGATTCTGGTCCGCGGGCTCGCGGCGGCGCCCGGCTCGGCCACCGGAGCGGTCCGGGTCCTCGACTCCCCCTCCCGGGGCGATACGCTGCGCGACGGCGAGATCCTGGTCGCGCCGATGACCAACCCGGACTGGCTGCCCACATTGAGCCGCGCCGCCGCCGTGGTCACCGACAGCGGCGGTATGACCTGTCATGCTGCCATCGTCGCGCGGGAACTCGGCATACCCTGTGTCGTCGGCGCGCGCACCGCCACCACGACCCTCACCGATCACGCGCTGGTCACGGTCGACGGCGCCACCGGCGTGATCCGTGCCGGAGCCGCGCGTGGCGGTGCGAAAGCCACGGCCCGCGCGCCGGACGGCGCGGCGATCGCGGGAGCGGAACCGACCGCCACGCGGGTGTATGTCAACCTCGCCCTCCCCGAAACCACCGAACACGTCGCCGCGACCGATGTCGACGGTGTAGGACTGCTGCGCGCCGAGACCCTGCTGACCCGGGCCCTGGACCACCGGCATCCACGTGATCTGATCGCCCGTGGCGAGCAGGAGCGGTTCGTGGCCCGCATGTCCGAATCACTGCACCGCATAGCGACCGCTTTCCGGCCCCGGCCGGTGGTGTACCGGGCCAGTGATTTCCGCAGCAACGAGTTCCGCGGACTGGCCGGGGGCGATCGCTACGAACCCCTCGAGAACAACCCGATGATCGGTTACCGCGGCTGCTACCGCTACGTCCGCGATCCCGAGGTGTTCCGGCTCGAGCTGGCGGCACTGGCGCGGGTGCGCGAGCAGTCACCGAACCTGCACCTGATGATCCCGTTCGTCCGTACCCGCTGGGAACTCGAGTCCTGCCTGGAGCTGATCGATTCGAGTCCGCTCGGGAGTCAACGCCATCTGCATCGCTGGATGATGGCCGAAGTACCCTCGGTGATGTACTGGCTTCCGGAGTACGCCGGACTCGGAATCGACGGCGTCTCCATCGGCAGCAACGATCTCACGCAGCTCATGCTGGGCGTCGACCGGGACTCCGAACAATGCAGCGATCTGTTCGACGAATCCGATCCGGCTGTACTCGACGCGATCGCACAGATCATCACGACCGCCCGCGGCGCGGGCATCACCTCGTCGCTGTGCGGCCAGGCGCCGTCGAATCGTCCGGAGTTCGCTGAGCACCTGGTGCGGATGGGGATCACCTCGGTCTCGGTGACACCCGACGCCGTTCCCGCGGCCCGCCGCGCGGTCGCCGCCGCCGAACGCCGTCTGCTGCTCGACCACGCGCGGTCCGCGGCGGCCCCCCGATGACCCTCTCACCGACAGACTCCGCCAAGCCGGTGACCCGCACCGACGCGGCCGAGTTACGGGAAACGCACACCGGTGTGGTCGTCCTGTTCGGCGACCGTGCGTACAAGGTCAAGAAGCCGATCACTACCGATTTCCTGAACTTTGCCACGCCGCAGGCCCGTGAACGGGCGTGTCGGCGCGAGCTCGAACTCAACCGGCGGCTCGCTCCGGATGTCTACCTCGGTCTCGCGCATCTCACCGATCCGATCGGCGGTGCGGACGAGCCGGTTCTGGTCATGCGCCGGATGCCCGAGAGCCGCCGGCTGTCCACTCTGCTCGCCGAGCCCGGCCGTCCGGTGCACGATCTGCGCGCACTGGTCGCCACCCTCGTGGCCTTCCACGAGAGCGCCCGGCGGGGCCCGGATATCGATCGCGCCGGGACGGGCGCGGCCCTGCGCGACCGCTGGCGGAGCATCCTCGACCCGCTGCGCGAACAGTCTCCCGAGGTCGTCGATCCCGCCCGCCTCGCCGCGATCGAGGAACGCGCGCTGGACTACGTCCGGGGCCGGGGTCGACTGTTCGCGCAGCGGATCGCGGGCGGGTGGCTGGTGGATGGGCACGGCGACCTGCTCGCCGAGGACATCTTCGATCTACCCGACGGGTTCCGGATCCTGGACTGCCTGGATTTCGACGACGAGCTCCGCCATATCGACCGTCTGGACGATATCGCCTTTCTGGCCATGGATCTCGAATTCCTCGGCCACCCCGGGGACGCGGCCCGCCTGCTCATCGACTACCGGCACCTCGGCGGCGACCGGGCGCCGTCTTCGCTGGACCATCACTACCGGGCCTATCGCGCGGCGGTGCGGGCGAAGGTCGATGTGATCCGCTACGGCCAAGGCGACAGTGCGGCACGAGACCGGGCCGGGCGACACCTGACTCTGGTGGAACAACACCTGGGGTACGGCGCGATCCGGTTGGCACTGGTCGGCGGGCTCCCCGGCACGGGCAAGACCACGGTCGCCGAACAGCTCGCGAAAGCCACCGGTTCACGCCTGCTCTCGAGCGATCCGATCCGCCGGGAACTGATGCGCGCGGGCGGGGTAGCCGGTGCGGTCGGCGCCTACGACGCCGGAGCCTACGCACCGGAGAACAGACACCGGGTGTACACCGAATTGCTGGAACAGGCCCGCCCGCTGCTACAGACGGGAGTGCCGGTTGTACTGGACGCCGGCTGGCCCGACGCCGACGAGCGGCGCAGGGCCCGCGAACTCGCCACCGCGCTCGGCGCCGAGCCGGTGCAGCTGCGGTGCGAATGTCCCCGCGACGTCGCGGACCACCGGCTGTGGGACCGGCCCCGCGGCGCATCCGACGCCACCCCGCCGATAGCGCACGCGATTTCGGCGACCGCCGAACCCTGGCCCGAGGCCGTCGTGCTCGACACCCGGCAGCCGCCGGCTCTCGTCGCGGCCGAGGCGTTGCGCCGGTGGCACAACAGTGGGCACCACCGGAGCCGGCCGTGAGCTGCACACCGGACGGAGCGGGACGGGTACTCACGGTGACGCTGAACCCGACCGTCGATATATGCCTGGAAGTGAACGAGCTGATCGCGGAGGGCAAGAACCGGGCACGGGTCCGCTCTGTCCGCGCGGGCGGCGGCGGTATCAACGTGGCGCGCTGTATCCGGCGGCTCGGGGGTACGGCCACCGCCCTGTACCTTTCCGGCGGCGATACCGGGCTGCGCCTGGACCATCTACTCGCGGAGAGGGCATGGACAGGCGTCGGGTACCGGTCGGAGGTGGAACACGGGAAGCCTTCGTCGTCGCGGATACCGGGACCGGGCACAGCTACCACATCGTCCCGCCGGGTGCGACGATCACGGAGCGGGAAACGGCCGGTGCGCTCGCGGCGATCCGGGCCGGGCTACCCGGCAGCGCGGCCCTCGTCGTCACCGGCAGTGTCCCACCGGGGATCCCCGACGATTTCACGGCGACCGTGGTCCGCCAGGCCCGGCCGGGCGGGATTCCGGTACTCATCGATGTGACGGGCGGGCAGCTGCGCCGGTTGCCCGGCGAGAACGTATTCCTCATCCGGCTGGACCGCAAGGAGGCCGCCGGGCTGATCGGCTCGCCCATCCGCTCCTTCGACGATGCCCGGCGGGCGAATCACCGGCTGCTCGAATCCGGCGCGGGTCGGCACGCCGTGACCACCGTGGGCGCACTCGGGGCCGTGTATTCCGAACCCGGTATCGATTACGAGATCTCCGCGCCACCGCTGCCCGGCCGGGCCCGCAGCGACGCCTGCGCCGGCGACAGTCTCGTGGCCGCCCTCACCTATCGCATCGTCCGCGGCGACGGTTGCCTGCGAGCCTGTGAGCTCGGTGTCGCGGCGGCGGCCGCCACGGTGTCCCTGCCGGGCACCGATGTTTTCGAACCCACAACCGTCGACGAACTCGTCCGGCGGGTCCGGGTCCGCAGTATCGCGCACCGGCCGGGTCCGGCGGGCGCGAAGCGACCCGGCACGGATGTGGGAGCCGCTTTCGACATATAGGCCCGCGACCGCGCCGATCACACCGAACACGTTCGACGGAGGACCTAGTGCCCCTCGGCCGATGACGATCGGGACTCCCGGCCATTTCGGCCCGGGAGGAAGCTGGAAGCACTTCGGCAGGTCGATGGGGCGGCCGGACGGATCGCGCAAGGCTCGGTCCGTCGGCCTCTCGTCTGCCGGACCGCCGATCGGACCCAGCGCGAGGAGGTCATCGTTTCATGCGAGCCGCACCCGGAGATTGGCTGATCGTGGAAGGACACGCGGTCGGGGAGACGGTGCGGCGCGGTCTGATCGAGGAGATACACGGCGCCGACGGAGGCCCGCCCTATCTGGTGCACTGGGTAGACACCGGCAATCGCGCCCTGACCTTCCCGGGACCGGACTCGCGGGTGGTCACCAGCGCGGAACTGCGTGCGCAAGAGGAAGTCGTGGCACATCACTTCTCGTCGAGGCACTACCCGGCGCCGGGCTCCTGAGGACGACCTATCGCAGATCCCGGCCCGGGCTCCGGATACGGCGCCCCAGTGGGCGAGCGATCGACCAGCCGGACCGTCTCCCCCGGCGCGAGCCACACCGGCCGGTCCCGGCAGACCACCTCGATCGGCGGCGCGTTACCCGGCTCGGACCCGATCTCGACGCGGCGGCCGTCGACACGGACGATCAGCCGGTGGCCTCGATACATCATCGGGAAGGACAGAGTGCCCATGGTTTTGGGCCAATAGGGACAGAAGATGAGACGGTCGCGCCGTATCTCCAAACCGGTGAAACAGCGCTGCAGCAGGTCGACGCTGCCCGCCATTGCGGCCAGGTGGATACCTTCGCCGGTGGTCCCACCCTGGATATCGGCCACGTCCGAACGTACCACCTGATCGAAGAACTCCATGGCACGATCGCGGTGGGCCCGGGCCAGAACCCACGAATGCACCAGAGCACTCAGCGTGGAACCGTGCGAGGTCCGCGCCGTGTAGTAGTCGATCGTCCGCGGAATCATCTCCCCCGGCAGCTCGTAGCCCGCGCGCGTGAACAGTTCGCGGAGTTCGTCGGCGGAGAACAGGTAGAAGAGCATGAGCACATCGGCCTGTTTGCCCGCGCGATAGCGGCCGATATCGTCGCCCTCGGCCTCCAGTATCCGATCCAGCCGCTGGATATTGCCGTAGCGGCGCCGGTAATGCTCCCAGTCCAGCTCCCGGAGCCGCTCGTAGCCGTCGAACTGGCTGATCACGCCGTCGTGGAACGGCACATACATCCGATGGGCGACCTCGCGCCACCGGGCGGGCTCCGCCGGACCCACCCCGAGCCGCTCCAGTAGTTCGGCCCGAACCCGCGGGGCGAGCGTATCGAGGGCTTCGAGCGCGCAGGTGATGGTCCAGGCGGCCATGACGTTGGTGTAGGCATTGTTGTCGACGCCCGCCAGGGGAGCGTGCGGGTAGCCCGTGTGGAATTCGTCGGGACCGATGACACCGCAGAGCACATACCGCCCCCGCCGCGGATCGTAATCGGCCAGCCCGGACCAGAACCGGGCGATCTCCACGAGCAGCTCGGCGCCGTGGTCGGCGAGGAACTCGAGATCGCCGGTGGCCTGGTAGTACTGCCACACCGTGTAGGCGACGGCGGCGCCGATATGGTGCGCCCGCCGGCTCGGATCCGGATTCCAGCGGCCCGAGAGCGGGTTCAGGTGCAGTTGCTGGCTCTCCTCACGTCCGTCACTCCCCGACTGCCAGGGGAACATCGCACCCGGCACGCCGGCCGCCGCGGCCGCCCGGCGGGCTTCCGGGAGCCGCCGGTGGCGGTAGCGCAACAGTGATCGGGTCAGCGCCGGGATACGCGGATTCAGCACCGGGAATACGAACAGTTCGTCCCAGAAGACGTGACCGCGATAGGCCTCACCGTGCAGTCCACGGGCCGGCACGCCCACGTCCAATTCCACGGTGTTCGGCGACAAGGTCTGGATCAGGTGCAGCAGATGCAGCCGCAGCACGCGCACCGACCCCGCGTCGTCGTCGAGATCTATTCGCATCCTGCCCCAGATCCGCTCCCAGGCCCGGCTGTGTCCGGCGAAGAGTGCCGCGTAATCCGGCGCCGCCGCCAGCAACCGTCCGGCCTGGTCCGCGGGGCCGGAGGAGGCCCGGTCCCGCCCCGTGCACACCACTGCCGTCTTCTCGAGGGTTACCGAGCCGCCCTCTCCGATCTCGAGTCCGAACTCGTGACCGATGCGGCCGCGCTCCCGCACCTCCACGGCCCGCGCGGGCGCACCACGCAGCAGGTCGCGGATCGCCACGGCCAGCGGGATCTCCGAGTCGCCGGTGCGTGCCACGAGGAGTACGGCCGCCTCGGACAACCGGGCGGTTCGCACCGCGTCCAGATGTACTCCGGACAGGGCCCGGTAGCGTTCGACCAGGCTGTTGCTCACCTCCCCGTCGATCATCGAGCGCAGCTGGAGTATGCCCGACCAGTTCTCGGCCGTAACAGTCGTGACGAGGGCTCCGAGGTGCGGACGGTGCATCGCCGCGAATCTCCGCTGCTCTACCCGGGTGATACGGCCCGCGCCGTCCCGGAATCGGAACCACCGGATCAGCTCGGCGCGCCGCAGGTCCAGACGCTGCCGGTAGTCCAGCAGGTCGGCGGTATCGAGATCGAACCAGTCACCGTCGGCGATCCGGAACGTCACCGGCAGCCAGTTCGGCAGGTTGACCATGCTCTCGTTGACGACCGTCCGGTCGTTCACCCGGTCCCGGAGCCGGTTGTAGATCCCGGCCACATAGGTGCCGGGGTAATGACAAGGTCCGGCCCGGCTCTCCGGTGCCGCCCCGCGCACGGCGAAATAGCCGTTTCCGACGGTGCAGAGCGCCTCGCGCAGCTTCTCCTGTTCAGGGGCGTAGCCGTCGTAGGCGAACGACCACGTCTCCGATTCCGCCGCGGACGGACCGATGCCGATCAACCGCACGCACCGGGCGAGCAGATCCGCGGCCCGGCGCGGACCGTCCACCGAGAAGTGGGCGGAGGTGTATCGGCCGGTGTTCTCCGCGGCCCGCACCGCGACGGCGATCCCGTCCGGCCCGACGACGTCGAAGGCATCCTCATCGGTCATATCGTCGCCGAGGTACAGCGGGACCACCGGTCCGTCGATCCGTTCCAGGATCCAGCGCAGTGCGTCTCCTTTTCCCCAGGCCACATCCGGCCGCAGCTCGATCACCTTGCGCCCGGAGGTCACCCGCAGACCGTGGGCGCGCCCGGCCGCGCCGACGACGGTGATCGCCTCGGCGGCGGCCGCGTCCGTCGCCGCCCGGAAATGCACGGCCACGGCAAACCGCTTGTGCTCGACAGTGACCCCTGCGATATCTCCCACTCGCGCCCGCAGATCCGCAGCGGCACTGGCCAGGTCGGCCTCGGCATCCGGTAGCGCGCCGGGCAGGTGGCGGGTGCCGTCCGGCGCCATCAGTTCGACCCCGTGGCTACCCGCGAGCCAGATACCGGGAACCGGCATCCGCGCCCGTAGATCGTCGAGCCCGCGGCCGCTGAGCACGGCAACCGGGCACCGGGCGGCCAGGTCCGCGAGCGTCGCGGCCACGCCCTCCACCATCTCCGCCGCGGCCGGGTCGGTGACGATTTCGGCCAGTGTGCCGTCGAAGTCCATAAGTACAGCGGGTTTCTCGGTTTCCAGCAGATCCGCGAACCGCGGCCAGTACTCGAAAGCATCGGGAACCTCACCGACCCGCCGGAACCCGCCGCGGACACCGATCCGCGCGGCATCGTCGACCACCGTATCGGCCCCCGCGGACAGCAGTCTGTCCCCGTCACCTGCCCGGTCGATGCCCACCACCAGTCCGAAACCCCCGTTGCGGCCCGCCGCCACACCGGCTTCGGCGTCCTCCACCACCACGACCCGGCCCGGCGCACTGTGCAGACGCGCCGCGGTCTCGCGCAGCACGGCCGGATCCGGCTTCCCCGGCAGGCCGAGCTCTTCCGCGTCCACCCCGTCGACCCGGATCTCGAAGAGGTGGCCGAGACCGGCCGCGGCGAGCACCTGCTCGCAATTGCGGCTGGCGGTGAACACGGCGGTCCGGATGCCTTCGGAGCGGAGCCGGCGAACCAGCGCCACGGTGGAATCGAACGCCACGACACCGTCGCGCGCGATACGCTCGCGGAACAGGTGGTCCTTGCGGTTGCCCACACCGCATACCGTCTCGGCCGATTCGGGATCGGCCGGTACGCCCCACGGCAGCCGGATATTGCGGGAGGCGAGAAAATCGGCGACACCTCGGTAACGGGGCTTACCGTCCACATACTTCAGGTAGTCGACCTCGGTGAACGGTGACCGGTCCTGTCCGGGGGCGGCCGGCCGGGCAGCGAGGAAGGCATCGAACAATTCGGTCCACACCGCGGCGTGTATCGACGCGCTGTCGGTCACCACCCCATCCATATCGAAGATCACCGCGTCGTGACGGCGCGTATCAATCCGCGGCGCGGCAGCACTGTGAGCCACGAATCGAGTCTGACCGGCCGGGCGGCCGGCCGACAGGGGCAAAGGTCCGCTCTTTCATCCGACCGGGACTCCCGGCCCCGGGTGCCCCGCGCAGGGCCTGCCGGGCGGCGGCCGCACGCGTCGTGACGGCTCACCCCGAAGAGATGTCGAGGACCTCGTCGGTATCGCGCCGCGGGGTACGCGGTGGTGGCGGCGCCAGCGAACGCCCCAATCGGACGAGCATCTGCGGGAACCGCGGACCGACCAGTTCGGCGACTCTCGCCCGGGCCGAGGCGAGCTCGGTGACATGTGTGAGAACGCAGGTCGACAGGTCCTCGACAGTGCACTCCAACAGTACCGCCGACAACGCCTCCCCGCACCACAGCAGCGACTCGACCGTATCGTCGCGACTGGACAGTACGACGATCATCGCCTCGTCCGGGCGGGCGTCCTCGTCGCCCGCGCCCAGCGCGCCCACCGGGAAACTGCGGTTGACCGGCACCCGATCCGATAGATCGGCCGAGGGCAGCCGACCGGCCGGAATCCCGGCACCGCCGTGAGTTCCGGCACCGGCCCACCACAGCAGTTCCGTCTGATATCGGGGATCGTGCCGGCGCAGCTTCGCAGTGGTCCGGGAGAGACCGTCCAGATCGGCGCGCAGACGCGGGTCCACCACATGCAGTGCGGTATCGCGATGCCGGCACAGACTCTGCAGCACCGGCTCGAGTTCGGCCCAGCCATCTGGGGCGGCCATGGGCGCTCGGTCGGTGTATCGGCTGTCGATGGCGGCGGCGGACAGCCTATCGATCTCGAACGGCTCGCGCCGCCCCGCGAACGACAGCGCGGCCAGGTTCGCCCGCACGGGGGGCTCGGGGAACCGGGTGACACGCACATCCCAGCCGGCGGCGGCCCACGCGACGAGGGCATGGTCGAGCAGCGCACCACAGGCGAGGATGCCCTGGCGGTTCAAGGGATCGGTACCGGGCAGCAGCCGTTCGGCGTCGACGAAGAGTTCCAGCGTGCTACCGTCCCAGCGCCAGCGCCAGGGTTGACTGTTGTGCAGGGACGGCGCGCGGCAGGCGCGCTCCAGCACCGCACGCACCGTGTTCTCATCGGGCCTCTGCTCCCGCATGCCGACACCTCCGCTACCCCGCGCACACCACCCGTGTCGCCGCGACCCCGCTTCCTCCTGCATACTGACCGACCCCGGCAGGATCGCGAGAGTGCCGAAGGTCCCCTGTCCCGGAGGATCAGGGCCCGATCCCTCCGGACCAGCCCCCCAATGTCGCCACCGGGAATCGACTTTGGTCTCTTCCGGCCGGGACCAATGCCCCCATCGTCGGCGTGGTCCGCGCTTTAACCTCGCTGTATCCGGAGGAACCGGAGCGGCGGAGAACCGTGGCCGGCAGAGCCCGGATTCGGAGCCGATGAGCGAGAAGGTGGGCCCACCGTGAGCACACATACCCGAGAGCCCGTTGTCGTCGGCGTCGACGGCTCCGCCGCGTCGTTCGCCGCCGTCCAGTGGGCGGCCCGGACAGCGGCAGGACACGGCGACCCGCTGCACCTGGTGTACGCCGTCGGGGCGCCGCTGGATTTCGGGCCCGGACTCGGAGTCGTCGCCTTCGACAATCAAGCGCTGCGGGCCGACGGCGAGGCCGTATGCGCCTCCGCCGCGAAGATCGCCCGCGAGATCGCCGGTGAGCTGGAGATCACCACGGTCGTGGTCGATCCGGACCCGGCGCCCACCCTGATCGAGAGATCCCGGACCGCACGCCTGGTCGTGGTTGGCACCTACGGCCGTAGCGCGATCGGACGGGGGCTGCTCGGCTCGGTGAGCACCTCCCTGGCGCGGCACGCGCACTGCCCGGTCGCCGTGATCCCGCAGAGTTACGCCGAACACGGCGAACGGCCGGGCACGCCCGTGGTGGTCGGGGTGGACGGATCACTGCGCAGCGCCGAGGCCCTCGATATCGCCTTCGCCGAGGCCTCCCGGCGCGGCATCGGTCTCGTCGCGGTCACCACCTGGTCGGAGTTCTTCCGGTACCGGTCGCGGTCGGAGATGCAGGAGCAGGCCCGTGCGCTCCAGGCCGAGAGCCTGGCCGGGCAGACCGAGCAGTACCCGGACGTCCCGGTGACCCGCGTCGTCGTCGAGGACCGGCCCGCACGGAGGTTGCTGCACGAGGCCGAGAGCGCGCAACTGGTTGTCGTCGGCAGTCACGGTGGCGGCGGTTTCGCCGGGATGAGCCTGGGCTCGACCGGCCAGGCGGTGTTGCACGGGGTATCCGTACCGCTGATCATCGCCCGGCCCCGAGCCTGAGCGGACCCGGATCGACGAGGCGGCGCGGTCGGGCATACCCGGCCCACCCGCCGCGTCGAGCGCGGCCCTCGCAACCGGCACCGGAGAGCGGACCCCGACTCCCGGTGTCAGGGCAGTATTACGGCGGCACCGTCGAAGCGACCGTGCGCGAGATCGGCGAGAGCCCGGTCGGCCCGCTCCAGTGGGTAGGGGTGAGTGGTCACCCGGAGCCGATGACGCGCCGCGAAGGCGAGAAACTCGCGGGCGTCGGTGCGCGTATTGGATGTGACGCTGCGGATCTGCCGCTCGCGGAACAGATGGCGCCGATAGTCGAGCGGCGGAATATCGGTGAGATGGATTCCCGCCACCGCCAGGGTCCCGCCCGGCCCGAGGGCTTCCATCGCCGGCCGTACCAGTTCGCCCGCGGGTGCGAACAGAATGGCCGAATCCAATCGCTCCGGCGGTGGGTCCGCGGCGTGCTGTACCGACGCGACACCGAGGCCGAGCGCGAGTTCGCGGGCCGCGGCGCCGCGGGTCATGACATGGACACGAGCGCCCCGGGCGAGAGCGACCTGAGCCGTGAGGTGGGCGCTGCCGCCGAATCCGTAGATACCGAGTACCCCGCCCTCCGGCAGGAGGGCCCGGGTGAGCGCCCGGTATCCGATGATGCCCGCGCACAACAGGGGCGCCAGCTCCCGGTTCGCGTATCCGCGCGGCAGTGCCAATGCGAAATCGGCCGGGACGGTGACATATTCGGCGTAGCCGCCGTCGGCGTCCCATCCGGTGTACCGCGATTCCGGGCACAGGTTCTCCGCGCCCTTCCGGCAGAACTCGCACACCCCGCAGGTATGCCGCAACCATGGGATCCCGACGCGATCCCCCACCGTGAAGTCACCCCGATCCGCGGGGGCTACGACCTCCGCGACGACCTCATGGCCCGGTACGACATGCGGCCGGTGCACAGGCAGATCGCCCTCCACCACATGGAGATCCGTCCGGCACACACCGCAGGCCAGGACCCGGGCAAGCAGGTCACCCGGGTCCGGTCGCGGAAGTGGCTCCCGGCGCGCGATGAGCGGTTTCCGGTCGATACCTCTGGGCGCGTCCACCCGCCACGCCCGCATGGTCGCCGCGTTCACACCGCAACCTCCGCGATCAGCCTCGTCCCGGCGACCAGGGTGGGTTCGATACCGATGACGACGCCGCTGTCCGGATCGCCCCAGGACCCGAGTCGCCGCGCGTACTCCGCGGCGAGTTCACCGCCGGTGACCAGCCGCGCCGGCCCGGTGACAAGCACCGACCATCCGATCCGCCGCACCGGGTCGATCTCGTCGGCGTGATAGGCGACGATGGCCGGGCGGCCGAGCGCCGTCCGGGTAAGCCCGGCGAACGGCTGGGTCCGCACGATCACCTCCCCGCCGTCCCCGATGAGATGATTCACCGGCCGCACCGCGGGTAGCGCGTCGGCGGTGAACACGAGGCGCCCGAATGGGGCGGAGGCGAGTAGGCGCAGAGCTTCGGCGCGCTCCAGCTGCACTGTTCGCCGCGGAACTTCGCCGTAGCCCGGCGACAGTTCGGGACCTCTCACCTCGTTTCCCCGCTTCCTCTGTCGGCACCTCCCTCAGATCACCACCACGACCAGGAAAGAGACAGGGCCGAATGCCCTCTGCCGTCGCTCACCAAGTACCTCCCGGCTCGCCGCGGCCGTGGGGTACGCCGGCGGATCCGAATACCACTTCCCCGCCTCCGCGCCCGGATGCCCATGCTCCCGTGCCGGGGCCGAATGTCCCCGGCACGGGAGCCGAGCGACCCTGGGACGTCCGGCCGGCCCCATCTATCGTCGAAGCATCATCGCGGGTAGCGAAACGGAGATACGAGTAGCGCCCCCGGTCACGGCGGCGAGTTCGGTCACGCGTGCGCGCACCCGATACACGGGCGACGCTCTCCACCGCAGCGGCCGACGGCGGCGAAAGGATCGGCGCGACATGGCATATCAGGTGGATCTCCACGAATCGGATCCGCACACCGTTCTCACCATCCGCCGGACGGTACGGAGCGACCGGGCGGGTGACGATATCCGGGACGGCATGACCGACCTCTATCGCCTCGTCCGAACCCTGGGCCTGCTGCCGGTCGGTCCCCCCGCCACCACTTACCACGGCGATTTCCGGTCCGGCGCGGCCACCGAGGTCGAGTTGATCCTACCGGTCGAGGCCGCCGGCACCTCGGACGGCGAGTTCACCCTGCGCCGCACCGAACCCCGGTGCTACGCGCGCACCTGCCACTACGGCGACTATGCGGACATCGGCACCGCCTACCGCGCGCTCGACGAATGGCTGCGGCACTCCGGCCTGCAGGCCATCGGGCCGCCCACCGAGGTCTACCGGATCGCGCCGGACCAGGCCGTCACCCCTGCCGACCTGCTCACGGAGATACGCGTCCCGGTTACTTCCACCACGCTGCGCGTGCGGATTCCCAGGTCCATCCCGGTAGTGGTTCGAGCGGTCCGCGAAGCACTGCGGGACTGCGACTTCGAGATCTTGTACGAACTGCCGGTCCCCGCGGAAACGAGTAGACGGGCCCGCGCCGGCACCACCGAGCACCTGCTCCTCGGCGCCTTCGACCCTGCCCTCGCCGCCTCCGCGGCCCGGGCCAACGGACGGATCACCCCACTGCTGCCCTGCGATATCACCGTACGGCACGCGGATTCGAGCACTGTCGTCGAGACGGCCGACCCGAGGTTGCTCGTGGAATGCAGTGGGCAACCGGCACTGGGGCCGGCGGCCGAGCAGGTCGGGGAACGGCTCATCTCGGTACTGGCAGCGGTGGCACACGCGCACGAGTAGGGCGCCTGCACAGAACGAGCGGCCGGTCAAGAGCCGTTCGTCGTCGAATGCGAGGCCCTTGCCGCCGCCCCGGGGTCTCTTCGCTCCGTACGCTGAGAACAACTCATTCCCGAGAGGGGCGAAACATGGTCAGGGTGTTCCTGGTCGACGACCACGAGATAGTACGGCGCGGGGTCGCCGACCTGATCGAGGCGGAAACCGACCTGGAGGTCGTCGGTGAGGCGGCCAATGTCTCCCAGGCGCTGGCCCGGATCCCGGCGCTACGGCCCGATGTCGCCGTCCTCGACGTCCGCCTGCCCGACGGCAACGGCATCGAATTGTGCCGGGAACTGCTCTCGGCGAATACGGGGCTCCGGTGTCTGATGCTCACCTCCTTCACCGACGACCAGGCCATGCTCGATGCCATCCTGGCCGGCGCCAGCGGCTACGTCGTCAAGGACATCACCAGCCTGGAACTCGTGCGCGCCATTCGCGAGGTGGCGGCCGGCAAATCTTTGCTGGACAATCGGGCAGCGGCCGCGCTGATGGCGAAATTCCGGGCCGAGGCCGAAACCGCGACGGGGCCGCTCGCCGGACTGACCGAGCAGGAACGCACCCTGCTCGCACTGCTGGGCGAGGGGCTCACCAACCGGCAGATAGCCGGTCGCATGTTCCTGGCCGAGAAAACCGTCAAGAACTACGTCTCGCGGTTACTCACCAAACTGGGGGTCGAACGCCGGACGCAGGCCGCGGTACTCGCCACCAAGATCATCCCGCCCGATCGCAGGTAATCCGTGAACAGACCATGACCAGGTCGGACGGTAGCGGCGCACGACAGGCCGGTGGAAGAATATCGTGTATGGAACGCCCGGTGCCCGCGACGAGTGACCGGCCCCCGGTGACCGAAACGCTGTCCCAGCTGCGGCTGCACGAACTGCTGGACGAGGTGCAGGAACGTATCGCCCAGATCGTCGATGTGCGTGACCGGATGGACCGGCTGATGGAGGCGATGCTGGCCATCACCGCGGGTCTCGATCTGGACGACACCCTCCGGTCGATCGTGCACACCGCCATCGAATTGGTCGACGCCGGATACGGCGCACTCGGTGTTCACGGCACCGATTCGACCAGTGAGGAGTTGGCCGAATTCGTCTACGAGGGTATCGACGATGCCACCCGGCATCGGATCGGCGATCTGCCCCGCGGCCACGGTGTGCTGGGAGTGCTCATCCAGCAACCCGAGCCAATCCGCCTCACCAATATCTCCGAACATCCGGCGTCGGTCGGTTTTCCGGCACACCACCCGCCCATGCACAGTTTTCTCGGGGTACCGGTCAAAGTGCGCGACGAGGTCTTCGGCAACCTCTACCTCACCGAGAAGATCGGGGCCAAGGAATTCACCGAGGACGACGAGGTCGTGGTCCAGGCCCTGGCGGCGGCGGCCGGTATCGCCATCGAGAACGCCCGCCTCTACGAACAGTCCCGGCGGCGCCAGCACTGGCTCGAGGCCACCCGCGATGTGGCCACCGAACTACTCGTGGGCGGCGAGCCCCAGGAGATCCTCGATCTGGTCACCGAGCGGGCACGCACTCTCACCGGCGCCGCGTGCACATTCGTGGCATTGCCCGATGATCCCGACCTCCCCGGTCACGAGGTACGCGAACTGACCATCGCCGCGGTATCCGGTGCGCAGACCCACGATCTGCACGGACGACGGCTGCCACTGCACGGTTCGGAATCGGGTAAGGCCTTCCGGCACGGGCAGGCGATGGCTGTCGATCAGCTGGCCACCGACGTGTCACCGGGTATTTCCGGGGATTTCGGCCCGGCCCTCGTACTCCCGCTGCGCGCCGAGGACACCATCATCGGTGTTCTCGCCACCGTCCAACCACCCGATGGCAATGCCTTCGATCCCGCCGTCCGGGCCATGCTGACGGTGATCGCCAACCAGGCCGCCCTGGCCCTGCGGCTGGCGGAGACACAGCGCCGGATGCGGGAACTCGATGTGGTCGCCGACCGCGACCGGATCGCCCGCGACCTGCACGACCACGTCATCCAGCGCCTTTTCGCCCTGGGCCTCGGCCTCCAGGGCACCCTCCAGCGCGCCCGCAGCGACGAAGTGCGGGCACGACTGGGCGAAACCATCGATGACCTGCAATCGATCATGCAGGAGATCCGGCACTCGATCTTCGATCTGCACAGCACCACAACCACCGAATCGGCCGGCTACCGCCGGCACCTGCACGGTGTCGTCACCGAGCTGACCGCCGAGACCGACCTGCGCACCACGATTCGGCTCAGCGGGCCCGTCACCGTCCTCGCTCCGCCCCTGTCCGACGATGTCGAGGCCGTCCTGCGCGAGGCGGTCAGCAATGTGGTGCGGCACGCCCGCGCCACCACCCTGTCGGTCGAGCTGCGCGTGGGCGACGAGGTGACTCTCGAGGTGACGGACGACGGCATCGGACTGTCGCCGGAAATCCGGCGGCGTAGCGGGCTGGCCAACCTGCGGGTCCGCGCGGAGCGGGCCGGCGGACATTGCACGGTGGGCCGCACACCGACCGGCGGCACCGTGCTGTGCTGGAGCGCGCCGCTGCCCTGACCCGGTGGGCGCACCGCATACATCCCACGGCTACTTGGCCGGGACGAGGGCGCGCCGGCGACCCGTCGGCCTCTCGTCCACGCACACCCGTCCCGAAGGCCACCACAGAACACAGGCCGGGTCCCGATATCGTCGGCGCCCACGCCCATCACGCCATCGGCCACCGGCTCGGGGATCCCGCGCCGAGTCACGCCGTCGGCCACCGGTCCGGGGATCGGTACCGAGGGCGGGGGCCACACCCGACAGGGTCCGATGTCGTGAGACCGGAGGGCCCGCGGACCCTGGCTTCTGTGTCCCACGTACGGTCGACCGGCCCTGCCCGGCACCCGGATACGCCTCCACACTGGCGATATGACCGACAACGACGTCCCCGGCGCCACCTACGCACCCGACCGCGCGACTCTGTTCGCGGCCATGCGCGTAGCGGAACGCGCGCCGTCGGTGCACAATACGCAGCCCTGGCGGTGGGTGTACCGCGACGGCCGGTTGCGCCTCTACCGCGACGACGAGCGGCTGCTCACCTCGGCCGACCCCAGTGGCCGCCAACTCGTGATCAGCTGCGGCGCGATGTTGCACCACGTCCGCGTCGCCTTCGCGGCGACCGGATGGCGGACCCGCGTCGAACGCATGCCCGACCCCGGCGACCCCCGCCTACTGGCCGTCCTCACCTTCGCGCCGTGGCCGGACGCACCGGCCGCGCTGCACACCCTCCCCGCGGTCATCGAACGCCGCCGCACCGACCGCCTCCCCCTCCTGGATCCGGGCGACCTGTCCGGCCGAGCCGAGGCGGCCCGGCTCCTGGCCCGCGAGTACGAGGTCGAGCTGGACGTCCTGGACGCGGAGGCGGCCGCCCGGCTGAGCCGTGCCTCGGAACACTCGGCCGCGCTCCGGCACTACGACATGCCCTACCACAGTGAACTCCAATGGTGGGCCGGGCACGAGAATCTTCCCGAAGGAGTACCCGCGACGGCCCTGGTCTCAGAGGTGGAAGCCGCCCGGGTACCGGTCGGTCGCAAGTTCCCGACCCCGGCGCACGCCGTACACGGCGGCGAGGAGGAGGACCGGGCACAACTCTGGGTGCTCGCCACCGCCGACGAGTCCGGTCTCGCGTGGCTGCGGACCGGCGAGGCGCTGTCGGAGATCCTGCTCGAATGCACCGCGGCCGGCCTGGCGACCTGCACGCTGACCCACATCACCGAACTCCCCACGACCCGGCGCATCGCATCGACACTGATCGGTGGGCACGGCACGCCCCAGGTGGTGCTCCGCGTGGGGCTCGCGCCCCACCGCGCGGACCAGGAGCCCACCCCGCGCAGACCGGTGACCGATTTCCTGACCGTCCACCCCGACGCCTTCGCCACCGGCGACGCGGGCGTCGGCTAGTGGCCGCGCGGCCATCTCACGGCAATGTCATCGGTGCGCGCGAGAGCGATGGACGCTGCCGCGCGACCGGAGCCCGACCGCGGCCGTTGATCCGCTGGACCGACTACCGGTGACTTTCTGCTCTGTCAGCGGCTGTTCCGGAGCGCGAGACTGGCGAAGACAGCGTCCGCGACGGATTTCCGCACACCGGAGAGCGGATCGAGGAGACGCCGCGGTAATCCGACCGTAAGCGAGGACCTCCGATGTCTCATCTCCATGATCCCGTGGCAGCGGCCGCCGGCACAGCGCACGAGTGGATACGCGCGGTAGCGGCCTCTCTCGGGACCGACGAACCCCGCGCGTATCGAGTTCTGCGGGCCTGGTTGCACACAGTTCGTGATCAGCTCGGGGTCGCCGGGTCGGCGCATCTGGCCGCCCAGCTGCCCGAATTGCTGCGCGGCACCTACTACAGCGGCTGGGTGCCGAGCCGGGTACCGCTACCGCACGACGCGGAGGAATTCGCGGCCCGGTTCGCGCGCGAGGCCGGGATCGAGCGCGGCCAAGTCGGTTACACGGCGGGAGCGGTGACCGGGGTGCTCGCCGGCCGGTTCTCACCAGGGCAGCTCGGCCGGGTCTTCGGGGTTCTGCCCGAACCGCTGTGCCGGTTGCTGTCGGGTGCGATGTCCTCGTCCACCGACGGATCCCGGCGCCGGAAGCCGGGCCGGGTCCCCGGGCCCCGCCCGGACTTGAGCGCATCGGTCCGCGCGCTGGGTGAAGCCGTCGGTGTACTCGCCCGGGGCCTCGAACGGTCTCCGGTCGAGCCGGACGAGGCCGACGACGCCCGGATGCGCGCCGCCGCCCAGCAGGCCCATCGCATCCTGCTGGCCGCGGGGGTCACGGTCCCGCCGGAGCTACAGCCGCACCACGACCGGATCACGATCGCCTCCGCTGGCGGTGCGCCCGGAGACGGGCGATGACCCGGAAAGGTGACGCACAGCCGGAACCGGAACCGGTGGCCGATGTCACGTCCACGCGAGGGCAGATCGTAGTCGGCGTCGACGGTTCCGCGGCCTCCGATCAGGCGGTGCGGTGGGCGAGCGAGACGGCCGCGCAACGCCACCGGGCGCTCCGGATCGTGCACGGCTACAACGCGCGCGCGGCTCGGGCCGTCCGGAGAGTCCACGACGCCGTGAAACCGCCCGTGGTCGACACCCTCCGCCGCCGCGGTGCCGAAATCCTGGCGGGTGCACACGAACAGGCGCTCGGCATCGACTCGTCGCTGCCGGTGGAGACCGAACTGTCCGAGGAGAGTGCTGCCCGGCGGCTCATCGACCTCTCGACTACGGCCGACCTCACCGTCCTCGGCGCCTCCGGCCACGGATCGACCCTCACCCATCTCGGTTCGACCCTGCTGTCCGTGGTCGCCCACGGGCACGGACACGTGGTCGTCGCGTGCTGCGCCACGCCCGGCCGCCCCGCGCACCGGCACGGGCCGGTCGTCGTCGGACTGGACGGTTCCCGGTGCAGCGAAGCCGCCGCGGCGGCCGCCTTCGCCGAGGCGGACACGCGCGGCGCGGCCCTGATTGCAATCCACACCTGGCACGATCTGCGCGCCCACTGGTTCGCCGGAATGCCGGACATGATCGAGGACCCGTCGATCGCGGAAGCAGCCGATGCCCAGCTCCGCACCTGGCTGGCCGGTTGGACGGAGAAATATCCCGATGTCCGGCTGAACCGCCGGACCTATCTGGCGGGACCGGACCTGCACCTGATCCAGTGGTCGGAGTCCGCACAACTGATCGTCGTCGGAAGTCGCGGACGCGGTGGTTTCCGCGGACTGCTGCTGGGGTCCAAGAGCAATATCGTGGTCCAGCGCGCCCACTGCCCGGTTCTCGTCGCCCACGCGACCTGAGCCCGCCGGCGTGGCCTTCGTAGCCGAATCCGCACACCCGCCCGAGCGGGTGCGCTCCGAGGCAGTGGTGGACCCTCGCGAACCCATCTCGGCCCTGATGCGAGACCTACGGACAGGCCCCGGGGGGCTGACTTCCCGGGAGGCCGCGCGCAGGCTCGAACTGTACGGCACCAACGAACTCCCGCTGCGCCGCGGACAGCCCTGGTGGGTGGCGCTGGGCCGGCAGTTCAGTCACCCGCTCGCCCTGTTGCTGTGGGTGGCGGCGGCACTCGCCCTCGGCAGCGGGGCAGTCGCGCTCGGTATCGCGATCCTGGTGGTCATCGTGCTCAACGCGGTTCTCGCCTTCTGGCAGGAGAACCAGGCCGAACACGCGGTCCGGGCGCTGGGCCGGTTCCTGCCCGCACAGGTTTGGGCGGTGCGCGACGGAACCCGGACCCGGGTGCCGGCCGGACAGCTGGTACGCGGCGATGTCCTACTCCTCGAAGAGGGCGAACGTATCCCTGCCGACGCCCGGATGATCGACGGAGGTGTCGAGGTCGATATGTCGGCGCTCACCGGCGAATCCGAGATACTGGACCGTCGCGCCGGTGCCCCCGATCATGCCGATCGATCACTGGATTCACCTGTACTCGTCTTCACCGGCACCGCCTGTGTGGGCGGAGCGGGTCGTGCCCTCGTGCACGGCACCGGTGTGCATACCGAACTCGGCCGGATCGCGGCCCTCTCCCAGCACGTCCGGCCCGAGGAGAGCCCGCTCGAGCACCAGGTGCGCCGGGTCGCCTGGCTGATCGCCGCTGTCGCGGTGGGCGCGGGCGCGGCCTTCCTGCCGCTCGGACTGCTGGCCGGGTTGTCGCTGGGATCCGCCTTCCTGTTCGCCATCGGCCTGCTGGTCGCCAATGTCCCGGAAGGCCTGTTGCCCACCATCACGCTCGCGCTGGCCGCCGGCGTCCGATCCATGGCACGACGCGGCGCTGTGGTGAAACGCCTGTCCGCAGTAGAGACGCTCGGGTCCACCACGGTGGTCTGCACCGACAAGACCGGCACCCTCACCATGAACTCGATGCGGGTCGCGGAAGTCACCGGCGCACCGGGCGAGACCGCCGAGATCGTGGCCAGATGCGCTACCGCGGAGTTGGGCGACCACGCCGGCGGTGACCCGATGGAGCTCGCGCTCCTGCACTACGCGGCGGACGGCGGTCGCCTCCTGTCCCCGGCGCAACGGAACGCCGAGCGCTCGGCGCTCAACGCGTTCGACCCGGAACGCAAGATGATGTCGACCGTGGACTCCGTCGAGGGAACACTTCGGGTGCACGTCAAAGGCGCCCCCGAAGAGGTACTCCCCCGCTGCACCCGGTGGCCTGCGGATACGCCGCCGCAGCGGGTCCAGGCGCAGATCGACGAACTGGCCGGCCGGGGGCTGCGGGTGCTGGCGGTGGCCACGCGCCGCTGGGATCCCGGCTCGCCCACCGACCCCGGGCACGTCGAGCGGGACCTGACGCTCGTGGGTCTGGTCGGTCTGCTCGATCCCCCGCGACCGGAGGTCCCCGCCGCCGTGCGAGCCGTGCACGCCGCCGGTATCACGGTGCACGTCATCACCGGCGACAACGGGCGGACCGCCGCCGAGATCGCGCGGCGGGTGGGCCTGGGGTCCGATCGCGTCATCGACGGCACCGCGGTCGACGCTATGTCCGACGACCGACTGGACACCGTCCTGGCCCAACCCGGGGAGATCGTCTTCGCCCGGGCGACCCCGGAAATGAAGCTGCGCATCGCGGACGCGCTCCGCCACAACGGCGAAGTGGTGGCCATGACAGGAGACGGAGTGAACGACGCTCCGGCCCTGCGACGCGCGGATATCGGTGTCGCGATGGGACGCGGCGGTACGGATGTCGCCCGCGAAGCCGCGACCCTGATCCTCACCGACGACAATTTCGCCACCATCGTCACCGGTATCGAGGAAGGGCGGCGAGTCTTCGACAATGTCCGGAAATTCGTGCTGTACATCTTCGCGCACGCGGTGCCCGAGGTCCTACCCTTCCTGCTGTTCGCGCTGTCCGGTGGTCTTATCCCGCTACCGCTGACGGTTTTGCAGATACTCGCGATCGATCTCGGCACCGAAACACTGCCGGCCCTCGCGCTCGGCCGGGAACCGGCCGAACCGGGTCTGATGGACCGCCCGCCACGCCCGCGACGCGAGGGTGTGATCACCGGGTGGCTGCTGGTGCGGGCGTGGGGCCTGCTCGGTGTGGTCTCGGCCCTTCTGGTGACCACCGGTTTCTTCGTCGTCCTGTGTACCGCCAGCTGGCGCCCCGGCGCCCCCGTGGGACCGGGCACGCCACTGCACCATGCCTATGTCCAGGCCACTACCGTGACTTTCGCCGGTATCGTCGCCTGTCAGCTGGGCACCGCGTTCGCGTCTCGTACCGAGTGGGCGTCACTGTTCTCGGTCGGTCTCATGAGCAATAGGCTGCTGCTGGCCGGTTGCGCGTTCGAAATCGTTTTCGGCGCCGCACTCGTCTACGCGCCACCGCTGCAGCAGATCTTCGGCACCACCGGGCTCGCTCCGTGGATGGTCGCGCTGATACTTCCCTTCCCCGTGGTGGTCTGGGCCGCCGACGAAGCGCTGCGATGGCGCCGCCGACGACCACCCCGACCTACAAAGCCGGATCGGCGACTCCCACGTGATGATTACGAGTCCGGGACTTCGGTCCCCCGATAGAGGTATTCGTGCACTGGTGCTCCCGCGCACCGGCAGCGAGTCTGAACTGGAAAGGCGATCCGCGGCGGCTCCCATTCGCCGCTACACCGCGGTCGCGGTTGCTGTTCGTACCGGAAAGCAGTGAGGTCGTCATATGCGCGCACGCGATATTCTGAGCCGCCCGGTGGTCGCCGTCCATCCGGAGACTCCCCTCCCCGAGGCGGTCGCTCTGCTGACCGGTCACGGTTTCGCCGCGCTGCCGGTGGTGGACGATGAAGACCATGTGGTGGGAATTCTGTCCGAATCCGACGCCATGAGAGCCGACCCGAGCACCTCTGCCGTGGAAACCGCCATGACCGTACCGGTCGAGGTGGTCGGGCCCACGACGGATGCGGCCGCCGTGGCCGCGTCCGTCCTGGAACATCACGTGCGGTCGCTGCCGGTGGTCGAGGCCGGTGTACTCGTGGGCATGATCTCCCGCCGTGACCTGTTGCGGGCACTCATCTGCGACGAAGCCGCGATCGAGGCCAAGGTGCGGGCCCTGCTCGACGACTACGCCGGCAGCCATCGCCAATGGGATATCGATGTCGGCAGTGGTGTGGTGACGATCCAGGGGATCTTCGCCGACGAGTCCGAGCAGCGGGTCGTGGCCGCGATGGCGCGCACGGTCTCCGGCGTCGGCGAAGTCCATATCGTGGACACCGCCGCCGACCGGTGATCCGCGCCGATATCGATCAGTTACGCGCCGCCGTTCAGCGACTCGAGGGCCGCCCGCAGTTTCGCGGTGGCTTCCTCGGCCACCGGTTCCAGCGCCTTTTCCTCGGTCACCTGGACCATCACGTCCGGATTCATCGCCTCGACGAGAACGGCGGTATCGGAATCGCGATCGCGGCGCACCACCACATTGCAGGGCAGCAACAATCCGATTCGGCGGTCGACGCCGACGGCCCGGTGGGCCAGCGGCGGATTGCACGCGCCGAGGATCAGATAATCCTCCATTTTCTCGCCCAGTTTGGCCTCGAGCGTGGCCCGCATATCGATTTCGGTGAGCACTCCGAAACCTTGCTCGGCGAGGGCGGCACGGGTGCGCGCAACGGCTTCTTCGAAGCTGGTGTGCAAAGTAGTGGACAGACCGATTTCCATGTGTCGAACTCCTTTCGAGGGCTCTCGATGGTCAGGCCAGGGCGAGGAACAACTTCTCCAGTTCGTCGACCGTCATGGGGTTCGCGTTCTCCCCCGACTCGGTGAGACATTCACGCAGCCCGGTGGCGACGATCTTGAACCCGGCGCGATCGAGCGCACGGGAGACAGCCGCGAGCTGGGTCACCACATCCTTGCAGTCGCGGCCCTGCTCGATCATCGTGATGACCCCGGACAGCTGGCCGTGGGCCCGCCGCAATCGGTTCAGTACTTCGTTTATCGCGGTCTCGTCGCCGACCATGTCACGCCTTCCTGTTCTTCCTTCGTCCATCATACCCCCTGGGGTATCCAAGGATGCTCGATCTCACCCATGGGAGAAACCGACGGCCCGGAGGATCCGGCCGGCGACCACCAGGCGAGATGCCCGGTCAGGCGCAAGGCGACCGGCAACAGGACCAGCCGGACCACCAGGGCGTCGAGCAGTACCGCGACGCCCAGGATGGGGCCCATCTCCTTCGGCGGCAGCGGTCGGGCCAGCGCGAACGTGAAGAACAGCGACCATGACCGCGGCGGTCGACAGCATGCCTGGTTCAACAGCACGAGCCCATCCGCCGACGCCACCAGGCCGGCGAGGGTCGGCAGCAGCGGGAGCGCTGCCGCGACCAGCGAGCCGAACGCCGGCACCATGATCGCCGAGGTCGCCGGCCAGGAGAACATCCCGGCCCAGGGATAATACCCCAGGGGGTATATTCCGAAGGAGGTGGGCGGGCTTGCGATCCCCGCCTCGGCGTACTGCCGTCGAGAACTACGACCGGAAGTGAGCAACCAATGGCCGAAATCGCTCTGTACGTGGACCCGGTGTGCCCCTTTGCATGGGTCACCGCACGATGGCTGCTGACCAGCGCCGGAGACCGGCACACCGTCACCCTCGAACAGCTCAGCCTGGCGGTGCTCAACCAGGAGAGCTCCCCGGACGACGCCGGTCAACGCGCGATGCTCACCCGGTCACGACGGATCGGGCGGGTCTTCGCCGCGGCTGTGCAGTCCGGCGGCCGCAGGTCGTTCACGCCGCTCTACCTCGCCCTGGGCACCCGGCTGCACCCGCGCGACCCGGGCCTCGACGACGAGACGGCCGTCACCGGCGCCCTCGCCGAGGCGGGCATGGACCGCGCTCTCGTCGGCGCCCTCGACGACCCCGCGTACGACGCCGATGTCGCCGCGGCGCACCGCGCGAGCCAAACGGCGCTCGGTGGGCCCGGGGGCAGTCCGATCATCACTGTCGACGGTCACGGATTCGCCGGTCCGGTGCTCACCGCCCCACCGGCCCCGCACCGGGCCACCCAACTACTGGACGCATTGGTCACCGTCGCGGCCGCCCCCGAATTCGCCGCCCTGCAACGCCCTTACGACGGACCACCGAAACTCGGTTAGGGACGGGCCGCACGCCGCCGGCCGCGCACGGACCGCTCGAGTTCGGCGCATATCATCGCGGTCAGCCGCGGTACCGCGGCCGCCACCGGCGCGGACAGGCCGATTCCGAGATCGTGTCGTTCGACGTCGACGGCGAAGATCACCAGGCGATCCGGCAGCCGGCCGAGTGCCCCGCCCAGTCGCACGGCCTCGGTCACGCCGAGCGAATGCGAACTCGTCACAGCTGACGGCCCGCGCAGGCATTGCCGGTCCACCCGCCGGACCCGCCCCGGCCGTGATGGAGTATCGACCACCGCATCCACCACGACCGCCAGGCCCATCCCCGTCCACAGATCCAGCAGGCCGGTGCATTCTCCGTCCGATATCGCCACCCGCACGCCCGGAATCCGCAGGACGGCGATCCGCGACGCGACCTCCGGGCCGACTCCGTCGTCCCGGCGACAGCCGGTTCCGATACCGATGACCACGGCGCGCGTGGCGTTCATCGGCCGGTCACGTGGAGGGTCAGGAAATGCGCCGAACAGGAGATGCACGGATCGTAATTGCGGATCGTTCGCTCACAGAGTTCGGTCAGCGCCGGGTCCGGCAGGTCGAGGTGGGCCCCCACCATCCGGCATAGGTTCTCCTCCATCACCGCCTGGTTCTGCGAGGTCGGCGGCACAATGGTGGCGGACCGTACGAGGGCGTCGGCACCGATGTCGTACCGGTGGTACAGCAGTCCCCGGGGCGCCTCGCTCACGCCGTAGCCGGTCCCCGCGCGCGGTCGCACGGGAACCGCCGGGCGAGGCGGGCGCCGGTAACCGGCGATGAGCGCCAGCGCCTCCTCCATCGCGTAGGCGACCTCCACCAGCCGGACCAGAATGCTGCGGAACGGATTCCGGCAGACGCTGCCGAGCCCGACCTCCGCCGCGAGCCGGCGAGCGATCGGCGACAGCCGATCGGAGTTCAGCGCGTACCGGGCCAGCGGACCGGTGAGATAGCGGCGGCCGTCGAATGTGGCGTACAGCGCCGTGGAGTGCCGCACTTGACGTTCGACCAAGTGAGCCGCGAAACCGTCGGCGGGAAAGCGCAGACCGCCGCTGGTCCGGACCTCGCCGGTTTCGATGGCGTAGTGCGCCGCGTCTGTCGCCGACACGAAGTCACAGTCCAGTTCGGCCTCGGGGAAATCGAAATCGGCCACCCGCCGGGCAATACTGACCGCACTGGCCAAACCCCGGCGCAACTGTTCGGCCACGGGGATGAATTCCCGTGGCTCGGGCGCCGAATAGAAGCCGCCGAGCCGGACGTTCACGGGATGGATCGCGCGGCCGCCGATGAGCTCGAGCAGCATATTGCCCGCTTTCTTCATCGCCAGCCCCTGCTCGACCAGCTCACGCTCCACTCGGGCCAGCGCCACCGCGTCGGGAAAGCCGAGGAAATCGGGGATGTGCAGCAGGAAGATGTGCAGACAGTGGCTGGCGATCCACTCTCCGCAATAGAGCAATCGGCGCAGCTCGCGCAACGGTGGATCCAGTTCCACCTCGCAGAGCTGTTCCAGGGCATTGCAGGCGCTCACCTGGTAGGCCACCGGGCAGATTCCGCAGATGCGGGAGGTGATATCGGGCGGCTCGGTGTAGGCCCGGCCGCGCAGCAATGCCTCGAAGAACCGCGGCGGCTCGTAGATCCGGAGTTCGGCGGCCTCGACGGCACCGTCGTGCACGACGATGTGCAGCGCCCCCTCGCCTTCCACCCGCGCCAGCGAATCGACGGTCAGTGTTCTACGCCGGGTCGTCACGAGGGTGCTCCGCGAATTCGGGTGCGCCACACGCGTAGGTCCGGAAGGCACGGTCGACCTCGTCGACCGACATCCCGTTGATCCGGAGAATCGGTAGCAGCGCGTGGATATTGGGCCGGGCCATCGGGCCGAAGCAGCCGAAACAGCCCCGGTGGTAGGCCGGGCACAGCGCCCCACACCCCGCCTGGGTGACCGGCCCCAGGCACGGAATCCCCTCGGCGACGGTCACACAGGTGGTGCCGCGGCGTTTGCATTCGGTGCAGACGCTGGTGTTCGGGATATCGGGTTCCCGCCCGGCCAGGAACGCGCACAGTGTGTCGAGCAGCTGCCGGCGATCGATCGGACAGCCGCGCAGCTCGAAATCGACCGGGACATGCTCGGAGATCGGGGTGGATGTGGACAGGGTCGCGATGTATTCGGGCCGCGCATAGACGACCGAGGTGAATTCCTCGATCTCGGCGAAATTACGCAGCGCCTGGATACCCCCGTGCGTGGCACAGGCTCCGATCGCCACCAGAATGCGTGACTGATCGCGGATCTCGGTGACCCGGCGGAGTTCCTCGGGGGTGCTCACCGAGCCTTCGACCAGGGAGACATCGTAGGGACCCGGCTCCACCGCGCTCGAGGCCTCCGTGAAATGCAGGATGCGGATCCGGCCCGCGAGCGCGAGCAAGTCGTCCTCACAGTCGAGCAGGGTGAGCTGGCATCCGTCGCAGGAGGTGAACTTCCAGACCGCGAGAGTCGGTGGCGCGCTCATAGTTCCCGCACCGCCAGCAGCGGCTCGGCCACCGCATAATCGACGATCGGGCCGTCCCGGCACAGCAGCAGGGGGCCGAGCTGACAGTGCCCGCACCGGGCGACACCGCATTTCATATTCCGCTCCAGCGATACCCGGATACGGTTGCCCGGCACCTTCTTGCCGAGCAGCGTCTGGGCGCAGAATCGCATCATCGGCTCGGGTCCGCACAGAAAACCTGTGGTCCGGGCCGGGTCGATATCCAGCTGCGCCAGCGGCTCGGTGACGAAACCGATCCGGCCCGTCCAGCCCGGGCAGGGATGGTCCACGGTCCGCAGCACTTCGACGGAACCGGTGCGCGCCCACCGATCCTGTTCCTGCCCGAACAGCACCTCCGCGGGTGACCGCGCGCCGGTGATCACCGTGACCCGCCGGTAGTCGGCACGGGCGGCCAGCACTGCGAGAACGAGCGGTCGCAGCGGCGCCAGCCCGAGACCGCCGCCAACGATCACGATATCGCCACCGGAGGCCGCTTCGACATCCCATCCGGTACCGAACGGCCCGCGTACCCCGATCAAGCCGCCCACAAAGGTATCGCTCAGTGCGCGACTCACCGCACCCACAGTCCGGATTGTGTGCTCGAGCCGCCCGTCCTCGGCGGTGGGGTCACCGCTGAGGGAGATCGCGACCTCCCCCACTCCGAAGCTGTAGAGCATCATGAACTGCCCGGCCCGAAAAGGTCCGGTCCGACGGTGTACCGGCCGAAGCAGCAGTGTGACCGTGTCCCGGGTCCGGAGGGTACGCCGTACGACCCGATACGGAAGCACCACGTCGTTCGTGGTGGACAGGTCGGACGGCACCATCGCGCCGGTCACGATCCACCACAGCTGGGGTGCCAGGGCTTGTCGGCCGGGTTGCGGTACAGGTCGATCAGGCGGGCCCGCGTGGCGTGTAACCGGACGACCAACACTTCCGTCAACGCGAGCAGCAGCGCCCGGCCGAACCGCGGATCGTCAGCGGAGAGCCGATTCAACGCGATGGCATCGAATTCGACCGCCTCCACCGGCTCGGTGGCCAGCGCACCGAAGTGCCAGCGGTACGGGGGCACCAGCCACGACCAGCCGAGCAGGTCACCACGGTGCAGGGTTTGCAGAGCGATCTCGGTGTGCCCGCCCACCCGCGTGTCGAGCCGTACCTGCCCCCCGCGGATCAGCCAGCACCGGTCCGCGGGCTGCCCTTCCTGGATCACCCGGTGACCGGCCGGAAACGCGACCTCGTGTCCCGCCCGCGCCAGTGTCCGCAGCTCCTCGCCGTCGAGGGCCGCCAGAATCGGAAACACCGACAGATCGTCAAGGACCGGCATCCGCGGTCTCCTCGCCCGCCGCGGCGAGGCTCGCCACCTCCGCCGTCAGGTCGATACCGGCCGGGCACCAGTCGATGCACCGTCCACAGCCCACACAGCCGGAGCTGCCGAACTGGTCGTACCAGGTGCCGAGTTTATGGCTCAGCCATTGCCGATAGCGGCTCTCGCCGCTCTGCCGCACATCGCCGCCGTGCACATAGGAGAAGTCCAGTTCGAAGCACGAGGCCCACCGCTCCCAGCGCTCGGCGTGGTCGCCGGTGAGGTCGGTGATGTCCTCGGTGGTCGTGCAGAAGCAGGTGGGGCAGACCATCGTGCAGTTTCCGCAGGTGAGGCAGCGTGACGCCACATCCTGCCAGTGCGGGGACTCCCGGGAGTCGCGCACCAGGCGTGGCAGATCGACATCCGGCATCGTCCGGCCCATCTTCCCGGCCGCCGCCGAGACCGCCTCGCGGGCCTGCGCGACCTCCGCTTCCCCCGCTTCGCGCGCGGACCCGAGTTCGGTGAGCACTTCCGCGCCGGCCTCGGAGCCCACGTCGACCACGAATCGGTGCTCGGGCTCGGTCTGTTCTGTGAGTGCGAGGTCGTATCCGGCCGTCACCCCCGGCCCGGTGCCCATGGACGCGCAGAAGCACACACCACCCGGTTCCGTGCAGTTGGCGGCGACCACGAACAGATCGCCGGTGCGCGCGGTGAACCCGGCATCCGGATGCGCGCCACCGCCCAGCACCCGGCGCAGTATGGCTATGGCGGCCAGATCGCAACCACGGACCCCGAGAAAAGCGGAGCGGGCGGGTACCCCCTCCGCCGGTTCCGGTCCCGGTTCGAGATCAGGGCCCATGGCCGAAATTTTGCGGCGAGGCGGATGCAGGAACTGTTTCCAGGAGCCCGGTCCGGCGGAATGGGCGAATACGGCATGGTCGGATCGCCGGCGGAGCCGGTAGTACCCCGGGGCGGTCTCCACTCCCCATCCATCGGGTAGCTCGGATCCCGATTCGAGTTCGTCGAGCACCACTGCCCCGTCACGGACCCGCGGTCCTATCACCCGATATCCGCGCGCACGCAACACCGCTACCAGCCGATCCAGGCCCGCACGGTCGATCATGGCCGTCTCACCCGGCATCATCACCACCTCCGATCGGTCCGGACACCTCGCCCGCTTACGAGTCTGGACTGGTCGGACAGCTCCGGCGAGAGAAGAAGGTCACCGATCGGCACCGCCGTACGCGTCGGGGTCGCCTCGGCGCGCCGGTGCGGACGCCCACCGCGCCACGAGCCGATCACGGGCCAGTTCGGCGACCCGCTTCCGAGGCACCCGGC
The DNA here is from genome assembly GCF_000308775.1 of Nocardia testacea NBRC 100365. Lineage (GTDB taxonomy): Bacteria > Actinomycetota > Actinomycetes > Mycobacteriales > Mycobacteriaceae > Nocardia > Nocardia testacea. The sequence goes on from NZ_BAGJ01000027.1 coordinate 64,047, forward strand.
TGTTTCCACAGCGGCCCCCCGCGCACTCGGTTTCGCGCCGCATGCCTTCGGGCAGTACGTGTCCCCGGGCCGGCTGGCCGCCGCACACCTGGCCGGCTCGCCGCTCGGTGCCGCCGGCCCGACACCGGCCGGGCTGGGTGTGGTCGAGGCTTACCTGGTCGCGGGTCTGGCCGTGGTCGGCGTGTGCCGACGGCCCCGCGGTGGCCGGGGTTCTCGCTTTCCGGCCGGCGACCTTCTGGTTGCCGGCGGCGCTCGGTTTCTTCTCGTATCGCGCACTGAAGCATCGCCACCGGTTGTGAGTCGCGGTTACCGGGCACCGAAAGTATTCCGTCCACGGCAACTGGTGACGAACGGCAGCAGACGCCGGCCGCCGGGTCGGATAGCGTCCGCCCTGACGACGCCGGGGCAACGAATACGCGGTGTTCGCCGGAACCGGTATCGGCCTACCGGTCCACACCGCCAGAGCGGAGGCTCGACGAAATGCCCACACACAGCGAACCCGCCGTTGTCGTCGGAATAGACGGATCGGCCGCGTCGTTCGGGGCTCTCTACTGGGCAGCTCAGGAAGCGGAACTACGGCGGTCACCGATGCGGGTCGTCTATGCTATCGGCGCGCCCGTGGCCACCGGCCCCGCCGTCAGCGTCGTCTTCGACAGAACGGCGATGCGCGCGAAAGGTGAAGCCATTCTGCGCACCGCCGAGAAAACCATCCGGGCGACCGTCGAGCGACCGGACGATCTCGCCGTCGAGACCACGATCGCCGGTCCGCCACCGGCGCTCGTCCTGGTCGATCACTCCGAAGGCGCCCGCATGATCGTCGTGGGCACCACCGGCTGCGCCGCCACCGGACGGACTCTGCTCGGCTCGGTGAGCGATTTCCTCGCCCACCACGCACACTGCCCGGTAGCAGTGGTCCCCCGATCGATCGAATTCGACCGGGGGCGCCCACCCGGCCCCGTCGTGGTGGGGGTCGACGGCTCCCCGGATTGTGCCCGAGCGATCGCGGCGGCCTTCGACGAAGCCGCCCGCCGCCGGACGAGCATCGTCGCCGTCACCGTGTGGTCGGCACTCTTCCAGTACGTCTCCCGCGACGAGATCGCGGCACGGGCACGGACTGTGCAGTCGGAATGCCTGGCAGGCTACTGCGAACAGTATCCGGATATCGAGGTCGTACGAATCGTCGACGAAGACCTCCCCGCACGACGGTTGCTGGAGGAAGCGGACAGGGGCCGGCTGCTGGTGGTGGGCGCCCACGGGAACGGAGGATTCGCCGGAACGGCACTCGGCTCGGTCGTCCGAGCCGTTCTGCACGGCGCCGCTACGCCGGTGATCGTCGCCCGCCTCCGCGCCTGACCCCACCGACCTACGGACCTTCGCGCGACCTCTGCGGCGGAGGACGCCGGTGGTACTCGGCCATCGATCCGAGTAGTGATTCCCAGAGCACTCCGCCGGGCACGCCCGCGTCACATCCGTCGCGGGGGACCACGGCGAGCGGACCGTGGCGCGGCGAGTACCGCGTCAGCGCCGGTCGCGCGCACGAACTATGACGATCGGAGTGTCCACGGCGTGCAGCAGCGCGTTGCTGGTGGATCCCAGCAGCATGCTCGTAAAACCGCCCCGGCCGTGGCTACCGACCACGACCAGCTGGGCATCCGCCGACGCGTCGAGCAGCGAACGCACCGGGCGGTCTGCCGTGACGCGGCGCTCGACCGGGACATCCGGGTAATTCTCCGCGTACCCGGCGAGGCTCTCGGCGAGCAGCGCGTCGGCCGAATCGCGTGCGCCGTCCCAATGCCGGAGCGGGATCTCGTACCCACTGGTATCGCTCCAGGCGTGCACGGCGATCAATCCGACTCGCCGGCGCGCCGCCTCGTCGAAGGCGAATTCGACGGCCGGGACGCTGTTACCGCTGCCATCGACTCCCACCAGCACCGGCCGGGTCGCCGCAGCCACGTCCAGGGGCGCGTCCCCGTGGATCACCGCGACCGGGCATCGAGCGTGCTGGGTCACCGCGGTGCTCACCGAGCCGATCAGCCCACGCTGGAAAGCTCCGAGTCCCCGGCTCCCGACGACCAGCATCCGCGCCGAATCCGACCGCTCGACAAGCGCGGGCACGACGAGCCGGTCGATCGCCTCGGTGGTGATCACCAGGCCGGGATCCGGCGCCGCGGTCCGGGCGACATGCTCGGCACCGGACAGCAGCCGGCCGGCCTCGTCGTGCGACGCCCGCAGGTCGTGCTCGGTCATGGTGGCTTCGGCACCGAACCCGACCGGCAATATCCACGAGTTGAGCAGGTGCAGACCGCACCCGTGGATACTCGCTTCGACGGCGGCCCAGGCCACCGCCCGATTCGAACCGGGCGAACCGTCCACCGCCGCGACCACCGGCGCGTGTTCTCCGGAGCCGGGAACCGAAGCGGTCATGGGCTGCCTTCCTGTGTGTCTCCGTGCCGGCTGTTCGGCGCCGCGCGGACGAATGAACGCCAGTGCCGGTCCCAATAGCGATCCCGTCGGCGGTCGGCCAGACGCGTACCGCCGAACACCAGACACCATGCGCTCAGCCGGCCCACGACGACGATCCCGAGGCCCGCACAGATTCCGGCCACCGCTGTCGCACCGTTCGCATAGACCACCGTGCCAACGGTCCCGGCGACCGGAACCACGACCGGTGCGAGCACCGCGGCCACCATCGACACGACGGATCCGATCCGGTCGACCGGGCGCAGCAGCGCATTCGGATTACTCGGCCGCAGGGCCCAGAGAAGCCGTAGAGTCATCTGATATCGCAACCACTGCGCCGCTACCTGCTCCGACATCCGCACCACCCTTTCGGGCCGGCCCCCTCCCTCGATGTTCCCGCCCACGCACCTCGCGGATCAGAGAAGAATGTCACCGGGTACATGGGCTCAATGCCCGGATCGACCGACCCGTGTCGACGGTGCCGGGCGTGCGCGGCACCGTCGGATCCGCGGGATGCTCAGCCCGCGTCGACGAGCTGCGGGGTGGTTCCGAAGTCCAGCGGCGCCGCCTCGACACGGCGCGGCGTCCCCGGGGTGTGGGGTCGAGCAGTTCTCCGTCGCGCACGACGACCGTGCCGTGTACGAGCACGGAGACGGGCTTGCCCCGCAGCCGTCGCCCTTCGTCCGGGGTGTAGTCGGTCGCCATGTGCAGCGCTTCTCCGACACCCGGTCCGGTCCCGATCTCTGTCGAGGACACGGCCGATTCCGCCCTCTGTACGAGCGGGTTCACGGTGATCATTGCTGTAGCGAAGGTGTGGCGGTGGGTGGGGGCGCGGAGTCGTCGGCGAGCGTGAAGTAATTCTCTTCTTCCTGCACGAAGTGCAATCGCAGCAGGGTGTGCAGGCCGTAGAGACAGGCGAGCAGATCGTCGACCTGGTCGGGGGGGATATCGCCGGTGGCACGTGCCAGTCGGAGATGGGTGCCGATACGGGTCGCCAATCGCTGGATCTCGGCATGGGTCCGGCTCATGGTGGCGGTGGCTTCGCTGCTCCCGAGCGGGCCGGCCAACGCCGGATACAGTTGGGTTTCCTCGGCTGTTTCGTGCGGTAACAGGCGATCGACGAGGAACCGGTGCGCGTCTTCCACTGCGGACAGCGCCGTCCGGTCGGGGCGTCGGGCAAGCCGGTCGGCGGCGGTACGGAGCAGGCCGAGAGTGTCGCGCAGTTCGTCGTGTTCGCCCGCGAAGCGGTACAGCAGCCGCCCGGTTTCGGCAGGCAGCTGTACGCGGGCAGCGGGACTACCCCGGAGCGCGCGCAAGGCGTTGAGGATGACCGCGACGTCTATGGCCTCTTGCAGCAGTGCGCCGGCCGCCGGCGGCAGCAGGCCCAGCGCCGCGATGATCATCGCTATCAGCGACAAGCTCATCCCGGCCACTGCGCTCTGGATCGCGATATGGCGCGACCAGCGCGCGGTGTCCATTGCATCGGCGAGACGGTCCAGGCGATCGGTGGCCAGCACGATGTCGGCGGCTTCGGACGAGGCCGTCGAGCCGCGCGCGCCCATGGCCACTCCGACCGTCGCCGCGGCGAGCGCCGGTGCGTCGTTGACTCCGTCGCCCACCATCACCGTGACCGCGGCCTCGCGTTCCCGCCGCACCGCGTGCACTTTGTCTGCGGGGCTCTGCCCGGCGTACACCTCGTCCAAGCCCAGGACGGTGGCGACCTCGCGGGCCGGTTCGGGCCGGTCACCGGTGAGCATGACCAGCCGGTCCAGCCCGGCTCGGCGTAGGCGACGCACCGTACGCGGGGCGTGGCGGCGGAGCGGGTCACGCAGCAGAATCGCGGCGGTCAGCCGGTCGTCGACGACGAGCCACGCGATAGCCGCCGAGTCCAGGGCCGCCCTGTTCAGCGCCGCCCGCGCCCAGTGTCCGCCGATCGCTGTATCCGGTAGCTTCCCGACCTCGACGCTGTGCCCGTCGACGACACCCCGCACTCCTCGTCCGGGTTGCTCGGTCACCTCCGACGGCAGCGCGAGCACCAGATCGCGAGCCAACGCTTCGGTGACGATCGCCTCGGCCAGTACATGCGGCGACAGTTGGTCGAGCGAGGCCGCCAGCCGAAGCGCCTCGGCCGGGTGGTCGCCGGGCGCGGCGATCACATCGGTGACCGCCGGTCGGCCGGCGGTGAGTGTGCCGGTCTTGTCCATGACCAAAGTCGTCGCGTGGCCGAGATTTTCCAGGGCCCCGCCGCTACGGATGATGACCCCCTGCCGGGAGGCGCGAGACAGACCCGACACGATCGCCACCGGCGCGGCCAACAGCAAGGGACATGGTGTCGCCACCACCAGCACCGCCACCGCACGCACCAGCGAGCCGCCGAACACCCACGCGCCCGCCGCGACCAGCAGGGTCAGTGGCAGAAATAAGGTCGCGTACCGGTCGGCCAGGCGCACTACCGGCGCGTTCTCGGCACCGGCCTGCTGTGCCAGTCGCACGATGCCGGCATAGGTGCTGGCCTGCGCGGTCGCGGTGGCGCGGATCTCGAAGGTCGCACCGGCATCGACGACCCCGGAGCGCACCGGCTCCCCGATATCGCGTTCGACCTGCAGCGGCTCACCGGTCAGGGCCGACTCGTCCAAGACCGCGGGCGGCCCGACGATCCGCCCGTCGACCGGGACCACCTCGCCGGCCGCGACCACCACGATGTCGCCGACGGCTATGTCGTCGAGCGCGACCGTGGTCACTTGACCGCCGCTGCGACGCCGCGCGGACCGGGGGACATGCTCGAGCAGCGCTCGCAGATCGTGCGCGGCCCGGCGCTGCGCGGCGGCGTCCAGCGTGCGACCGGTCGCCAGCATGACAGCGATCAACGCGCCGGCCAGATACTCCCCTACCACCAGCGTGCCGACCAGGGACAGTACCGCGATCACATCGACCCCCGCACGTCCTTTCGCGATGGTGGCCACCATCCACCACACGGCGGGCACCAACGCCACCACTGTCGCCGCGATCCAGCAGCCGTCGGCAACACCCGGCGAACCGCCCGCCCACGCGATCAGTCCACCGGCCAGCGCCGCAACCACCGACACCAGCAGTGCGGGTTCGATCCACCGCCGGACCTCACGGGCCCACCCGCCGAGCATCGAATGCTCCGACACCATCGACGCCGCCTTTCCCGGGCGGGTCGGCTCCGAACGCGTCGACTCCCGCTGTTCAGACATCGGGGTGTGAATCGAGCAGTTTCATACGCCGCACGTACTCGTCGTTGGTGACCTCGCCCCGGGCATACCGTTCGGCGAGCACCTGTCGCGGATTCGCCCACACCCTGGGTGGCGGTGGCGCGGACGAGACCATATACCGCACCAGCAGAACAGATCCCGAGATCACCAGCGCCCCGAACAGGATCGTGCCGACGACCATCAGCCCGATACCCCAACCGCTCATCCCGGTGCCGTACATCAACCCAGCCGTCCCCCACCGTCACCGGGCCATCGGTACACGACCGGGTTCCGCGTTCTCATGACATCCTCCTCCGCCGCACCGGATCGCCGCTTCCCACTCTCGCGGCCCATACCGGAATAGCGGCAGAGGACGAGGACCCCGCCAGCGGGTCCAACGTCACCGGAATCCGGCCCGGCCGTCAGGAGAGCCGTTCGGTCCGTCGGTGCCGGGAGAATGGACCGACGCCGGTCCGGCCGATGCGGTCACGGATCGGATACGCGCGGCCGACGACATCACCCGGATGCCGCCGCGCGAACCCACCGACTGCGCCCGGCCGTATTATCGGGGTTCCTGGCACGCCCATCGATTTCCGGCGCGATGAGCGGCGCGGTGCCACGTTCCGACGGGACCGAGAGCAGAGCCGGCGGACCGATCCACATAATCCGGTTATGGCCCAGCTCACGGATTTCTCTGTCAAACCGGTCCTCACCGGACGAAAAGTTCGCCTCCGGCCGTTCACTGACGCGGACCTCGACGCCATCCGTGCGGCGTTACGCGACCCGGAGGTCCGCCGGCTCACGGGTAGCGTCCACGACGAGGCCGAAGAGTTCGCGCCCGAGGATCCGGCCGAAGTCGCGAAATTACGCGACTGGTACGCGAGCCGGGCCGCTCAGCGGGACCGGCTCGACCTCGCGGTCATCGACAACATCGACGGCCGGTGCGTGGGAGAAGTGGTGCTGAACCAGTGGGATCCCGCCAACCGCAGCTGCAATTTCCGCATTCTGCTCGGCCCCGCCGGGCGGGGACGCGGGCTGGGCACCGAGGCCACGCGCCTGATCGTCGGCTACGGCTTCGAGCAGCTCGGCCTGCACCGGATCGCGCTCGAGGTCTACGCCTTCAACCGCCGCGCCCACCACGTCTACGAGAAGGTGGGCTTCCGCGCCGAAGGAGTCCTGCGCCAATCATTGCGCTATGGGAACGAGTGGATCGACGCCACCGTGATGTCGATGCTCGCGCACGAATGGGCCGGATAGCCATCGGCACATCGACGCGGAACCGAGACGGCCGGCGCACGACCTCGGGCGTGGCACGGAAGGTGGCCGCGACGGTCCGTCCTACATCTGTTCCGGCCGCCAAGTGGATACCGCCCAGATGACGACCAGATCGATCGCGATGACCACGATCGACCACCACGGGTAGTACGGGATCTACAGGAAATTCGCGATGATCGACAGCCCGGCCAGCACCACCGCCGTAATGCGCGCCCACAGCGCACCGGACATCAGGGCGAGGGCCGCGATCGCCAGCAGGATGCCCAGCACGAGGTGAATCCACCCCCAGGTCGTGGTGTCGAACTGGAAAACATAGTTCGGTCCGGCCACGAACAGCTCGTCGCCGGCGATCGCCGAGATCCCCGCCAGGATCGACAGCACACCCACCGCCAGCAACAGCACCGCGGCCGCGATCGAGGTCACTGCAGCCACGCCCTGCTTCACCGGAGCGCCTCCGGGTTCAGTCCTGTAGGTCGTCATAATCCAGCCTCCGAGAAGTGTTCGGATCTCACCCAAGTCCGCCCCACCGCCGCACACCTCACACCCGTTACGTATGAATCCGCTCTCTCCCATCCATGTAGTCGGCGCGCGGACCGTCGGTAAGTCAACTCATTATTAGATGTGCATATCTACGTATCGACAGTTCGGAAAGTTGCCGGCGGGAGCGGTGTCCGCCCCCGGCGCGATGGTTTCTTCGGAAGTTGACGGGCATTCCCCGTGCGCGAGAACAGGCCCCGGCGTACGGTCGAACCTGTGAGCAGCGGCGCCGTACCGGCGACAGCGGTGAAAGGCTCGGGCCCGTGGGCACGGGTGTTCGCGGCGCTGTACGATCCACTGCTCTGGTTGGGCGAGAGGTCGGGCATGGCCGATCGTCGGCGGGGTCTCCTCGGCCGCGCCCGCGGGCGGACCGTGGAACTCGGCAGCGGTACCGGCCTCAACCTGAAGTACTACCCCCACGACCTCGAAGAGCTGACCCTGACCGAACCGGAAGCCGCGATGCGTACCCGGTTGGCGCGGCGGCTGGGCCGCGGTCGAGAGTGTGCGCGCGTCGTCGACGCATCGGCGGAACGACTGCCGTTCGCGGACGGCACCGTGGACACCGTCGTCTCGACGCTCGTGTTGTGCACTGTGCCGGATCCCGACGCGGCGTTACGCGAGGTCGAGCGCGTACTACATCCCCGCGGCCGGCTGTTGTTCATCGAACACGTGCGTTCCGAATCGCCGCGAGTCGCCCGCTGGCAGGACCGCCTCGCCGGCCCGTGGCGCCGGTTCGCCGAGGGCTGCCACTGCAATCGTGCGACTCTCGAGCTGATCCGGGCTCGCGGGCTGGAACTGCACGATGTGCAGGAAACGTCGTGGCGGCGCATGCCCCCGATCGTCCGCCCCCTCGTCATGGGTGTGGCCACCAAAGCGGCAGCCGACCAGGGCTGACGCTCACTCTTTCATCGCACGGCCCGCTGTTCGCACTGACGAGCTTCATGGCGCAGCACGGCGGCGCGCCCTTCCGGGCCCGACCTCCCGGGCATGCGATCGCGCATCGGCCTCCCGGCCGGCTTGCTTCGCCCATTCGTAGGGATAGAGCGCGCGGCGTAGCCACTGCGAGGGGCTGTCGGCGACGGAACCGTTCGGGTGCGGATCATCCATGACGAGTGCTTCCATCGCGGCAGCGAATCCATCGGGATCCACAGTGACCTGTCGAGCGTCCATCGCCATCGACAGCCGCCGCCTCCGACCGATACGGCCAATCGTGGGCATGAATCGGTCGTCCGATGCCACGCGATGCGATATCCCCGCCCGGCGAGCCTCACGGGCAGAGCGTTGATATCGCGCGGGAAGGGGACCGGACGACGACCCACCCGATGATCCTGGTCGGCCTGCCTCAACGCAGCCCCCGGATCGTGCCGATCACCAATCCCACTGCAGCGCATTGTTATTGATAACATTCTTCGATCGCACCCCACACGGAGCTGCCTATGATTCAGGCGGCCGGAGTGCCGCCGGCCCATGTGAAACGCCCTCGACTGCTCCGAGGGTCGGAGAGGTGAACTGAAATGACGGGAAACAGCCTGGTCAAGGCAACGAGCATGGCAGTGTTCGGGGCACTGCCCATGGCCGCGACAATTGCGCTCGCGGGGCCGTCCGCGGCCGAGGTCGCAACGGATCACGCCACGGCCGTGGCCGGCATTCCGCTGCAGAAGAGTGAGGACATCGCCACCAACCCACACGCGCTGATTCCCGACCCCGTCTTGAACGGCTCCTCCGCGGGGGGCTCGGTCGGCTCCGCCGTGGGGTCGGCCACCGGATCCGGCGCCGGCTCACTCCTCGGCTCCGTGATCGGCGCCCTGGTGGGCTATTTCCGCCCCGACATCATCCCGCAGGTTCTGCCCTAACCGTGCTCCAGGGCGCACCCGGGCTCGCCCCGTGGGCGCCCGCGCTCCCCCGCACATGCGGGTGGGAGGTCTGGTCAAATGGCTTGATGGTGTATCGCATCTCGGAAGGAACCAGAACATCGACCAGGTGGCGCGCCGCGGGCGTGGCGGGGGCCGCGGCGGCGGCTCTGGCCGCGGTGACAATCCCGGCCGCGACCGGTACCGCCGCGCCCGCTCCATGCACCGCGCAGGCGCTCGACCTGAGCACCCGCGAGCGTCCGTCCGACTCGCCCGGTCAGGGCCGGCTCGAAGTCGTGCTGACCAACGCTTCCGCGCAGAGTTGCGCGCTGCAGGGATTCCCGGACGTGGACCTGGTGGGCCCGGAGGATCCGGCCTTCGGCCCCAGCTACCGGTTGCCCCGCCAGGCCGCGGATCCCGCCCCGCTGACCGTGGAGCCGGGCGCTGCGGTGAGCAGCCTGCTCACCTACCTGCCGGGCGGCCCGGACGGGTGGGTCCCGGTGACACTCATCGCCACCCCGCCGGATACCACTACACAGTTGCAGACGCCGTGGCCCGCCGGGGTGAGCATGCAACGCCAAGACGGCGCCACCCATCCGGGCACCTATATCGGCCCGCTGCAACCTGCCTGATCACCCGCTGAACCGCCGCGCCGGCGCCGGCCGGCGCGGCGGTTGCCGTCACGAGGAGCGAGGCCCGTCGACCTCCGACCGAGCAGGAGCCGGAAATTTCGGCAGCGGCTCCGAAAGCGCTCGGCCGCGACCCGCCCCGCATGTCCGGCTACTATTCCGCAATCGGCACGTAGGGTCGGGCCATGGCGACTGTCGCTCAGCACATGATCACTGCGTTGCAGGTCAGCGGTGTCAGCCGGGTCTATGGACTGCCCGGTGACAGTCTGAACGGGTTCACCGACGCGATCCGGCGATCCGACGGCGTCACCTGGGAGCATGTGCGGCACGAGGAGGCCGCAGCATTCGCGGCGACCGCGGAGGCGGCGCTCACGGGCCGGCTCGCCGTATGCGCCGGCAGCTGCGGACCGGGCAATCTGCACCTGATCAACGGACTCTACGACGCACAGCGCACCCGGGTTCCGGTGCTGGCCGTCGCCGCGCACATCCCGATCGGTGAGATCGGGTCGGGATACTTCCAGGAAACTCATCCCGAGGAACTGTTCCGCGAGTGCAGTGTGTACTGCGAACTCATCAGCAGCCCGCAGTCGGCGCCACGAGTCCTGGAGATGGCGATGCGGGCGGCGGTCGAGGAGAACGGTGTCGCCGTCGTGGTGGTACCCGGCGAGGTCTTCCAGAGCCGCGTGTCCGGTGAACGGTGGAGCGGCCGGCCGGTGTTGCCGTCCCGGTCGGTAGTGCGGCCGGACGACCTCACCCTGCGCCGGGCCGCGGACATCCTGAACACCGGATCGCGGGTGACGATTCTCGGTGGGGCCGGTACCGCCGGTGCGCACGCCCAGGTGATGACGTTGGCCGAGCGGTTGCATTCGCCGATCGTGCACGCGTTCCGCGGCAAGGAACACCTGGAATACGACAATCCGTTCGACGTAGGGATGACCGGGTTGCTCGGGTACGCCTCGGGATACAAGGCGATCAAAGAAGCCGATGTACTGCTGATGCTGGGCACCGACTTCCCGTACCCGCAGTTCTATCCCGAGGACGCCGCGGTGATCCAGGTCGATATCCGCGGCAGCCACCTCGGCCGGCGCACCCCTGTCGACCTGGGCATGGTCGGCAGTGTGCGGGACACCGTCGACGCGCTCCTGCCCCTGCTGGAGCAGAAGACCAACCGAACGCATCTGGACAGATCGCTGCGGCATTATCGGCGCACCCGCGAATCGCTGGACGCGCTGGCGGTCAACGACCGGGACCGCACTCCCATCCGGCCGGAATACGTGGCCGGAGTGGTGAATCGGCTGGCCGCCGACGACGCGGTATTCACCTTCGACGTCGGATCGCCGACGATCTGGGCGGCGCGCTATCTGACCATGAACGGCCGACGCCGGCTGACCGGCTCGTTCACCCACGGCACGATGGCCTGCGCCCTGCCGCACGCGATCGGCGCGCAGACGGCCCACCAGGGACGCCAGGTCATCGCCCTCGCCGGAGACGGCGGTCTGACCATGCTGTTCGGCGAGCTGATCACCTTGGTGCAGAACGGCCTTCCGGTCAAGGTGGTCGTCTTCAACAATTCGTCGCTGAACTTCGTGGAATTGGAGATGAAGGCGGCCGGAGTGGTGAACTTCGGCACCGATCTCTCGAACCCCGACTTCGGCGCCGCGGCCCGCGCGATGGGGATCTGGGGACGCCGGGTGGAAGCGCCCGGCGATCTGGAGCCGGCCATCGTGGAGGCCTTCGCGCACGAGGGGCCCGCGCTCGTCGACGTCGTCGTGGCACGGCAGGAATTGACGATCCCGCCGGCGATCTCGGCAGAGCAGGCCAAGGGGTTCACCATCTACGCGATCCGCACCATCCTCGCCGGTCGCGCCGATGAACTACTCGACCTGGTCACCACCAATGTCGCCCGGCGCATCCTGGACTAGCCGGGGCCGCGACGCCCCTGGGTACCGGCCGCGGGAGGATCCCACACCCTCGACGTCGGCCTATTTCGCGTCGCCGTAGCACTCCACCACCGCCGTGGTGAAGGGAAACCGGACAGGTGTCGGCCCGAACGCCAGCCGGCCCGCGGTATCGGCCGCGGTGGTGATCATGTCGGCGACCCGCGTCGCCTCCTCCGCCGGACAGTGCACGATCACCTCGTCGTGCTGGAAGAACACGAGCTCGGCACGGAGCCCGGCACGCCGGATCGCATGACGTAGACCCGCCAGGACCAGGAGTGCCCAGTCGGCTCCGCTGCCCTGCACCACGAAGTTACGCGTGAAGCGGCCCCGGGCACGTGCCGCGGAGGTGCTGCGGTACTCACCGGAGCTCTCCCGGGCCAGATCCTCCTGCTCCGGCGACGCGACCGACACCGGCGGGCACGTCCGCCCGAGCCAGGTGCGGACGAGGCGGCCCTCTTCGCCGGCCCGCGCCGCGTCGTCGACGTAGGCCACCGCGGCCGGATATCGCCGGCGCAGACCGGCCAGATGGGTCAGGGCGTCGCCGGAGGTCTGGCCGTAGATGGCGCCCAGCAGAGCGAGTTTGGCCTGCGCGCGATCACCGCCGAAGCCACGGGCCGCCAGATCCGCGTACAGGTCCGCGCCCCGGCCGGCCACCTCCATCAATCCGGGATCGCGTGAGACAGCGGCGAGTATCCGGGGCTCCATCTGGTCGGCGTCGGCGACCACCAGGGACCAGCCCGGATCGGCACGGATCGCCCGGCGGATCACTTTCGGGATCTGCAGGGCGCCTCCGCCATTGGTGGTCCAGCGGCCGGTCACCGTGCCGCCGGGTAGGTATTCGGGACGAAATCGGCCGCCGTACACCCATTGGTCGAGCCAGGACCAGCCGTGCGCGGTGTAGAGCCGGTACAGCGATTTGTAGGCCAGCAGTGGCGCCACCGCCGGATGATCGATGCGCTGGAGTTCCCATTTTCGCGTGGAGGACAGCAGAATTCCGGCGCGGGAGAACGCTCTGATGATGTCGTGCGGCAGATCCGGACGGACCCGCACGCCGTCCCCGAAGGCCCGCGACACCTCCTCGGCCAGCTCCGCCATCCGACGTGGTTCGGACCCACCCGCAAGGCGCTCCCCGAGCAGCGTGTCCAGCAACTCGCGGTGTACATCGGCGCGCCACGGGATCCCCGCCCGCGACATCTCCGCGGCGATCAGCATGCCCGCCGATTCGGCCGCGAGCAGCAACCGCATCCGTTCGGGATACTCGGCGGCCGCGGTCCGCGCGATCTGCCCGGCGTAGACCTCCAGCAGGGCGGTGAATTCGTCGGTGCCGGACGGCAGCGGCACCGGGCCCGACTCGAACAGCGACGGCTGGAGCTCGGCGGCCCGCGCGGGGGCATCGGGCGGAACGGGCAGATCGTGCAGACGAGCCCAGGCGGCCGCCAGCGACCGGGGCTGACCCGCTTGCCCTTCCTCGTAGCCGATCAGTAGCGCCTCCGCGGCCTCCACGTCGTAGCAGCGCTCGACCCGCACTCCGGCCGCCAGCAGAGGCCGGTAGATCTCGGCGGTGGACCGCCACACCCACCGCTCGACCTCGGGGCGTGAGCGCACCGCCTCGGCCAGCGAGGGCTCGTGGACCACCGCCGCGGCGGGCCGGCCGGCCGGATCGAGCGGACACAGGTACGCGCCCCCGTCACCTGCCTCCGCCACCGCCCACCGCACGTCCCCGAGTCTGGCACCAGGGTCCGACACCCACGGCAGCGGTTCGCCGCGACACCGGCCGATGCCTCCCCGCACAACCACCGACGGACGCGCCCGGCGGGCGGCCACCGGGGGGATCGCGACGTCAGCACTCTCCGGTCCGGGGTTCGCCGAACCGGTCTGCCCGAATGCCTCGCCACCCCAGCGGGAGTTCGACGCGACCGGACCGGATATCGGCAACCAGGTCGGCATAGCCTTCGCGGGCCTGGCCGAGGTGGAACCAGGCCGTACGCCGAAGACGCCGCCCCGCGCAGTGGCGAACAGCCCACCGTGCTTCCACGTACCGCGTCGCGACCTGGTCGATGACCTGTCCGAGCGAATGAGTATGGCTGCGCCCACCCGTGCGGTGCGGTAGGTGCCGCACCCGCCACGTGTCGATATCCGCCACCACGATGCCGATCCGCTGCCGTAGATCGTGCTCGCCGGACCACCCGCTGTGGTGGGCCGGTTCCATCAGGTGAGCCAGGAGCGCGGCACGCAGGCCACCCAGTTCGTGAGCGTAGCCGGCCAACACCGGGCCGCCGCCGGTATCGAGATGGCCCGAGATCGCGGCCAGCAACCGCTCGGGCGACGGCAATGCCGCGGCACTGTCACCGTGCGCTGCGTGCACCACCGCGCGCACTTCCGGAGCCACGTCCCGGACGTCGATATCTTCCCGCAGGAGTTCTCGGCTTCGCGAGGGGAATACCGACCCGGCGCGGTCCCGCGGCGTAGGCGCGGGGCGGCTCGGACCGCCGGCGTTCATGCCGCCCGACCGGATCCGTCGACACGATCGGCCATCTCACGCCGCCGGATCTGTTGCAGCCGGTAGGTCACCAATTCCTCGACCCGCGCGGTCTCGGCAATATTGCCGGCTTCGTCGCGCACATAGGCGGTGCCCGCCAGCAGGGCCAGGAGCAGTCCGGTCGTCCAGGCCACCCATCCCGCGCCCGCGGCGGCGAACCCGCCCACCCAGGGCGAGATGAAGAGCATCAACCCGATGACCGACAGGGCCCAGTGGTCCTTCGTCGGGTTTCGGGCGAGTAGCGACCACATCGCGTAGACGACGGTCAGCGCGCCGAGTCCGAGCGTGAGTCCGGCACCGGCCGCGGTCGTGTCGATCCACACGGGCGTCGCCGCGGTCGCGAGTCCCAGAGCCATCGCCGCCCAGCCCACGATCGAGTTCCTACTCGTGCTGTCCATGTCGTACCTCCTAATCGCTACGCTACACGTATCGTAGCGTAGATGGTTGGCATGATGGACACGGTTGTGAGCGACAGGACACACAGGCAAGGAGATCCGATGGCCGAGGCGCCGGCACCGCGTGACGAACGGATCACCGCCGCGACACTGGAACTGCTGCGCGCCAAAGGGCCGAAAGCGGTGACCGTCGAGGCCGTCGCCGCACTCTCGGGGGTGGCCAAGACGACGATCTACCGCCGATACAGCAACCGCGGCGACATGCTCACCTCGTCACTGAGTTCGATCGCCGAGCCGGAGCCGCCCCCGGAGAACGCGACCCTGCCGGCCGTCCTGCGGTGGGTTGTCGAACAATCCCTGCACGTCGCCGATACGAGTATCGGCGCCGGCGGCGTGGCCGCCCTGCTCACCGACGACGATCCCGAGTTCACCGCCCTGATCCGGGCGCTGCTCGTACAGCATCGTCACCACCTGACCGAAGCGCTGAGCGCGGCGTTCGCGGCGACGACACCGCGAGCGGAACTCGATGCCGACACCGTCCTGGACATGATCGTCGGCGCCTACCTCGCGGAAACCGCACGCAGCGGCGGAATCCGAGACGATTTCGATGAGCGGGTGCTCTCGGTCATCGGTTGCGCGATCACCGCCGGTACGCCGAATCGGTGATCCGCCGGCGGCCACCGCGTCTCACCGGTCGCGCCCGAGACCGGGTCAGGCGGGCGCTTCGCCTTCGAACCCGGAAGCCCAGAACCGGCCACGCAGCGAGAGGTCGCGGAGCATATTCGTGACCTCTTCCGGAGACATCCGCGGGGTGGCCGCCCGGCCGGCCGCCGACGCGGGCCCGGTCGGTCGAATCGGCGCCCGAACCGGACGCGGGAACTCGCCCGAGCCGCTGGACGACAGGGCCACCGGCCGACACGGAGTAGACGCGACCGCGCGCCGCACGGCCGGCGCAGCGCCGCGCGCGGAATCGGACAATAGCTACCAAGTACATATTTCGGGCGAAATATCGATCTCGCCCACAGTAACAGAATTACTTTCCGGAATTACCTCACCTTCCGCGGCACCGCACCCCGTCTCCCGCCGCCGGCGCCGATTCGAGGACGTCCCGACCGGCGGGGTGAAGAAACAATAATGCACGGTGCGGACCGGCCCCCGGGGTGACATCCGAGAGTTACGCGGTCGACCGGCCCGGAACCGGTTTACGCGCATTACCGCGCGGACGAGCGATAACCGGATTCCGGCGCGCAAAGCGTTGGCAAGGTGCAACGAATTCCTCGATGGTGTTTATCCGAACGTGACATCTGCCCCTATTACACGCGAAGCTCGACACGGTCGATACCCATAAGACTGGATCCGGTTACGGCACATCCTGCCGATTTCGGGATCCCGGCAAAGAATCTTGGTTCTGAAGCGAAATTTTGGTCTGTACTCGGGCAAAAATCTCTGCTTACACTGAGGGCGGCCGGTTGTGGAGGAGAGCTATGGACCGCTCGGACCCCTATTTCGAGCCAGGATCGGGAGGAAACGGACCGGCCCGGTCCGGGACCACGGTCGGAAATCTCGTTCCCCTGTCCGCCGGGCAGCGGGGACTGTGGCTCGCACAGCAGTTGCGCCCGGATATTCCGATATCCGAGGCGCAATACATCGAACTGCACGGTGATCTGGATATCGAGCTGCTACGCCGTTCTTCCATTCGCGCGGGCCACGAATTCCAGTCCGGATACCTACGGCTGGTCGAGAGCGACGGTGAGCCGCACCAGCTGTACGACCCGTATCTGGAGTCGGTAGGACCGGTCATCGATTTGCGGGGTGAACCGGATCCGATGGAGGCGGGTCTGCAGTGGATGCGCCGCGAATACACGACACCGCTCGATATGGTCCGCGACCGGCTGGTCGCCGGGGCGCTGTTGCAGATCGGTGAGCGGCATTACCTGTGGTACAACCGGATTCATCATGTCGCGCTGGACGGCTACGGCGCGATGACGATGGTGAACCGAGTCGCGGCGCTGTACACCGCGGCGGTGCGGGGCGGAACCGCCGAGCACGGTGACCCGCTGGAACCGAGCCGGGCGGCGGACCTGCGCACGCTGTACGAGGCCGACCGTAGCTACCGGGAGTCGAAAAGGTTCACCGACGATCGGGCGTACTGGGTGAACAGGCTCGCCGGCGTCGGGGAGGGATCGAGCCTCGCGACCGGTTACGCGCCCGCGTGCGCGGAAAGCGTGGCCGTGCTCGGCGAGCTGGACCCGGCGACGGTGGCGCGGATACACCGGTCCGCCGCCGCCCTGGCCGCGAGCCCGGCCGCCGTGGTGATCGCCGCGTTCGGCTGCT
This sequence comes from Nocardia testacea NBRC 100365, assembly GCF_000308775.1. Lineage (GTDB taxonomy): Bacteria > Actinomycetota > Actinomycetes > Mycobacteriales > Mycobacteriaceae > Nocardia > Nocardia testacea. Next base: position 81,221 of record NZ_BAGJ01000027.1, read on the forward strand.
ATCTGGCCCGGATGACCGGCCGCGACGATGTCATGGTCGATATCCCGGTGTCGGGGCGTACCACCGCCGTAGTACGGCGCTCGGGAGGCGTATTCGTCAATGTCGCACCGTTTCCGATCGAGCTCGGCGCCGGGGAAACCGTGGCGACGCTGGTGCGGCGGGTGCAGTCCGACCTGATCGGCGCCCTGCGGCATCAGCGCTGCGGCCTCTACGATATCCGCGCCGCCACCGGAGCCGACGGACAGCGGCAGTACGCCGGTCCGATGGTCAACGTCATGTTCTTTCCCCAGCAGATCCGGCTCGGGCCGGTCACCGGGGAATTCCACATCCTCAGTTCCGGGCCGGTCGAGGATCTGCTCGTCGATCTCTACCAGACCGGCGACCCACCGCGGACGATCCTGCATTTCCTGGCCAACCCCGACCTCTACACCCGGGACGAATTGGCAGCGCACCGGACCGGTTTCACGCGGTTCCTGGAAGCGTTCGCCGCCGCCGCGCCGGACACCGGCCTCGGACAGGTCCATCCCGACAGTGCCCGGGCCGGCGACCGGATCCGGCGCCGGCGGGAGACCCTCACATTCTGGCGGGAGACTCTCGCCGACCTGCCGGAGGAGCTGCCGCTACCGTTCGATCGGCCGCGTCCGGCGGTGGCGTCGGGCCGGCGCGGGAACCGCCGGTTCGGGTTGGATGCGGACCTGGCCGGCACGCTGGAAGAATTGGCGGCAGAGCGTGGCACGTCGCTGTTCACAGTGATCCATGCCGCGATGGCGGTCCTTCTCGCCCGGCTGAGCGGTTCCGGTGATATCGCTGTCGGCGCACCGGTGGGCCGGCACGGCGCCGGGGGGACGACCCCGGAGCTCGTCGACGCGGTGGTATTGCGGACCGAAACAGATCTCGGTGAATCGTTCACCGGGTTCCTCGACCGCGTGGCCCGGGTCGATTCGGCCGCCTTCGGCCATTCCGGCATCCCGTTCGCGCGACTGGTCGAAGAGCTGGGCCCACCGCGTTCGCCGGCGCGGCATCCGCTGTTCCAGACCATGGTGGCCTGCGGGACCCCGCCGCAGGCGGTGCCGGACCCTACCGATCCCGGGGCCGCGGTGACCGGCCTTCCCGATCCGGCCCGGCTCGATCTGCGGGTCACGGTATCCGACGACGAGGACGGATCGACTGTCGCGGTCGACTACTCGGCGGATCTGTTCGACGCGGACACCGTCGACTCGTTGATCCACCGATGGATACGGATCCTGGAATCGGTGGCCGCCGAACCGGGAGCCGCGGTGGGGTCGATAGACGTACTCGACCCGACCGAACGCGCGGGATTGCTGACCCGTTCCGGTCCACCCGCCGGCGCGCCCCGCACCTTCGCCGAGCTGCTGGCCGCGGCCGCCGCCCGGGACCCCGGCGCGCCGGCGATCCTGTGCGGCGATACCCGGATCGACTACCGGGAGCTGGACGAGCGCTCCGACCGATTGGCCAGGACGCTCATCGAGCGGGGCGCCGGACCCGAGGGCGTGGTCGCCGTGGCGATGCCGCGCTCTCCCGATTCCGTTCTCGCCCTCTGGGCAGTAGTGAAATCCGGCGCCGCCTTCCTGCCGATCGATCCGTCGTATCCGGCTGCCCGGATCGCCCATATGGTCACCGACTCCGGGGCCGCACTCGGCCTGACGATCGCCGCGCTGCGCGCCGAATTGCCCGCTACCGTCGAATGGCTGCTCCCCGGCGACCCCGGCCCGCCCGGCGGCGCCCGGCCGATCACCGACCGCGACCGGACCACCGTGCTGCGGCACACACACCCCGCCTACCTGATCTACACCTCGGGTTCCACGGGCACACCCAAAGGCGTGACCGTGACGCACTCCGGACTGGCCGCCCTCGCGGCCGAACAGCGCGAACGGTATGCGGTGACCGGGGCCGCGCGGACCCTGCATCTCGCCTCACCGAGCTTCGACGCCTCGGTCTGGGAACTACTGCTCGCGGTGGGTTCCGGCGCCACGATGGTGATCGCCGAGCCCGGCACCTACGGCGGCGCGGAACTCGCCGATCTGATCCGCCGCCACGGGGTGACGCACGCGGTGGCGACCCCGGCCGCCCTGGCCTCGGTGGATCCGGCCGGGCTGGACAGCCTGCGCGTGGTCGTCGCGGCCGGGGACGCCTGCCCGCCGGAGCTGGTGCGGCGCTGGGCCGTCGGCGGACGCGAGTTCTTCGACGCCTACGGTCCGACCGAGGTCACGATCATGGCGAATCACAGCGCCCCGCTGACGCCGGGAGAACCGGTCACCATCGGCGGCCCCGTCCGCGGTGCCACGGAGTGGGTGCTGGACCGGCGCCTGGAACCCGTCCCGGTGGGCGTGGCCGGTGAGTTGTACATCGCGGGTGCGCTGCTCGCCCGCGGCTACCATCACCGGCCGGGAGCCACCGCCGCGCGCTTCGTCGCCTGTCCCTGGAAATCCGGTCAGCGGATGTACCGCACCGGCGACATGGTCCGCTGGACCGCCGAGGAGACGATCCAGTATCTGGGCCGGTCGGACTTCCAGGTCGAGATCCGGGGCGTACGAGTCGAACTCGGCGAGATCGATGCCGCCCTGGCGGCCTGTGAGTCCGTCGGATTCGCCGTCACCGTCGGCCACCACACCGGTTCCGGGACCGCCGCGCTGGCCTCCTATGTCGTGCCCGCGCCCGGGCATTCGATCGATATCCCAGTGCTGACCGCACACCTGCGCGGCCTGCTGCCGTCCTACATGGTCCCGCCCTCGATCACGGTGCTCGAGCACATCCCGCTCACCCCGGCGGGCAAACTGGACCGCAAGGCGCTCCCGGACCCCGTCGTCACCACCACGATGCCGTTCCGGCCACCTGGGACACCGGTCGAACGCACCATCGCACGGGTTTTCGCCGAGGTGCTCGGCCACGACACCGTCGGTCTCGACGATTCGTTCTTCGCGCTCGGCGGTGACAGCCTGACCGCGACCCGGGTGGCTGCCCGGCTCGGGACGGCGCTGGGCGCCGAGGTCCCGGTGCGGTTGTTGTTCGAGGTGCCGCGGGTGTCGGAACTGGCCGCCCGGGTGGAGGGGCAGCTGCGAACGGGACGGCAACGCCCGCCGCTGGTCGCCGGACCCCGCCCCGACCTCGTGCCCTTGGCGCCGGCCCAGCAGCGGATGTGGTTCTTCAACCAGTACGACACCGCTTCCGGTGCCTACAACATGCCGATCGCGGTCCGGCTGCGGGGTGAACTCGATCTCGGCGCGCTGCGCGCGGCGATGACCGACGTCCTGGGCAGGCACGAGTCGCTGCGGACACGTTATCCGGAACAGAAGGGCACCCTGACCCAGGTGGTCGAGCCGGTCGACGCCGTCGATCGGGAGTTGAGCCCGATACCGGTGGGACCGGACCGGCTGGTCACCGCGATCACCGAATTCGTCCACGAGGGCTTCGATGTGAGCACCCGGGTCCCGGTGCGTACCCGGTTGTTCCGGGTCGCCGGCGGCGCGGAGACCGAATACGTGCTGGCCGTGGTGGTCCACCATATCGCCGCCGACGGCTTCTCGATGGCCCCGCTGGCCCGCGATGTGACGATCGCGTACGCCGCGCGGGCACGTGGTGCGGCCCCGGAGTGGCCGCCGCTGCCGGTCCAGTACGCCGATTACGCCCTGTGGCAGCGCACTGTCCTGGGCGACCCCGATGATCCCGACTCGTTGAGCGCCCGGCAGATCCGGTACTGGAAGGAAACATTGGCCGATCTGCCGGAGGAACTGGGCCTGCCCTTCGATCGACCACGACCGGCGGTGCGGTCGAACCGGGGGTCGAGTCACCGGTTCGGCCTGGGCTCGGATCTGGTGGGGAAACTGCGCGCGTTCGCCCGCGACCGCAGCTCGTCGTTGTTCATGGTGATCCACGGCGCGCTCGCGACACTGCTCGCCCGGTCGAGCGGTTCCGGTGATATCGCGATCGGCACGCCGGTGGCCGGGCGGGGCGCCGCCGTACTCGACGATGTGATCGGGATGTTCGTCAACACGGTGGTCCTGCGTACCGAGGTGGACCCCGGTGAGTCGTTCGACGCGTTCCTCGACCGGGTCGAACGCATCGATCTGGCCGCGTTCGGGAATGCCGATGTTCCCTTCGAGCAGCTGGTGGACGAGCTCGCCCCGCAGCGTTCGCAGTCCCGGCATCCGCTGTTCCAGGTACTGCTGGCCTTCCAGAACCTCGCCCGCCCCGATCTGGAACTGCCCGGCCTGCACGTCTCGGTGCTCGACCTGCCCGAGGATGTGTCCCGGTTCGATCTGCAGCTGATGCTGGCCGACGACGAGCGCGGCGGACTGGCGGTGACGGTCACCTATTCGACGGAGCTGTTCGACGCGGACACCATCGAATCCCTGGTGCGCCGCTGGATTCGGATTCTCGAAGCCGTGGCGGCCGATCCGGCGGTCCCCGTAGGAGCGATCGAGGTACTCGAATCCGCCGAACGCGCCGATCTGCTGACCCGTTCCGGTGCACCCGCCGGCGCGCCCCGCACGCTGGCCGAGCTGCTGGCCGCCGGCGCCGCCCGGAATCCCACGGCGACGGCGCTGGTTTCCGGCGATGCACGCATCGATTACCGGGAACTGGGTGAGCGCGCCGGCCGATTGGCCCGCACCCTCGTCGAGCGGGGGGCCGGGCCCGACGACATCGTCGCGGTCGCGATGCCCCGTTCGGCGGATTTCGTGCTCGCGGTCTGCGCGGTGGCCGCATCCGGTGCCGCGTTCCTGCCGATCGACCCGTCGTACCCGGCGGCCCGGATCATCCATATGACCACCGACTCCGGAGCCGTACTCGGTCTGACCACCACCGCGGTACGCGACCGGCTGCCCGACACCATCGAATGGCTGACCCCGGACACCGCCGGCTCATCGGAGCGGGCCGGCGACGGCGGGCCGATCTCCGACGCCGACCGGGTGCGCCCGTTGCGTGCCGACCATCTCGCCTATGTCATCTACACCTCCGGGTCGACCGGCCTTCCCAAAGCTGTCGCGGTAGCACACCGTGGGCTGGCGGCGTGCGCGAGCGAGCACCACGAGGGCCTGCACATCGGGCCGGGTGCGCGCGTCCTGGGCCTGGCCTCTCCGAGCTTCGACGTCTCGGTCCTGGAACTGCTGTCGGCGCTGGCCGCGGGCGCGACGATGGTCGTCGCCCCCGGTGATGTCAACGGCGGCGACGCACTCGCCGAACTGCTCGACCGCGAACGGGTCGGCCATGTGTTCATCACCCCCTCCGCACTGTCCACCGTCGACCCCGACCGATGGCCGCTACCGCATCTGCGCACGCTGACCGTCGGTGGAGAGGGTTACGGGACCGAACTGGTGCAGCGCTGGAGCCACGGCCACGAGATGTTCGACGAATACGGGCCCACCGAGGGCACGGTCACCACGACCCGCTCCGCCGCGCTGGTGCCGGGCGAACCCGTGACGATCGGTGGCCCGATCCGCGGTGTCACGGTGTGGATTCTGGACCAGCGGCTACAACCCGTCCCGGCCGGCGTGACGGGTGAACTGTACGTCGCGGGCGCGCTGCTGGCCCGCGGGTACCATCGCCGGCCGGGCATGACCGCCGGACATTTCGTCGCCTGTCCCTGGAGCCCCGGCCGGCGGATGTACCGCACCGGGGATATGGCCCGGTGGACTGCCAATGGAACCATCCAGTACCTGGGCCGGTCGGATTTCCAGGTCAAGATCCGCGGCCTGCGTATCGAACTCGGCGAGATCGACGCGGTGCTGGGCGCGCACGAGTCCGTCGGATTCGCCGCCACTGTCGGGCACCGAACCGGCACCGGGGCCACGACGCTGGCCGCGTATGTGGTGCCCGCACCGGGCCGATCGATCGATATCGCGCAGCTGATCGACCACCTCGGCAGCCGCCTGCCGTCCTATATGATCCCGCCTTCGATCACCGTCCTCGAACACATCCCGCTCACCCCGGCGGGCAAACTGGACCGCAGGGCGCTGCCGGAACCGGCCCGCGCCGACAGCACGCCCTTCCGAGCGCCGCGGACACCGCTCGAACACACCATCGCCGGGGCGTTCGCCGAGGTACTGGGTGTCGACACCGTCGGTCTCGACGATTCCTTCTTCGCCCTCGGCGGCGACAGCATCATGTCGATCATGCTGGTGAACCGGGCCCGGTCGGCGGGCGTCCTGTTCTCGGCACGTGAGGTGTTCGACCACCGGACGGTCGCCGGGCTGGCCGCGGTCGCCGTCCGTGACGACGATGCGGCGCACGCGTCCGGTTCGGTGGAACTGCCCGGCGCGGGTGTGGGGCCGATACCGCTGACGCCGATCATGCACTGGTTCACCGAGCACGCGCGCGGAACAGGCCGCCTCACCCAAGCCGTGCTGCTGGGCCTGCCCCCCGGAGTGTCGCGGCAGCGGCTGGCGGAGACCGTGCAGGCGGTACTCGACCGGCACGATATGCTGCGCTCCCGGTTGCGCCCGGACGGTGACGGGAACTGGATATGGGAGACATCGCCGGTGGGCGCGATCCGGTCCGACGACATCATCCACCGGGTGACCACGGACGCGACGCCGGGTGGCCCCGAGTTCCGCAGGGTGATCGCCGCGGAATCCGTGGCCGCGGCGAACCGGCTCGATCCGGCCGCGGGCATCGTGGTGCAGGCCGCCTGGTTCGATCCGGTGGACACCACCGTGCCGGGCCGGCTGCTGATCGTGGTGCACCATTCGGCGATCGACGGTGTCTCCTGGCGGGTGCTGGTGCCCGACCTCGCGATCGCATGGGCGCGGGCGGAGTCGGGCACCCCGCCGGATCTCCCCCCGGTGGGCACATCCGTACGCGGCTGGGCACACGGGCTGGTCCAGGCGGCCCAACGCCCGGAGCGGATCGCGGAACTCGGTCTGTGGCAGGCCCAGACCGCCGGACCCGACCCGATGATCGGCTCACGTCCCCTGGACCCCGCGGTCGATGTGGCCGACACCGTGCGCACGGTCGAGGTCGAACTCCCGGCCGAGGTCACCGCGGCACTGGCGACCGAGGTGCCCGCCGCGTTCCACGGCACGGTGGCCGACGGGCTGCTGGCCGCGCTGGCGCTGGCGACGACGAAGTGGCGCCGCGAGAGCGTACCCGCGGATACCGGCGGGCGGTACGCGCAGCCGGTGATCGGCCTCGAGGGGCACGGTCGCGAGGAGGATATCGTCCCCGGCGCGGACCTGACCCGGACGGTCGGCTGGTTCACCACGAGTTTCCCTGTGCGGCTGGATCTTTCGAATATCGATATCGACGACGCGTACGCGGGCGGACCGGCGCTCGGCGCCGCGGTGAAGGCCGTCAAAGAACAGCTGCGCGCCGTCCCCGACCACGGCATCGGCTACGGCTTACTGCGCTACCTGAACAAGGACACCGCGCCGGTACTGCGTGCGCTGCCGGCGCCGCAGATCGGGTTCAACCATCTCGGCCGCATCGTCACCGGGCCCCGCGGACAGGCGCAGGCCTGGCAGCCGGTGGACGACGGCGGCGACTTCGGCGCCGCCGAACTCGCCCGTGCCCTGAACCCGGATATGCCGGTGACCGCGGCGCTCGAGGTCACCTCCCGGATCGTCGACGACGGTGTCCGGCCGCGTTTGCGGGCCATCTGGTCGTATCCCGCCGGGGTGCTGGACGCCGCGGCGGTAGGCCGGGTCGCGCAGTTGTGGTCGGATGCGCTGACCACCTTGGCGGCGTACGCCCGGCGGCCCGGGACGGGGGGACGGACACCGTCGGACCTGGATCTGGTCCGGCTGCGGCAGGCCGAGATCGAGCGGCTGGAAGCCCGATATCCGGAGCTGCGCGATATCTGGCCGCTGACCCCGCTGCAGGAAGGACTGCTGTTCCACGCGCTGGCCGCCGAGGAATCGGCGGACGCGTACATAGTGCAGCTGGTCGTGGAGCTCCGGGGGCGCGTCGATCCGGCGCGGCTGCGGCGAGCCGGACAACTGCTGCTCGACCGGCACGCGAATCTGCGCGCCGCGTTCGTAACCGATATCGGGCCGGTGCAGGTGGTCGACAGCGGTGTGGCGGCACCCTGGTCGGAGGTCGACCTGTCCGGGCTCACCGACGACGCGCGGGCCCGCGAATGGGAGCGGCTGACGGCCGCGGACCGGGCGACCCGGTTCGACCCGGCGCGCCCGCCGCTGTTGCGCTGGATGCTCGTCACCACGGGGCCGGACAGCTACCGGCTGGTGCTGACCCAGCATCACCTGCTGCTCGACGGCTGGTCGACCCCCCTGCTGCTGCGCGAGTTGCTGGTGCTCTACGCCACCGACGGTGATATCGCGGCGCTGCCCCCGGTCCGGCCCTACCGGGACTTCCTGGCGTGGCTCGGCGCGCAGGACCGCGCCGCGGCGCTCGATGCCTGGGCCCACGTATTCGACGGCGCCGACGAACCGACCCTGTTGGCTCCGGTGGACCCCGGGCGCGGCTACACCGGATCCCGGGATGTGACCGGCGAATCGACCGAGGAGCAGACCGCGCGGCTGACCGGTCTCGCCCAGGCCCGGGGAGTCACCCTCAACACGGTGCTCCAGGGGGCGTGGGCGATCGTACTGGGCCTGTTGACATCCCGGCACGATGTGACATTCGGGTCGACGGTCTCGGGGCGGCCTCCGCAGATACCGGGTGTCGAATCGATGATCGGGCTGTTCGTCAACACCCTGCCGGTACGGGTCCGGCTCGACCCGGCCGAGAGTCCGGCCCAATTACTGGAGCGGATCCAGGCGGAGCAGGCCGCCCTGCTCGATCACCACCACGTGGGCCTGACCGATATCGAACACGCCGCCGGGCCGGGGGCGGTGTTCGACACGATGACGGTGTTCGAGTCCTATCCTGTCGACCGCGGCGGCGTGACCGCGGAGACCGATATCGCCGGCCTGCGGCTCGTCGACGTGACCGGTACCGACGCCGCCCACTATCCACTGGGCGTGGTCGCCCATATCGACACCCGGCTGCACCTGCGCATCAAGTATCGGCCCGAACTCTTCGAGCACAATGCGCCGGCCGCGATACTGCGCCGGATACTCCGTGTACTGGACCTGTTCGTCACCGACCCGGATCGGCCGCTGGGCCGGCTGGATCTGCTCTTCCCGGCGGAGTACCGGCAACTGCTCTCGATATCGGGTGATCCGGCGGCGCCCGAGCAGGTCCTGCCCGACCTGCTCACCGCGGGCCCGGACCCGGAGGCGATCGCGGTGGTGTGCGGAGAGCACCGGTGGACCTACCGCGAACTCGACGCGCAGTCGAATCGGCTGGCGCGGTGGCTGATCGCCCGGGGCGCCGGACCGGAGACCGGTGTGGCGGTGGGGTTGCCGCGGTCGGCCGAGTCGGTGCTGGCTATCTGGGCGGTGGCGAAATCGGGGGCGGCATTCGTCCCGGTCGACCCCGCCTTTCCCGCGGACCGGATCGACCATATGCTCACCGATTCCGGTGTGACCGTGGGGATCACCTCGGCGCGGTGGCGGGATCGGCTGCCCGGCCGGGTGTGCTGGCTGGTCCTCGACGAACCCGCGACGGCGGCCGAAGTCGCGGCCATGGCGGCGGCGCCGGTGACCGATGCGGAACGCATACTGCCGGTGCGTGCCGACCAGGTGGCGTATGTGATCTACACGTCCGGTTCGACCGGGGTGCCGAAGGGTGTGGTGGTATCGCACCGGGGTCTGGCCAATCTGGTCGCCGAGCAGCAGTCGCGGTTCGGCATCGGACCGGGCACCCGGGTCCTGCACGCCGCCTCGCCGAGTTTCGACGCGGCGATCCTGGAACAACTGTGCGCGTTCGCCTCGGGCGGACAGCTCGTGATAGCGCCCCCGGCAGCGTACGGCGGCGCCGAGCTGTCCCGGATCCTGCGGCGGGAGAGAGTGACCCATGCCGCACTCACCCCCACGGTGCTGGGAACGATCGACCCGGCCGGGCTGGAGTGCCTCGAAACGGTCGCGCTCGGGGGCGAAGTGCCCCCACCGGAACTGGTATCGCGATGGGCGCCGGGCCGGACCCTGGTCAACACCTACGGTCCCGCGGAGGCCACGGTCGAAACCGATGCCACCGAGCCGTTGGCGGCGAACGCCGCGGTGACGATCGGCAGGCCGATCCGCGGGGTCGGGCAGGTCGTCCTCGACACCTGGTTGCGCCCGGTGCCGGTCGGGGTGGTGGGCGAGTTGTACCTGGCCGGCCCGGGCCTGGCCCGCGGTTATCGCAACCGGACCGGTACGACCGCGGCGCGGTTCGTCGCCGATCCGTTCGCGGGCCCGGGACGGCGCATGTACCGGACCGGCGACCTGGTGCGATGGTCGCGGCAACCGGACGGGACCCCGGCACTCGAGTATGTGGGCCGGGCCGATTCCCAGGTGAAGGTCCGCGGGTTCCGCATCGAACTCGGCGAGGTCGAATCGGTACTGCGGACCTGTCCGGGTGTGGCCGATGCCGCGGCGGCCGTGCACCGGGACCCCGCCGCCGGCGATCGGTTGATCGGATACCTGGTCCCCGAACCCGGTGCCGCGGTCGACCCCGCCGCGACTCTGGCCCACGCCGGCGAACGGCTGGCCGCACATATGGTCCCCGCGCACGCGATGGTGCTCCACGCGCTCCCGCTGACCGCGACCGGCAAACTCGACCGCGCCGCGCTCCCCGCACCGGACTTCGCCGCGGCCCGGACCGTATCCCGGACCCCGGTCACCGGAGCGGAGAAGACGCTGGCGCGACTGTTCGCGGAGGTACTCGGAGTCGACGAGGTCGGTGCGGACGATTCGTTCTTCGCGCTCGGCGGGGACAGCATCATGGCCATCCAGCTGGTGACCCGGGCCCGGGCGGCCGGACTGGTGTTCTCCGCCGGCGCGGTGTTCGACCACCGCACGGTCGCCGCGCTGGCCCGGAACGCAGTGCGCGACAGCGGTTCCGCGGCGCCCGCCCGGCCGGCGGAACTGCCCGGCGGGGGCGTGGGGCCGGTGCCACTCACCCCGATCATGTGCTGGATGTTCGAACGCGGCAGCTTCGACCGGTTCTGCCAGTGGGTCGAGCTGGCCCTGCCCGCCGGTATCGACGCCGACGGGATCGCTGCCACCGTACAGGCGGTACTCGATCATCACGATATGCTGCGGGCCCGGCTGCACCCGGACCCGGCGCATCCGTCGGGCCGGGCGCTACGCGTGGAACCGGCCGCGGTCTCGGCCGCCGCCCTCCTGCGGCACGTGCCGGTCGACTCGGTACCCGGCAGCAGCGCGTTCACCGCCCGGGCCGAGGCCGAGGCGGACGCGGCGGCCGGACGTCTCGACCCCGCGGCGGGCGTGGTGCTGCAACTGGTCTGGCTGGATCCGGCCGATCGGCCCGGCCGGTTGCTCGTTGTCGCGCACCACCTGGTGATCGACGGTGTGTCGTGGCAGATCCTGGTCCCCGATCTCGCCGCGGCCTGGGCCCAGGTGCGCACCGGGCACCGGCCGCGCCTCGCGCCCGTCGGTACGTCCATGCGCCGGTGGGCGAATGCCCTGCAGACCGCCGCCGGCGACCACAGCGAACTCGACCGGTGGCGGGCCACCCTGGGCACCGGCGACCCGCCGCTCGGCCCGCGCCCGATCGACCCGGCCGTGGATGTACAGGCCACCGTCGCCACCGAACAGATCACGCTGTCCGCCGCGGTCACCCACGATGTGCTCACCACGCTGCCCCGGGCCTTCCGCGGCAATGTGGACGACGCGCTCGTGACCGGGCTCGCGCTGGCGCTGGCCCGGTGGCGCCGCCGCCGCGGTGCCACCGCCGCCGACACCCTGCTCACCCTGGAAAGCCACGGCCGCCACGACACCGTGCTCCCCGGGGCCGATCTCACCCGCACTGTCGGCTGGTTCACCACCACCTATCCCGTGCGAATCGACCTGTCCGATATCGATATCGACGACGCGTTCACCGCCGGTGCGGCCGCCGGAGCAGCGGTCAAATCGGTCAAGGAACAACTCCGGCAGGTGCCTCGCCACGGCACCGGCTTCGGATTGCTGCGCTACCTCGACAGCGATACCGGCCGCGTGCTTCGCGCACTGCCCACCCCGCAGGTGAGTTTCAACTATCTCGGCCGGTTCGACACCCTGCCCGCGGCAACGGAAGCCGCCGAGTGGATGCCGGCCGGACCCCGTGCCGCCGGCGGCGCGCAGAATCCGGACGCGCCCGTGGCCGCCCTGCTGGGTATCAACGCGGCGACCACCGACACACCCGGCGGGCCGGCGCTCACCGCTGCCTGGGAATACCCCACCGGCATTCTCGACGCCGGCGAGGTCGGCGAGCTCATGGAACTGTGGCGCGACGCGATGACCGCGCTCGCCACGCACGCGGCCCGGCCCGGCAGTGGCGGCCTCACCCCGTCCGATCTCGACCTGCTCGATCTGGACCAGGCCACGATCGACCGGCTCGAGGCGCGGCAGCCGGGACTGGACGACATCTGGCCGCTCACCCCGTTGCAGGCCGGGTTGCTGTTCCACGCCCAGCTCGCGGCCGGTGATCTCGACGCCTATGTGGTGCAGCTCTGCCTGGAACTCGGCGGGTCGATCGATGCGGACCGGCTCCGGCGCGCCGTGCGGGATCTCCTCGGACGACACCCGAATCTGCGGACCGCGTTCGACCGCGACAGCGCCGGGGAGCCGGTCCAGGTGGTGCACCGCCACGTCGACGTGCCGTTCACCCGCATCGGGCTGCCGGGGCGGGAGGAGGAGGCGGTCGAACTCGAACGGATCATGGCGGCCGACCGTCGCGCCGGCTTCGATCCGGCGGATCCGCCGCTGCTACGACTGACGCTGATCGACCTCGCCCCGCAGCGGTACCGGCTGCTGGTGAGCCTGCACCACATCCTCGTCGACGGATGGTCGACGCCCCTGCTGATCCGGGAACTGCTGCAGCTCTACCTCGGCGACGGCGACCCCGCCCTGCTGCCGCCCCCGGTCCGCCCCTACCGCGACTATCTGGCCTGGTTGCGAGCGCAGGACCGGGACGCGGCGGAGGAGGCGTGGGCCCGGGCCCTCGACGCCGCGACCGAGCCCACCCTGCTGGCTCCCGCCGATCGCGGCCGCCGGCAGACCGCGGCCGGGCGCGAGGTCCGCCGGCAGCTGAGCGAGGACCGCACCGCGGCACTGGCCGAGGTGGCCCAGCAGCAGGAGATCACGCTCAACACCATCGTCCAAGCCGCCTGGGCGATCGTCCTCGCGTCCGCGACCGGCCGCGAGGACGTGGTGTTCGGGTCCACCGTTTCCGGGCGCCCGCCACAGCTCGAAGGCATCGAGTCGATGGTCGGGCTGTTCGTCGACACGGTGCCCGTACGGGTGCGGCTCGCGCGCGACGACACCCTCGCCCGGCTGCTCCGGCGCATCCGGGTCGAACAGACCGCGCTGCTGGACCATCAGCACCTCGGGCTCGCCCGGATCCAGAACGTCGCAGGCCCCGGCGCGATCTTCGACACCGTGACCGTCTTCGAGTCCTACCCGATCGATCGGACCGGACTGGCCGAGGCCGCCGATATCGCGGGGCTGCGTGTCCTGGGCGTCCACGGACGCGACGCCGCGCACTATCCGCTCGGCCTGATCGTCGAACACGGCACCCGGCTGCGCCTCGGCTTCGAATACCTGCCCGATCTCTTCACCCCGGACCGGATCGAAGCACTCGCCGACCGGGTCCTGCGGGTGCTGGACGATATCGCCGACCACGTCGACCTTCCGCTCACCCGGCTCCGGCTGCTGTCGCCGGCCGAACACGAGGCACTGGTACCCGTCCGGGGCCGGGCGGGTACGGCGCCGACGGTGCTACCGCAGGTGCTGACCGCGGCGATGACACCCGATACCGCCGCGGTGATCGAAGACGGCGTGGGCCTGACCTACCGCGAACTCGACGAACGCTCCAACCGATGGGCGCGGATACTGCTGGACGCCGGAATCGGGCCGGAGTCGTTCGTGGCACTGGTACTGCCGCGTTCCGCCGACGCCCTCACCGCCGTCTGGGCGGTCGCGAAAACCGGCGGCGCGTTCGTGCAGCTCGACCCCGCGGATCCGGACGACCGGATCGCCCGCATCCTCGCCGACTCCGGCGCCGCCCTCGGGCTCGCCCCGGCCGACGTCCGGCACCGGCTACCGGACACGATCGAATGGCTCATCCCGGACAGCCCGTCCTTCGCGGCCGCGGCGGCCACGGCCGCACCCGACGCGATCACCGACTCCGCGCGCACGACCCCGCTCCGCCCGGAACACCCGGCCTACCTGGTCTACACCTCCGGCTCCACCGGCACACCGAAAGGTGTGGTGGTCACCCATACCGGAATCGCGAATCTGGCCGCCGAGGCGCGGGAGCGGTTCGGTCTCACCCCGGCCGCGCGGGTATTGGCCGCCGCCTCCCCCGGCTTCGATGTCTCCATCCTGGAATGGCTCGGCGCCGCGGCCGCCGGCGCCACCGTGGTGCTCGCCCCCGCGCGTGTGGTCGCGGGGGCCGAACTGGCCGCGACGATCGAGGCCGGGCACATCACCCATGCGGCGCTCACTCCGACCGTGCTCGCCTCGCTGGATCCCGGCGCGTTCGGCATGCCGGTCACCCTGGTGCTCGGCGGTGAAACGTGCCCACCCGAGCTGGCGGCCCGCTGGGCGGCGGACCATACGGTGATCAACACCTACGGGGCCACCGAGACCACCGTCATGAGCTGCGCCGCCGCGCCGTTGCGCACCGTCCCGGACGGTCCGCTCCCGATCGGCGGCCCGGTCCGGGGTTTCACCGCGGTGGTGCTCGATCACGGCCTGCGTCCCGTCCCGCCCGGAGTGGTCGGCGAGCTGTACCTGGCCGGACCGGGCCTCGCCCGGGGATATCACCGGCGTCCGGTCACCACTGCCGCGCGATTCGTGCCGGATCCGTACGGGCCGCCCGGTACCCGGATGTACCGGACCGGCGACCTGGTCGCCTGGAACGCCGACCGGTCCCTCCGGTACGTGGGCCGCAGCGATCGGCAGCTCGAGATCGCGGGCAATCGCGTCGAACCCGGCGAGGTCGAAGCCGCCTTGCGCGGCGGTGCGGATATCGATCAGGCCGCCGTCACGATCCACGACCGGGGCGAGGGCCCCGGCAGGCTCGTCGGATACGTCGTCCCCTCCCCCGGCACCACACCCGATCTCCCGGCACTGACCGCCCACCTGGCGACGCGGCTGCCCACCCATATGATTCCGGCCGCCGTGGTCACCCTCGACCGGCTCCCGCTCACCGCGACCGGCAAGCTGGACTACCGGGCGCTGCCCGTGCCCGACCGGCCGTCCGCGGTGTACCGGCCGCCGTCCACGCCGCTCGAGGCCACGGTGTGCGATGCCTTCGCCGCCATCCTCGAACTGGAGCGGGCCGGTGCCGACAACAACTTCTTCGACCTCGGCGGCAATTCGCTGGACGCGGCCCGGGCGGCGGCGCGGCTGGGTGAGACGACCGGTTCCGACGTACCGCTCCAATGGATGTTCACCGATCCGACTCCGCGGGCGCTGGCCCGCCGTATCGAGCTCCGCCGCCGCGGTGACGACGAGCCGGTCTCCGACGACGCCCTCGCGGTGCTGCTTCCGCTGCGCGCCACCGGGCACGACGCCCCGCTGTTCTGCGTCCACCCCGCCATCGGACTGGCCTGGGGATTCAGCGGCCTGGTGCAGTATCTCGATGCCGACCGCCCCGTCCACGGGCTGCAATCACCAGCGCTCACCGAACCCGATACGCGGTTCGCCACGCTGGACGATCTCGCGGCCCGCTATGTCCGAGAGATGAAGGCCGTGCAGCCGCACGGTCCGTACCACCTGCTGGGCTATTCGCTGGGCGGCACCATCGCCCACGCGATCGCCGTCCGGTTGCGCCGGGACGGCGAGTCCGTGGCGACACTGGCCATGATGGACACCCGGGTCGTCACCGCCGACAGCGTCCGCGCCCCCACACCCACCATCGCGGCGATGCTGGCCGAGGTCGGCGCCGCCGACCCGGACGCTGCCGAACTCACGATGGCGGCCGCGGCCGAATTGCTGCACCGGCAGGGCGGACTCGCCACCCTGCTGACTGCGGAGCACCTCGCGCGCCTGCACCGCGACTACGACCGGCTGGTCGACCTCACCTGGCAGCACCGGCCCGGCCTCTTCGACGGTGACCTGATCTATTTCGGCGCCGCACCGGAAGGTCCGGACGACGACGCCGCACCGGCCCGCGCCTGGGCCGACCACATCACCGGCCGGATCACCGAGCACCGGATCCCGATCCGGCACGAACAGATGACCGCTCCGCACGCACTCCGCGCCATCGGACTCGTCCTGACCCAGCACTTCCGGTCCACCTGGACCTCTTCGCCGCCAGCACCCGACTCCAGCAAGGACACCGATCATGACCACTGACCGAGCTGTAGGTAGACGCAGCGGAATCGAACCCGCCAGCCTGTTCGCGCCCGATCCGGTGAGCGCCGCCCTCGAGCACCCCCGCACCTCCGAACTCCGGCGGTGGACGCTCGAATACCTGTGCCGGCCCCATCCCGACCTCGGCCGCCACGGCCCCGTCTGCCCGTATATGAGCCATGCCGTCGAACGCCGGTTCCTGTGGGCGGCGTTCTTCGAGGGTCAGCGGATCGATATCGAGCGTATCGCCGCCATCGTCGACGATATGTACGAACTGTTCCCCGCCCTGCAGCCCACGAAAGACCCCGACGCCCGCTTCAAAGCTGTCCTCGTGGTCTTCCCCGATCTCACCGATTACACCGGTATCGAGACCGTCCAGCGCGATCAGAAGACCCGTTTCGTCCACGACGGCCTGATGCTCGGACAGTTCTATCCGGGCTGCACTGTCGCCGGCCTGCACAATCCGGCCTTCCCGGCGCTCGATTCCCCGCTGCCCCTACTCGCCGTTCGGCACATGGTCTCCACCGACTTCCTGTTCCTCGACACCCGCCAGGAGTGGATCGATATCTACCTCCGGATCTTCGCTCCGGCGATCCCCGAGTTCATCACCTCCGCCATGGCCGATCGGCTCGTGCACCCGCCCGCTGTCCAGGAGGCCGAGCCGCCCGCCGCCGAACCGGTGGGCGCGCGCGCCGGATCACCCCGGCCCCCGTGATCACCGGTCGGCGACGACCCGCGACCGGTATGCGTCCGGCGCCGCCGGTCAGCCGGAACTCCGCACCGCGGACAGGTACCGCGGTCGTTGCCAGTGCTGTTCGAGTTCGTCGGGGAGCTCAGGCAGCACCAAGCCGTAGGTGGCGGCCAGATCGGCGGGGGCGGCCGCCTGCACCGACCATCCGTGCCCGCTCAGCCACTGTTGCGGGTCGGCCCTGTCGTCGGAGTAGAACAGCTCGGCCGGGTCGATGTCGCCGAACGGATTCTTATCGAGATATTTCGTCTCGAGCCGGGCGAAATTGCTGTTCGCCGCATCGGCGGGGGTGCTCTCCACTGCGACGCGACTACCGGGCGGGCTCAATCCATCGATGTGGGCGAACAACGCGTCCTGAGCCGCCCCGGGCAGGTACGGCAACAGCCCCTCGGCCGACCATGCCGTGGCAGCCCCCGCATCCGCTCCGGCCGCGGCCAACGCGGACGGCCAGTCGGCGCGCAGGTCCACGGCCACCGTGCGGCGTTCGGCGCGCGGTCTCGCCCCGTGCTCGGCGAGCACCCGGTCCTTGAACTCGAGCACCTCGGGTCGGTCGATCTCGTAGACGACGGTCCCCGGGGGCCAATCGAGCCGGTACACCCGCGCGTCCAACCCGGCGGCAAGTATCACCACCTGCGTGGTTCCGGCCGCGGCGGCCGACAGGAAGAAATCGTCGAAGAATTTGGTCCGCAACCCCATGAATCCGGGTACCAGCGGGGTTCCGGACAGGGTCGGCGGATCCGCCAGTATGTCCAGAAAATGCGGTTCACCGGCGGCTCGGACGAACAGTTCGGCGTATTCGTCGCGGATGAGCGGGTCCGGCTGGGCGGATTCCAGCGCCCGGAAAGTCGCCACACCCAACGCGGTGAGTCCGACACCGGTGACGATATCCCAGGCATCTCCCTCGGTTCGCACGACGGAACCTCCCGATCGAATCGGTGGATACGAGCATGGCGATCACGTTCGAGAACGGCACATCATCTCCACCGCCCCGAACGCCGACCGCGGGCGGATGTGATCCCGATTCTACGTCCGGACAGCGGGGTATCGCCCCCGGCCAGGTGGTACTCCGGCATGGACCCGGGTCGTCGCGGCGAGAAACATCCCGCGTGTCTCGCCGAGATCCCGTCTACAGCCGGGCATCGAGGTCGCCGAGGGGCCGCGCGGCGAGCTCGCCGCGCCGGCGCTGCCGGTACTCGCGCGGCGTCTCCCCCGTCGCCGCCTTGAACGCGGTGGAGAACCATGAGGCGTTGAACCCGCAGCGGGCGGCCAGATCACCGATCGGCACCTCGGCGTAGGCGGGATCGGCGAGGAACGAGCACGCGGCGCGCAGGGCCTCTTCGCGCCGCAGATCGCGGAAGGTGAACCCCTCGCGATGCAGGATGGCGCGCACCTGACGGGGCGACCAGCCCAGCGCCGCGGCAACGGCGGGCAGGCGGACGTCCCGGTGGCCGATATGGGTGCGCACATATCGGCGCACCTGCTCGATCACCTCGCCGTGCCGGTCCCGCTGCGGGCTCACCTCCCCGGCCGACAGCATGCACAGCAGTTCCCCGATTCGACGGCAGACCGCGTCGAATTCCGCCGTCGACAGCGCCGCCTGCTCGGCGTGGGTGCTCCGGATGAGCGTCCGGGTGATCCGGCCGAGACCGGAGGACATATCGAGCTCCGCGGTGCGCGTCCCGAAAGAGCCGGTGCGGTCCTCTATTTCGTCGCGCGGCACCTGGAACGCGTAGGCCGACGACCGCGGGATGTGGAGATGACACACTGTATCGAGCACGGTGACGGCGCCCTGACCGGGACCGGCCGCGGTGACGCTGCCGTCGCGGTACCGGACCGTGTAGGTGCCCTGTTCGGGAAGCACGATCCAGTAGAAATCGTCGCCCGCGACCCGGCGGATATGCGGCCGGGTCCGCCTCGACGTCCGCGACCCGTGTTGATCCCAGCGCAACAGCCGGTAGCCGGCGCTCTCCTGCACCGACATCGTCGCGCCCCACCGGTCGGATTCGTGGTAGTCGTGATCCATGGGCATCAAACTGTCGGCGATGGTGGTCCACGATGCCGAACTCCGCGCGGTCACACTGTAGAAATCCACGGTCCTGTCCTCGGCGATGCTCCGGCGGGACCGGCCGGCCGGTGGGACGCGGTCACCGCGGCTCGCCGAGCGAGATCGGTATGGACAGCGGCCCGATGGTGAAGAACGAGGGCGTGTAGGGCACCTCGTCCGGATCGATGGCGAGTCGCAGGTCCGGCAGCCGTCGATACAGCGAGGCAAGCGCCAGCCGCCCCTCGAGCCGGGCGAGCCCGGCGCCGATGCAGTAGCGCGGGCCGTGCCCGAAGCCCAGATGCCCGGCCCGCTGTGCGCGGGTGATATCGAACTCTTCCGCGGTTTCGCCGTACTCCGCGGGATCGATTCCGCACGCCTGGTAGACCACGCCCACCGCATTGCCCTTCGGAATCGCCACACCCGCAATGGTCACATCTGTCAGGGTGAACCGCCAGCTGGTCATCATCACCGAATGGCGATAGCGCACTGTCTCTTCCACGACATCGGCCCACCGATCGCCGGCTATCGCCAGCCGGAGCTGCTCGGGATGCCGGGCCAGCGCCAGAATCGCATACCCCAGCATGTGGACGGTGGTCTCGTGACCGGCGACGAGCATGATCCACAGGACCGCCACCAGTTCCTCGGTGGTGAGCCTGTCGTCCCGCTCCCGCGCCTGCACCAGGCCCGAGGTGAGGTCGGTCCCCGGCTCCCGGCCCTTGCGGTCCACCAGGTCGCGCAGGTAGGCCTGCAGTCCGTTCTGCGCCGCGAAGGCCTGCTCCGGAGAACTGTTGTGCGCCAGCAGTGTTGCCGTCCAACCGCGCAAACGGCCGCGGTCCTGTTCGGGGATGCCGAACAGTTCGCAGATCACCGCCATCGGCAATGCCTCGGTGAAGGCGGGCACCAGATCGACCCCGTCGCCGGCGGCCACCACCTCGTCGAGGAGTTCGTCGATGATCGCCTGGATCCGCGGCTCCAGCGCCAGCACCCGGCCCGGTGTGAACGCCTTGCCGATCAGACCCCGCAGCCGGCGATGGTCGGCACCGTCCTTGGTCGACAGATGCTCGCCCTGGACCACCGCGCGCAACGGCCAGTCCTCGGGAATCTCTCCGTTGTGCAAAGCGGGCCAGTGCCGGGGATCCCGGGCGAAGGTGTTGTTGTCGCCGGCGAGGACCTCGCGGACGGCCTCGTAGGTCAGCGCCAGGTAGCCCGGGACGCCGCCGGGGAATTCCACCTCGACCACCGGCGCGGTCTCGCGCAGGCGGCGGCACGTGTCGAGCGGATTCTCGTTCGCAGCGGGGAAGGCGGGAAGTGTGGTCGACACGTGCGTTCCTTTCTCCGGGCCCGGCCGTCACCGGACGCTCGCCGAGGAGTATCGCGCTCCGGCACCGCGGCCGACGACCGCGCGACCCGACTGTGCCCCTAACCCGAAAAATGTGGGCGGGAACCCGAAATACGCAGCCGCCGAGCTGTTTACCGATCGATGGGAGGCGGTTGCCCACCGGGGCATGGATCGGGCCGGACACCGGCGATGCGAGCACGAGTTCTGCCGTCGCCGTCGGCGCCCCTCGTCCGCCGCGGGTTCGTCCCGGGTCGGTCGGATCATCGGTGGCCGGCGAGATCGCCACGGCCGGGAGGCAGTTTTCACCGCGTCGACCGACACCGTGATCGTCGAGGTCCTACCGTCTACTTCCTGGCCGGACCACCCTGTCTGCGGGCGGCGCTGTGCCGGCTCCTGCCCCATTCCCGCCACGGGCGATCCTGCCGGGCGATGAGACCTTCGCCGCGGTCGGCGCCTATGCCGCCGGCAACATACTGATCTCCGTGGTCGCGGGGGCGGCGACCTTTCTGTGGTCGATCGCATTCTCGGTGCCGTACGCGCTCCTGCCGGTCCGGTTCATCGCCGTGCTCGACGTGGTACCTGTGCTCGGGTCGACGATCGCGGACATGGTGGTGGCGGCATCGGCGAGTGGGAACGGATGCGCCGGCGTGTTCGGGTCGGCGTCGATCTCGCCCGCGCTGGGCAGCCCGGCGCCCGCGGACTCGGCACAGGCGCTGATGGAGGGCGCGCCCGCGCCGAGTGCCGCATCGCCCGGTACCGCCGCGCCGGTACCGATCACGGACCGGCGATTCATCGCCATGGTTTCCCGGGGCGATCACTCGACATGGTGGTCCATCCGGGCGCCGCTACGTCGCGGCCGCGTCGGCTGTCTCGGGCCGCGCGGCGGGTTTGCGCCGGCGCCCGACGATCCACCCGGTGGCCGCCAGCGCGCCGGCAATGGGCCATTCGACCGCGCCCGCGACAGTGAGCGCACCGAGCCCGCCGTAGTAGAGATAGCGGGTGGGCAGGGACAGCTCGAGCGGTCCGGCCTTCATCGTGATGCCCTGTCCGGGGATCGCGACCTCGGCGTCGAAGAAGGGCAGTGCCAGTCTGGCCGCGGGTGCGGCCGCGGCACCGGGTTGCCCGTCCGTTTTCTCCGGGGATCCGGAGGTCTGCTCGGGAGCCGCCTCGCCGGCATCGGCCGCGGCGGTCCGGCCGGTACTGTTCGCTTTGCTACGTGAAGGCACGGGACACGATCCTCTCGTCGTCGAGAACTACCGGTTCTGGCCTTCCCGGCGCGCACCGGAAAGGTGTGACAGCGAGCGTGAACTCATCGATGATCGCGCTCGGACATGGTGGCGGGCAACCGATCGACCCGATCGATCAGCTCCTCGGTACGCCGGGCGAACCAGGCCGGGGAGAGTACGACCATCGCGGTGGCGGCGGTGACCGCCGTGAGCACACCGGCCCATGCCACCGGCCCCAGCGGAGTGCATCCGAAGAAGTGGCTCACACCGGGTGTCTCGACGACGCCTACGAGCACCGCCGCACTCCCGACCGCGGTGGCCACCACGAGCGGATCGTCGTGCCGCAGTACCAGAGTCTGGGCGAGTTGGGCGCCGACGAGTGCCGTCAATCCCATGGTCGCGGAGCGGCGCCGGGTCCCCGGCGTCCACCGGCCGATCGCCCACGCGGTGGTCGCCGCGGCGGCGGTGGCCGCTCCGCGCCGGACGATCGCCTCGATCAGCGGGCGGCCGAGTGAGGGTGCGGGCGCGGACAGGACCGAATCCGGATATCCCGAACCGGTCGCGCTCGGCGCCGCCGTCGCCGCGGGACTCGGCGGCGACACCGCGATGGCGAGTGCCGGGAACATATCCGTGAGCAGGTTGACCAGCAGGAGCTGCCGGGTGCTCACCGGGGCGCCGCCGCGGCCGAGAGCGGTGCCGAGGATGGTGAACGCCACTTCGCCCGCATTACCACCGAGCAGCAGGGTCAGCGCATCGCGGACACCGATCCACATATTGCGGCCCTCGACGAGAGCGTCCAGCAGTGCGGTGAGGTTCTCGCCGGTCAAGACCAGATCGGCGGCCTCGCGCGCGGGTGAGGAACCGCGGCCGGTCACCCCGATGCCCGCATCGGCCATCCGGATCGCCGCGGCGTCGTTGGCGCCGTCACCGACCATGGCGACCACCCGGCCGCACTGCTGCAGGGCCGCGATCACCTGCACCTTCTGTTCGGGACCGACCCGCGCGAAAACCTGGGCCGAGGCCGCCAGTTCGGCGCGAGCGTTCTCGTCGGCGGCGGCCAGGTCGGCTCCGGTGACGACGCGGGCGTCGGCCGGGAAACCGAGTTGGCGCGCGATGGCACGGGCGGTGACGGGGTGATCGCCGGTGATCAGCGCGACGGCGCAGCGGGCGGTGACCAGCTGCTGCAGAAGCGGGCGCGCCGAATCACGGACGGTATCGGCCAGACCGACGTAACCGGTGATGGTCAGATCGGTTGCGAGTTCCTCGATCCGGTCCTGGTCGAAACGCTCTCCCGCGTCCACCGGGGGTAGTCGGCACTGGGCGACGGCGAGCACCCGCAGGCCCTGATCCGCCAGGTGATGGACGAGCGTATCCGCCGCGGCCCGTCCATCGGAGCCGCTGTCGAACCGGCAGCGCGGGACGATCACCTCCGGCGCCCCCTTGAGCACCAACCGTGCCGACGTGCCGGGTCCGCCGTCGCCGTCGACGATGACCGCCGCCGCGTACCCGCGGCAGGATTCGAAGGGCAGTTCGGCGAGCACGGTCGGGTCGGGGCCCGCACCCGGCAGGCGGGCGGCCGCGGTGAGGACGGCCTCGTCCGTGGCGTGAGTGTGCCCTTCACCCGTGTGCGGACGGGGGCATGCCCATCCCGCGGTCCGCACCACCGCGGCCGCCGCCGGGTCGGTGAGGGCCGGATAGTCGCCACTCGGTGGGAAATCCGGGGGCACCGCCGTCACCACGGCGAGCCGGTTCAGCGTCAAGGTGCCCGTCTTGTCGAAGCAGACGGTGTCGACGCGCCCGATCGCCTCCAGCGCCCGGGGCGCCCGGACCAGCACCCCCAGTTTCGACAGCCGTCGGGCGGCCGCCAGTTGCGCCATGGTCGCCACCAGCGGTAACCCCTCTGGGACGGCGGCCACGGCGATAGCGACCCCGTCGGCCACCGCCCGGCGCAGCGGTCCCCGGCGCACCAGCGACAATCCGGTGACCACCGCGCCACCGGCCAGCGTGAGCGGCAGCACCCGGCCGGTGAGATCGCGCAGTCTGCCCTGCACTCCGGTCGCGGGTGCCACACCGGACACCGTGGCGATCGCGCGATTCGCGACCGTGGCCGGCCCGGTGGCCACGACGATCGCCCGGGCCCGCCCGGCGACTATCGTGCTGCCCTGGAACAGCATGCTGGCGCGTTCCGCTGCGTGACCGGTCACCGGCTCGACATGTTTGAGTACCGGCACCGACTCACCGGTCATCGACGATTCGTCGACCTCCAGATCCTCGGCGACCAGCAACCGGGCATCGGCCGGTACCACCTCCGGGGCATGGAGTTCGAGGACATCGCCGGGCCGCAGCCGCGTCGCGGACACCACAGTGACACGACTCGAGGTTCGCGCCGCCTCCAGCCGGTTCTCCGTGGCCGCTGTCGGAACGATCACCCGGCGCACGGCCTGTTCCTGTTCGGCGAACAGGGCCGCCGCGGCATCCTCCGCGCGTAACCGTTGGATGCCGCTGACCAGCGCGTTGACACTCATCACCCCCGCGACCAGCAGCGCATCGATATTGCTGCCCAGAATCGCGGCGGCCGCGGCACCGATGGCGAGAACCGGCGTGAGCGGATCGCTCAGCTCGCGGCGCGCGGCCCCGGCCAGCCGGGCCAGCAGTGCCGTCGGGACGCGCAGTCGCTCACCCACCACGCTGCCGGACAGGGCGGCGACCAGCCGCCGCCGACCCGGCGCCGGGTTCGGGATCGGTGCCCGCCGGCCACGCAGGATCCGTGCGTACACGATCGCGGGATCGAGGGCGTGCCAGGCGGTGAGCGGTTGCGGCGGCGGATCCGGTGACCGCACCACCCGCTGCGCGGCCAGCCCGCACAGGATCCAGGCGGTCGCGCCCGCGGCATCGACGGGAGCGAGCCACCGTCCCAGGCCGAGCCGGCTTCGCCGGCCGGTTTCCCCGGTCACCACGAGCAGGCCCGCCAATGTGCTGCCGGCCTTCGCCAGGCGCACCGCGGTGTCGATCGCCGGGCGCGCGGCCACGACCGCCGCGAGCACCCGGACCGCGTCGGCGAGATCGGCACCGGTGACCAGGTCGGCGGTCCACGGCGCCGCGGCCGTGGGATCGTCGACGGCGACCCCGATATCGGCGAGCGCCAGCGCAGCCAAGGTATCGACCGCGTCGGTGTCCGGATGCAGCGCCGAGATCAACAGCACCGGGCCACGATCGGCGCGCAGTTCGCGGACGAGGTCGACCAGGCCGGTACCCGGGTCGTAGGCGGCGGTGACGGAGGCGCCGAGTTCCTCGGTGCCGCCCACATTGCGCAGCACCACCCGCGCCCCGGTACGCCGGGCGGTCTCGAGGAGCGGAATCGCGCAGGGGTCCAGTTCCCATCCGATCGTCACGGTGGCCACCACCGTCGCGTCCACGAGCAGATCGGCCCGGTCGGTCCCCGGCACCGCGGCTCCGAGACGGTCGTGCCACCGCAGGGCGGCGCCGGCGAAACCGACGTCGTCGGCGGACGCGGGGATCTGCTCGCCGTGCAGCAGGGCATCGGCGATTTCGAACACCCGCCCCCGGTCCCACCCCGGAACCGGCACCTCGACTTCCAATACGGCTCGGGTGTCGCCGCGCAGCGCCGCGCCGTCGACGACCACCACCCGGACCCGGTCGAGACGGCGCAACACCGCCGGGTCCAGCACCAATGAGCCCGCCTTCGCCAATCCGCGGCCGAGGACGAGTGCGTAGGCCTCCCGGCCCATATGCGCCGCCTTCGGTATCCCGGCCAGCAGCGTATCGGCGATATCGTCGGCGGTGCCGCCGCCGAGCAGCGTGCCCGCGGCCGCCACGAGCGATCCGTTGGCGGCTTGTTCGGCGTACTCCTCGACCGGCCCGCCCGCCGGGGTGGCGGCCGTATCCGCGGGCACCGGCCGGGGTTCGGCCCCGAGGCGCGCCGCCGCGAAGATCGCCGCGGGAGCCGGGCAACGGGGCCGCGTCGCCGCCGCGAGCCCGGGTTCACGCGCACCCCAGGTCTGCCGGCGTGCCAGTGCCTCGGAGATCTGGGCGGTTCGCGCGACGAGATCCAGCAGCGGCGCGGCGGGTGCCCGGCCGAGTCCGTGCGCGGCGGCGGAGAACATGGTGGTCAGCAGATCGGTCCCGGCGCGTCCGAGCTTCGACTCCAGCAGCGCGACGATCCGCGGCTGATGATTGATCACCGCCGCGGCGGCCCGGGCGGCCCGCGGGCCCGGGGAAACCGGCCCAGCCACCCGATCACCGACGCGCCGATCGCCAGGGCATCGGCCACCGCGGCCGCCGCCGGTACCGCGACCGCCAGCGGGTCTCCGGGATCGGTGACGAGCCCGCGTTGCCGCGTTCCCGGTTCCGGACCGGTGCCCGGCAGGTCGGCGCCGGTGCGGATCGCGCGGCGGATCTCGTCCGGATCCGCCGCCTCCGCCAGTTCGATCACCAGTCGCCCGAGTATGTCCTCGATATGCGCGGAGACGACACCGGACCCGGCGGCGACCAGCTCTTCGAGCTGCGTGCGCCCTTCGGCACCGTTCGTCCACAGCGGGATCCGGTCGAGATCGACGTGTAGCCTGCGTCCGGACGCCCACACCGGCGGAACGCCCTCTTCGTCCGTGCCGCCGCGCGGCGGACCGCCGAGCACGACGCGGGCCCACTCCCGAACCGGCCCGACCGCCGGCCCGACGAGCGCCGGCGCGACCAGCGCGGTAGCGGATCCGATGCGCACGGTCGACGCCATCGCCCCGGTCACGAGCCGCGCCAACCCAGCGATATCGATACCCCGCATGCGCTCAGGCTTCCCGAGTGATCGGTCGCTGCATTCGGGCGAGTGTAGGCGCGGGAAAAGGGAGCCCGGGAGGCGCGCGCCACCCGTTGCGGTATCGGAATCCAACTGTGCACAGGGTGCGTCGACACGGTCGGCCCCGATGTTCCACCCCCTTCCCGGTCGCGGCCGGGAAGCGGGGTCACTCGCTGATGTGATCGAACCGGACGGGCAGGTGCCGAGGTCCGCGGAAGATCTGGCTGCGCCGGTAGGGCGGCGGGTCGACGATCAGACCGGGAGCGGCGACGCGGCGTACGAAGGTTTCCAGTGCGAGGTTGACCTCCAGCCGGGCGAGCGGGCCACCGATACAGGTGTGGATACCGCTGCCCCAGCCGAAGTGCTCGTTGTCGGGACGTCGCATATCGAAGCGGTCGGGGTCGGGGAATCGGGCGGGGTCTCGGTTCGCGGCGGCGTAGACCAGGTGGACCGCGGCGCCTTCCGGGATGGTGGTGCCGCCGATATCGATATCGGCTGTGGCGCTGCGGCTGGGGAAGAACTGCACTGCCGCCTGGAGCCGCTGGACCTCTTCGATCGCGCGCGGAATGAGCTCGGGGCGGCTGCGTACCCGCTCATAGGCCCCCGGATTGCGCAGCAGCGTCAGAACACAGTTGGAAATTGTGTTGACCGTCGAGTCGTGACCGGCGACGAGCAGCAACCTTGCGTTGGACAACACATACTCGAGTGGCATCGGACCGTCGGGGCCGTCGTCGTGGATCATCGCGGACACCAGTCCGGGCCGGGGCTCGCGCCGCACGCGTTCGATCAGATCGGTCAGGTATCGCGTGAGCGCGGCACGGCCGGCGCGGGCCTTCTCGGCGCGCTCTCGCCCCGCCGCGGTGGCTGCGTCCGGACCCACATCCGTACCGGTCAGCATGTCGTGGATCCAGACATGGAAGGTGGGCTCGTCGGCGATCGGGATCCCGAGGATCTCGCAGATCACGGTCACCGGCACCGGGTAGGCGTAGTCGTCGACCACGTCCAGCCGGGTCCGGCCGTCGGCGGCGATACGGTCGAGCAGCCGGTTGCACAGTGCGACGATGCCGGGCTCGGCGCCCGGGATGACATCGGGGGCGTGCGGTGGGCCGAAGTGGCGGGTCACCTGGCGGCGGGCCCGATCGTGCTCGGGGGGATCGGTCACGATGAGGCTGGGTACCCGGCCGTAGACCGGCAGGTCCGGGGTGCCGGCCTCCGGGTCGGCGCCTGCTGCCGCGAGGGCGGCGCCCACGGGGCTGCGGGCGATATCGGAGCTGACCCTGGGGTCGTGCGCCAGGGCGAGCACTTCCCAGTAGCCGGTCACCACGTACAGGTTGTCGGCGACTCGCGCGACCGGGGTCCGGCGCAGCCGGTCGAAGAACGGGTACGGGTCGGCGCGGTGTTCGTACTTCATCGCCTCGGCCCAGGCGGTTGCGGCGGTCATGCCTACTCCCTCGGTCGCTGGAACTCGGCGCACCGCGAAGTGGGGTCGTGGCCGGTCAGCACCACATCGGGGATTCCGGTCGGCACCCGCGGATCGGGGAAACGGGCCGGCACCGGGCCCGGGTCGGCGGCCCGGTCATAGCCCGGCGGTGGTGGTGGGAAGGGCGCGGAGCGTTCGATCATGGCCGCGTAGTACTGCAACCACTTGCCGTGATCGAAGGTCACCGCCCCGACGGTCCGGCCCCGATGGCCGTAGGCCGCGGCGAAGCGATAGTCACCGGGGCAGCCCTGTGTGACCGCGATTTCGTCGGCGAAGGAACACACCCCGATCCCCTTGATGTTCACCCCGAACTGGGCCGACCAGTATGCGGGCAGCGGCAGATGCGGTCGCCGTTCGGTCTCCAGGCCGAGCATGTTGTTCGCGGCGACCTGGGCCCCGCAGACGGCGTTGTCCCAGTGTTCCATCGAGATGAACTGGTACTCGTACAGCACATGCGGCTGGCGCGCGACGTCTCCGGCCACGAAGATGTTGTCGGTCACCACCCCGTTGATATCGAACGCGCGACAGCCCGCGTCGCAGCCGACGCCCCAGAAGCCGGCGGCCAGCCCGGCGCCGGCCAGCCACTCGACATTGCGGATCGACCCCAGCGACGCCACCACCACGTCGGCGTCCACCGTGGTCCCGTCCGACAGCCGGGCGCGACGGACCCGGCCGCTCGCGTCGCCGTCGAGTGCGCGGACCGACACTCCGGTCCGCAGGTCGACGCCCGCGTCACGCTGCAGCCGAGCGGTGATCTCGGCGATTACCCCGCCCAGCGGTCCGACCAGTGGTCCCTCGCCGCGCTCGGTCACGGTCACCGGCAGTCCCAGCGTGCGGCATGCCGAGGCGATCTCCGAGCCGACGAACCCCGAGCCGACGACAAGCACCCGCTGCGGGCCCTCGCGTAATGCCGCCTGTAGCCGGGCCGCGTCATCGCAGGTGCGCAAGGTGAACACTCCCTGCAGGGCGCCCTCGGCCGGATCGGGCCACGGCCGTGCCCGGACACCGGTGGCGATCAGCAGCCGGTCGTAGGGCACCGTGTCCCCGGTGGCCAGCAGAACCTGCCGGTTCACCCGGTCCAGCCCGGTCGCGGCCACACCCAGCCGCCAGTCGGCCTCGACGGCGCGCAGACGCGGTAGCGCGGTGTGATCGGCGCGCACCCGGCCCCCGAGGACTTGTTTGGACAGCGGCGGCCGGTCGTAGGGCCGGTGTGGTTCGTCACCGATGAGGGTCAACGGTCCGCGGAAACCGCGCTCCCGCAATGCCTCCGCGGCCCGCAGTCCCGCCAGTGAGGCACCCACGATCACAATGCGACCCTCGGCCCGGAACGTCCTGACCAGATCACCGACCAGCGACGCGGTGCTCATATCGCCGGGCCCTCCGCTTCGGGATCGCAGGTCTCCACCAGGATCGCCTGTACCGGGCACGCCGCCGCGGCCCGTAACACCCGCCGGCGCTGTGTGTCGTCGGGCTCGGGGTCGTACACCAACGCCTCTTCGCCCAGCAGCTCGAGCACATCAGGTGCCAGCGGGACGCACTGCGCATACCCCTGGCACCGATTCAGGTCGACGACGATACGCATGATCGGAACTTTCATCCGAGCCGTGTCCTGGTCCCCGACGAGACCGCCGGGGGCGGAGAAACTGCACGCGCCCACCAGGGCCGACGTGAACATCCGGGAGACGATCACGCCCGAATATCGACCGGGTGGACACCGCACCGGAGACCCGCTGCCGAGGTCTCGTCGATCCGACCGACAACCACCCGCGGTCTCCAGTCTCCCACACACCACCGCTCGAAGGCGCCTGTTCGTCCCCTCCTCGCCCGGACCGGTGTCCTCGAGCAGATAGCCGCCGGCGCCCGCCCGGATCGCCGCGACGATATCGTCGTCCTCGTCGAACGTCGCCGACACCACCATCCGCACCCCGCGCAGGGCGGTGTCGGGTCGGCGACGATCTGCCGGGATGCGTCCGAGAAAGCCGCCAACTCGCTGCGCCGAGCCACTTCGGTCCTGCCACGCTTCATGATCAACACTTCGCCCAAGCGCGTCGGCCACCACAGCGCAGCACCGGCAGAGCCCCGAGGGCTCCGAGCGCAGCGCGGTCCCTCCGACCGCTCTGTCCCGGACAACCGTCGCCGATACCGCCCTGATGCGGGACGGCCGGGACCGGGTCCGGGCCTCGGCCATATGCTCGACCCGCGACGCCGAACCGCCGTCGTACCCCCGCCCTGCCCGACGGCTACGAGCCGATCGCCGCGAGCAAACGCGCGGGCCGGACGATCTCGTGCCTCCCACCCGGGCCGGTGACGCTCCCTGGGCGAATCATCCGATGGCGGCGAAGTTCATGCGCATCCATGGGATCCACGTGCCGGTGCCGGGGTCACGTTCCCACAGCGCGGACATCGACGATCGGTCTTCGGACGGCCGGAGAGTACTGCGTATTCCTTCGCCGTCGAAGAGCCAGGACCCATCGGCGTTCGGGCGTGCCGTCATGGTGCTGTACTGACCGGATGCGTCGAAGGCCCGCATCGCGTAGGTACCTGCCTGCGGGTCGTGGTCGCCGATCAGTTCGAGAGCCCGAGTGCGCTCGCCGCCCATCATCACGTCGACGCGGTGCAGGATCCAGCCGCGTCCGGTCATCCACTCGTATTCGTCTGTGCCCTCGATTTTCATCGTCTTCCGGCCTTGCTCGTCGAGGACGACACCGGATGTCTGCCACCGACCGATGATCGTTTCGAACCGGAGCATCGCGTGGACGGGTGTGGCCATAGGAGATTCTCACTTCGCTCGGACGCCGGACACGCTCGGCCCCGAGCACGGCATTACACCGACGCTCGGGCGGTGCGCTCGTGGAGTAGACGAGCTGGACCGAGCGAAATCATCGGCGCTTCCGATTTTCGGTGAACATGTGAGTCCTCATCCGGCCAACAGGGACTCGACGGCACTTTGCGCCGGGTTCGTACTCAGCAGGTCACGGCTCGTATTCGGGCACGAGAGTGGTCACAGCCGATTGCCACGGGACAGCCGAGGCCCAGCCGACAAGGGGCATGGTCTCGTCGTAGTGCGGAGCGAACTGCGCGACGTCGACCGTGGGCATCTGGTGGTTCAGACCGCGGACGTGGTCGAGGAACGTCTCGGGCAGCGAGACATGGTGGGTTTCCAGGTAGTGCGAAAAGTCCAGACGCCACAACCAGGTGCCGTCGGTCACCAGGGACGAGCATCCGGGAGAGTTCCGGTGGTAGCTGCCGGTGATGACGTCACGCCCGGATTCCATGACGTCCAACACAACGTAGCCGGCGTCCAGGTAGGCGACCAGTTCCGCCTCGTCCGGCTCACCGACGGGCAGGACGGCGTCGCGAATCGACCCATTCGTCCGGCTGCACTGGCTGTCCAGTTCGTCGTAGAAACCCAGCAAACCCAGCACCGCAACTCCTTCGACGAGCCGTTCCGCCCTGCTGAAATGGGGTGCGGCCGTATGTCAGGTGCGTGATGACAAACGATCATGCGGTGGCCGCAGGATACAGCGTAGACGGGCTGGTCGGCACCGTCCCGCGCACCGCGCGATGAAGAAACGCGCGAAACGTGGCGTTTGTGGCGGATTCACACGGCAGCACGAGACCGTGGTGAAAAGTCCGAACCCGACGCTCGGTGGCCGGGCAGCCCGCCGGAACATATATCCTCGAGTCACCCGGCCAGCGTGCATGCCAACGCATTTCGCCGAGAACGAGAACGGCGGGCGCGCGGCGGGTTTCTGCGTGTCTTCGACGGCGATGACCCGAAGGCATATTCACCGATCTCGAGAGGTAGCTCTATGAATTGGGTCCGTGCGCGAAGAGGTCTCGCGCGGGCGTTGACAGGTGTGACCACGGCATGCTGCCTGGTCCTGGTGGGACAACCTTCGGCGGTCGCCGAGGAGGTACCGCAGCCGCCGGCCCCCTCCGGCCTGCAGCGCGGTATCGACGACGCCCTCCCCGCGCCGCCACTGCCGGCCGCACCCACACCGCCCATCGGCGATCTGCCACCGCAACTGGCAGCACTGTGGCACGCGGTGCAGTCCCCGCCGACGGGGGACCCGGTCTTCGATACGTGGCCGGCCGGACTGGACCGGATGGCCGCCGGCGCGGTCATCGAACAACGTGACATCACCGCGATCGCCGCACCGCGGATCGACGCGCCGATCGGCCGGGCCGTACTGCTGAAGTTCCGCTCGACGACCGCGGCGGGGGCGCCCTCCTTCGGCACGGCCACGCTGGTGGTTCCGGCGGCGGCGTGGACCGGCCCCGGCGGCCGGCCGGTCCTGGTGGACAACAAGCCGATCAACTCCCTCGGCCTGCGATGTACGCCCGGCTATGCGATGGCGCACGGAGAGGACGGCACCAGCAGCAGTGCCATCGACGCCTTGACGCCGACGACCGCGTCGGCGGTGAACCGTGGGTACGCCGTACTGATTCCCGATCACGAGGGCCCGTTCATGGCCTATGCGGAACCGAATGTCGCCGCACACGTCGTTCTCGACAGCATCCGCGCGGTGCGCTCGCTGCCCGGCTCCGAGTTCACCACCGGCCGTTTCGCGCTGACCGGATACTCCGGGGGCGCGATCGCCTCGTACGCGGCGGCCATGCTGCTCGGCGACTACGCGCCCGAACTGGCCGATGTGGTGGTGGGCGCGTCGATGGGTGGACTGGTCACCGACAACAGGGTCGTCGCCAACAGCTTCGACGGTAGGTTCGCCTCCGGCGTGCTGCTGGCGGTCGTACTCGCCTACGCCCGCGAACACCCCGAAATCCTCGACAACATGAACCATCTCGCCCAGTGGGTGGCGACCTCGCCGATCAACAATGTCTGCGGCGAGGCGCTCGGCCCCCTGGGTGTGGTCGGGATACCGCTCGAAATCGCCGCGAATATTCCGCACCCCCTCGACAGCGCCGTTGCCGACGAGATCTTCGCGCGCACCGATCTCAGTGATCGGACCTCGGCGGTGCCGCTGTACATCTACCACGCCGCCCACGATCTCTGGATTCCGCTCGCGGGGGCACAGCAGCTGTATCGCACCCAGTGCGCCCGCGGTGTCGCCGCGGTCTTCCGCAGCGAACCGGGTGAGCACGTGAGTGGTCTGACCACCGGATTCCCCGGGGCCTTCGACTGGCTCGACGCGCGGCTACGCGGCGAGCCCGCGCCCAGCGAGTGCTCCTAGGCAGGCGAACCACAGCGACGTTCGCGGCCCGCACACAGCCGGGTCACCGCTCCCGCACCGTCGCGGGGCGGGCCCGGCGCCTCGGTTGTGCGGACGGGCCGGCGCCGGAGAACAGCCGTGCACGACCGTGTCGGGTGGTACGGCGCCGATCTCGGGGTGCGGCTGCCGGCCGTAGCCGTACCTGAGCCTGCGCGGCCCGGTAACGCTCGCTCGGAACCCGGACGTGACGGCGGCCGCCGGCCGAGCGAACACGCTCACGAGGTGCGCAGGTCGGTGGCGACGGGTTCGCCGGGCGGGAGTTTCCCCTCCATCCGGGTCGGCTCTCCGGCAGGGGCGGTCCCGCCGTGCTTCGCCGCGGCGGGACCGCCGGGCCGGCCGCCGGGGACGCGGGCGATCACCGGCCCGAGGGCCCGCCGCACGAGGCTGATCACCCCGTAGGGCAGGACGAAGATGAACAGGATCAACGCCACACCGTAGGTGATACCGGCCGCCGACTGGTTGATGTCGGCGGTCCACTGCGGGACGTACACGACGAAGAAGGCGCCGAACACCACTCCGGGCACGGTGCCGAGCCCTCCGACGACGATCATCGTGATGAACGCGATCGCGAGCGGCAGCCCGAAGGCCTCCGGGCCCACGTACTGGACCACGAAACTGTAGAGCACACCGCCGACCCCGGCGAGCGCGGCACTGAACGCGAAGACCGTAGTCTTGGTCCGGGTGGTGGATACGCCCAGGGTGGTGGCGACCGCTTCGTAGTCGCGGATACCGATGAGCGAGCGCCCGATCCGGCCGGTGGCGAGTCTGCGCACCACCAGGTACGCGACGAGCGCCACGACCAGGCACAGATAGTAGACCCACTGGTCCCGGGCCAGTCCGGTGAACTCGGGAGCCTCGGCGCCGAAGATATTGATCCCCGCCTGCCCGTCGGTGATGTGCTCGAACCGTTTGATGACCGCAGGCGTCACCAGCGCCAACCCGAGTGTGGCGAGGGCCAATTGGAGTCCGTGCAGCCGCAGCGCCGGCAGGCCGAACAGATAGCCGACGAGATAGCCTGCCGCGAACGCGATCGGAATCAGCAGCAGATACGGCACCCCGTGGTTCTCCACCAGCACCGCGCTCAGGTACGCGCCGAGCGCGAAGAAGAAGCCGTGACCCAGCGAGATCTGGCCGGTATTGCCCGTCAACAGATTCAGCCCGAGCCCGACCACGATGTAAACCAGGACCATCGAGCGGTCGAAGTTCACATACGGCGCGGATACCAGCGGCGCCACCGCCGCGACTGCGACGACCAGGATCACCGTGGCGCGGGAGAGCCACAGCGGCGCATCCAGTTCGGCCTGGGGACGACGCAGGAGTTGGAGCAGTCTCATACCCGTGCCACCTTCCGGGCCCCGAACAAACCTTCCGGCTTCAGCAACAGCACGCCGAGAATGAGAACGAGCGCGACCGCCTGTTTGAAATCGTGGCCGATCCAGGAGATGTAGGTACCGGCGAGGTTCTCGGCCACCCCGACGCACAGACCGCCGACGATCGCGCCGACCGGGCTGTCGAGTCCGCCCAGAACCGCGGCCGCGAACGAGTAGATGAGCGATGCCACCAGCATGTTCGGCTGCAGGAACAGCTGCGGGGCCGCCAGGGACGCGGCGAGCGCGCCGATGGCGGCGGCCAGACCCCAGCCGATCATCAGCATCCTTCCGACCGGTACGCCGATCAGTTGCGCGGAGTCCGGGTTGCCGGCGGCCGCCCGCATCGCCAGCCCGACCCGGGTCCGCTGGAACAGCGCGAACAGCAGCGCGGCCACCACGACCACCGCGCCGACGATCACCACCGATTGCCGGGAGATCACGACCGGGCCGAGTGTGATCACCGGTCCGGACACGGCCGCCGGGAACTCGCGGCTCTGCACTCCCCAGATCCAGCCGGCCGCGCTGTTGAGCAGGAGCATCAGCCCGAGCGTGATGATGACGAGCGGCATATGGTCCGACGACCCGGCCAGCGGCCGGATCAGCACCCGCTCGGTGGCGGCGCCGGCGAGGAACGCCACCACCATCGCACCGCCGATCGCGAGGTACAGCGGCGCGCCCCACTGGTGGAACTGCCACGCGAAGAACGCCGAGAACATGGCCATCTCGCCCTGGGCGAAGTTGACGATCCCGGACGCCCGGTAGACGAGAACGATACTGAGCGCGAACGCGGCATACAGCGCGCCCCACGTCAGCCCGTCCACCACTTGTTGCGCGAATACTTGCATGAACAGATCTCCTGTGGTCAATAGCCGAGGTAGGCGCGCCGCACCGATTCGTCGCGGGCGAAGCTCTCCGCGGGGCGCCGGTCGACGACGCGACCGGCGTCGACGAGTACCGCCGACGATCCGATGTCGAGCGCGAGGTGGGCGTTCTGCTCGACGACGAGGATCGTGGTACCGGTGTCCTTGTTGATCCGGGCCAGCGCCCGGAACACCTCCTGGGTGATGCGGGGCGCCAGCCCGAGCGACGGCTCGTCGAGCAGCAGCAACCGCGGCTCGGCCACCAGGGCCCGGGCGATGGCGAGCATCTGCTGCTCGCCGCCGCTGAGCCCGGCCGCCGGCCGGCGCCGCCGCTCCCGCAGCCGCGGAAAGAACTCGTACCACCGGTCGATCGCCCGTTCGGCGGCCGCGGTGGACGTGGTGTATCCGCCGATCCGCAGGTTCTCCTCGACGGTCAGGTCCCCGAATGTGCCGCGGCCCTGCGGCACGTGCGCGACACCGAGGCGGGCGATCCGGTCCGTGCGCAGTCCGGAGATATCGCGCCCGTCGAACACGATCCGCCCGGTGGTGCGCACCATCGCGCAGATCGACCGCAGAATGGTGGTCTTCCCGGCACCGTTCGCGCCGAGAACCACCGTCACCTCACCGGCGGGCACCGCGAAGTCGACGCCGTGCAGCACTTCCGCGCTGCCGTAGCGGGCGCGCAGCCCCTCGACACCGAGCAGATTCACGCCGCACCACCCAGGTACGCCTCGACGACCTCGGGATGAGCTGCCACCTCGGCGGGTTCGCCCTCCGTGGCCTTCTGACCGAAGTTCAGCACCACCACCCGCCGTCGCCCATCGCGACACCGCCCGCGGCGTTGATCTCGTCGAACAATGCCGTCGCCGCGGTGGCCTGCGCGCCGGCGACGGACTGCATGAGGCTGGTGCCGAAGGTGATCTCGGTATCGGTGATGCCGGGGTCGCAATCGCCCGACGCGGTCGCGGTGTCGCGACCCGAGCAGGCGGTGAGTGCGGCGGTGGCGCACAGGGCCGTCAGGCCCACGGCGAGAGTACGTTTCATGGTCTTTCCCAGGGTGCGAAGAGGGCGAAAAGCAGAAGAGGTCGCCGCTTGACGGGTTGCGGCGGCGAGAGGTCGGAACGGTTGGGATCAGGCGCGCGGATCGGTCCCCGGTTCGCACCTGTCGGTTGCGGTTGCGGTCATGCTGCCTCCTCGGCACTCCATTTATGACGTGACAGTCATGTCAACTTTTGGAAGTGTGACCGGGAACACGAGACCTGTCAACCACCCAACCGACAGGCGCTGCGGATCCGATCGGGCCGCCCAGGACAACAGAGCCCCTCGGCGGCCGTGCCGGCGGCGACGGCCGACGCAACGGGGCAGCCGTCGGCAGTGAGCTCACTCCCTTCGTCGACGCGGGTGATCCACACCCGATCGGGCGGCCGCGACGACCATCCGCAGGCACCTGGGTCGAACTCGCTCCCGGTATCGGTGGCGCCTCCCCCGCCGATTCGGACCGCGGACGCGGATACTCACGCTGCCGACACGCGTCGGACGCCTGGGTCGTTCCGATGCCGATCGCCACCGCCGATCGCATAATCCCGGACGAACCGGTCCGTATTCCCCAACAGAATCGGCAGGCTGGAGCCCGGGCGGTCGGCCGATATGGCGGTGGTCGACGTCGACGCGTCACGCGCACACGACATATGTGCCGCGATCGTCGAAGGCGGCGGCGGTATGACCGAGGCGACGATAGTGGCCGGCGAAGTACGCTTCCGGCGCGCGCGGCAGCGAACCGCTCCGGCGACGGCCGGTGACCCCGGCGCGCCGGGTTCGCTGCAAACGGCCGCTCACTCCGATCGCGTCGGCTGACGCCGTACGCCGGTGCGCCGTCCGATCGGCGCGGGCCTGCCCGGGCTCGGGCCACATCCCACCCGGTTCCTCGGTCGCGAGCCCCGCCACAGGCCGGATTGTCGTGCCGGCCGGCGCGGTCGGTCGCGGGAGAACGTGGCGGAAGCCGGTGTCCGGTGGCTCCTACGCGGGGATTCCGAGCCCCTCGGCGAGGAGTGGCCAGGACCGGTAGAACGCGTCACGCCAGTAACCCC
Organism: Nocardia testacea NBRC 100365; assembly: GCF_000308775.1. GTDB lineage: Bacteria > Actinomycetota > Actinomycetes > Mycobacteriales > Mycobacteriaceae > Nocardia > Nocardia testacea. The sequence goes on from NZ_BAGJ01000027.1 coordinate 118,780, forward strand.
AGGAATGTGTGCCCGACGGCGCGTAGTCGAAGGTGGCCGGGATCTCCAGTTGCGCGAGCCGGTCCTCGAGGTTGCGGGTGCACCAACCGGTGGCGGCCTCGATGACACCGCCGACCAGGAGCTGATTGGCCAAACCCTTGGGGCCCGGCAGCGCGTACTCACCGTCGACGGTGTCCCACTGCCCGGGCAGTCCGTTGCCGGTCGAAACGAACAACTTCGTACCGCGCAATGCCTCGGCGTTCACCACCGGATCGTTGGCGACCCAGGTCGGATCGTCGTCTTCGCCGTACATATTGCGGACATCGCCGCCACCGTAGAGCTCGACGACCAGTTTCGTGAACTGCCGCCCGACGGGGTCGGCGATCTGGGCGCAGCCGCTGTACCCGGCGACGGTCCGGTAGAAGCCGGGCGCGGCCTCGGCCATCTGCAGAATCGCGGTAGCGGTCATCGAGTTCGCGGCGATCGCATTGATCCCATTGGTGCCCAGTGCGCCGTCGACCAGCGGCGGCAGCTCCTCGAGAAAGAAGGTGCGCCATTTGTTGCGGCCGAGCACCGGATCATCGCGTTTCCAGTCGGTGTAGTAGGCGAACGCGCCACCGACCGGCATCACGACATTGACATCCTTGGTGGCCAGGAAATCGCCGACATCGGTATTGGCCCACCAGGTCGCCGCGTCGGTGCCACCGCCCGCCCCGTTGACGAGGTAGAGCACCGGCCGGGGTCGCGAGGCGTCGCGAGGACGCTGCACCCGGACAGTGATGTTCTCGTCCATCGCCGCGGAGTGGACCAGCATGGTCAGGCTGCGACCGTCGACTCTGCTCGCGACGATTCGCGAGCCGTTCGCAGAGACCGGATCGGCCAGCAGCTTCCGAGTGTCGACGATCGGATCGCCACCGTCGGCGGAGCCGTTCCCGGCGCCGAATACCGTGACCGATACGGCGAACATCGCAGCGGCAACAGCGGCCGGCAGCGCGGCCCTCATACGTCGGCGTCTCACATCGAACCCCAGGTCTCGACTCACGACAGACGGTGCGCCGGTCGGGACTGGGAATCTACCCGATACCGCTGCGGGACAGCCATTCCCGGCCGGCGCCTCCGAGTTCGGCCGAGCACGCGGGCCCGTACCTGCGCCGACCACTCGACGTACTCGACGTCGGCCCCGTCGGGATGGCGGAGATAGGCGAAGCGGCCGGTCGCGCTCGTGAACGGCCCCCCGGTCACCACGGCCGCCGCGGCGGTGAGCCGAGCGATCGACCCGTCGAGATCGTCGACGATCACCGGCCCGACGGTCGAGCGGTAGCGATCGATATGTTCGGGTGGGCAGGCGATGAGCAGGAAATCGCCGACCGCCGCGAGCTCCGCCTGCTCGAACCCGAAGCGCAGATCCGCGGTGGCGCCGACGATGCTCTCGTAGAGCGGCAACGCGGTATCGAGGTCGGCGACGAACAGGCGGGCGTAGGTCTTCAGGATCTGCATGGTCGAGACGCTACGGTGGAGCCACCGGCGGCAACAGTACGCACTCGAAGGTGAGCGGTGGTTCCCGATGTCCGGCGACGACGACGAAGAGCAGCGCGCCCGCGATATCGCGCTGCGGGTATTCGCGGCGGTGTCGACGAAATGGGGCCTGCGCGTCATGGAGGAGATCGGGGCCGGTCACCACCGCTTCCGTGCGCTGCACCGTGCGGTCGACGGCATCAGCTACAAGATGCTCACCCAGACTCTCCGGGAACTCGAGAACCACGGGCTGATCGCCCGCTACGACCACGGCACCGCCAATCCCCGCGTCGACTACTCGCTCACCGCGGCCGGAACACGGCTCGTGGCCACGGTCCACACGCTGTGTGATTGGTCGCGTACTCACCTCGACCGGCTGCTCGAGGCACCCGCGCATCGGGGGGAACCGTCCCCATGACCCGGCCATCCGAAGTTGCCCGGACGGCACACGACTGCCGGGCCGGTCGATGGCGCAGGCGTCGACGACGAGGACGGTCCAGCCGCCCGATTCGTCCCCGCACAGGTCGCTCGCCCGGCGGAACCGGTTCGGCGGCGATACATGAGGCGTATCACAGGCTTCCGGCACCGACATCCCTGGCACGGCCTGAGATGATCGGAGGGAAACACTATCAACCCTATTTCTTCTCCCGGACGAAACGAATGATCCACCCACCGAGCAGATACCCCCCCGCCACCACACGGCTGTGGAACCTGCGTCCGTGGCGCGACAGTCCACTTCCGCGCCCCGGAGACCGCCTCCTCGCCTGGCTCGTATGCGGTGCGCTGCTCGTCGCCGCCGCGGCGATCCCGATCGCGGCGGCGGCCGGGATCCACGCCCATCGGGGACTGAGCGAATCCGCTGTCGAAGCGGCGGCCGAACGGTCCCGCGTGCCCGCGACACTCCTGGACACCGCGCCCACGCCCAATGAATACGACCTGTACCCCACCGTGCCGGCCACCTGGTTCGCCGCCGGCGCACAGCACACCGGCAATGTGTACGCCCCGGCCGGCCATCGCCGCGGTGAGATCGTCGAGATCTGGGTGGAACGGGACGGCACGCAGACCACGGCACCTCCGAACGACTCGTCGGTCCTGTTCGACTCCACCCTCGTCGCGCTGTTCACCTGGAGCGCACCGGTCCTGCTCTACTGCCTTCCGGCAGCGTTGATCGCCCACCGCATTCGATCGCGCCGAATGGAGCAATGGGAGATCGACTGGGCTCGCCTCCACGCCGGATTCTGAGGTCGCGAATCGGGGCAGCTGCCCGGCACAGGTCCGGATACCGAGCGCACGACCGCGACGGCTCACCTGTTCGGCGCGCATGTTGGGGTCACCGTAGTATCGGCCGAATTTCGGGCGGATATGGCGTAACCCGCTGGTAGTGGTGGGGTTTGGTGTTGTCGCGCTGCGGGATTGGGCTGTTGGCGCTTTGCTGGCTCGCGTTGTGGTCGGTCGGTGTGGTGGAGGGTGAGGGTTCGTGGCGACGCGGGTGTTCGCGGACGAGGAGTTGGAGCGTCTGCGGGAGTTCCCGGAGATCGGTCGTGAGGAGTTGTTCCGGTTCTTCACGTTGAGTCCGGCGGATGTGGCGTTTGTGGGTCCGGGGCGTGGTCGGGGTCCGGCGGATCGGTTGGGGGTTGGCGATCGCGTTGTGCACGTTGCCGTGGTTGGGGTTCGTTCCGGACAGGTTGGTGGCCGCGCCGCCGGTGGCGGTGGCGCGGTTGGCGGGGCAGTTGGGGGTGGATCCGGTCGAGATCGGCTCCTACGGTCGTCGCGCCAAGACCCGGACCGAGCATGTGCGGCTGGTCGCGCGGTATCTGGGCTGGCGCACCGCGGGGGCGATGGAGTTGAAGGAACTCGACGAGTTCCTGCTGGCGCGGGCGTTGGAGCACGATTCCCCGACGCTGCTGTTCCGGTTGGGGTGCGAGTTCCTGGTGTCGGCGCGGGTGATCCGGCCGGGGCCGGTGATGGTGATCGAGCGGGTCGCCCACGCTCGCGCCCGCGCCCAGGCCGAAACCTACGATCGGCTCGCCTACGAGTTCACTCCCGAGCGGTGCGCGCAGTTGGACGGGTTGCTGGTCAACGACGCTTCGATCGGGATGTCGCGGTTGCGGTGGCTGTCGACCGGCCCGGTGGAGGCGTCCGCGTCGGCGGTACGCGCGGAGGTCGACAAGCGCGGGTTCCTGCGCGGTCTCGGCGCAGACGAGCTGGATATGTCGGTGCTTCCGGCCGAGCGGCGCCGGTTCCTGGCCACGATGGGCCGCCGGTTGACCGGCCAAGCCCTCGAACGTCGTGACCCGCAGCGCCGGTATCCGATTCTGCTCACGGTGCTGGCGCAGTCGGGCACCGATGTGCTCGATGAGGTGGTGGGGTTGTTCGATCAGGCGATCTCGGCGAAATTCGGTGCCGCCGAACGCCGCATGCGGCAGGAATTGGCCGAGCGCGGCAAGACCGGCGAGGACCGCCAGGCCCTGCTCGACGATCTTCTCGAGATCGTCACCGACCTCGGGATCGGTGACGAGCAGATCGGCGGGCTGATCCGCGGTGAGCGGATCGGGTGGGAACGGCTACGCGCGGCGCTCGCGCAGGCCAAGCCCCGACTTCCGCGTGATCACGGGCATCTGGCCGCGCTCGACGCCTCGTATTCGTATCTGCGCCAGTTCACTCCTGCGGTTCTGTCGACGGTGCGTTTCGCGGGCGGGACCGCGGCGACGGAGTTGCTGATCGCGGTGCATATGCTGCGCGAGTTGAACGCGACCGGCGCCCGTAAGGTCCCCGCGGAAGCCCCGACCGGATTCGTGCCCCCGAAATGGCGCGGCTACCTCGACGAAGCCCGCAAAGCCGGGAGCGCCACCGCGTATCGGCACTACTGGGAGCTGTGCGTGCTGCTCGGATTACGCGACGGGCTGCGCAGCGGGTACGTGTTCGTGCCCGGCTCACGCCGTTACGCCGACCCGGCCGCCTATCTGCTCACCGCCGAGCAGTGGGAGCCTCAGCGCGTCGAGTTCTGCCGTCTGGTCGGCAAATCCGCCGACCCGGCCCAGGCGCTGGCGGCCGCGACCGACGAACTGCACACCGTGGTCGCCGAGCTGGAGACCGTCCTCGCCGACGGTAACGGCCCGGTCCGCCTCGACGAGGCCGGGGATCTGGTGATCTCACCGCTGACCGCCGAGGATGTCCCGGCCGAGGCGATCGCGTTGAAGGCCGAGCTCACGGAAATGCTGCCGTTCGCCCCGATCGTGTCGCTTCTCATCGAGCTGGACAAACGCACCGGCTACCTGGACTGCTTCACCCACGCGAGCGGAAAACAGACTCGCACTCCGGAATTGAAACGTAACCTGATCGCGGTCCTGCTCGCGTACTCGACCAACCTCGGGCTGACGCGGATGGGTGAGGCGTGCGGGTTCTCTTACGACATCCTGGCCTGGACCTCGGAATGGTACGTGCGCGAGGAGACGTTGCGGGCGGCGAACCTGGCGATCATCGACTACCATCAACGCCTGCCGCTGACCACGGTGTTCGGCGCCCGAACCTTGTCCTCGAGTGACGGTCAACGCTTCCCGACGCGCGGCAAGTCGATCACCGCCAGAGCGTTGAGCCGCTATTTCGCCAACGAGGGCCTGTCGACCTACACCCACGTCACCGACCAGCACGCCACCTACGGCACGAAGATCATCGTCGCCACCCGCCGCGAGGCGCACTACGTGCTCGACGAGATCCTGGGCAACGCCACCGATCTCCCGATCACCGAACACGCGACCGACACCCACGGCGTCACCCTCGTCAATTTCGGATTGTTCGACCTGCTCGGGATGCAGCTCTCGCCCCAGATCCGGGACCTGGGACGCATCACCCTCTACCGGCCGGGCCCGCGCGCCGACGCCGAGGCGCGGTTCCCGCGCACGGGCCCGTTGAGGACGCGCAAGCTGAACACCGAGTTGATCGCCGAGCACTGGGACGACCTGCTGCGGTTGGCGGGGTCGTTGAAGTTCGGGCACGCCACCGCCTCGCTGCTGGTCGAGAAACTCTCGGCCTCCGGGCGTCAGAACGCCCTCGCCGCGGCACTCAAGGAGTACGGGGCGCTGCGGCGCACGATCTACGCCGCGAAATACCTCGCCGACCCCGACTACCGGCGCAAGATCTCGCGCCAACTCAACAAGGGAGAATCGTTGCACGCGCTGCGCCGCGACCTGCTCTACGCCCACGAGGGCATGATCCGGGCGCGACACCTCGACGGGCAGACCGAACAAGCATGGTGCCTCACCCTGGCCACGAACGCCGTGATCGCCTGGGCCACAGAGTATTACGGCCTCGCCGTGGAGCAGATGCGGCGGTCCGGCCGCCGAATCGATGACGATGTGCTCGCCCACATCAGCCCCGCGCACAGCGAGAACATCAATTTCTTCGGCGCGATCGAGGTCGACATCGACGCCGAACTCGCCGCACTCGGCCCAACCGGATATCGGCCGTTGCGGGTCCGCGACACCCTGTTCTGATCGCTGCCTCGGGCGGGATCCATAGGGCTTGCAGGTGTAGAGCGCGTCCGTGGTCACGACGGTCGCGCCGAGGGCATAGCGCAGTGTCGGCGTCCATCTCGGGCATCGGCCCCGGATCCGACTGGCGAGCCCGACATATGCAGAAGTCAGGACTTACTGCGTGCGAAAAGAATCGCTTGCTGAGCTTTCGCGTCCGGGTCGAGCAGCATCTGAGCCTCGACCACGAATCCGGCATCGCGCAGCCAGGATGCCACCCGGTCAGGCTGACGGCGGTGGACATGCACATTCATCGGGTGACCGCCATAGCCGTCCGTCTTCAACAACGACTCGTCGCCGACGTGAAACAGCAGCTGCAGCGGTCCGCCGGGACGCAATGCTCGGCGGAAGTGCCCGAACACGGTCGGCACCTCGTCGTCAGGGATGTGGATCAACGACTGCCAGGCGAGCAGGCCGGCCACCGAAGCGACGGGCAGGTCCAGGTCCGTCATCGAGCCCACCTCGAACCGCAGGCCGGGGTGGTCGCGCCGGGCCACCTCGATCATAGCCGGGGATAGGTCGATACCGAAGGCGTCGACACCGAGCTCATGCAGGTGGGCGGTGACTTCACCGGGGCCGCAGCCGACGTCCGCGACCGGCCCGCCGCCGGCGATCCGCACGCTGTCGGCGAACAACGCCAGAGCCGCGCGAAGGTACTGGTGTCCGGCGAGGGCGCCGCGCACTTGGTCGGCATAGCTGACCGCGACCGTGTCATAAGAGGTTCGGGTGTCGGCCAACCAGTCATTCGTGGTCATGACCGGCACGATATTCCATGATCACGACCTCGTGGACGGCCGACGCACCTCGCCGCCCACACCGCCGACCTCGGCGAAACCGAACGCCACGCCCTACGCGACGGCCGGCAGATACGGCGAGGCCAGGGCTACAGCCTGCACGTCACCGCCCCACCACACATCCACCAGGCACTGCTGGCCGCCGCCGAACCCCTCGCACACAGCACCGCGGCCGCCGACCGCAAGGCATACCGGATCTACCGCGACCGCCTCACCCCACAACCCCCGGCCTGACCAGCACCCAGCGCGCAGAGCCCGCCCTCTACCAGCGGGTTACGCCATATCCGCCCGAAATTCGGCCGATACTACGGCGACCCCATGTTGCGCGCCGCCCGGATAACAGTTCGGTTGCGCACTCCGGGCCGCCGATCCACGAGCCCACGACCGCGAGCGGACGAAGGGCATCATGGCTTGCGATCCACCGCTCGGCAAGCGTGACTGTTCCATTCCGTAGGTCCGCCACACAACAAGGAGGAGTCTCCGTGACAGGAGTGCGTGACACGCTGCCGGGTCCTCCTGCCGTGACACACACAGCGATGGAGCCGGCCCGGTGAAGATCGGGATTCCCCGCGAGCTCAAGACGCACGAATACCGTGTCGCGATCACACCCGCGGGCGCTCACGAACTCGTTCGCCGTGGCCATACTGTCGTGATCGAGGCGGGCGCGGGTATCGGTTCTTCGTTCTCCGACGACGATTTCACGGCCGTCGGCGCCGAGATCGCGAGCACCGCCGAACAGGTATGGCGAACCGCCGATCTGCTCCTCAAAGTGAAAGAACCGGTGCCAGAGGAATATTCGCTACTGCACGCGGATCAGGTGCTGTTCACCTTCCTGCATCTGGCGGCCTCGAAATCCTGCACGGACGCGCTGCTGGCCTCGGGCACCACGGCGATCGCCTACGAGACCGTGACCGCGGGGGCCGCCCTGCCGCTGCTGGCGCCGATGAGCGAGGTGGCCGGCCGGTTGTCGGCGCAGGCCGGGGCCTACCATCTGTTGAAACCGACCGGTGGCCGCGGTGTCCTGATGGGCGGAGTCCCGGGAGTCCGGCCCGCCGCTGTCGTGGTGATCGGCGCCGGCGTCGCCGGGAGCAACGCGATCGCGGTGGCATTCGGGATGCGCGCGGAGGTGACCGTTCTCGACCTCTCCCTGGATCGGCTCCGGGAGATCGACGCTCGCTACGGCGGACATGTCGCGACGGTGGTCTCCAATGCCTACGCGATAGAGCAGGCGGTCCTGCGTGCCGATCTCGTCATCGGAGCGGTCCTGGTACCCGGCGCGAAGGCTCCCACACTCGTGCCGAACGATCTGGTGGCGCGCATGAAACCCGGATCGGTACTGGTCGACGTCGCCATCGACCAGGGCGGCTGCTTCGCGGACTCGCGGCCGACCACACACGCCGAGCCGACCTACCGGGTACACGACTCGTTGTTCTACTGCGTGGCGAATATGCCCGGCGCCGTCCCGAACACGTCGACGAACGCGCTGACGAACGCCACCCTGCCCTACGTCGTCGCATTGGCCGACAAGGGCTGGCAGCGCGCGGTGGCCGACGATGCCGGGCTGGCCTCGGGGCTGAGTACAGATCGCGGGCGCCTGTTCTCCGAAGAAGTGGCGGCCGCGCACGGTTACGAGTTCGTCGCGCTCTGAGCCGGCCGCCCCGGCGCGCCGTTACGACTCCAGGCGTACCGCGTACCGCGTACCGCGTAGCGCACCGCCGGCCGACCGGCGCCACTGCCGACAGTACCGACCGGTTGCGCCAGGCCCGACCGTTCGAGCTGTTTCAATGTCCGGCGCGCGGAACGCGGTTCGATGCCCAGCGCGGCGGCGATATCCGCGGCGGTGACCTCGCCGCCGGGATGCGCGGCGACGGCGGCCTCGAGTTTGACCAGTGTCGCCCGGGACAGCCCGGCCGGTGGGCGGCGACGTGCAGACTCACCGGCTCCTCGGCCCGGCCGGGATCGGACTCCGTCTCGGTGATCACGAAGTCGCGTCCGGAGCCCACCGAGACGATCGCGGTGAACGGCCCGGCGGCACGGCACCGTTCGACCGCCCGCCGGGCCAGGGCCTCGGCGTCGGCGGCGGACCGGCCCACGCCGAGCCCGATCCGCACCCAGTGGTGCCGTTGCGCGAGTTGTTCGAGCAGCGGCATGACGGTCCAGTCGCAGGTGTGCTGGGCCAGCACCCCGCGCGTGCTGACCAGTACATAGCTCGCCGGACCGATCGGGAACAGGCTGCCGGCCAGTGCGCGGATATCGGCGGCGAGCCGGTCGTCGGGTTCGGGTAGCTCGATCATGCCGAGGACGACCTGGGCATCGGAGGAGATCCGGCCGGCGAGTTCCATCGTCACCGTTCGAGCGCGGTGCGTACCGAGGCGATCGCGGGGGCCAGGCGGATCGTGTAGACGTCGTCGCGGGCCCGCGACCCGATCGTCGCCGCCGCGGAGTTCGTTTCCGCGCTCCAGACGGCGATCACCCGCACGTTCGGGATGCTGACCCCCGTCGTTGCCACGGTCGGGCAGATCAGTGGTGGTCACAGCGGTAATGTCATCCCGGATACCGCGCAGCTCAGCGGTACGGCGCGCGCGTTCACCGCGGCGGATTCGGCTCGGCTGCGGGCCCTGGTCACCCGGGTGGCCGACGGCGTGGCCGCGACCCACGGGGTCGAGGCGGAAACCGAACTGACCGAGGTCGCGATCCCGACCGTCAGCGCGGATGCCGAGGCCGATTTCGCGATCGCCGCGGACCGGCGGCTGTCGGCGATCCCGGGGTCGAGGTGATGGAACAGCCGTGTACGGCCTCGGAGGATTTCACCGCCGCACGGACAGGCCACCCGGATCGGCCGCGCGCTCCGCGGCCCAGGCTGCCGCTCAGTGGGCGGCGACGAAGTCCGCGACGAGCCGGTTGAACTCCTCGGCATGCTCGATCATCGCCCAGTGTCCGCAGCGGTTGAGCAGTACCGCCCGGCTGTCGGGGATATGCGCCAGCAGCAAGAGCGTGTTCTCGTAGGACACCACCCGGTCGTCCCTACCGTGGATCAGCAGTGTGGGGGCGGAGATGCCGGCGAGTTTCGAACGGTCGACCCATACCGGGATCGGCGTCCCCGCGGCGAGACCCGCCACATAGTTGCGCAGGTGCTCGGGGCGCGCGAGTGCCGCGGCGGAACGGGCCTGTACCAGCTCCGGGGTGGCGAAGCGCGCCTTGTCGAAGGTCATCACCTCCACCAGATGGCGCATATTCGCCGGGGAGGGATCCTGATAGGCCGCGATCAGCACCTTCAGGCCCTCGGACGGGCCGTCTCCCGGCCCGAACAAGCTCGGCGCCCTACCGATCGGCGGACCCATCGTGACCAGGTGGCTCACCCGCTCCGGATGGTGGATCGCCAGTCGCAGCGAGGTGTGCCCACCCATCGAGTTGCCGACGAAGGCCGCCTTCTCGATACCGACCGCGTCCAGGAACTGAACTGCCGCGCCGACATGATCGAGCTTGTCGACGGTGACCGCATCCGACTCCCCCCAACCGGGCATGTCGACGGCGTAGACGTGGAACCGTTCGGCCAGCCGTGGAATATTTCCGGCGAAGTTGGACCAGCCGGTCGCCCCCGGGCCGCTGCCGTGCAGGAGCACGATCGGCCGGGCATCGGCCGGGCCGGCCTCGTAATAACGCAGCGTCCAGTCACGGGTGGTGACCGTGCGCGCCGCCGCATCCTGGGTGATCGTCATCGGCGGGTCTCCTCCTCGGGTGCGATATTCGTGAACGGCGCGCGGCCGAGCAATTCGTGGACCACCTCGGGAGCCCGATGCCCCCAGCTGTGCAACCGGTCCAGCGTGCGCACCTGCCAGGTCTCGTCATCGATCAGCAGACCGCCCCAGCCGAATTCGACGGAGAAACCGGACGGCGTGCGGACGTAGAAGCTGAACATGTTGTCGTTCGGGTGCATCCCCAGCGTCATCTCGAACGGTTGCGCGGCGTCCATACAACGGTCGTAGGCCGCGCCCACATCGCGGATATCACTCACCTCGATCATGAAGTGATGGGTCCGCTTCGGATGCGGCATCTCACCGAACGCGACCGAATGATGGCGTGGATTGCAGTGCAGGAAGATCAGGTCGGCGTACACACCGGGTGTCAGTTCCTCGACGATGGTGTCGCTGACGCGGAAGCCCAGCACGCCCTCGTAGAAGGCCATGTACTCCGCGCGCGGGACACCCCGGGCGAGCAGCACCTGATGGCCGGCACCGCCGGCGCCGGTGACGAACGAACCGAGCAGCACCTCGGAGCGGAACGGGGTGGCCGCGTCGGCGAAACCGGTCACCAACTCGATGCGGTTGCCCATCGGATCGGCGGTCAGCACGATTCGTTCGACTCGACGGGACGCGGCCAAGGCGGCGTCGCCCTCGGCGACCTGCGCGCCGGCGGCGCGGAGGCGTTCGACGAGATGATCCAGCGACTCCGCCGAATCCACCTCGTATCCCGAGACGAGCAGGTCGTCGGTGGCGCCGCGCTGGATGCGCCAGCGGAAGGCCCGTTCGTCGGTGCGCAGGAGGAGCGCGTCGGCGTCCTCCTCGGCGAGGTGCATACCGAGCAGGTCGCAGGCGAAATGCCGCCAGGCGGCGAGATCACTCGCCTCGTAGACGACGTAGGCGAGTTCTTTCACTCCGGACATTGGGAAAGCTCCTGTCGCTTCGGACTTCAGCAGGTGGGAACGGTGAGCCCGTGCACGTCGTCGGCCGCGACGAAGCGGTCGGGCCGCACCGCGACGGCGCGGACGCGGTAGCGCTGCAGCCAGGGCCGCAGGACGTCGTCCAGGTCGACGAGATCGTCACTCCCCCGGGTGTGGACGTTGCGCGGACGAACGGCCACGTAGCGGGCCCCGAGCGCGTCCCAGGCGGCTTTCTCCTCGGGTGCGAGCAGGGTGGCCGGGTCGATATCGTCGCCGAGCAGTACGAAACCGTCGCCGAGCAGGTCGTCGAGCCGGGTCATACGACCGGCGGTATCCCCCACGATCGGCTGGGGCACCATGCGGCCGACAATGCTGGCGTCCCCGATCTCGCCGCGGATCCAGCCGGCGGCAAGGGTCGGCGGTGCGGTCAGGGGCGGTTCGTGCGGTGTCACCAGACCATCGGGCACGGCGTTCATCGCGTCGATCTCGGCCGGCGTGGCCTCCTGCCTGATGACGCGGCCCAGCCGGACGGCGAGGTCGGTGTAGAAGGTGGCGTTGGGCCGGCGCTCGGCCTCGTAGGTATCCAGCCATGTTTCCGGTAGCGCGCCGCGCAGCACCCGGCCGAGTTTCCAGCCCAGGTCGTGGGCGTCGCGTATACCGGTCTGCATACCGGCGCCGGCCCACGGCGGCATCAGGTGCGCGGCGTCGCCCACCAGGAAGATTCGGCGGTTACGCCAGGTGTCGGCCATCCGGACGTGGTGGCGGTAGAACGCGTACCGGTGGATGTCGACATCGTCCGCGGTCACGCCGATCGCCTCGAGCAGCGGCCAGACCTCGGCGTGCGTGGGGAAGTCGGCCTCGGTCTCACCGTGCATGAGGGGCAGCTCCCAGCGATGGTTTCCGCCCGAGAGGGCGATATCGACGACCGGGCGCTCGCGGTCGGTCCAGAAGGTGAGGACGTCACGGTCGGGCCACCAGCGCCGCACCGCGCAGTCGATGACGATCCAGAGCGTATCGGCGGTATCGCCGTCCAGTCGCGCACCGATCCAGCCGCGAGTACGGGAGGAGCCGCCGTCGGCTCCGATGGCGTACCGGGTGCGGTAGCTATGGCTGTGCCCGGTGGCGGGATCCGCGGTCGTGATCGTCACGCCCGCCTCGTCCTGGTCGACACCGGTTACCTCCGCGCCGTAGCGGACGGTCACCAGGTCTCGGTATTCCGCCGCGGCCGCGCGCAATTCGGCCTCCATCGTCGGTTGGTAGATGTTGTAGAAGCGCGGCCCCGCACCGAGAATGCTGGGCGGATGCTCGATCCGCATGACCTCCTCGCCGGCATAGGTGACCCAGCGCAGCATCCGCTGCGGATCGATCACCTTGTCGATCCGCTCGGCGATGCCCAGGTTCTGGAAGATCCGCATCGTCCAGTCGTTGATCGTGACGGCGCGGGCCCGCGGGTAGATGTCGCGGTCGCGTTCGAAGGCCACGACCGAGACGCCCTGCCGGGCGAGGGTCAGCGCGGCGATCACGCCGGAGGGTCCGTATCCGATGATCGCGACGTCGGCGTCGAAATCCTGACTCATGGGGGCTCCCGATGTCCACGATCGATCACTTTTGGACCGACCGTTCCATTCTTTGACCGTCAGCGTGGCATGTGGCCGCGGACACGGCTACCGGATTCCGCAGTGCAGAACGAGCCCGAGCCCTCGTCGGCGGCCCGATCGCCCCTTCTAGGCTGGCGCGCATGGAGCCCTCCCCGCACCACGCCCTGATCGACCGACCCGCCGGTAACCGGCGCGGGCGCCGCTCCCGGGCGGAAATACTCGACGCGGCCTCACGCCTGATGGCCGAACGGGGCTACGCCGCGACCACGATCTCGGTGTTGAGTGCGGAAACCGGACTGCCCAAGAGCGCGATCTACCATCACTTCCACTCCAAGAGCGGCCTGCTGTCGGCAGTGATGGCGCACGGCGCCTACGAGTTCTACCGCGCCATGGAACAGGCGCAGGCGACACCTCCCGAGGGCGGCACCATCCGGGAGCGGCTCGGCTGGTTTCTCCAGCGCACCGAGGAGGTTTTCATGACCAAGGCCGATTTCCTGCGGCTGCACCTGATGCTCCTCATGAGCACCGAGGCGGCCGACGCCGAGGTGGGCTCGATGATCGAACAGGTCCGCCGCGACGGCCGCAAACACTTCAATCGCATGATCGCCCAGGCCTTCGCGGCCGAAGGGCCCGAGACGGCGCAGGTGATCGCCGACGAACTCGACTATTTCGGTATGGCCGGCTTCGACGGTGCCTTCATCGCCTGGCAGGCCGACCCCGCACGCGGCCTCACCGATCAGCTCGGGCAGCTCGCCGACGCCCTCACGGCGATGGGCGCGGGGATCATGGCAGAGCGAGGCCACTGAGCGACGCGCACGGACCGGGCCAGCTCCTCCTGAAACGACACGATCGCCGCAACCTCTCAATCGAGAGTATTGCGACGATCGCGTGAACCCGCCGGCTACTCGCCGGTCCGCGCTCCGGACCGGGGGCCGGTCTGCCGTCCCGGGCGATGGATCGGGCGCAGCCCCGATCACGCTCCGCTACGGGCCGGGTGATCTTTCATCGCCGCGCAGCTGCCACGGACGCTCCCGGCCGGCCGGGCTCAGGAGATCTTGCGGCGGTAGGTGTTCATGGCGAAGAGGTAGGCGACGACCAGGATGCCGACGCACCAGCCGAGGGCGATCCAGATGTCGTTGCCGACCGGCTGCTCGGAGAACAGGGCGCGGATGGCGTCGATGATGGAGGTCACCGGCTGGTTCTCGGCGAAGGCGCGAAGCGGGCCCGGCATGGTGTCGGTGGGCACGAACGCCGAGCTGATGAATGGCAGGAAGATCAGCGGGTAGGAGAACGCGCTCGCCCCGTCCGGGGTCTTCGCGGACAGGCCGGGGATGACCGCGATCCAGGTCAGCGCCAGCGTGAACAGGACCAGTATCCCGGCCACCGAGAGCCACGACAGCACGTCCGCGCCGGAGCGGAAACCCAGGAGCAGGGCGACGAGCACGACGACCACGACAGAGATCAGGTTGGCGACCAGCGAGGTCAGTACATGCGCCCACAGCACCGACGACCGCGCGATCGGCATCGACTGGAATCGCTCGAAGATGCCACTCTTCATATCGAGGAACAGCCGGAACGCGGTGTAGGAGATCCCCGAGGCGATCGTGATGAGCAGGATGCCGGGGAGCAGATATTGGACGTACGAGTCCGACCCCGAGTCGATCGCGCCGCCGAAGACATAGACGAACAGCAGCATGAACGCGATCGGCATGATCGTGGTCGTGATGATGGTGTCCACGCTACGCGTGATATGACGCAGCGATCGTCCCAGCAGCAGGGTGGTGTCGGCGAAGAAATGAGTGGTCATCGTCGTTCCTTATTTCGTCCGAACCGCGCCGCGGTCATTGCCGGGGGTACCTTTGCCGTCATCGTCTCCGACGAGAGCGAAGAAAATGTCCTCGAGACTCGGTTTCTTCTCGACATATTCGACTTCGGCAGGTGGGAGTAGCTGCTCGAGTTCGGCGAGGGTCCCGTCGACGATGATCCGGCCGCGGTGCAGGATCGCGATCCGGTCGGCGAGTTGTTCGGCCTCGTCCAGGTATTGCGTGGTGAGCAGCACCGTCGTGCCGTGCTCGGCGAGTTCCTTCACCGCGTCCCACACCTCGATACGCGCCTGCGGGTCGAGCCCGGTCGTGGGCTCGTCGAGGAAGATCACCGGCGGGTTTCCGATGAGACTCATGGCGATATCGAGGCGACGGCGCATACCCCCGGAATATGTGGATACCTTCCGCGTGGCCGCGTCGGTCAGTGAGAAACGCTCGAGCAGCTCGTCGGCGATCCTGTCCGCGTTCTTCAGGTGCCGCAATTTGGCGATCAGCACGAGATTCTCCCGGCCGCTGAGAATTTCGTCGACGGCGGCGAACTGCCCGGTGAGGCTGATGGACTCCCGCACGTTTCCCGGGTCCGTGGCGACGTCGAAACCGTTGACACCGGCGGTTCCGGCGTCGGCTGCGAGCAGGGTGGACAAGATTCGCACGATCGTGGTCTTGCCGGCGCCGTTCGAGCCGAGCAGCGCGAAGATGCTGCCCCGTTCGACGTCGAAGTCCACGCCGCGCAGCACCTCCATCTTGTTGTACGACTTCTCCAGACCGCGCACGCGGATCGCCGGAGCTTGCTGTGTCGTCATCGAAAGGCCCTACTTTCCTTCTGCGGCGGCGCGCTCGATGGCGCTGTTCAGCCGAGCTCGTTCCCGATTGAGCCAGGATTCCTCCTGGTAATTGCGCGCGAAGGTCTCGATGAACCCCACCGGGTCGGCTCCGACGACCTCGCGGATCGGGATTTCATCGGCCGCGCTCTGCTCGAACAGATCGATGAGGTCGTCGAACATCGCCACGCCACCGCCCGCTCCGCCGTACATCAGGTACCGCTCGAAAGCCTCGACCGCGGTGCGGTAGCCCGGGGGCAGCTGCTTGGTCCGCGTTTTGTACTGCCGCCACCGCTTCTTGTCGTCCAGATCGCCGATCACCCTCGAAGCGAGATCCGATATATCCATAACTACTTGCCTCCCTTTACACGGAGCTGTTCGATGCGTTCGGCGAGGAAGCTCCAGGTCCTCCAGAACTCGTCGAGATATTCCTGTCCTGCGGCGTTGAGGGAATACACCTTGCGCGGGGGCCCCTTCTCCGAGGGAACCTTTTCCACGTCCACGAATCCGCGCTTCTCGATTCGGACCAGCAGGGCGTAGACGGTGCCCTCGGCGATATCGGAGAAACCCTGCTCCCGCAGCCATGCGGTGATCTCGTAGCCGTACGCGGGACGGCCGAGCAGTATCGCCAGCACGATGCCCTCCAGCGTTCCCTTGAGCATCTCCGTCTCCTGTTTGCCCATGAACACCCCTTTCAGCTATTAAGTGACACTAGCTACCACTACATAGTAATGCTTAGTAGCAGTTTCGCAAGCCCCCTCGGCCGGCCCACTCGGCCGCGGCCGAACCGACCGAGAGTGGGCGCCCCACGCCCGTCGGCACAACCGGAGCGGTCGACTCCGGCGCGACAACAGGCTCATCATAAGTAGATGTATACGTACACGCCCGGCACTGAATATACGTATAGATACACGTATACGCAAGAGCTTCGGCTACACCGCATTTCGAGGCCTCGGCCGCGGGCGGTTCGCGCGACCCCTGCCCCTCGCGACCACACCCGGGCACCTGGACACACGCGCCGACCGTGGCCCGCCGCGGAAGGGCGCCGGCGGCCGATGCCTGCGGTTCGCCCTGGGAAGCGCACGGGATTGCGAACCCTCGACCACGCCGCTCCGACACCGGGACCGGCCCGACGATCCCCGGAAATCAAGAGCGTGGCCGTCGACTGCGACGAGCACGACCACGGTTTCCGGTCGAGGTCTCGGTGATCGAGAACGGTCGGTCACGTGACCGGCGCCGCGATCTAGCTTCTACTCGTGACCGGCACACACTCCTTCCCACACCTGCTCGCACCCGGAACCATCGGCCCGATGTCCCTGGCCAACCGCGTGGTCATGCCGGCAATGGATATGAACCTCTGCGACGACGGCGAGATCGAGCAGGGCGATATCGACCATTTCGCCGCCCGCGCGGCGGGCGGGACGGGGCTGATCATCACCGGCGCCTGCGCTGTCGCCTACCCGATCGGGTGCGCGAGCACCAAGGAACCCGGCCTCTCCGAGGACCGGTTCGTACCCGGGCTGAAAGCGCTGGCCGAGGCCGTTCATGCCGCGGGCGGCAAGCTGTGCGTGCAGATGACACACCACGGCAGGATCGCCCGGATCGATACCGTCCAGGGCCGGCCGCTGCTGGTTCCGTCGGCGCCGGGCGGCCCCGCCGATCTGTCCGCCCTGGCGGACAACACTCCCGAGGAGCTACGGAAGCTGGGAGCCGTCACCGGCGGTAGGCAGGCCACGTACCACGAGGCGACGAAGGACGATATCGACTGGCTGGTGCGCTGCTTCGCCGCGGCCGCCGCACGGGTGCGCGACGCCGGCGCGGACGCGGTCGAGATCCACGTCGCACACGGCTACGTGCTCGGCGGCTTCCTGAGCCGGGCGGACAACAGGCGCACCGACGAATACGGCGGATCCCTCGAGAACCGGGCGCGCGCGGCGGTGGAGGTCATCCGCGCGGTCGCGGCGGAGGTGGGCGATTCCCTCGCGATCCTGGTGCGCGTCGCCGGGCGCGAATTCGGCGAGGAAGGTGCGCTGACCACCGAGGAGGCCGTGGCGGCCGCGGTGCTGTTCGAGGCGGCCGGTGCCGATGCCCTCCACATCACCGGGTGGGGTCGCAACCCGTTCTCCAACTTCACCGACGGCCCCCTGCCCGACGAGGTCGGCGCCTACACCAGACTGGCCGCGGCGGTGAAGAAGGCAGTGCATATTCCGGTGATCGCCGTCGGCCGGCTGCTTCCGGAGGTCGGCGAGAAGGCGATCGCCGACGGCGCGGCCGACTTCGTGGCAATGGGTCGGCAGTTGCTCGCCGATCCGGAACTGGTGAACAAGCTGCGCGCGCGGAGCCCGGAACAGATTCGGCCCTGTATCAATTGCTATGTGTGCGTGCAGGAGAACTTCTGGGACGACACTCCCCTCTGCGCGGTGAACCCCGCTCTCGGCAATGAAAAGCTGCTTCCGCTCGCGCCCGCCGACATCCGCAAGCATGTTGTCATCGTCGGCGCGGGACCGGGCGGACTCGAGGCCGCGCGGGTGGCCGCCGAACGCGGGCACCGGGTCACGGTGCTGGACAGAGCGGACCGGCTCGGCGGCACGCTCTGGTTCTCCGGCCTCACCACACCCGACAACCAGCGACTGCTGGAATGGCTGACGATTCAGGTCGAGCGTCTGGGTATAGATGTCCGCTTGAAATCCGAGGCCACCGTCTCGTCGATCGCGGCGCTGAACCCGGACGCGGTAATCGTCGCCACCGGGGCGGTGCGCGGGCGTCCGGTGGTTCCCGGTGGCGATCTACCGCACGTGCACACCGGCGACACCCTGCGCGCCCTGTTGACCGGCACCGGGGACGTCGGGCGGGTATCGCCGCTACTGCGGATCATCGCCGGACTGGGCAAACTTTCCGGCATCACCAAGAGCCCGGCCGCGATCCGCGCCGTCACCCGCAGGTACCTGCCGATCGGCAAGAACATCGTCGTGATCGGCGGGTCCCTTGTGGGACTGGAACTCGCGGAATTCCTGGCCGAACGCGGGCGTAACGTGACGTTGCTCGAGGAAGGCCGGCAGCTCGGCGTACCGATGGCGATGCCGCGACGGTGGACTGCCGTTCGCCACGCAGGTGAGGCGGGCGTGCGTCTGCACCGCGGTGCCACAGTGCTGCGGATCACCGGAACACACGTCGAGTTCCGTATCGGGGAGCAGATGTCGAGCGCGCCGGCGGATATGGTGGTCGTCGCCTCCGACGTTTCGGCGCGGGCGCCACTGGCCGAGGCGCTGGTGGGCACAGTTCCCGAGATTCATGTGGTGGGGGACGCCGCGAAAGTCGATTACATCCAGGGTGCGATTCATTCGGCGTGGGAAATCGCGACCGAGTTGTGAATTCCGGTCACTCGTTTCACCGGAGCGGCCGCACGCCGACAGGATGACCCCAACCCTGTTCTCCCCCACCATTCGGTCATATCTGTCACCGGCCCGAGAATATGGACTGTTGCGCGCTCCGGCGCGGGCGGTGCAGTCACGCGCTGTGGCGGGCCGCGCAGCGCGTGACTGCACCGCTGATCACCGGCCGAGCCGCGCCGACGAGCCTGGAAAACCGGTCGCCACGGGCTCATTCGGCGATGCCGGTGTCATCGGCGGACGCATCGCCGGCGTCGCCGATCAACCGGCCGTCCGACGACTCCCGCACAACGAGACCACACCCCTGCTGTGCTGTGCGTCACTCTAGCCTGTGCCGACGTGGCGGAGGCTCCCTCCGTTTCACGAAGGCTCTCTGGAGGAATTCCATGACGACATTCCCTGATCCGGTGGCCCCGGTCTATCCGGCCCCCACGTCCGGACGCTTCGCCAGAAAACGTTCCGCCGGGACGATTATCGCCATTCTGGTACTGGTCGAGATCATCAGCGCATTCGAATCATCGATGGTTTTCGCCGCGATCCCGACACTCATCCGGGATTTCGGCAGTGATGCCGGTACGGCCGGCTGGACGGTCACGGCGTTCCTTCTGGTGGCGGCGGTCGCGGCGGCCGTCTGCGGCCGTATCGGTGATATGTACGGTCGCGAGCGGGTTCTCGTCGTGATCCTCGTGGGCCTGGGCACACCCGGCGGACATCCCTACATCAACGGACTCGGCGAAGCGAACACTGTCACCGATATCGTGCAGGCGGCGCGCTCGCTCAACGATTCGATCGGCACGGACTGGGTCGCCGCCGGACACAGCCAGGGCGGCCAGGCGGCATTGTTCACCGCCCAGCACGCCGCGACCCGGCAACCGGCGCTCTCGCTGAAAGGTGCCGTCGCCATCGCGCCGGGCGGTATCGGCCTCAGCCGGATGGTCGAATTCGTCGACAGCGGCGGGCCCGGTGCCGAGGCCGCCGCAGCCTTCCTACCGCTCATCGTGCTGGGCGCCCACGTCGTTCAACCGGCGATCGACCCCGGCAAGCTGTTCACACCCGCCGCACGGCCGATGCTGCAGGCGGCGCACACCGGTTGCGTGGCGCAGATCCGCGAAGTTCCACCGATACCGCCCACCGAGATCTTCGAACACGATGCCGACTTCGGCGCCCTCACCCGGTATCTGGAGGAACAAGACCCCTCCGTCACCGCGCCCGCGGTGCCGGTGATGATCGCCCAGGGCAGCGCGGACACGCTGGTCACCCGGCCGAGTACGGACGCACTCGTCGACACGCTCTGCGGCAAAGGGGCAACGTTCGACTACCGGATCTACGAGAACCAGGACCACCGGGCAACCGTCCCCGGCTCACTGGCCGACGCACAGCGGTTCGTGGCCGCGGCACTCTCGGGAGAACACCCCACCGATACCTGCACGGCCCGATGATCGCAGCGATACACCGCGCCGCACTGGCCATATGCAAACTCATCGAGCCGCGTCCGTGTAGGTGATGTGCAGTTCCTGCAACCCCCGCAACAGGAATGTCGGTTCGTAGTGATAGTCGCGCGCAGCGGCGGAACCGTGCACGGTCTCGTCGACGGCGAGATCGGTGAAGCGATCGAGCAGACGATCGAGCGTGACGTGGCCCTCGGTGCGTGCCAGCGGCGCACCCGCACATGTATGGATGCCCCGGCCGAACGCGATGTGCTCGCGGGAATTGCGCCGATCGAGACGGAACTCGTCGGGGTCCTCGAACTTGCGCGGGTCACGGTTGGCGGCGCCGATACACAGCATCACCACCGTCCCCGCCGGAATTTCGGTGTCGGCCACCCGCGTCGCTCTGCGCGCCAGCCGGAAGTCCACCTTGGTGGGGCTTTCGACGCGTAACGATTCCTCGATGAACGGGGCGATCAACCCCCGGTTTTCGCGCAACAGGCGCTGGTACTCCGGGCGCTCGGCCAGCACGCGGATAGCGGAGCCGAGCAGTTTCGTGACCGTCTCCATGCCGGCTGCGAACAGGAAGGTCGCGGGCCGGACGATATCGATGACTTCTGGCAACGTCCCGTCCGGATAGGTTGTGGTCGCGAGGACGCCGAGGATATCCGCGCGCGGCGAAGTCCGGCGGTCGCGGATATATCCGCCGAAGGTCTCCTCCAGCCACTCCAGCGGGTTGCTGCCCACCGGTTCGCTGTCCAGTGCGCCTACCCGGCTGCCGGGTTCCTCGTGCCCGGTCAATCGCCGCCGGAACTCGTCGCGTTCGGATTCGGGGACACCGAGCAGATCGGCGATAGCGAGCGTGGCGAAGGGTTTGGCGTAGTCCCCGAGGAATTCACATGCGCCCGCGCCGGCGATCGCGTCGAGCCGGCGATCGGCCAGCTGCCACATGTAGTCACCGTTCTCGTTGAGCCGCTTGGGCGTCAGCAGCCGGCTCAGCAGGGATCTGGTCCGGGTGTGCCGCGGCGGATCCATGGTGACGATGTGCTCGAAGATCGGGAACAGGTGACGGTGCTCCTCGATCTGCGCACCGATATCGTCGCCGTCCGGCACGAAAGGAAGGGGCGGGAAAGGGCCGCCGATCGAAATGCAGGCCGAGAAGGCCTCGGAGTTCCGGAAGATCTCGTCGGCCTCCCGATAACCCGTGACCACCATGACCCCGTGGTGGGGTTCCCGGAAGATCGGGTTCCTGCTGCGCAGGTGAGCCAGGTACTCGTACGGATCCTGAGCCACCGATTCGTCGGAGAAATAGTCGAGGGATGCCAGGTCGTTCATGGTCAGCCTTTCGTGACACCGGGCGGCGAAGCCATCGCGCGAAACCGCGTCCAGCGCAGCGTGATCGTCAATTCGGTAGGGGCCGCGCCGGTGCAGGCGATTTCCGTACACCGCCGCAACATCCCACTCGACAAGAGAACAATATTCTTGATCGATCGATCATCACCCTGCGATGTCCGTATTGGTAACACGACCGGTCGGCGCGGTCAATACCCACACTGCGGACCCGCAGCGAGCCGAGGGATGGCCGAGCCGGCGGAATGCACGCCGGACACTGGTAAATCGCCAGCTCATTGCGTGATCCTTCGCCATATTCGGCGGCAGCCCTGGGGCACGTCACCGATACCGCAGGCCCGGCCACCGGACCGATCGATCCGTTGACAACCCGCGCTACCGGGTGTCAAATCTTATCGATCGATCAGCATCAGCTGACGAAGGGAAGGATCGGGCTCGGCGAGTTCGATCTCCGACGAACGAGGTGGTTCATGAGCGGGCGAGTCGAAGGCAAGGTCGCCTTCATCACCGGCGCGGCACGCGGGCAGGGACGCAGTCACGCTGTACGTCTGGCGCAGGAGGGCGCCGACATCATCGCCGTGGACGTCTGCGCCAACGTCAGCGGCTCCGACCAGATCGCACCGTCCACGCCGGCGGACCTGGCCGAGACCGCCGACCTGATCAAGGGATTGGGCCGGCGCATCATCACCGAGCAGGTCGACGTCCGGGACTTCGACGCGCTGCGTGCAGCGGTGAACTCCGGCGTCGAGCAGCTGGGCCGGCTCGACATCGTGGTGGCCAACGCCGGTATCGGCAACGGCGGTGAAACCCTGGACAAGACCAGCGAAGCCGACTGGACCACGATGATCGATATCAACCTGTCCGGCGTATGGAAATCGGTCAAAGCGGCCGTGCCACACCTGCTGTCCGGCGGACGCGGCGGATCGATCGTCCTCACGAGTTCGGTGGGTGGTCTCAAGGCCTACCCGAACACCGGCCACTACATCGCCGCCAAGCACGGCGTCGTCGGGCTGATGCGCAGCTTCGCCGTCGAACTGGGCGCGCACTCCATCCGGGTCAACTCGGTACATCCGACCAATGTCGACACTCCGATGTTCATGAACGAGAACACGATGAAAATGTTCCGGCCCGACCTGGACAATCCCGGAGTCGAGGACTTCCGGGTGGTCGCCCAGCTCATGCACGTGCTGCCCGTCGGCTGGGTCGAACCCGTCGACATCAGCAACGCGGTACTCTTCCTCGCCTCCGACGAAGCCCGCTACATCACCGGGCTACCGATGACCGTGGACGCCGGCAGCACATTGAAGTAGACCCGTCGCACCGGACTGTTTCCACCGGGGTCCGGCGCGCCGGAACACACCCGGAACCGGGCCTCGACCGGCCACTCCACCGAGGTTGATCGATCGGCAAAATGTTAGCGTGCCCTATGGACGTCATACGACCTGCGCGGCCGGAACGGACGAGCGAAGCACCGGGGCGTTTCTGATGGCCACGCGCAGCAGCGCCCGAACGTCCGACACCGGCGCCCGGCAGCGACTGATGGCGGCGACCGAGCAGATCATGCACGAAGAGGGCTACGCCGCCGCGACCTCCCGCCGGGTGGCCGACCGCGCCGGAGTGCGGTCGGCGCTGGTCTACTACTACTTTCCCACCATGGACGACCTGTTCGTCGCGGTACTGCGCGAAAGCGCGGAACGGGCGCTGGAACGCATGCGCCGGGCCTTGACCGACGACGACCCGCTGCGGGTGTTGTGGCTGATCAACACCGACTCCCGCTACACCCGGCTGAGCACGGAGTGGACAGCACTGGCCAACCACCGGAAGGTGATCGGCGCCGAACTGAAAACCTACGCCGAGCGGGTCCGCGATATCGAAACCGCCGCGGTCACCATGGTGCTGCGTGCGCACGGCGCCGACCTGACCACCTACCCGCCGGTGGTGATGGCAATCCTGCTCACCGGGGCCGCCCGGATAATCTGCAACGAAAGTGCCGTGGGGATGAACCAGGGTCACGAACAACTTCGCACATTCGTCGAAAGCTTCATCGCCCGATTTCCCCTACCGGCCGCGGATCACAGCACCACCGCCCAATGAGCCGGACACTACGTCGCCCTCCCCGCGGCCGGGCGAGGTCATCGGGTACATGAGTGGCATGTCGCCCTGGCCGGCCCGCACGGACCGCGGCCTCGGCGTCGTGCTCCACCCTCGCCGGCGATGATGGTCTGTACAGCAGGCAGACGAGGAAGCCGGCGCGAATCCATCCGCCCCGACCTCGGCACAGCACCTCGGACCGTGCCGCCGGTCCCCGCGGTCTAGTTGTCGGGAAGAGCGCCGGGGTCGGGCCGGCAAGTGACGTCGGCATCGGGGAGGACGCCGTCACGGAGATAGGTGTCGACGACGTGGTCCACGCAGTGGCTCAGGTCGGCGCGGAGGACGCCGTGCACGCGGGTGTCCGCCAGCGTGACCATTCGTGACGCGGTCAGGTCCTCGTGCAGGGCAAGGCCTTGCGGGTAGGGAGTACGGGTGTCGCGGCTCGCCTGCAGGATCAGAGCCGGAGCCGCGTTGTGCACAGCGGTGGGTTCCTCGATCGGGTCCGGCCAGAACGCGCACGCGGTGATGTTGTTGGCGAACGCGCCGAATACCGGCTGGGTCTCCCGGGCGCTTTCGATATTGCGCTGATACCAGGCCGGATCCCGGGGTGCGGCCCGATCCCCACACAGGACCGCGGCCATCCCCGACGCGTCCATCGGAATGCCACCGCTGATCTTCGTTTTCAGCTGTTCCATGTCGACGGGCAGGCCGGTCACCGCATCGGCCACCAATCGGACGACGTCGGCGAGGTCGGCGTTCTTCCGCGGATTCGACAACAGCGCCAACAGCATCATCGGCACCGTGTGTTCATCGATGAGGTAGCCGTTGCCGACGACCGGGTGTGTGGCCGCGCGCCGGATCATGTCCTCGACGAAAGCGCGCACCTGCGGTCCGCTGCTACCGAAGTGGTAGTCGGCGTCGTGGCGGGCCGCCCAGCTCGCCCAGTCGTCGAGCCCGGCCTCGTTCACGGCGCCCATGTCCTGGTAGGTGCCGATCCAGTAGCGGTCCGGGTCCATGGCGCTGTCCAGCACCATCCGGTCGGTGCGCCGAGGGAACATCTGGGAGTAGACCGCGCCGAGGTAGGTGCCGTAGGAGCCGCCGTAATAATTGATCCGGGGCTCACCGAATGCGCTGCGGATGATGTCCATGTCCCGGGCGGTATTGCGGGTGGTGATCTGGCGGGCCTTCTCGGGGTCGGGAGCCAGACAGGACGCCGCGAGCGCGGCGGCCAGAGCCGTGTCACGTGCGAAACCGAAGGCGTCGAAACCGGCCGAGAACAACATGGTGGGCAGCGGCAGCGCACAGTTCACCGGATCCGATCGGCCGATACCGCGGGGGTCCATGCCGATCAGGTCGTATCGGGCCCGTACGTCGGGTGTGAGACGTTCCTGCAGGCCGGCCATCATGCTCAGCCCGGGGCCGCCCGGGCCGCCGGGGTTGGACAACATGATTCCGCGTCTGCGGGCGGGGTCGGTGGCCGGGATGCGCGAGATCGCCACGGTCAGCGTTCGAACGTCCGGTCGGCTGTAGTCGAGGGGCACGACAACACCCGCGCACTGCGCCCCCGCGCCATCGAGCACCGCGTCGTTACACGATCCCCAGTCCAGCTGCTGGCGATAGAACGACTCGAGGCCGGCCGGGATGTCATCGACCGGGTCGGCGCTCGCCGGCCCCATGGGCACTGTGGCGAACGTGGCCGCCGTGATGACCCCGAGCACGAGCCATCGAATCCATCGAATCGGCATCGGATCTCCTGTCCGCGACATCTGTGTTCGCATCCTGTTTCCGCCGCGCCGACATCTTCGGTCTCGCACCGGCGCCGGTGTCGTTCGCTGAGGCTGCCCCGGCGAAGCCGAGCTCCAGGGGTCGCCGGCCACGACTCGCCACGATCACAGCGGTCAAGGCCTGGAAATCTGTTTTGCGAAGCCGGCCGTTGCGCCAGGATCGCAGTCCCGTGCGGTAACGGCGTTCGCAGGATGATCACCCGGCGTGTCGAGATACGTCTGCGCTCCGTATAGACCGGAACCAATACGCGATCGTTATGCTATCGTGCATTCAGTCGTTACGCTATCGTGATCTTGGCCCAAATGTGACATGGCCGGTCAGCGAGCCCGGAGTGCGTGTGGGTTGGCCGCCCGGACACGGAAGGCATGATGAAACCCGAGCGGACTCCGTCGACATATCGGAAGAACAGGAGCCGGGCAGCATGTCCGGCTACCAGCGGATTCGACCTACCGGTCCACGGCGCGCGCCGGCGACCGGCACCGACGCGGCGACTCGGCCGGCTCCGGCTCGCGATCCTCGCGCTCGCCGCGGTCGTACTGCCGGCGGCACTGTCGATGCCGGTCGCGCAAGCCGCGGTGCCACCGCCCGGGGAGGATCCCTTCTATGCCGCACCGGCCGATCTCGCGGCACATCCGAACGGAACGGTGCTCGGGTCGCGGACAATCCCTCTACTCGGCCTGCCACTACCGGTCGACGCGCATCAATTGCGCTATCGGACAACCGATTCGGAAGACCGTCCCCAACTGAACGTGACGACGGTACTGGTGCCACCGGTGCCCTGGGACGGGCCACGGCCGGTGTTGTCGTACCAGGTTCCCGAGAACAGTCTCGACACCCGGTGCGCCCCGTCGTTCACCCTGCGTGGCGGGCGCAACGGCACCGATATGGCGGCCGTCGCACAGGACGCGCCGTTCCTCGCGGACGCCCTGCGGCGCGGATGGGCCGTCGTCGTCAGCGATTACGAAGGGCCGCAGTCGCGGCTCTTCGACGGGGTGACATCCGGCCGTGGAGTCCTGGACGGAATCCGGGCCGCGCGGTCTTTCGCTCCTGCCGGGATCGCCGCCGCGAGCCCGGTCGGCGCCTGGGGATATTCGAGTGGAGCCTTCGCCACACTGTGGGCCGCGCAGCTGCGCCAGGAATACGCTCCCGACGTGGATTTCGCCGGGGTCAGTGCCGGCGGCGTCCCGACCGATATCCCGGCCATGGCACAACGCGCCGACGGTGACGCGGGGGCGATACTGATCCTGCTCGGGCTGGCCCGCAACGAACCCGGCTCCAGACTGGCCGATCTCCTGAACGACCAGGGCCGCAGTGCGCTGCGCACCGCGGACACGTCCGCCTGCGGTGCGGATCTGGCCCAGAAGTACCCGGACATCCACATCGACGATCTCGCCGCGGTTCCGAACCTGCCGGCACACCCCGCTTTCCGCGCCGCGGCCTTGCCCAACGAACTCGGCGGCACCGTCCCCGACGCCCCGCTCTACCTGTACCACAGTGTCTCCGACGAGAAGATCCCCGTCGCCGGCTACACGGCCCTCGTCGACGCCTACTGCGCCGCCGGCGCCACCCTCACCACGACCCTATCGCTGTTTCCCGGACA
>NZ_BAGJ01000026.1 GCF_000308775.1 Nocardia testacea NBRC 100365
CGATCGACGCGGAAATCCATGCGGGTTTGCAGCGGGTTGCTCGGCAGCAGAACGCGACCTTGTTCATGGTGGTGCATTCGGCGTTGGC
Organism: Nocardia testacea NBRC 100365; assembly: GCF_000308775.1. Classification (GTDB taxonomy): domain Bacteria; phylum Actinomycetota; class Actinomycetes; order Mycobacteriales; family Mycobacteriaceae; genus Nocardia; species Nocardia testacea. The sequence continues at coordinate 89 of NZ_BAGJ01000026.1, forward strand.
GGTGTTGTTGTCGCGGCTGTCGGGTGTCGATGACATCACGATCGGTACGCCGGTGGCCGGTCGTGGTGAACGGGCGCTGGATGATCTGATCGGTATGTTCGTGAACACTCTGGTGTTCCGGACGCAGGTCGATGGTGGTGAGTCGTTCGCGGATCTGCTGGCGCGCCAGCGTGAGGTGGATATCGCGGCGTTTGCGCATGCGGATGTGCCGTTCGAGCGTTTGGTGGAGGTGCTGAATCCGGCACGTTCCACGGCGCGGAATCCGTTGTTCCAGGTGGGTTTGTCGTTCCAGAACTTGGCGGTGTCGAGTTTGGAGCTGCCGGGCCTGACGGTGTCGGGGCTGGATGTCGATACGGGTGTTTCCCAGTTCGATCTGCATTTGATCGTGGCCGACGAGTACGACGGTGAGGGTGTGCCGCGGGGTGTGCGGGGTCAGCTGACCTATGCCACCGATCTGTTCGATCGGTCCACCGCGCAGGAATTCGTGGATCGGTTCCTGCG
>NZ_BAGJ01000025.1 GCF_000308775.1 Nocardia testacea NBRC 100365
TCTGCTGGGTGAGATCGTTGCGGCGCCGGAGACGGTGGTCGGTGAGTTGGAGATTCTGGCTCCGGCCGAACGGGCGGCGCTCGCGGAGCGCAATTCCACGGCGCGCGAGCTCGAACCGGCGGAGACCCTGGCTTCGCTGTTGGATGCCACGGTCGCGGCGACGCCCGATGCGGTGGCGCTGGTGGCCGCCGATGGTGCGCAGCTCACTTATGCGGAATTGGGTGCGCGGGTCAATCGGTTGGCCCGTTATCTGATCGCGCAGGGCGTCGGCCCGCACGATCGCGTCGGGCTGGCGTTGCCGCGTTCGGTGGATCTGGTCGTGGCGATGTATGCGGTGGCCACCGCCGGTGGTGTGTATGTGCCGGTGGATCCCGATCAGCCGGCCGAGCGGACGGGCTACATCCTGGACACCGCGGCACCGGTCTGCGTGCTGACCACCGGTGATACCGGGATCGGCGCCGAATCCGGTATCTCCACCACATCCGTAGTGGCCCTGGATGCCGTCGACACCGGCGGTTTCGCCGCATCGCCGGTGCGTGATTCGGAGCGGATCGCGCCGTTGCGGGCGTCGAATACGGCGTATGTGATCTTCACGTCGGGTTCGACGGGTCGTCCGAAGGGTGTGGCGGTGCCGCATGCGGCGATCGTGAACCAGCTTCGGTACATCACCGGCGAGTTCGGGTTGGATGCCACGGATGCGATCTTGTTGAAGACCGCGGCGACGTTCGACTTGTCGGTGTGGGAGTTCTGGACCGCGGCGGTGTGCGGTGGCCGGATGGTGATCGCCGAGGTCGAGGGGCATCGCGACCCCGCGTATCTGAACGAGCTGATGGCCCGCGAACAGGTCACCACGTTGACGGTGGTGCCGTCGATGCTGGACGCCCTGTTGGATACCGATGCCGGGTTGGCGGAGTCGTTGCGGCGGGTGCTCGCCATCGGTGAGGCCCTGCCGGTATCGACCGCGCAGAAGGTACTCACCCGGTCGCCGGGTGTCGGGTTGTTCAACCTGTATGGTCCGACCGAGGCGGCGGTGTCGGTGACCACGCATGCGGTCTCGACGGCGGATGTGGTGTCGGTGCCGATCGGTGTGCCGCAGTGGAATTCGCGTGTGTATGTGTTGGATTCGCGGTTGCGTCCGGTGCCCGATGGTGTTGCGGGTGAGTTGTATCTGGCGGGTGCGCAGTTGGCGCAGGGGTATTTCGGCCGCCCGGATTTGAGTGCGGATCGGTTTGTGGCGGATCCGTTTGTTCCCAATGCTCGGATGTATCGCACCGGTGATCTGGTGGCGTGGAATGGTGCGGGGGAGCTGGAGTATCGGGGTCGTACGGATTTCCAGGTGAAGATTCGTGGGTTCCGTATCGAGTTGGGGGAGATCGAGGCGGCGTTGCTGGGGTTGTCGGGGGTTTCCCAGGCGGCGGTGGTGGCGCAGTCGGATCCGCGGACCGGTGATCGTTTGGTCGGTTATGTGGTGTCCGCTGGGGATTCGGGTGTGGATACGGCGGATATCCAGGCGGAGTT
>NZ_BAGJ01000024.1 GCF_000308775.1 Nocardia testacea NBRC 100365
CTTGAACCGGTTCGATGGTCGGTCGGCGGCTTACAACATTCCGATGGCTGTGCGGTTGTCCGGTGATCTGGATGTGGCGGCGTTGCGTGCGGCGGTGGCCGATGTGGTGGGCCGGCACGAGGTGTTGCGGACGGTGTATCCGGAGACGGATTCGGGTCCGGTGCAGGTGGTGCTTCCGGTTGTGGATGCGGTGCCGGAGTTCCGGGTGCGGTCGGTGGCTGCCGGGGATGTGGTGTCGGCGGTGTCGGAGTTGGCGTCGGCGGGCTTCGATGTGACGGCCGAGGTGCCGTTGCGAGTGGCCTTGTTCGAGATCGGCGAAGCGGACGACGCCGGTTCTGTGGCGGCCGGTGAGTCTGCTGCCGGTGAGTTCGTGCTGGCGATGGTGGTTCACCATATTTCCGGTGACGGTTCCTCGGTGGGACCGCTCATCCGTGATCTGATGACCGCCTACGCGGCGCGTACGGCCGGGGACGCCCCGGGCTGGGCGCCGTTGCCGGTGCAATACGCGGATTACAGCATCTGGCAGCGGGAGCTGCTGGGCGACGAAGACGACCCGCAATCGCTGGCAGCGCAGCAGGTCGGGTACTGGGAGTCGACGCTGGCGGGTATTCCGGATCAGTTGGATCTGCCCTCGGATCGGCCGCGTCCGGCGGTGCAGTCGTTTGCCGGTGGTCGGGTCGAGGTCG
>NZ_BAGJ01000023.1 GCF_000308775.1 Nocardia testacea NBRC 100365
GTTGCTGGGTGAGATCGTTGCGGCGCCGGAGACGGTGGTCGGTGAGTTGGAGATTCTGGCTCCGGCCGAACGGGCGATGCTCGCGGAGCGTAATTCGACTGGGCGGGAGTTGGATTCGGCGGCGACGTTGGTGTCGTTGCTGGATGCTTCGGTCGCCGCGGTTCCGGATGCGGTGGCGCTGGTGGCCGCCGATGGTGCGCAGATCACTTATGCGGAGTTGGGTGCACGGGTCAATCGGTTGGCCCGGTGTCTGATCGCGCAGGGTGTGGGTCCGCAGGATCGGGTCGTGCTGGGGTTGCGGCGGTCGGTGGATCTGGTTGTCGCGATGTATGCGGTGGCCACCGCCGGTGGTGTGTATGTGCCGGTGGATCCCGATCAGCCGGCCGAGCGGACGGGCTACATCCTGGACACCGCGGCACCGGTGTGTGTGCTGACGAATACCGCGACCGGATTCGGTACGGGTGACGGTGTCGCGGACACGCCGGTGGTGGTGCTCGACGAGCTCGATCTCGCGGATTTCGACGCTTCCCCGGTGCGTGATGGGGAGCGGATCGCGCCGTTGCGGGCGTCGAATACGGCGTATGTGATTTTCACGTCGGGTTCGACGGGTCGTCCGAAGGGTGTGGCGGTTCCGCATGCGGCGATCGTGAACCAGCTTCGGTACATCACCGCCGAGTTCGGGCTGGATGCCACGGATGCGATCTTGTTGAAGACCGCGGCGACGTTCGACCTGTCGGTGTGGGAGTTCTGGACCGCGGCGGTATCCGGCGGCCGGATGGTCATCGCGTCGCCGGACGGTCATCAGGACCCGGCCTATCTCAACAGCTTGATGCGTGGTGCGGGCGTGACGACGTTGACGGTGGTGCCGTCGATGTTGGAGGCACTGCTCACGGCAGACGAAGGTATGCCTGCTTCGTTGCGGCGGGTGCTGGCGATCGGTGAGGCGCTGCCGGCGGCGACGGCGCAGCGGATGCTGTCCGGTTATCCGGGTGTCGGGTTGTTCAACCTGTATGGTCCGACCGAGGCGGCGGTGTCGGTGACCACGCATGCGGTCTCGACGGCGGATGTGGTGTCGGTACCGATCGGTGTGCCGCAGTGGAATTCGCGTGTGTATGTGATGGATTCGCGGTTGCGTCCGGTGCCCGATGGTGTTGCGGGTGAGTTGTATCTGGCGGGTGCGCAGTTGGCGCAGGGGTATTTCGGTCGTCCGGATTTGAGTGCGGATCGGTTCGTGGCGGACCCGTTCGCGGTGGGACAGCGGATGTATCGCACCGGCGATGTGGTCCGCTGGACGGCGGCCGGTGAACTGGATTATGTGGGTCGCTCCGATTTCCAGGTGAAGATTCGTGGGTTCCGGATCGAGCTGGGGGAGATCGAGGCGGCGTTGCTGGCGTTGCCGGAGGTCGCGCAGACCGCGGTGGTGGCGCAGTCGGATCCGCGGACCGGTGACCGTCTGGTCGGTTATGTGGTGCCCAGCGGCGGTGCGGCCGGTGTGGATACAGGGCGGATCCAGTTGGAACT
>NZ_BAGJ01000022.1 GCF_000308775.1 Nocardia testacea NBRC 100365
GCCGCCCGAGGTCGCCGCCCCGCTCACGCAGGCCGAGCAGACCCTGAAGCAGTTGCACCAGCAGCTCGCCCCCGCCGCCGCGGTCCGGCCGGTCGCCGGCGTCGTCAGCTCCACCTACGGCAGCCGGTGGGGAGCCATGCACTACGGTATCGACTTCGCCGATACACTCGGCGCGCCGATCAAATCGGTTGCCTCCGGCACGGTGGTCGAGGCCGGTCCGGCCTCCGGCTTCGGAATGTGGGTCCGGGTCCTGCACGACGACGGGACCACCGGCGTCTACGGGCACGTCAACGATATCTACGTCAGCGAAGGGCAGCGGGTGAACGCGGGTGATGTGATCGCCACCGTGGGCAACCGCGGGCAATCCACCGGCCCCCACCTGCATCTGGAGATCTGGGACCAAGGTGGTAACAAAATCGATCCGATGACCTGGATGGTGTCCAAGGGGGTGCCGCTGGAGTGGGGACCCTCGCACTGAGATCGACAGAATCGCTCGACCGCCCGGTCCTTGCCACCCCCGCGGGGTTGCAGGCAGAACTGCGGACTTCCGGAGTGACCGAACTGGCCGATATCTTCGAACCCGACTCCATCCACGGTCGGGTGTACGCGGCACTGGTACAGCGGCCACGGTCGGGGCTCGCCGATATCGCCCGGCACACCGGACTGTCCGACACCGTGGTCGAGAACGCGCTCGACGATCTGTGCGGGCTGCGTGCCGTGATCCGGCTCACCGAGCCCGACGGCACCCCGCGCTGGGACGCCCACGCGCCGGAATCGCTGTCCGAAGCCGAGGCCCGGCGGCGGCGCCAGGAGATCAGCACCATGCACGCGGCCGCGGCCCGGCTCAGCGAGACCTTCCGTTCCGTACGGCGCTCGCAGGGCTGGAACGGGGTGATCTCGCCGGTCTTCGAGCGTGCCGAACTGCTCGCCGACTTCGAGTCGCTGCACGCCAACGCCGAGAGCTCGGTGAAGATGGTCGAGCGCACGCCGCATATCAGCGACCCCGAGCGCGACAGCCGGATCGCCGAACTCAAGCAGACCCGGATGGCCGAGGGCGTGCGGTACCGGATCCTCTACCAGGACACCATCTATCAGGACGCGGACCGGCTGCGGCACACGTTGGCCACCAATGCCCGTGGCGCGCAGGCGCGCACCCTGCCCGATCCGCCGTTCAAGCTGATCATCGCCGACGACGAACGCGCCAGCCTGGTACTGCATACCGACGAACGCCGGCCCGACCCGATGGCGCTGCGGATCAACGGGTCACCGCTGCTGGATATGTTGATCCGCAGTTTCGATGTGCTGTGGACCCTGTCCGCACCGATCTCGGTGCAGCCGGAAGCCGACGAACTCGACGAACGCGACCGCGCGATCCTCACCATGATGGGGATGGGCGCGACCGACGATACGATCGCCCGCCGGCTCGGGATGTCGCGGCGCACCGTGGTCCGGCGCACCGCCCGGCTGCTGGAGCGGCTCGGCGCCAGCACCCGTTTCCAGGCCGGGGTGCAGGCGATCCGGCGCGGATGGTTGTGAACCCGGGCCTCGGCCGGATGCGGGCAGCGACGTCCGTGTCTGTTCGTCCGGCGTAGCCGCGGAACCCGAACGGCGGCAATCTCCGGCGGCGGCGCGCGGGCCACCGGTCGTGGCTCGTTCCCCGGGCGGCGACCCTGGGCGCTCCCGAATATGATGGCCACACCGCGCCGGCCCCGGTCCATATGCCCTTCCACCCCCGCTGGGTATGTGAGGGGCCGCGACCTGGCTCGATGCGAGAGGTGAACGCACCCGAATGCACACTGCCCGCCGTCCTTTTCACGGTAGCCGACGGCGTCGTTCGGGGAGCCCGCTGTTCGCCCAGCTGCTGACCGCCGCCGTCGAATCCGCCGCCACCGAGGTGGCGATCCGCTTCAACCCGACCGGCGACCCCGCCGATCAGCGCGAGATCACCTACCAGGAGCTGGACGAAGGATCCTCACGACTGGCCCGGGAACTGATCGAGCGCGGAATCGGACCCGGCGATGTGGTGGCGATCGGGCTCGTACGCAGCCCGGAATCGGTGCTCGCGATCTGGGCGATCGCGAAAACCGGGGCCGCCCATGTGCCGATCGACCCGGGCCTTCCCGCGGACCGGATCGACCGGCTGGCCGCCGGTTCGGGAGCCGCCCTCGGTCTCACCACTTCGCGGTACCGGTCCGCGCTCGGCCGGTCCCTGTACTGGATGGAACTGGACGACCCGGTGCAGGCAGAACGGATTTCGCGGCGGGCGCGGCATCCGATCTCCTACGCCGACCGGGTCCGGATGCTCGACGCGCGCCATCCCGCCTATATCGCCTACACATCCGGGCCCGACGGGGAACACACCGGTGTGGTCGTCCCGCACAGCGGCCTGGCCCCGGTGATCACGGCGGCAACCGACCACTACGGCATCACCAGCGATTCCCGGGTGGCCCATATGTGCGCCCCGGACACGGACATCTCGGTCCTGGAACTATTGCTCACCTTCACCTCCGGGGCGACGCTGGTGTTGGTCCCCGCGGGGACACCCGGCGGCCGGCAGCTCACCGATCTGCTGGCCCGGGAACAGGTCACCCATGTACTCACCACCCCGGCGGTGCTCGCCCCCGTGGACCCGGCCGGACTCACCGAACTACAGGTTGTCACCGCCATCGGCGGCGCATGCGATTTCGAACCGATCGGGCGCTGGGCGCACGAGCGGAACTTCTTCACCGGTTACGGCCGCACCGAAGCCGGTGGTCTCGCGACAGGACCCGCAACCACGGAGCCGGGAGCGCCGATCACTGTCGGTGCCGCCCTGAACGGGTCCGGTCTCTTCGTTCCCGACGCCCGGCTGCGGCCGGTACCCATCGGGATGGTGGGTGAGCTCTACCTGTCCGGGCCCGCCCTCGCGCAGGGGTACCTGGATAGGCGCGGACTCACAGCGCAGCACTTCGTCGCCGCGCCCTTCGGCGCCGAACTCGGCCGACCGGGCGCCCGCATGTACCGCACCGGGGATCTGGTGCGACGGATCGTCACGCCGCGCGGCGAAGAGATCGAATACCTCGGCCGCAACGGGTCTCGAGTAGCCGGGCGGGGCGAGGTTCCGCAGCCGGACGGCGAGGTCGGCCCGGGGGTGCCGCCGGAACGTTCGCCTGGGTTGGACGGGGGAGAGGTCACTTCGATGGGCGGGCGGGAGTGGGAAGCTCCGGCCGTGAACGGGGCCGGGCCGGGGCCGGATCCCGCCCA
>NZ_BAGJ01000021.1 GCF_000308775.1 Nocardia testacea NBRC 100365
AACGGTTCGCCGAGGCGGGGTGGTCGGTGCTGGTGTTCGACTACCGTCACCTCGGGGCCAGCGGCGGAGCGCCGCGCCAGCTCCTCGATATCGGCCGCCAACGCGCCGATTGGCATGCCGCCCTGGCCTTCGTGCGCACACTTCCGGAGGTCGATGTCGACCGGATCGCTCTGTGGGGGAGCTCGTTCGGCGGCGGACATGTCCTTCAGGTCGCCTCCGAAGACAGCCGTATCGCGGCGGTCGTGGCCCAGTGTCCCTTCACCGACGGGCCGGCGTCGTTGCGCTCGCGTCTACGGACCGGCCCGCTGAGCGCGGTAGCGCTGACAGTGGCCGGCATCCTCGACACGGTAGGTTCCTGGTTCGGCGCGAAGCCGATCCTGTTACCGATGGCGGGGACGTCCTGGATGCCCGCGTTCGTCGCCTCACCCGACGCCCTCGCCGGCGCTTCGGCACTCCTGCCTGCGGGGACCCGGCTCTCACGGCGCACCAGCGCGTTGCTGGAACGGCTGCCGTCGCTGCGGGGTCAGGTGTCGAAGAACATCGAGCTGACCGAGATCGACGGCGGGGAGGAACCCATGACCGGTGCCGGTCGCGACAGCATATGGGGTGTACTGCGCGGCCCGGACGGTGAATTCGATGCCGCCAACGCGCTGGCCGCACGGCTGGTGCTGCGCCTTCCGCTCGATCGGCCCGGTCGCGCGCTGGCTCGCTTGCGCACTCCGACGCTGCTGTGTGTCTGCGACAACGACGCGGCCGCCCCCGCGAAGACCACAAGGCGTTACGCGCAGGGCCTGGCACACGTGCACGTCCAGAACTACCCGTGCGACCACTTCGACATCTACCTGGGCGAACACTTCGAACGCGCCGTGCGTGACCAACTCTATTTCTTGGCAACACAATTCGACTACACTGCACGCACCACGCAGTAGGTCGCCCCGAGCTCGTGGACGTGCGCAGGCCAGGTACTCAGCCGGCGGCTGCGGCAAGACTGCGAGCGCTGTTCAGCAACGTCTCGATCACCGCGCGCCGCTGAGCCCGATCCCTCGGATGCGTCAGCAAGCCCTCGACAACGAAAACGCCGATCGTGACCAGCGAATCCACCTCGCCGGCGGGCACGCCGAGCTCGATCAGCTCTGCCCGGAACAATCCCTCGGCCAGTGCGTGGAACTGCTCATGCCATTCCTGAATGGACGCGGACTCCTCGGCGCGCGTGTGCACCGTGCTCACCAATCGCCCCAGCTGCTCCAATTCCCCGACCAGCCACAACAGCCGATCAGCCAGCCCCGAGCCCAGCACTTCGCGGTAGGCGGCCATCGAGTCGGCCAGGACCGCATCCAGTACCGCGATCAATACCGCGTCCTTGTCCTGGAAGTACCAGTACAGCGTATTCGACACCACTCCGGCGTCGCGGGCGATCCGCGTCATCGACGCCGCGTCGTATCCCTGCTCGACGAACAACCGCCGGGCAGCCACCACGATCTCCGCACGCTTCTCTTCCCGATCCTGCGGACGTCTGTTGCGAGGCATCTCCAGTCCTGACCTAGTACCGGCCCCGATGCTATCTTGACCGGCCCCCAAGAACGGCCTTGGCAGGCGAACGGTCGGGCAGGCGGTCCGATCATCCGGGTAGCAGATTTTGCGCGAGACCCAATCGCCGCATCAGACG
>NZ_BAGJ01000020.1 GCF_000308775.1 Nocardia testacea NBRC 100365
GCCCGGTGAACCGCCGCACCGCCGACGACGGCGCGACCGGCGCCTGCCGGGCGTACTCGAACGACCGGAGCAGCCCGTCGACCGCCCGGGCCGGAAGGCCGGCGCCCACCAGACGGCCCCGTACCGTCTCCGGAGGTAGGTCGTCGAACGCGATATCGGTGTCCAGGGCATCGGCGATTGTCGTGACCATCTCCCGGGGTGTCAGCAACTCCGGGCCGGTCACGAGGTGTTCCCCGGCGGCCGCGGTGGGTTCCATCAGCAGGGCGCCGGTGATCACCGCCGCGACATCACGGTCGTCGATCGGCGTCACGGCCACATCGGCATACGGCGCCGACGCGGTCCGGGCCTGCTGGATTCCCGCGGACCACCAATGCGCGGTATTCGACATGAAAAGCACGGACCGCAGAATCGTGACCGCACCGTCGAACCGCGCGAGCCCATCCTCCAGCGGGCGGTATCCGGCCCCGATCGGGCTCTCGGGATCCGCGGCGGACGCGGACGACAGCAGCACCAGATGGCCGACCCCGTGCTTGCGGGCCGCGGTGACCAGTTCCGTGAGCCGGGCACCGGCGTCGGCCGTGGGATCACCGGCACCCAGTGCGGTGACATTGATCAGGACGGCCCGCACACCGTCCAGCAGATCAGCGAAAGGTGCCCGCGCCGAGACGAATTCGATACCTTCGGCCGCGTGCGCCGCGGTCGCTTGCCGGGTGACCGCGCGGACGGCGGCTCCCCCGTTCCGCAGCCCCGCGACGATCCGTTGCCCGACCGGACCCGTAGCACCCGTGACAACGATCGCCGACCCCATCACATCTCCCGGATGTACGCGCGACAGGCGGCCGCGGCGATCCGAGCCTCACGAGCTGCCATGCGCTTCAGCGTAACCGGAAGTCCGGGTCCGGATCTGTTCGGCGACCCCGATTCAACGCTTCCCGTCCGCACCGGGCGTGTAGCGGATACGCCACCCGCCCTCCCAGCGTTCACCGGGTTCGAGGTGCCGCAATCCGTCCCCCGAGTTCAGCGCGTTCGGCGGGGCGGTCATGGGTTCCAGCGCGACCGCGAGACCCCGTCCCCGTGGGCGCGGGAACTCCCGCGGGGTGAAAACCTGCAGGTATTCCCATCCGGCGTCCTGGACGAGTTCGACCGTCGCGCCGTCCGGCGCCGTGAGCCGGGCCGCCGTCGCGGGTGTCACCCCGCCGAAGGGGGTGTCCAGGTCCAACTCCGACAGCGGAACCCCGGCCCGCAAGTCGTAGCGGGTGCCCTCGACCGGGTGTTCGGCCACCGGATTCATGCGGGCGTCGACCTCGAAATAGCTGGTGGCCGAGACCGACAGCACCAGGTCTTCCACCGGCGTCTCCCCTACCCGCAGGTACGGGTGCGCGCCGACGGCGTACGGCGCCGGCCGGTCTCCGTGGTTCACCACGCCGTGGGTCACGGTGAGTCCGTCGGGGCGTAGTCGGTAGCGCACCCAGGTGTCGAGCAGGAAGGGCCAGCCGTGCTGGGGCGGTATGAGCGCGCCCAGGGTCACTGCGGCGGCCGACTGTTCCCGCACCTCGTAGACGGTGTTGCGCAGCAACCCGTGGATCGCGTTCGAACGCGCCGGTTCGGTGATGTCGAGCTGCTGGGGCAGGCCGTCGAGAATCCAGATACCGTCGCGAACCCGATTGGGCCAGGGCGCCAGGACGATTCCGGCGCCCATCGGCGGCGTGGCCGTGGCCGGAATCGGTTCGGCGACCGCGACCCCGCCCACGGTCAGCTCGCGCAGGACAGCGGCCACGGTGCCGATCTCGGCGCGTACGCCGGAGAGTTCCAGCCCGATCGAGCGGCCGGTCGGTGTGATGCGCTCGGAGTTGGTCACCTGGCCAGCCTAGAGACCCGGCCCGGCCCCGGGGCCGCACGCGCGGACCGAGTCGCGCGCCCGGCGACCGGTCACTGCCGCGGGCGCTGCGCGGACCGTACGCGAGCGGCGCGGCGGTTACAGCCCGTTGACGATCACCGCGTTGCAGTCCGCGGCCGCCTGGCGCAACGGGATCGCCGCCTGGTATTCCTCGGACTCGTACCAGGCGCGCGCGGCTTCGGGTGACTCGAATTCCAGCACCACCGTCTGGGTGGCCGGCCATTCGCCCTCGAGGACCTCGAACTTGGTGTCGACCGCCAGGACCTTCACACCGGAAGCCATTGCCTTGCCGGCCGCTTTTCCGTATTCGGCCATCCCCGCGGGGTCCTTGATCAGCTCGGTCACGATGACATAGCCCTTGGCCATCCCGGTCTCCTTCTCACGCGTGAGCCGCGTTCGGCTCCCTCGAAGACCCTACCCAAACCGGGATTTACATTGTCGAAAATCTCATATGCTGAAACAGAGAACGCGTATACGGTCCGTTACGACGCGGTCCGGCCGTTGCGCCGCAGCAGGTGGGGCCGCAGCCGGTTGAAACCCCGCACGCGCACACTGCGCAGGTGTTTGATGCTCACCTCGGGCTCACCCTCCAGCGCCGCCGCGGCGCCATCATCCACCAGGATCGTGCCCGGCCGGGCGACACCGGTGAGCCGGGCGGCGATATTCACCACCGAGCCGTACAGGTCGCCGAAACGCTGCAGCACCGGCCCGTAGGCCAGCGCGATCCGCAACTCCGGCGTGGTGCCGACCGTCATGGTGGATTCCTGTAGCGCCAGTGCGATCCGGGCCGCGGCCAGCGGCGATTCGGCCGCGAACATGACTTCGTCGCCGACATTCTTGATGACCCAGCCGCCGTTCTCGGCGATGGCGTCGTTGGTGGTGGATTCGAACGCCTCGAGCAGCATGGACAGTTCGTCGGGATGCAGATGCCGGGTGAGCCGGGTGTAGCCGACCATATCCGCGAACCCGACGGCCAGTACCCGGGTCGAATCGGCGGGCGGACCGGTGTCCTCCAGATTTCGCGAGAGCGCCGCGTCGAGGTGGCGCCGCCAGGCATAGGAGAGCAGGCTCTCCAGCAACTCCACCGTTTCCGCGGTGGCGGTGCGGGTGATCTCTTCCCGGTCGCCGTCGGTTCCGGCTGCGGCGACGCGTCGATCGATCTCGGCCAACACCAGGTCGACCTGCCATTCCGCCAGTCGCGCCATGGTCTGCCCGATGGTGCGGGCCGTCGCGGCCTGCTGCCGGGTATCGGCACCCGCCAGCGTGCCCACTTCCCGGAACCGCTGGATGGCCGCGATATCGGCGTCGGTGTAGTCGCGCGCGCTGTCGTCTTCACTGGCCGGGAACCCGAGCGAGACCCACAGCCGCCGCGCGAGCTCCGGTGTCACCTCGGCTCTTTCGGCGACCTCGTTGCGGTTGTAGCGCCGGCGGCCGGCGAGCAGGCTCGCCTCGGCCGCCGACCGCACCAATTCGGCCCTCTCCTGCGACACCATGGCGAAACCTTACGACGCCACGGCGCCCCACCGGCCGGTCCGGGTGAATCGCCCGGTGATCTGCGTCATGTCCGGGCCGTGCCGGCCCCGGATTCACGGCCGGGGCGGGGCGGGCACCGGTGTCGATGTGCCCGGACGGCCGGTACCCGGATGCGGCACCACGGGCTGCGTGGTGGGCGGGACCGCGGCGGGAGCCGCCGCCCGGGGTGCGGCCTCGGCAGGACGCGCGGTGGGGTCGGGCGCCGGTACCGGCACCTCGGCGGAAGGAGCCA
>NZ_BAGJ01000019.1 GCF_000308775.1 Nocardia testacea NBRC 100365
CCGGGCGGCTACACCGCCGAACGGTTCGACAACCCGCCCGGCGTCGCGTTGCCGCGCGAGCCGCGGCCCGCCGAAGGGCCCGCGGCCCCGCGGGAACCCGGACGGCACAGCTACAAGTCCAACCCGGCGAAGACGGCGTCCTTCTTCCAGACCCGGCTGCAGCCGGCCGAGGAGACCGACAGCGTGCTCGGTGGGACGCCCATCTTCGCGGAGATGATGTCGGCATGGCTGTCGGATTCGGATTCCGATCGTTCCCAGGCCGTCGCGTCCTTCGACTCCCCGGGCGACGAGGGCTGGACGGCGGCTCGGCGGGCCAGCGAGGCCGAGCCCGAAACCCGCACCGCGGCCGGTCTGCCGCAGCGTAATCCGGGCGTCCGGTTGGTCCCCGGCGCTGTCAGCGGCGCCCAGGAACGGACGCCGAGTCGCAATCCCGAAACGATCCGGTCTAGTTTGAGTCGGCACCAGCAAGGTGTTCGGGATGGCCGTGCAATGCGAGCAATGAACCTAACCGGAGACAAAGGAGACCGATGAACCCCGAACTAGGTGGTACGAACCGTCAGTTGGATTGGCTGGTTTCGAACTTCGCAGGCGAGGTTCCTGGCGTAGCCCATGCCGTTCTGGTCTCGGCCGACGGCCTGCTGATGGCGGCGAGTGCCCAACTACCGGTCGACCGGGCCGAGCAGCTCTCGGCGGTCACGGCCGGACTGGCGAGTCTCTCGGTGGGTGTGTCCAATCTGTTCGAAGGCGGCACGGTTCTGCAGTCCGTCGTCGAAATGGAGCACGGCTACCTGCTGCTGATGGCGGTGGGCGACGGGTCCTATCTCGCGGTCCTGACCAATACGTCCTGTGATATCGGACAGGTCGGCTACGAGATGGCTTTGTTGGTCGAACGCGTAGGCCAGACAGTTCAGGCCACCCCACGCGTCACGATGGGTTCCTGATGGTGGGATGGACATAGAGGATCACCGCGTGGGAGGCTCCGAGCCCAGTCTCGTGCGCCCGTACTCGCTGACCGCCGGTCGTACCCGGCCGAAGGTCGAGTTGGCGCTCGAGGCTCTCGTCGCGTCCCATCCCATTTCGCTCGAACGCCAGTACGAACTGAGCAATATCGAAAACTCGATAGTCGAGTTGTGCAGGGAGTCGCCGTCGGTCGCCGAACTAGCGGCTCGACTGGGTATACCGATCGGGGTGGCGCGTGTACTTGTAGCGGACCTGATCGAAGCCGGGCATGTCCGCGTTTCGGCGACATTGAAAGACGATTCCAGCGACGATGAACGTCGCGAGCTGATCGAAAGGGTTCTCAGTGGACTCCGGCGTATATGATTCGACGGCACAGGTCGATACCCGCCAGACCAAGCCGACCTCGGCGAAGATCGTGGTCGCGGGCGGGTTCGGCGTGGGCAAAACGACGCTGGTGGGGGCAGTTTCGGAAATCGTCCCGTTGAGAACCGAGGCTCTGGTGACCAACGCCAGTGCCGGGATCGACAGTCTCGCGGGTATCGAGAGCAAATCCACCACCACGGTGGCCATGGACTTCGGCCGCATCAGCCTGGCCGAGGATCTGGTGCTGTACCTGTTCGGTACTCCGGGCCAGTACCGTTTCTGGTTCATGTGGGACGACCTCATCCGCGGTGCGATCGGTGCGGTGGTGCTGATCGACACCCGGCGGCTGGAGGACAGTTTCGCGGCGGTCGACTACTTCGAGGCGCGCAACCTGCCGTTCCTCGTGGCGCTCAACCAGTTCGACGACGCCCCGCAGTATCCGATCGAGGACATCCGGCAGGCGCTGGCCGTCCCGGCCGATGTGCCGATCATGCCGATCGACGCGCGCCGCCGGGAACCGGCCAAGGAGGCGCTCGTGCGGCTGACCGAGTACGCGCTGCAGAAGGTCACCCGGGGCTACTGAGCCGGCTGCCCGTCATACTGGTCGGCGTGCCGGTGTGGACAGTTGCGGTGCCGGGCGCCCCGGGACGGCTGGGATGACGTCGTCGCGAATCGGGTCCCGGCAACTGCTCGAAGCGTTGCTGGATCCCGGCTCCTTCGTGAGCTGGGATTCCGCGCCCTTGGACGTGGCGCGGACCGGTGACTACCGGTCCGCGCTCGCCCGGGCGAGCGCGGCGGCGGGAACCGACGAGTCGGTGCTCACCGGTGAAGGGCTGTTACGCGGTCGCCGGATCGCCGTCATCGCGTGCGAGTTCGGGTTCCTGGCCGGTTCGGTCGGGGTCGCCGCGGCAGAGCGGATCGTCACGGCGGTCGAACGCGCCACCGAGCTGGGGCTGCCGCTGGTCGCCTCCCCGACCTCCGGGGGTACCCGGATGCAGGAGGGCACCCTCGCCTTCGTACAGATGGTGAAGATCGCCGGCGCGGTGGCGGCGCATAAAACGGCCGGCCATCCCTATGTGGTGTATCTGCGCAATCCGACCATGGGCGGGGTGTTCGCCTCCTGGGGATCGCTGGGGCACATCACCTTCGCCGAGCCCGGCGCGCTCATCGGTTTCCTCGGGCCGCGGGTGTATGAGGCGCTTTACGGTCACCCGTTCCCCGACGGCGTGCAGACCGCCGAGAATCTGTACCGCAACGGCGTGATCGACGGGGTCGTCGAGGTGCCGGTGTTCCGGCGTATCGCCCATCGCGCGCTCAGCGTTTTCAGCGGGCAGGTGCGGTCACCCGGCGATACGAAACCTGCTGTTGCCGAAGAGATCCGCGACCCCGAACCCCCGGCCGAAGCCTGGGATTCGGTACTCGCCTCGCGCCGGCCGGATCGGCCGGGGCTGCGCGACCTGCTCCGCCGGGCCACCCAGCGGGTTCCGCTCAGCGGCACCGGCCAGGGGGAAACCGATCGCACGGTGGTGCTGGCGCTGGCCAGGTTCCACGGCAGGCCCTGCGTCGTCTTCGGGCACGATCGCGCCCATCAGGATCCCGAGCACACCATGGGTCCGGCCGCGCTGCGCGAGGCGCGCCGGAGTATGCAGCTCGCGGCCGAGCTCCGGCTGCCGCTGGTGCTGGTGATCGATACGATCGGCGCCGCGCTGTCCCAGGAGGCCGAGGAACGGGGCCTGGCCCCCGAGATCGCCCGGTGCCTGGCCGATCTGGTGACGCTGGATACTCCGACGGTTTCGGTGCTGCTCGGCCAGGGGACCGGCGGCGGTGCGCTCGCGCTGCTGCCCGCGGACCGCGTGCTGGCGGCCACGCACGGCTGGCTCGCGCCGCTGCCGCCGGAAGGAGCCAGCGCGATCGTCCATCGTGATACCGCGCATGCCGCGGAACTGGCTGCGGCACAACGTATCCGGTCGGTCGATTTGCTGGCCGACGGGATCGTGGACCGTATCGTGCCCGAGTTTCCCGATGCCGCCGACGAGCCGGTGGATTTCGCTCGCCGTACCGTCGCGGCGATCGCCGCCGAACTCGCCCGGTTGAGTGCGTGGTCCCCCGCGGAACTGCGGGCGAGCAGGAAGCGCCGCTATCGCCGGTTGGGTGTTCCGGATCGGAATGACGGCATCGGCCGGCCGCCGGAACCGCATGCCGGGTGAGGTCGGCGTCCTGCACCGGAAGGCTTCGCCCGGCCGGGCGGGACCGCGCCGCGGACGGAGCCTGCCGGGCCCGATCGGAACTCAGTCGGATTCCGGGTCCGGGCGGTTCCAGGCCAGGACCATCGCCGGTGCGCAACCGCCGGCCAGCAGTGTCGCCAGAACCATCACGCCACCGGCGTAGGCGGTGCGGAAAGCGTCGGCCTCCGGGAATATCGCGCCGCTCCAGACGAGGTACATCACCGGTAACACCGTCAGGTACTGGGTGACGGACAGGCCGAACGATCGCGCGGACTCCCGCTGCGCGAACTCGAGCTCGTCCAGGGTTTCGGCCGGCGCCTGATCCTGAACCTGGGCGACGATACGCAGCATCGTCCAGGACGGCAGGAAGACCACCGCGCTGAGGCCGGCGAACAGTGCGGCCCATTCGAGCCCGAATGCGCAGAGCAGGCCGGTGACGAAGAGGACGGCGAGCGAGGTGATCACCAGGACCACCAGGGTCCGGCGGCGCCGGGTGGTGCGCCAGCCGGGCAGCATCCCGGCGATCTGCTTCTCCCGGACGAGCCAGCGCCGCACGCGGTAGGCCTGGTATCGGTCGAACAGGGTGGTGGGTTCGGTGGCGGCGGTCATGGCTGCTGTCCTTTCTCGCGGGCGTACACCTCGGCCGATAGGGGGGTGAATTCGGTTCGGGAGAACACCGCCTCCACCGGCAGCCGGAACACCTCGCATATCCGCAGGGCGAGATCCAGGCTCGGGTAGTGGTTGCCGCGTTCGAGCGCGCCGATCGTCTGGGGGTTGACGTTCACCGCTTCGGCCAGGGCCGCTCGCGACATCCGATGTTCGGCCCGCAGTACTGCGATCCGATTGAAGATCGGTAGCGTTTCCCCGCGCCTTACTGGGCTCACACAATGAAGTGTTGTAAAAACACAACGATATGTCAAGTAGATGCGTAGGCGAATGATCGATGGACACGAACCGGTCGTTCGTTGACCTGCCGCCGATGCGCTTCTACCGTCGAGGCGGTGACCACTAGACGTGAGACCGGTGTAGTTCCTCCGATCGTGTTGAACGACGGGAGCCTGATCCCACAGCTCGGTTTCGGGGTGTTCCAGGTTCCGGCGGACCAGGTGTTCGACACGGTCACCGCCGCGCTGGACGCGGGCTACCGCAGTATCGACACCGCGGCGATCTACGAGAACGAAGAGGGCACCGGGCGTGCCATCCGGCAGTTCGGCCTACCCCGCGACGAGGTCTTCGTCACCACGAAACTGTGGAACGCCGAACAGGGCTACGACTCCACCCTGCGCGCGTTCGACGAGAGCCTGAAACGGCTGGGGCTCGACTACCTGGACCTGTACCTCATCCACTGGCCCGTGCCCGCCGCGGATCGTTTCGTGGACACCTTCCGCGCGTTCCAGCGCCTGAAGGCCGACGGCCGGGTCCGTTCCATCGGGGTTTCCAACTTCCGGATACCCGACCTGGAGCGGGTCATCGCCGAAACCGGGGAAACCCCCTCGGTCAATCAGATCGAGTTGCATCCCCGGCTCACCCAGCCCGAACTGCGCGAGTACCACGCCGAGCACGCCATCGCCACGGAGGCGTGGAGCCCGCTCGGCCAGGGCACCGTCCTGAACGATCCGGTGATCACCCGGATCGCGGGGGAGGTGGGCCGTACCCCGGCGCAGGTGATCATCCGCTGGCATCTGCAACTGGGCAACGTGGTGATCCCGAAGTCGGTGACCCCGGCCCGGATCGCGGAGAACTTCGATGTGTTCGGGTTCGAGTTGTCCGCCGATCAGATGCAGGCGATCTCCGCGCTGAACTCCGGTTCCCGCACCGGCGCGGACCCTGAAACGTTCGCTTTCGGCCTGGAGAACTGACCCGGCTCTGCTTATTTGCGCCGCCTTCGGCGGCGCGGGTCGGGGCCCTGTGACCCCGGTTCTTCACTCCGGGGCTCAGGCGCTGCGCTCCTTCGCTCTGTCGCGCCAGAACCGGGGGCGGGCCCCGACCCCCGAGGAAGCGCATCAACAAGCTTGCCCGGGCCGGTCATGCTCCTGTGGCAGAGTGGGCAGTGACGCCTCGTTATCGGCGGTTGGATCGGTATTCGTTCAGCGGGGAAGGACACACATGCTCGGGGTCGGCCGTGACGGCGATGTCGTCACCATCGAACTACAACGCGAGGAACGGCGTAACGCGCTGAACCTGGACCTGGTCACCCGGCTGCGGGAGGCGCTGTCCAATGCCCGCCTCGATTCCCGGGCGATCGTGATCACCGGTAGCGGGTCGGTGTTCAGCGCGGGCGCGGATCTTGACGGTGTGTACTCCACCGAGTTCCTCGATGCCCTGCTGGACATGCTGCACGAGGTCGAGGCCATGCCGGTCCCGGTGATCGCGGCGCTGAACGGTCCGGCACTGGGCGCGGGCGTGCAATTGGCGATGGCGGCGGATCTGCGAGTCATGGCCCAGGATTCCTACCTCGCCATCCCGGCGGCGAAACTGGGTATCTCGGTGGACCGCTGGACCACGCGCCGGCTGGTCTCGCTGATCGGGGGCGGCCCCGCGCGGACGGTGCTGCTCGGTGCCGAGCCGATCTCGGCCTCCGATGCCTACACCTTCGGATTCGCGAATCGGATCGGTACGGTGGCCGACGCGCAGGGCTGGGCGAAATCCATCGCCGAGCTGGCGCCGCTGTCCCTGCGACATCTGAAACTCGAACTCAACGACGACGGCACCCGGGAACCGGCCAACCGCGAACAGCAGGCCGCTTTGGAGGCAGCATGGTCCAGCGCGGACGCGGAAGAGGGCAGGCAGGCCCGGCAGGAGAAGCGCCCCGCCAAGTTCGTGGGGAAATGATGAGGGCCCGCACTGTCGCCGCGGCGGCGGCCGGTCTGGCCGGAATGACCGTCTTCGGCTGGGTGGCCCGCGCCCTGGACGGATTGCCGGCCGCGCTCGGCGCGTCCGTCTCCGCCATCGCGCCCACCGCCACCGGCGCGCGCAGCTATCGCGACCGCCAGTTCCACAACAGCGAACCCGCGTCCCCGATCGTGGTGCGTGAGAATCCGACCGGCCTGTTGTCCATGGTGACCGGTATGCGCGCGGGCCGGCCCAAGGACGCGGTGCCGCTGGCGCGGCCCGAGCATCCGGGCGCGGCCGCCGATCTCGCGGTCACCTGGTACGGCCACGCCAGCGCGCTGATCGAGATCGACGGGTACCGGGTGCTCACCGACCCGGTGTGGAGCGAGCGGGTCTCGCCTTCGCGGCTGGTCGGCCCGTCCCGGATCCATCCCGTTCCGGTCGCGCTGGAGGAATTGCCGCGGGTCGACGCGGTGGTCATCTCGCACGACCACTACGACCACCTGGATGCCGACACCATCGCCACGCTGGTCCGCACCCAGCAGTCGGTTTTCGTGGTGCCGATCGGGGTCGGCGCGCATCTGCGGCACTGGGGCGTGCCGGAGTCGCGGATCGTCGAATTGGACTGGAACTGTTCGTATTCGCTGTCCCCGGTCGACGGCGACCGGCCCGAACTCACCATCACCTGCGCCGAGGCCCGGCATTTCTCGGGTCGCGGACTGGTCCGCAACACCACCCTCTGGGCGGGCTGGGCGCTGGTGGGCCCGAAGCATCGGGCCTATTTCGGCGGGGACACCGGATTCACCAAGGCGTTCGCGGCCACGGGCGCGCAGTGGGGTCCGTTCGATCTGACGCTGCTGCCGATCGGCGCCTACGACCCGCACTGGGCCGATATCCACATGAATCCGGAGGAGGCGGTGCGCGCGCACGCCGATCTGTGTCTCGGCGAACCGGAGCACGGCGTCCTGGTGCCGATCCACTGGGCGACGTTCAACCTCGCGCCTCATCCGTGGGCCGAACCGGTACACCGGCTGGTGGACGCGGCCGCGGCGGCGGGTCCCGAGATCGCGGTGCCGGTGCCCGGGCAGCGGCTCGATTTGCGTGACCTCCCGCCGGCGCGCCGGTGGTGGGAAGATATGGAGTGAACGCTTCCGCACAGTGACAGGAAGGAATCGGCTATGAGCTTGATGGAAAACCTGAAGAACCTGGTCGGCAAGGGGCAGGAGACGGCTGCCAAGAACTCGGACAAGATCAACCAGGCGGTCGACAAGGCCGGGGATTTTCTCGACCAGAAGACCAAGGGGAAGTACTCGGACAAGATCCAGAAGGGCAAGGAAGCCGCCCGCAAGATGGTTCCGCCGGAACACCCGGGCGGACCCGGCGGACCGGGCCCGGAATCGCGTCCGTGACCGACGGCGCGGTGCCGAACGGGGTTGCCCGGCCGCGGTTGTGATCCGGGGTGCGCCGGAGTTTCGGAGGTGAGCCGGGACAGCCGGATATCGAAGTCCGGCTGAGCAATCCGGACAAAGTGCTGTATCCGGCCACCGGCACCACCAAGGGCGAGGTGCTCGAGTACTACGCCGCGATCGCCCCCGCCATGCTGCCGCATATGGCGGGCCGGCCGGTCACCCGTAAACGCTGGCCCGACGGTGTCGGCGCATCCTCCTTCTTCGAGAAGAACCTGCCCGCCGGCACCCCGTCCTGGGTGCCGCGCCGCACCCAGCGGCATTCCGACCGCGCGGTGACCTACCCGGTGATCTCCTCCCAGGCCGGGCTGGTCTGGCTGGGTCAGCAGGCGGCGCTGGAGATCCATGTGCCGCAGTGGCGTTTCGACGGCGGCGAACGCGGTCCGGCGACCCGCCTGGTCTTCGATCTCGACCCCGGACCGGGCGCGGGACTGCCCGAATGCGCGCGGGTGGCGCTGGGTATCCGGGATATGGTCGGCGAGATCGGGATGCGCGCCTACCCGCTGACCAGCGGCAGCAAAGGGATCCATCTCTACGTGCCGCTCGACCGCACGCTCAGCCCGGGCGGCGCGTCGACGGTGGCCAAACAGGTGGCGGAGAACCTGGAAAAGCTGCTGCCCGATCTGGTGACGGCGACCATGGCGAAGAAGGTCCGGGCCGGCAAGGTCTTCCTGGACTGGAGCCAGAACAATCCGGCGAAGACCACGATCGCGCCCTACTCGCTGCGCGGCCGGGAGGAGCCGAATGTCGCGGCGCCGCGCAGCTGGGACGAGATCGAGGACTCGGCGTCGCTGCGGCAGCTGCGTTTCGACGACGTGCTGCGGCGGTACCGGTCCGACGGTGACCTGCTGGCCGGCCTGGATCCGCCGCTCGACGACGCGCTGACGAAGTATCGCTCCATGCGGGATCCGGCCCGCACCCCCGAACCGGTACCCGCCGAATCGCCCCGGAGCGGTTCGGGGGATCGGTTCGTCGTTCACGAACACCACGCGCGACGCCTGCATTGGGACGTGCGGCTCGAACGGGAGGGCGTCCTGGCCTCGTGGGCGGTGCCCAAGGGCCCACCGGACAGTCCGCGCCAGAACCGGCTCGCCGTGCACACCGAGGATCATCCGCTGGAGTATCTGGATTTCCACGGCACGATCCCGGCGGGCGAATACGGCGCGGGGAAGATGTCGGTATGGGACACCGGCACCTACCTGGCCGAGAAGTGGCAGGACGACGAGGTCATCGTGGTGCTGAGCGGAACCCGGCTGAACGGCCGCTACGCGTTGATCCGCACCGAGGGCGACCAGTGGCTCATGCATCTGATGAAGGATCAGCCGGCGCCCGCGACCGACCTTCCGCGCGGTCTGACGCCCATGCTGGCCACCAGCGGTGATGTGGCGGCGCTGCCGGAATCGGAGTGGGTGTTCGAGCGCAAGTGGGACGGCTTCCGGCTCATCGTGGAGATCGAGGCGGGGCAGCTCCGGCTGCGCAGCCGGACGGGCCATGATGTGACCGAGCAGTATCCGCAGCTCGCGGAGCTGGCTGCCGCATTGGACGGGCACCGGGTGGTACTGGACGGGGAGATCATCGTCCGCGACCCGGACGGCGCGGTGAACGTCGCCCTGCTGAAGGCGAATCCGCGGCGGGCGGAGTTCGTTGCCTTCGATCTGCTCTATCTGGACGGTACTTCGCTGCTGCGCAAACGCTACCGCGACCGCCGCCGGGTCCTGGAGGCGCTCGCCGCGACCGCGCCCGCCCTACAGGTGCCCGCGCCGTACGAGGGCAGCGGCGCGGACGCGGTGCGGCAGAGCGAACAGGAAGGCGTGGAAGGGGTCGTCGCCAAGAAGGTCGACTCGGTGTATCAGCCCGGAACCCGCGGCCGGACCTGGGTGAAACACCGCAACTGGCGGATCCAGCAGGTGGTGGTCGGCGGAATGCGGCGCAGCCGCGCCCGGCCCTTCGCCTCACTGCTGGTGGGCATCCCCGCCGAGGACGGCCTGGTGTACGCGGGGCGCGTCGGCACCGGGTTCGGGGACGCGGGTATGCGCGAGCTGGCCGCACGGCTGCATCGGCTGGAACGCAAGACCAGCCCGTTCGTCAACGAGATGTCGGCCGACGAACGCCGCGATGCGATCTGGGTGACGCCGAAGGTGGAAGGCACTGTGCGCTACATGGATTGGACCGAGACCGGCCGGCTCTGGCATCCGGCGTGGCTGGGCGAACTGTGACCGCCATCGCCACCGGTGATGTCACCCGCGGGCCGAATCCGCTGGGTACTGTGAAGTTCGAGCGAATCGAGCGAGGAGTACGGCGATGGATTTCAAGGGCCTGGCGAACAAGGCATTGGGTTTGGCGCGCAAGAACGCCGACAAGGTCGAACCGCTGATCGAGAAGGTCGGTGACGCGGTCGACAAGAAGACCGGCGGCAAATACGCCGGGCAGGTGGACAAGGCCCAGGAGGCGGCCCGCAAGGCGGTACGCGATCAGCAGAAGTAGAGCCTCTTACAGGAGGATCTCCACCAGCAGGGCCGCGGCGCATACCGCTACGACAATGACCAGCGCGAGGGCATCGCCCCGGCCCGGGGCGGCCGGACGGGCGGTGAGTTGACCCGTTCCGCCCCGGGCGGTGATCGCTTCGCCCAGTTCGCCGGCCCGGCGGGTGGATACCGCCATGGCGGCGGTGAGGATATCGATGACCGGATCGGTGGTGCGGTGCAGCAGATCGGGTTTGGGACGCAGGCGCCGGGCGGCCCGCAGGATACGGATCTCCTCGAGCAGTAGCGGTAGACCGCGCAAGGTCAGCGCCACCACCACGGCCAGTTCGTCCACCGGGACACGCAGGCGCCGCAGCGGCCGGCCGAGAGTGGCCAGGGCGGGAGCGATTTCGCTCATGGGAGTGGTCCAGGCGATGAGCATGGACGCGGCCACCAGGATCAACCCGAACACCACCACCTGCGCGTAACGCAGTACGGCGGCGCCACCGACGGGCACATTGATCAGCGCGCCCGCGCCGATCAGCACCCAGAACAGCATCGGCAGGCGGGGCAGCACCCCCAATGGCAGCCGGGCCACCAGGCCGATCGCGATCAGAAACACGATCATGATGCCGAGGATCGGCCAGCTCGGCAGGATCATCAGCAGCAGGCTGATCAGGAACGCGCCGATCATCTTGGTTCCGGCCCACAGGTTGTGGACCGGACTGGACACCGGGACACGGCGCAGCAGGACGGTGCTCATCGGGTGCCTCCGTTGTCGATTCCGTGGGCGTCGCCGCCGCGCAGCCGCCAGGCCGCACCCGGTGCCCGGCGGTGGGCCGGATCGGGCGGGTGGACGGCCGGGATGGGTGCGGTGTCGGCTCCGGTCCCCGGCACCGGGGCCGAAGCCGTCTCGGTTTCCGGGATGCGGCCTGCGCGCAGGTGGACGGTGCGATCGCAGATGGCCGCCACATCCTCGACGTCGTGGGAGATGACGATCAGCGTGAGTCCCGAATCGCGCAGCCGGGCCAGTAGTTCGACGATATCGGCGCGGCCCTCGGGGTCGAGCCCGGCCAATGGTTCGTCCAGCACCACCACCTGTGGGTGAGCGGCGACGATGGCGGCCAGCACCACTCGTTTGGCCTGGCCACCGCTGAGTTCTTCGATGGACCGGGTGGTCAGGGAGCGGTCCAGGCCGACGGCGTCCAGCGCTTTGCCCACCGTGCCCGAACCGGTACCCTCGCCGCCCCAGTCGGCGATCTCCTCGCCGACGGTGTGCCGTTGCAGCTGCAGCCGGGAATGCTGGAAGGCCAGCTCCACCCGCCCGATCTGTTTGCTGACCGGTTTGCCCGCCAGTTCGCAGCGTCCGGTGCTGGGCGCGATGAGTCCGGCCATGATCCAGGCCAGGGTCGATTTCCCGGACCCGTTCCCGCCGACCACCAGCAGCGCTTCCCCGCGGCGGACCGACAGGTCGACGCCGTGCAGCGCGGGCGCCTCCCACGGTGTGCCGCGGTTGTATGTGTGCCGGACGCCGCGCAGTTCGAGCAGTGTGTCGCCCATGGGGCGGCGGCGCCGGGCTCGGGCCGGCTTCGGCCAGGCGGGCAGCCGATCGACCATCCGCCCGGCGGCCAGGTGCACGACCCGGTCGGCGGCGTCGGCGTCGGCTTCGTGGTGGGTCACCAGGACGACGGCCATGGCATGCCGTTTCGGTAGCCCGGCCAGCAGCGTCACCAGTTCGCGGCGGCCCTCCGGGTCGATCATGGAGGTGGCTTCGTCGGCGATGAGCAGGGCCGGGCGCCGGGCCAGGGCCGCCGCGACCGCGAGCCGCTGCTGTTGGCCACCGGACAGGGTGGCGGTCTCCCGGTCGCCCATCCCGTCCAGCCCGACCTCGTGCAGCAGGGCGTCGATATCCACCTCGGCCGCGAGGGCGGCGGGCAGGCCCCAGACCACATCGTCGGCGACCAGTACACCCAGCGTCTGGCTTTCCGGTCGTTGCAGGACCAGCGCCGTTCCGCCCAGATGGCCGAGTCCGGCGGAGCCGGGTCGTTCGACCGCGCCGCTGCTCGGCGGCAATCCCGCCAGCAGCCGGGTGAGAGTCGATTTACCCGACCCGTTGTGGCCGACCACCGCGACGAATTCGCCGACCTGGACGCGCAGGTCGACACCGGTCAACGCGTCGGCGCCGGCGCCGGGGTAGCGGTATCCGGCCGCGCGCAGGGTGACCGGCAGGGGCGCGATCGGGCGGTGGTCGGCGGGTGCGTCGAGGCGGTCGGTGCCGGGGAGCCAGGTGAGCCGGTCCAGGACCGAACCGAGGACGAACCAGGAGACCAGCGCGGTGACCACGGTCCCGGCCAGAACGGTGCCGCCGATATAGAGCCACCACCAGTTCAGGACCACATCGGTGACGTGCAGGACACCGCGGCCCAGGGGTTCCAGGTGCTGCTGGCGGGAGGTGAGTTCGGCCAGGCCGGTCGCGGTGTTGCGGACGGTGTCGAAGAGCAGGTCGCGGGTGGCCGAGAAGGCGAGCAGGAAGCCGACCGAGAAGGCGCCCCAGGCGACGCCGGCGAGCACCGACAGCCCGGTGACCGCGACGATACCGCCGTGGCGGCGTTTGACCGTGCCGACGATGCCACCGATGGTGGCGGTGGCGACCATCGCCATGGCGGCGGTGAGCCCGGCCGCCACGAAGGTGACCAGGGCCGCCGAGATCGAGGCGGTGAGCACGGTGCGGAATCGGTAGCGGTGCGCGAGCAGGCC
>NZ_BAGJ01000018.1 GCF_000308775.1 Nocardia testacea NBRC 100365
GTCGCGGCGCCGCGGGGCGAGCCGGTTCGGCGGAGACGGGATAGGTCTCGGCCGGCGGCCGGTAGCTGTCCGCAGGGGGACGGTAGGTTTCGGCGGGCGCGCTCGCCGCCGGGGTACCGGCGGGCAGCGCCGTGCCCCCCGGCCGGGCGCCACCGGAGGTGAGCGGGGTCGCGGTCGTGGGCAGCGGTGTCGTACCGCCGGCGGCCACCGCGCGCTGCTCGTAGTAGTCGTCGACGGCGGCGGCCCGGGCGGGTTCACGCCGTGGCTCGGCCACCGGTTCGGGTGCGGCCGCCGACTCTGATTCGACGGGCAGGATCGAGGCCAGACCGCGCAGCGCGCGACCGAAATCGGGATCGATGAGATCGGTGGCCGGATCGTCGAGCGGGGAAACGCTGCCGCCGTGCGCGTCCGGCTGGTAGCGCCAGTGCGCGGCGATCTCCGAACGGCCGTTCTGCCACTGCAACTGGGCGACCCAGAAACCCTTCTCGTCCTTCCAGGCGTCCCATTCGGCATTGTCGAGGGTATGCCCGCGCGCGGTGAAAGCGGCGGTCACCACATCGATCAGGATCTCCACGGCCGGGCCGTCGGGACGGATCGGATGTGCCTTCTGCGCGAGCTCGGCGGCGCGGGCCCGCTCCAGCAGCACCGGGTAGGCGAACCGCTCCACCCGGCTCGTCGGCATACCGGATTCCTGTGTCACCTGCTCGACCGACGCGCCGGCACGGATTCGAGCCTGGATATCGCGAGGACGCATAGTAGCTTCCATTTCGATCTCGATCTGGCCGAATCGGGCAAGGTCGCCGCGGGCGGCGGCACGAAGTTTGTCGTCGGCGGGAAGCCGGAATTTCTGACCACTTTCGGTGTCGACGCACACGATATGGGCGGAGTCGGGCGTCACCCCGATCACTCGAAGTTCACGCACCGTAACCTCCTTATCGCGTCGCTCGCGATACCGCCCACGTTCTGGAACAGTAGTGCACTTCTGGGATTCGTGTGGCAAGACACGCGGCACCGAAATGTACCCTGTGGCCGTCATCTACCGCTAATCTGCTCTATTCCCTTGTGTATCAAGTTGATTCCGTGAGACGTCGGCGGGCCCGCCGCGCGACACGCGCGACGGGCCCGAACCCGCAGGTGATCTCGGCTCAGCCGAGGTTTTCCACCACCCAGTCGATGCAGCGGGTCAGCTGTCCGACATCCTCGGGGTCGATCGCCGGGAACATCCCGACGCGCAATTGGTTGCGGCCCAATTTGCGATACGGCTCGGTGTCGACGATGCCGTTGGCCCGCAGCGTCTTGGCCACCGCGGCGGCGTCCACCGACTCCGCGAAATCGATGGTGCCCACCACCTGGGACCGGTGCGCCGGATCGGCGACGAACGGGGTGGCGAATTCGCTGGCCTCGGCCCACGCGTACAGCCGCGACGAGGAATCCAGGGTCCGCTTCACGGCCCAGTCCAGGCCACCGTTGCGGTTGAGCCAATCGATCTGGTCGGCGAACAGCAGCAGGGTCGCCAGGGCCGGGGTGTTGTAGGTCTGGTCCTTGAGGCTGTTCTCGATGGCGATCGGCAGCGAGAGGAAGTCCGGAGTCCAGCGACCGGATTCCTTGATCTCCGCCACCCGCGCCAGCGCGGCCGGGCTCATGAGCGCGATCCACAGTCCGCCGTCGGCGGCGAAACATTTCTGCGGAGCGAAGTAATAGACGTCGGCGTCGGTGATGTTCACGGGCAGCCCGCCCGCGCCGGAGGTGGCGTCGATGGCGATGAGCGCGTTCTCCGAACCCGCCGGCCGCACCACCGGGACCGAAACACCGGTGGAGGTCTCGTTGTGCGCCCAGCCGATCAGGTCGGCGGCCGGATCGGCGACCGGCTCCGGTGCGCTGCCCGGATCGGCGGAGACGACGATCGGGTCGCCCAGGAAGGGGTTCTTCTTGGTGACGCTGGCGAACTTGGCGCTGAACTCGCCGTAGGTGAGGTGCAGGGAACGCTCGCGTACCAGGCCGAACGCGGCGGCATCCCAGAACGCGGTGGTGCCGCCGTTGCCGAGGACGACCTCGTAACCCTCCGGGAGGGAGAACAGGTCCCGTAACCCGGAGCGCACCCGGGCCACCACGTCCTTGACCGGTTTCTGGCGGTGGCTGGTGCCGAATACCGAGGCACCCACCTCCACCAGGGACTGCAGCTGCTCCGGGCGAACCTTGGACGGACCGCAGCCGAAACGACCGTCGGCGGGCTTGAGGTCTTCGGGGATGGTCGGGAACGCACTGGTCATGGCGAACAGCGTAGCCGCGCCGTTGCTGTGCCGCGTACCACACTCCGGCTAACGTGAACGGGTATGAGCATGCGGTCGTCGAGGGGCGCTGCCGGGGGTGGATCCGGTGACAGCCGGGCGCGGGGCCGGAGCGAACTCCCGGGTTCGCCGGGGCCGCTCTCCCGGTTGCGCGAGCTGCTCCCGCGCCGCTTCCGGCGACGCGGCGAAGCTCCCACCGGACCCGATCGCCGGGATCTGCTGGCCACCGGGACGGCGGGTTCGGCGACCGTGCTCGCCACCCGGACCCGCCGGGCCGAGCCCGGCTACACCTTCCGGGTCCGCGTCCGGCTGCCCGGGTTGCCGCCGTACGAGGCCCAGGTACGCCAGCGGGTATCCGGCGCCGAACTGGACCGCATGCGGCCGGGTGATCTGGTGTGCTGCCGGGTCGACCCCGCGGACCGCGACCGCATGGTGCTGTATCTCCCCGGCGATACCGATCCCGGCCGGGCCGGGCTGACCAAGATCCTCGCCGAGGGCCGCCGGGCCGAGGCCACGGTCCTGGCGGTGACCGCGGTGGATGCCGACTATTGCGGCTGCGACGACCCGGTCCTGCGTCTGGACCTGGAGCTACGCGCCTGGGACGAACCCGGCCCCTGGCGGGTCAGGGTGGTCCAATCGGTCCCGCTGGCCGCCATCGGCCTGCTGGACCTCGGCGCCAAACTGGAGGCAGCCTTCTTCGCGGTCGACGCGGGGGAATCGGTCGCCATCGACTGGGAGGCCGAACCCGAGCGGACATGACGGGCCGGACCGGGCGGGCTACGCCGTGCGTACCTCGCCCCATCCCGCGACGTCCTGCGGTTTCCGCGGACCCGGGCCGGTGTAGATCGCGGCCGGCCGGACCAGCTTGCCCAGTTTCTTCTGCTCCATGATGTGCGCGCACCACCCGGCGGTCCGGCCGCAGGTGAACATGGCCGGCATCATATGCGCCGGGACCTCGGCGAAGTCGAGGATGACCGCGGCCCAGAATTCGACATTCGTCTCGATAGCACGGTCGGGCCGGCGTTCGCGGAGCTCGGCCAGTGCGGCCTGTTCGAGGGCGGCGGCCACTTCGTAGCGGGGCGCGGCCAGGCGGGCGGCGGTATCGCGCAGGACCCGGGCGCGCGGGTCCTGGGCGCGGTAGACCCGGTGGCCGAAGCCCATCAGCTTTTCCTTGCGGTCCAGGATCCCCTTGACCAGCGCGCGGGCATCGCCGGTGCGTTCCACCTCTTCGATCATGGGCAGGACCCGGGCAGGGGCGCCGCCGTGCAGTGGGCCGGACATGGCGCCGATGGCTCCGGAGAGCGAGGCGGCCACATCGGCGCCGGTGGAGGCGATGACCCGGGCGGTGAAGGTGGAGGCGTTCATACCGTGTTCGGCCGCCGAGACCCAGTAGGCGTCGATGGCTTCGGTGTGGCGCGGGTCGGGGTCGCCCTTCCAGCGGGTCATGAAGCGGTCGGTGACCGTGGTGCATTCGTCGATCCGGCGCTGCGGCACAGCGGGCTGGTAGATACCGCGGGCCGATTGCGCCACATAGGACAGTGCCATGACCGAGGCGCGGGCCAGGTTTTCCCGGGCGGTGGCGTCGTCGATATCGAGCAGCGGCCGGTAGCCCCAGATGGGGGCGAGCATCGCCAGGCCGGCCTGGACGTCGACCCGCACATCGCCGGTGTGCACCGGCAGCGGGAAGGGTTCGGCCGGTGGGAGGCCGTGTCCGAATTCGCCGTCGACGAGGAGGGCCCAGGCATCGCCGAAGGTGACCCGGTTGCCGACCAGGTCCTCGATGTCCACGCCGCGGTAGCGCAGCGCGCCGCCGTCCTTGTCCGGTTCGGCGATCTCGGTGGTGAACGCGACCACCCCCTCCAGGCCGCTGACGAAATCGTCCGGCACCCCGCCGGACCCCGATACCGCGGAATTGGTGGTCATACGCGACTCTCCTTTCAACAGAACTCTAGCGCCGAGCTACTCGGGAGTAACGTCTGGCCCATGGCGGATGTGGAGGAGACGGGTGCCGACCTCGGCGCGATGCGCGCCGAATACGGTGCGGCGCATCCGGGTTCACCGAACTCGGGACCGTTGCTGGGTGTGCACGACACGGAACTGGACGAACTCTCGGTGGCCGGGGGCTGGGAGCCGCTGCTGCGGCTGTGGATAGAACAGGCGACCGTCGCCGGTATCGCCGAACCCAATGCCATGGTGCTCGCGACTCTCACCGGGGCCGGAGCGGACGCCCGGCCGGTGACGCGCACGGTGCTCTGCAAGGGGCTCTCGCCCGAGGGCGTCGTCTTCTATACGAACTACGAGTCGGCCAAGGGCGCCCAGCTGACGGCGACGCCGTATGCCTCGGCGACCTTTCTCTGGCCGCAACTGGCCCGGCAGGCCCATGTCCGCGGCCGGGCGGACCGGGTATCGGCCGAGGTGACCGAACGATACTGGCGGTCGCGGCCGCGGGAATCCCAGCTCGGCGCGTGGGCCTCGCGTCAGTCCGAACCGATCGGTTCCCGCGCGGAACTCGACGAACAGCTGGCGCGGACGACCCGGCGTTTCGCCACGGTCGCCGAGGTACCCGTGCCGCCGTACTGGGGTGGTTATGTGCTGCGGCCCGACGAGGTGGAGTTCTGGCAGGGCCAGCGCGGGCGGCTGCACAACCGGATCGTGGTCCGTATCGACGAGGCCGGTATGTCGGTGCGCCGACTCCAGCCGTGACCGGCCACCCGGTCGGTCAGCGGGTCGTGCGGCCGCGTCCAGGGCCGTTACATCTTGCCCGGTGATGTTTCACACGGTTTCGCCGGCAGGCTTGTGGGTACGTTCTGTGGGCGGCGGTGAGCGGCGATTTCCGTGGAGCCGGCACGGGCGTCGTCCACAACCGGCCGGGATCGGGTTCCGATGGTTGTTTCCCCCGGTCACAGCCATACCGGCCGGTAGACGAACCGCTGAAACGCACACCCGCGCGGGCCGATTGTGAGATCGGTACGCGGGTACCCTCCCCACCTGTCCCGCCGGAGCAAGGACTAGCGTCTACCGGTAACGCACCGTGTGTCGTCCGCACACGATGCCGACGGTCTTAAGCCTGAGAGGGAACCTTCCGTGCCCGAGAATCACATCAATGACGCCAAACCGGTTCTCACCTACCCCGGTGGCGAATACCCAATGACGATCGCCGAGGCCGCCGAAGGAAACGACGGTATCGATCTCGGCAAGCTGCTGGCGAGCACGGGATATACAACCTATGACCCGGGTTTCGTCAACACCGCGTCGACCAAATCGGCAATTACCTATATCGATGGTGAACAGGGCATTCTGCGCTACCGCGGTTACCCGATCGAGCAGCTCGCGGACAACTCGACCTTCATCGAGGTCAGCTATCTGCTCATCTACGGCGAACTACCCACCCAGGATCAGCTCGAGGATTTCACCGACAAGATCCGTCGGCACACCCTGCTGCACGAAGACCTGAAGCGCTTCTTCGACGGCTTCCCCCGTAACGCGCACCCGATGCCCGTCCTCTCCTCGGCGGTCAACGCGCTCTCGGCCTATTACCAGGACTCGCTGGACCCCCGCGACCCCGAACAGGTCGAACTGTCCACCATCCGGCTGTTGGCCAAACTGCCCACCATCGCCGCGTACTCGTACAAGAAGTCGGTGGGCCAGCCGTTCCTCTACCCCGACAACTCGCTGTCGCTGGTGGAGAACTTCCTCCGGATGACCTTCGGCTTCCCGGCCGAGCCCTACCAGGTCGACCCGGAGATCGCCGCCGCCCTGGACATGCTGCTCATCCTGCACGCCGACCACGAGCAGAACTGCTCCACCTCCACGGTCCGGCTGGTCGGCTCCTCCGACGCCAACCTGTTCACCTCCGTTTCCGGTGGTATCAACGCGCTGTGGGGTCCGCTGCACGGCGGCGCCAACCAGGCCGTGCTGGAAATGCTGGACGGTATCCTCGCCGCCGGCGGTGACGTCAAGGAATTCATCCGCAAGGTAAAGAACAAGGAAGACGGTGTGAAGCTGATGGGCTTCGGGCACCGGGTCTACCGCAATTACGACCCGCGCGCCGCGATCGCCAAGAAGCACGCCGACACCATCTTGAGCAAACTCGGCAGCGACCCGCTGTTCGATATCGCCCAGGCCCTCGAGGAGGCCGCGCTCACCGACGATTACTTCGTCGAGCGCAAGCTCTACCCGAACGTCGATTTCTACACCGGCGTCATCTACAAGGCCATGGGCTTCCCGACCCGCATGTTCACCGTGCTGTTCGCCATGGGCCGGCTTCCGGGCTGGATCGCGCACTGGCGGGAAATGCACAGCGAAGCCATCAAGATCGGCCGTCCGCGGCAGATCTACACCGGCTATGGTGCACGGGACTATTCCGAAATCACCAACCGCTGAACCGATTGAATCGAAGGGGATTCAAGGCATGAGCAAACCGGAGATCGAATTTCAGGCGGGTCCCCCGCCCACCGAACTGGTCATCAAGGACATCACCGTCGGCGAAGGCCCGGAAGCCGTCCCCGGCGGCACCGTCGAAGTGCATTACGTCGGCGTGGAATTCGATACCGGCGAGGAATTCGATTCGTCGTGGAACCGCGGCGAATCGATCACCTTCCCGCTGCGTGGTCTGATCCAGGGCTGGCAGGACGGAATCCCGGGCATGAAGGTGGGCGGCCGCCGCCAGCTCACCATCCCGCCGGAACTGGCCTACGGCCGGGCGGGTGGTGGTCACCACCTGTCCGGGAAGACCCTGGTGTTCGTGATCGACCTGCTGGACGCCAAGTAGGTCCGTGCGCGGGGCGAACGCCCGCTCGGCAACACATCTCGGCCCCGGAGCTGCGGCTCCGGGGCCGAGATCGGTCTCGGGGGCGGTATCTCGGCAGGTATGAGGGGGTTTCCGCCGCGTGTCTCTGTCGGGACCCGGTCACCCGATCGCCGGACCGAGCTCCCACACGTCCGTGCGGCGGCGCTGTTACGGCCGGCGTTATGCCGATCCCGTTCCCGCGGTGCCGGTGGCAACACCGCCGATCCGATTCGGCAGGACCAGTACCAGCCGGACCCCACCGAGGGTGCCGTCGTCGAAATAGGCCCGCCCACCGTGTAGCTGGGCCTGCTGGGCGACCAGGGCCAGGCCCAGACCGGATCCGCCCTTGCTGGCCCGGCTGCCGCGGGCGAAGCGCGCGAAAACGGTCTCCCGTTCCGCGGGCGCCAGCCCGTGCCCGTTGTCGTCGATCGAGATGACGATGGTGTCGTCGGCGGCGCGGTGAGCCGACAGCAGAGCCTCGGTGGCGCCCCCGTGCCTGACCGAATTCTTGACGGCGTTGTCCACCGCCAGGCGCAGGCCCGCCGGCAGGCCCCGGGTGACCAGTTCGGCATCGGTGTCTATCCGGACGGTCAACCCGGGGTAGTGGCGCATGGCGTCGTGGGCGGCCTGATCCAGCAACTCCGCGATATCGGTGTCGATATGGTCGCGTTCCGAGGTCAGATCACCGGAAGCGAGTCGTTCCAGCGCGGCCAGTGTGGTCTCCACCCGCTCCTGGCTGCGCTGCAGGTCGGCGAGGATTTCGGCGCGCTGGGACTCGTCGAGATCGAGGGTCGCCAGCACCTCCAGATCGGTGCGCATCGCGGTCAGCGGGGTACGCAGTTCGTGGGCCGAGACCGCGGCGAAATCCCGGGCGGTCTCCAGGGCGGCGGCCGTGGCGGTCTGTGCCTGGTCGACCCGGCGCAGCATGGTGTTCACCGCGTCGGCCAGCTGTTCGGCTTCCAGCACCCCGGAACTGTCGACCGGTTCCGGGGTGGCGTCGCCGTATCCGGTACGTGCCCCGACCTGCCGGGTGAGCACCACGATCGGCCGGACCGCCCGGCCGCCGAACAACCAGCCGAGACCGGCCGCGGCCGCGATCGCGAGCAGACCGCCGAAGAGCACCCAGCGCTGCTGTTCGGCGGTCAGCTCCGCCGCCTCCGCCGCGGGGATCCCCAGCGAAACCGAGCGGCCGGCGGGTTGATTCTCGGTGGTGGTCAGCACACGGTAAGGGGTGCCGTCCACGGTGACCGTTTTCGCGCCGGGTTCCAGGTCCGGTAACTCGACGGAACTGGAGGCGAGGACCCGGCCCTCGTCCCGGACGGTCAGCGCCATATTCCGGTCGGGACCGAGCAGGTTCACCACCCCTACCGCGACCACCGGCTCGATCAGTACCAGCCGCGAAGCGATGCGCAACTGCTGATCGGTCTGCTGCAGGTTGTTGTGCTCGATAGCGGGTACGGCGATCGCGCTCACCACCGCCACGATGAGCACCGCCCCGGCCGCCGCCGCCCCCGCGACCCGGGCACGCAGCGAATACGAGCGCCGGCGTCTTCGCCCGGAAGAGTTGCCGATCACTTCGTTTCCCGCAGCACGAACCCGACACCGCGAATCGTGTGCAGCAGCCGGGGTGTTCCGTCGGCCTCGAGTTTGCGGCGCAGGTAGCCGACGAATACATCGACCACATTCGTATCGGCCGCGAAATCGTAGCCCCACACCAGTTCCAGCAACCTCTCCCGGCTCAGCACCACACCGGCATTACGGGCCAGGGTCGACAGCAGCTCGAACTCACGTTTGGTCAGCTCGATCTGCTGGCCGTTCAGCATCGCCCGGTAACCGGCCGTATCCACCTGCAGCGGACCGACCGAGACGACATCCGGAGCTCCGGACAGAGCGGCTGTATCGGTGCGCCGCCGCAGCAGCGCCTTGATCCGCGCCACCAGCTCCGCCAGGACGAACGGTTTGACCAGATAGTCGTCGGCGCCCGACTCCAGGCCCGCGATCCGGTCACCGACCGAACTGCGCGCGCTCAGCACACAGATCGGCACCTCGTTGCCCATCGCCCGCAGGGCCGTCACCACCCCGGCCCCGTCCAGCACAGGCATATTCATATCGAGGACGACGGCGTCGGGTGCCTCCTCCGACACCGCACGCAGCGCGGCCGCCCCGTCCCGGGCGATACTCACCCGGAACCCGGACAATCTCAGACCTCGCTCCACCGATGCCAGAACATCCTCGTCATCGTCGACCACGAGCACCGCCGGATTGCTGATCCGCTCCGTCACACCTCGAGTCTATTGGCGCGCCCGCGATGTGCGATGTGATGTGCGGTGAGCCGTCCATAGAGTGCAGCCATCGAGCACCTTCGGCGAAGGGGGGCTGTGTTTTTTGGCGGCGCCTTCGGCGCCGCGGGGTCGAGGCCCCCGAAGGTCCCGCCGTTCAGGCCTCGAGACTTGCGATGTGCGGTGGGCCGTCCATAGAGCGCGACCATTGAGCACCTTCGGCCAAGGAGGGACGGGACTCGCCCCTTTCCCGGCCACGCCGAACTCGGCACCAAGCGGGCGCTGCTGTTCGTGAAGGCGATCAGACGCCAGGTCGGCCGGTGCGGTCGAGTCGGCATCCGACCCGGCCCTCGAAGGCCCACGCAACCCGCATGTGTCGAGTTTTACGAGACACCTGAAAGGGTTGAGGCCCGTCTCGCCGTTTCGGCCTCGAAAGCGCCCGCGCCGAAGGCGCAAGTCTCGAGGCCGAAACGGCGAGACCGAGGGGGCCTCAACCCCGCGGCGCCGCAGGCGCCGCCAAAAACTCAGTAGTTGTGGCAGGTGTCGGCTACGCCCTGCAGGGTGGTCCGGAGTTGCTGGGTTCGGGGGTCGTTCTCGGCCTGCTGGGCGGCTTCGGGGTTCTGTTCGATGTACTGCTGCAGTTCCGCACGGCGTTTTTCGACCGGCTGATCGAACTTGCTCTGCAACTCCGTCTTCAGGTCGGGGTTGTTGTCGAGCATCGATGCGAGTTCGGGGGCCTGGTCGTGGAGCGCGGCGTCGATCTGGGCGAAGGAGCAGTCGCTGGTGATGAGCGGTTCGGCGAAATCTGTCGGCGCCGCGGAGGCGACCGCGGGACTCAGGAACGCGGTGACCGCGGCGGCTGCGCCCAGGGTGAGGGTGATCGGACCGAGTTTTCCGCGAAGCCGGGTCGTGGAGTGTGCCATGGGGATTACTGCCTCCTACCGTGTCGTGTCGTGTCGAGCCTCGGGCTCGTGGACTGCCTCAGACCGTATTGCCCCGTCATGGCCGGGCCATGAGGATTTTCTAAGAGGAGTTTGAGTTCTGTGCGGGTCGCACGATCCGGGCGAGTTCGTCCAGGACGGTGGGATCTTCGATCGTGGAGGGGATTTCGTAGTCTTCGCCCGCTGTCATCTGGCGGATGGTTTTGCGCAGTATCTTGCCGGAGCGGGTTTTCGGGAGGGCCGGTACCACGACGGCGTCGTACAGGCCGGCGACCGGTCCTATCTGTTTGCGGACGCGTTCGCTCAATTCGTCGCGCAATGTTTCGGGGTCGACGACGGCGTCGGACTTGAGGACGACATAAGCGATGGGGCGTTGCCCTTTGAGTTCGTCGGGCAGGCCGATCACCGCGCATTCGGCGACGGCGTCGTGACCGGCGACGGCCGCTTCGATACTGCCCGCGGAAAGGCGGTGTCCGGCCATATTGATCACATCGTCGCTGCGGCCGAGGACGAACAGGTAGCCGTCCTCGTCGAAATATCCGGAATCACCGGTGAGGAAATGCCCGGGATATGCCGACAGGTAGGACCGCTGGTAGCGCTCCTCGTCGTGCCACAGGCCGGTGAGCGCGCCCGGAGGCAGCGGCAGGCCGATGACGATATTGCCCTCGGCGCCCGCGGCCACAGGGTTGCCGGACGAGTCCAGTACGCGCAGCCGGTAGCCGGGGACCGGTACCGAGGCCGAGCCCGGTTTGATGGGCAGCCGCTGCAGCCCGAGAGGGTTGGCACAGATCGGCCAACCGGTTTCGGTCTGCCACCAGTGATCGACTACCGGGCAGTCCGTGCGGTCCGCGAGCAGGGTGTCCGCGGCCCACCGGTAGGTGGCGGGATCGAGCCGTTCACCCGCGCAGAAAAGGGCACGCAGCGAACTGAGGTCGTGGTCGCGGGCGAAGGCGGCGGCGGGGTCGGCGCGGCGGATGGCGCGCAGGGCGGTCGGCGCGGTGAACAGTGTGTGCACCCGGTGTTCGGCCACCACCCGCCAGAAGGCGCCGGCGTCCGGTGTGCCCACCGGTTTGCCCTCGTAGAGCAGTGTGGTGGCACCGGCCAGCAGCGGCGCGTAGACGATGTAGGAGTGGCCGACCACCCAGCCCACATCGGAGGCGGCCCACATGACCTGTCCCGGCCCGACATCGTAGATATTGCGCATCGACCAGGTCAGGGCGACGGCGTGACCGCCGTTGTCGCGGACCACGCCCTTCGGCTTACCGGTGGTTCCGGAGGTGTACAGCACGTACAGCGGGTCGGTCGCCGCGACGGAGACCGGATCCGCGGGCGCGGCGTCGCGGACCACGGCGTCCCAGTCGAGCCACCGCACGGCCGCGTCGGCGGCCGGGTTCCCGTCGTGGTTGTGCGCCGGGAAGTCCGCGCGCTGTTTCACCAGCACGGTGCGCGGCGCGGTGGTCCCGGCCAGTTCGAGGGCCTCGTCCACGATGGGTGGGTAAGCGATGGTCCGGTTCGGTTCCAGCCCCCCTGACGCTGTCACGATCAGGACGGGCTCGGCATCGTCGAGCCGGGCGGCGAGTTCGGGGGCGGCGAACCCACCGAACACCACCGAATGCACGGCTCCGATCCGGGCGCAGGCCAGCATCGCGATTACGGCTTCGGGAATCATCGGCAGATAGATCACGACGCGGTCACCGGCGCTTACGCCGAGATCACGCATTGCGCCGGCGAATTTCGCAACCTCGTCGCGCAGTTCGCTATAGCTGTAGACGCGGGTACTGCCGGTCATGGCCGAGTCGTAGATCAGCGCCGCCTGGTCGGCGCGGCCGGCGGCGATATGCCGGTCGAGGGCGTTGTAGCAGGTGTTGAGCCGGGCGCCGGGAAACCACCGGGAAGTCCGGCGATCGGTATCGAGAGCCTGGTCAGGGGGCACATCCCAATCGACGGCCGAGGCGGCCCGGGTCCAGAACTCGGCGGGATCGACCAGGCTGGTCTGATAGACCGGTCGATACTCGTTCCTCGCGTTCACCCGTGCTCCCTAGCCTCGCAGCAATCCTCGCCTCGATAGATCAGCACGATTGTGGCAGACTTCACGCGACCCCCCGTCGGGTGTCGCGACCATGGCTTATGCCTGTAACCGGCTGGTCAATGTGCGTGAACCCGGGCTGAGTACACCAAGAAGTTATTGATCCGTTAGAATCTGATGACACAAATTCGGTCCGTCGTAGACGCAATTTCTCGGCCAGCCGCGACCCACGGGCAGCTCCACCCGTCGAGCCACTATGCGAGTGTGGAGTTCCGCTGATGGAGCATGGCTGGGGCCAGGTTGGAAAGTGAGTGGGAATGCGTGACGCCGCTAGGTCCGGCACGAAGCGCTGGGCGCTGAGTAACTGGGACCTTCGCTGGAAGGTTACGGCCGTGCTGGCTGTGCCGTTGGCGGTCGCGGTCGGGCTCGGCGTGTCCAGGATTTCGGCGGAATGGAGCAACGCGAACCGACTGGGTTCGGCCTCCGAGAACGTCAGTATCGTTCCTTCCGTTCTCGATCTCAGTACCGCCACGTCCGCGACGGCGGGCTCTCAGGTGATCGCTCTCGCGCCGGGCCGGTCGATGGTCACCGAGGACAACCTGGCCGCCTTGGACCAGTCGATCGCCGCGGCCGAATCCGCGCTCACCGAGCTCGATGATCTACCGGCGGCGCGGCAGGCGCTCTCCGAGATGATCGATCAGGCCAAGGGTGTGCGCGCTCAGGGCACGGCGCCGACGAATCTGCCCCCGGCGGAGGCCGTGGAGGTCCTCGACAAGGCCCGTAACGCGGGTGTCCGTGCCGTGGAAGCCATTCTCGGCGAGGTCGGTGACGCTTCGATCGACCCGGCGAAGCTCCGGCTGGTCGACGCGCTGAACCTGCGGTCCACCATGGTCGGTGAGATCACCGCGGCGGCCGAACTGCTGCGGAATCAGGAATCCGGCGAACAGGCCTACCGCACCGCGACCAATACCGAACGCGCGCTGCTGAACATCCTGAGCCAGCGCTACAACGCCGAGGATCCGGATATCGCGATCCTGCGCCAGGGCATCGACAACCGTGCCGGGATGCTGGAGACCCCCGAGGCCCAGGCCGGCCGGCTGCCACTGGGCGAGGCCCGGCAATCGCTGCTGGACAGCACCGGGACCACCGACAAACTGATCGCCGAGGCCACCTCCTCGATCGACGACGGTGTGCGGAAGATGGCCGACAAGGCCCTGTCCGACGCGGTCGTGTACTCGATCGTCGTGCTGCTGACGATCCTGGCCGCCCTGCTGCTCGCGGTGTTCGTGGCCCGCTCGATGATCGTGCCGCTGCACCGGCTGCGCCTGGCCGCCCTGCGCGTCGCCGAGAGCGACCTGCCCGACGAGGTCGCCCAGCTCCGTACCGGCGCCTCGCCCGAGGAAGTGCCGCTCGAACCGATGCCCATCCGGTCCGAGGAGGAGATCGGCCAGCTCGCGCGCGCGATCGACGATATCCACGGCCAGGCGCTGCGCCTGGCCAGTGATCAGGCGCAGATGCGTTCCCAGGTCAACGATATGTTCGAAACCCTGGCGCGCCGGAGTAAATCGCTCGTCGACCATCAGCTCAGCCTCATCGAGGCGATGGAATACGACGAGAAGGACCCGCGCCTGCTGGAGAACCTCTTCCGGCTCGACCATCTCGCCGCGCGTATGCGCCGTAACGGCGACAACCTGCTGATTCTCGCCGGTACCAAACAGCGCCGCGCCAAATCCGCGCCCGTCGAGATCGCCGACGTCCTGCGTGCCGCGATCTCCGAGGTCGAGGACTACGAGCGGGTCAAGCTCGGCGCCACCCCGCGCGGTGCGCTGATCGAACCGGCCGCCTCCGATATGGCCCACCTGTTCGCCGAACTCCTGGACAACGCCCTGCGCGCGTCGCCGCCGGAGACGGATGTGAAGTTCACCTTCGCGCAGGCACACGACCAGGGTCTGCTCATCGAGGTCGCCGACCGCGGTATCGGTATGCCGCCGAGCGAGATGGCCGAGATCAACCGCCGGCTCGAGAGCACCGCCGAACCCGGTCCGGATACCGCCCGTCACATGGGTCTGTTCGTTGTGGGCCGGCTCGCGGAACGGCACGGCCTCAATGTGCGGCTGCGGCCGACCTTCGACACCGCGCGCGATCCGGGCGTCACCGTCACCGTGCACGTGCCGATGAGCCTGATCGTCGCCGGGGAGACCCAGATCCTGCCGCTGGCGACCGGATCCGGGCCGCAGGCCGTCATCCCGAACGATGCCGCGAAGAAGAAGCCGGAACAGTCGCCCGACGAGGCCGCCGCGGCCGCGTTGCGTAATGCGCCGGGCGGACCGTCGATGCAGACCCGCGGTATCAGCCGCACGGCCGCCGGAAACATGATGGTGACCGTCGACCCCGGGATGAGCGGACCGCTGC
>NZ_BAGJ01000017.1 GCF_000308775.1 Nocardia testacea NBRC 100365
CGGCCGCACGCGCTGCTCGGTGTGGACAAGCGGTGGCAGGAACTCGCACCCGAACTCGCGGCGGTGGATGTGCCGTTCTACCGGGCCTCGGCGGAAGTGATGGCCGAGGTGGTCGGGTTCCATCTCAACCGGGGCGTCCTGGCGGTGGCGCACCGGCCGCCCGAACGCGATTTCGACGAGATCATCACCGGGGCCACCACTGTGGCGGTGCTCGAAGGCGTGAACGACCACGAGAACCTGGGGTCGATGTTCCGTAATGCGGCCGGTCTG
Organism: Nocardia testacea NBRC 100365; assembly: GCF_000308775.1. GTDB lineage: Bacteria > Actinomycetota > Actinomycetes > Mycobacteriales > Mycobacteriaceae > Nocardia > Nocardia testacea. Next base: position 271 of record NZ_BAGJ01000017.1, read on the forward strand.
GGGGTGGACGCGATCCTGTTCGGGGAGCGTTGCGCGGATCCGCTGTACCGTCGGTCCGTGCGGGTTTCGATGGGACATGCGCTGCGGGTGCCATTCGCCCGGGTACCGCGGTGGCCGGGCGGGCTCGACCTGCTGCGGCGCCGGGGTTTCCAGGTGGCGGCCCTGACTCCGGACCCGGCGGCCCCGACGCTGGCCGCCGCGCTCACCGGCGACCGGGTGGCGCTGCTGCTGGGCGCCGAGGGGCCCGGCCTGACCGAGGAGGCCATGGCCGCGGCGGATGTGCGGGCCCGGATACCGATGTCGGCGGGTACCGATTCGCTGAACGTGGCGACAGCGGCCGCGATGGCGTTCTACGAGCGGGTGCGGGCGTCGTGACCCCGGCGCTCGGCGATTCCGGGTTCGACCGGCGGCCCTGTCCGCCCGGCGAACCGACTCCGTGGGCGGCGGGTATCACGGTCGCCGTCCTGGTGGCCGCGCTGACCGCCGTCGGTGTTTTCGCGTTCGGTGCCGCGCTGGCCCGGGTGCACCCGGTGCTGTCGCTGGCGGTGAATCTGGTCGCGGTCGGCGGGGTTGCGCCCACCGTGTGGCGCTGGCGGACGCGTCCGGTGACCCGCTGGGTGCTGGCCGGGGCGAGTACGGGCGTGGCGCTGGCCTGGATCGGCCTGCTCTTCGCCGCCTGACCCGGCCCGGTCTACTGGCCGGCGCCCACCGCGGCCTCGTGCCCGCGCAGCCAGGAAAGCAGACCTTTGCGTTCATGGGCGACCCGAGTGTGCGGCTGCGGCGGTTCCGGGTCGTCCGCGCGATCGCCGCGGGGACGCAACCGGAAACCACAGACCCGGATGTCCTTGGGATCCAGGGGGCGGGGGTCGCCGGCGTCGGCGGAACTCTCACGATCGGCGGTGGCCGGGGGGAAATACCGGAAACCCAGCCATTCGTGGTTGGCGGTATCGGCGAATCCGGGTGGATCGAACGGCAGCACCAGTGGATCGGGTAGTTCGCCGAGTCGCCACGCGATGGGATGCTCGCCCGCCCAGTGCGGCCGCTCCCAGATATGCGGCAGACCGTGGTCCTGCAGGATATTGAGCCGGGTCGAGCTGAACGCCCGGCGTAGTTCGCCGCGCTCCCAGTGCGCGAACGCGCCCCAACCGTATTCCAGATCGAACGACACCAGGTAGGTGTGCTCTTCGGCGAGCGGCCGCACCAGCAACTCCGGAATCGTGGTCGGCTGCACCCGGGCGGCGTAGGAACTGCACAGCAGTGTGAGTCCGGGATAGCTGCCGATATAGACCTCGTCCGGGTCCGGCCCGTCGGCGTCGCCGAGGGTTACCGACACGGTGGGTTCTACGTCCAGGTCGGGATGCAGTTGCCGGGCGAGCGCGTAGGCCGCGTCCGGATCGGGGTCGGGATCGGCGCGCAGCACCGCCGGCGGGTCGGGGGTATCGACGTACCACACGGATGAAACCTTGGACAGCATCGGTCCACCTCCGATAGCGCACGAAACCAGGTCGCGAACTTCTCGGCGCAACTGCTGTCGTCGTCCGGGCTGGCCCCGGAAACATCGGACCGCGTCGCCGTATACACCGAACTTACTCGCGCAAACGGATGATCCGGGCGGTTGCGCGGGGTAACACGCCGGTCCGCAGCGGTCAGTGACCCGAACTGCGAACGCCGAGCAGGACATCCT
>NZ_BAGJ01000016.1 GCF_000308775.1 Nocardia testacea NBRC 100365
GCGGTCGACCGGCCGCGCGTCGCCGGACTCGGCGGGCGGCAGCGGACGGGTCGGCGGCGGGGCCGGGCGGTGGTTGCCGGGGTCGGGTTCACGATTGCGGTGTGGCACGTTCGGCGGGGGGTAGCGGTCGAAACCTGGATGCCGCTGGGGTGGCGGAGACTCGCCGGCGGGCCACTGACCGCGATCGGAACCGGAGGGCTCGCGGGAAGTGGGCACATCATCAATTCTGGCCCACGGTGGTGCCCGGCAAACTCCGCCCTGCTCACGATGACCGGAAAGTGAGATGTGTCGCTGTCCCGCGGCGCCGGTCAGGCCGGGACGAAACGGACCTCGAACACCGTGGGCCAGTACTTCCCGGTGAGCAGGAAGCGGTCGGTGCCCGGGATCTGGGCGATCCCGTTGAGCACGTCGGTCTGCGCGCGTTCGGCGGGTGGCAGCAGCCCGGTGGCATCGACGACCGCCAGGACACGCCCGGTTTCCGGATCGATGCGGAGAATCTCGTCGGTGGGCCAGGCGTTGGCGTACACCGAACCGTCCTCGGCGCATTCGAGTTCGTTGAGGCGCGCGTCGGTGCGCTCGGTGAGCCGCACCGACCCGGTCGGCGCGAAGGTGACCGGGTCACGGAATGTGAGCCCGGCCGACCCGTCGCTCATCACCAGCCGCCCGTCGCGGGTGCACAGCCCCCAGCCCTCGCCCTCGTACCGCACCCGGTGTTTCTCGGCCAGCGTCCGTGGGTCGCGCGCGAAAGCGACTCCTTCTTTCCAGGTGAGCTGCCACAGCGTGTCGCCGGCCAGGGTGATGCCCTCACCGAAGAAGGGCGGCGGCAGGTGGGTACGGGCGAGTTCGGCGCCGGTCGCGCGATCGGTCGTCCGCACGCCCGAGAACCCGACCATCCCGGTGCTCTCGTAGAGCACCGCACCGTCGATCTCCAGCCCCTGCGTGAACGCGCCCAGATCGTGGCCATGGGTCGCCAGCACCTCGATGTCCAGGCGCGGAACCGCGTCGTCGGTGTTCCGGCAGGCGGCCGCGGCGAGCAGGCAGACCAGCGTGGCACCGACCCAGGTACGCCGAGTGTGCTTCATACGGCAAAATGTAGACCGTGAGCGCAGTATCTGTTTCGGACACCGAGGTGCGGACGATCCTGGCCGGGGCCGTCGACCTGGCTCGTAGTGCGCTCGTGGACCTGGAACCGACCGGGGTCGGAGCGCATCTGGGAGTCCGCGCCGAGGACGAATGTTCGGCGACGCACCGTTTCGAGGCCACCCTGCCCGGCTACCACGGCTGGCAGTGGGCGGTGGTGGTGGCCGCCGCGCCCGATACCGACCGGGTGACCGTGAGCGAGTCCGCGCTGCTGCCCGGCCCCGACGCCTTGGTCGCGCCGGAGTTCGTGCCCTGGGAACAGCGCATCCGGCCCGGCGATCTGGCGCCCGGCGATCTGCTGGCCCCACCCGCCGACGACCCGCGCCTGGCTCCCGGGTACACCGCCACCGGCGACCCCGAGATCGACGAGACGGCCCCCGAGGTGGGCCTGGGCCGCAAACAGGTGCTCAGCCGGGAGGGCCGGGCCGAGGCCGCCGAACGCTGGTACGCCGAGTACGGCCCCGATGCCGAGATGGCCAAGGCCGCTCCGGGCTCCTGCGCAAGCTGCGGTTTCTATCTGCCGCTGGCCGGTGCGCTGCGCGCCTGTTTCGGCGTATGCGCGAACGCGATGGGTGCCGACGGCCACGTGGTGCACATGGGATACGGCTGCGGCGCGCATTCGGACACCCAGTTGCCGACGGGCGCCGGGTCGCCGATCTATCAGGCCTACGACGATGCCGCCGTCGAGTTGGTCGCGGTGCCGCCCAAGGCACCAGAAGCCGCCGCCGCGAGTGCCGCGGCCGCCGAGGCCGATATCGCGCCGGACGCGGTGGTGCCGGGGCAGACGGTCGGCGCCGTCCCACAGGCGAGTGAACCGGAGCCGGACGCGGCGGGCGCACCCGGATCCGGGCCCACTGCCGAGCCTGCCGGTAACGAGACGGCCGGATCCGCCACCGCCGGGCCGCCTGCGGGTATCGCCGCCGAATCGGGCACGGAGGGCACGCTCGACGCCGCTACGGAGACGGGCACCGAAACGGTTGCGGAGTCGGGCACCGGACCGGTTGCCGGGTCGAGCTCCGAAACGGTTGCCGAGTCGAGCACCGAAACGGTGGGGGAGTCGGATTCCGGGCCCGTCACCGGACCGAGCCCTGAATCGGTTGCCGAGTCGAGCCCCGGACCCGTCGCGGAGTCGAGCACCGGCCCGGTCGGTGAGTCCGGCGCCGCGGCGACTGTCGAGTCGAGCGCGGAAGCGGTTACCGAGTCGAGCTCTGTGCCGACAGCCGAATCGGGCATCGGATCGGTTGCCGAAGCTACTTCCGCCCGGGACACCGGTGGATCGGACGCGCAGTCCGGCCCCGGGTCGGCGGCCGAAGCCGTGGACACCCCGGCGGCGGAAACGACCGGCGATCGGGTGGCCGAGGTCGATTCGGAAACTGCCGACCGAACCGCGGCCCGCCCGGTGGATACCGCGACGGCCGGCGCTGGTTCGGCAGCTGGCACGGACGAGCCGGTCGAGGTGACCACCGAGGGTGCGGATCCGGCGGAGCCCGGCCTCGCCGCCACCGCATCGGATGCCTCCCGGCCGGCCCCCGAGCATGCGTCGGCCGCGGCAGCGGACCCCGGAACGGACACCGACGCCACGGACCGGACCGGTGGAGAGGACGCCGGAACGGACAGTGGCGAGGAGACCGCACCGTAGGCCGGTGACTCGGCCCCCGGCCCGTCCGGCGACCGGCCCGGGTAGTGGGTCGCCGGTACCTCTTCTGTCTGTGGCAGGCCCGATACACCCGGGCACGTACGCTTGCTCGCGTGAGTGAGACCGGTGCGGTGGGCGATACGTTCGGCCCAGTGCGAACAGAGCCCGGCGGCGCGGATCCCTTCGGTACCGCAGAGCTGCGTGCCGCGGTGCTGGCGGCCTGGCGCGATTCCCCGACCCGGCTGCGTGAGGACACCGCGACCGAAGCCGATCTGGTGCGCGCCGGTTACCGCGATCGCCTGCTGACGGAGTTGGCGCAGAACGCGGCGGACGCGGCGGTGAAGGCCGGGGTGCCCGGCCGGATCACCGTAACGTGCACGGGCCGGACCCTCTCGGTGGCCAATACCGGCGCGCCGCTGGATACCGCCGGAGTGCACGCGCTGACGGCCCTGCGGGCATCGGGGAAATCGGGGAGTGCCGGGGAGACCGGACGGTTCGGCGTCGGTTTCACGGCCGTGCTCACGGTCTCCGACGAGCTCGAATTCCGTTCCACCACCGGCTCGCTGCGTTTCTCCCGGGAGCTGACCGGTGCGGCCCTGCGGGCGTCCGGCATTTCGGCCTCCGGCGAGGGAAGCGCGCCCGCACCGCCGGTGTTGCGCCTCGCCTGGCCGGTGGCCGCCGCCCCGGCCGACGGCGCGGACAGCGAGATCGTGTTGTCGCTGCGTACCGGAATCGACCCGGCCGGCCTGCTGGAATCCATGCGCGCCGAGGCGGTGCAGCTGCTGGTGGAGTTGCCGGCGCTGCGCGAGATCCGGATCGGCGACGAGGTGGTGCGCGCCGAGAGCCGTGATTCGCCGTTCGCGGGCGTACGCGAGTTGCGGATCAGCGGCACCGGTACCGAACAGGTGTGGTGGGAGTTCCGGACCGCGCGGGCGCGCTGGCTGCTGCCGGTGCGCGACGGAGTCCCGGTGCCCGCCGCGCCCGACGTGTTACGCGCGCCGACCCGTTCGGACGAAGAGCTGTCCCTGCCGGCGATCCTGATCGCCGATATTCCGATGCAACCCGACCGCCGGCGCGTGCTCCCGGGCAACCATCCGGCCGAACTGGCTGCCGGGTACGCCGATTTCGCCCGGGCCCTACCCCCGAGCTACCGCCTCGTGCTGGTCCCGGCCGCGGGGTTCGCACGAAGCGAGACCGACGGGCTTCTTCGCGAGGCGATCCTGCACGAACTGCGTACCGGTGCCTGGCTACCGGTGGTCGCCGCGCCCGTCGACGCCGGACTCGGCGAGTCCCCCGGGGAAGATATTCCGGATGACCGGGTGGCCGTCCCCGCGCGGGCCGGCGTATTTCCCGATCTCACGCCCGAACTGGCCGAGCTGCTGGGTGGGGTGCTCGATCCGCTGGTGGTTCCGGAGCTGTCCGGTGCCCGCTACGCCGAGGCGCTCGCGGCGCTGGAGGTGCACCGGCTCGGCCCGGCGCGGCTGGCGGAGCTGTCCGCCGGGCTGGACCGGCCGCCCGCCTGGTGGTTCGCTCTCTATTCCGCACTGGAGCCGTTCGTCATCGACCCGCTGACGGTGGAGGAGCTCGGCGCCCTCGCGGTGCCGCTCGCCGACGGTCGGTCGGTGACAGGCCCGCGGACGGTGGTGCTGGACGACGAACTCACGGCGTTGCCCGCGGCGGTTCCGGTGCACTGGGCGCGGCTGGTGCATCCGGCGGCGGCGCATCCGCTGCTGGCGCGTCTCGGTGCGCGGCGGGCGCGGATCGCGGATCTGCTGTCGGATCCCGCCCTACAGGCCGAACTGGGCGAGCACCCCGACGACCCGGAGACGATCGAGGCGGTGCTCCGATTGGCCGCGGCGGCCGATCCGGCCGAACTGCCGGACTGGCTCGGCATGCTCGAACTCCCCGACAGCTCCGGTGGGACGCGCCCGGCCGACGAACTACTTCTCCCCGACGCCCCCTTGATCGAACTCCTGGTTCCGGATTCGCCGTTCGGGGTCGTCGCGCGGGAGGTGGTCGCCGAATACGGCGCCGACGCGTTGCGGGCGATCGGTGTCGGATGGGATTTCGGGGTGGTCGCCGAAACCGACCCCACCGGCCCCGACCATCACCTCGACGACGAGGAGACCTGGTGGTCCGGGCTCGCCGCGGATCCCGCGGAGCTGGTCGCCGTGCGTGACCTGGACCTGGTGGACGACGCGGCCTGGCCGGAGGCGCTGTGGCGGTTGCTCACCACGGAACGCACCCGCCGGCTGCTCGGTGATCCGGACGGTTACACGGCGTGGTGGTTGCGCCACTATGCCCGGATCGACGGAATCGCGCTGGGCGGCTATCGGCATCCGGCGGACACCGAATTCGCCGGATTGCTACCGGAACTGCCGATCACCGGCCTGTCCCGGGCCGACCTCGACGCCCTGCGCGGCTGCCTCGCCGCCCCCGAGGCCATGGACCACGAGCTGGTCGACGCGCTGCTGACCGCACTGGCCGACAGTGCGAAGACCCCGACGCCCGAGGTGGTCGCGCTGGTTCACGCCCGGCTGGGCGCGGCGGTGCCGCGGCTGGAACTGAGCACGCTCGATCCGCCCGATCGGGTCCGGGCCCTGTCCGGAGCGGTGATCGACGCCGGCGACGCCCTGGTGCTCGACCTGCCCTGGTTCGGTCTCGCGGTACCCGCGGACCGGCTCGTGGTCGCCGATCCGGCCACCGCCGCCGACCTTGCGCTGCTGCTGGACCTACCGTTGGTCTCCGAACAGGTCGACGCGGAAGTAGTCGGCCGGGGCCACGAAACCGATTGGGCGCGGGAGCCGCTCGGTGTGGTGCTGCGCCGGCTGTTCGATCTGCCGCCGCAGGACGGGCCTCTGATACTGCACGACGAACTGCGTATCCGGCTGACGGGCGCGGTCACCCGGACGGTCACCGTGCCGTGGTGGCGGGACGGTTCGATCACCCATATCCGGCGACCGGCCCGCCCCGACTGAGCGGGCTATTCCGCGTGTCCGGCCAGTGCCGCGGCGAGCAGATCGAGTTGGGTGCGCACGCTTTCGCTGTCGTTGTCGACCAGCCAGCGCAGGACGAGACCGTCGATCACGCCGAGTGTGAAGCGGGAGAGCTGTGCCACCGGAACCGTCCAGGTGCTCCCGGTGGCATCGCGAGCGTGATCGAGGATATCGGCGACGGTGGAATCGTTGAACGCGTACTGTTCCCGGGCGATTGCCAGTTTCGCGGGGGTCTGCTCGCCCTCGCGCAGGGCGTAGGTGGTGGTCTCGTAGGTGAGCAACTGGCGTTCGGGTGTGGCTTCGATATTGAGCCACATGAGTTCCAGCCCCGCGCGCAGCAGATCGCGTAGTGCCGTATTGCCGCTGCCCGCTTCCTGCCACACCGATTCGTTGGCGTCCACCGAATCGCGCAACTCCATCGACAGCGCCTTGACCAGCTCGGTCATCAGCGCGTCCTTGTTCTCGAAGCAGTAGTGCACCACGCCTAGCGAGACACCCGCCGCCTGAGCGACATCGCGGGTGGTCACCCCCGCGACCCCCTTTTTCTCGGCAAGGCCGATCGCGGCCTCGATAAGGTGGGCCCGTCGTTCTTCGACGCTCAATCGGGAGGACACCTGAGCGAGTTTGACCCGATAGGCTCGAACAGTCAATTCCCCGGCGGGCAGCACTCAGCGGCCGAGGTCCCGCTGGACTCCCGGCTGGCTGCGTCGGACGGTATCGCCGTCGGTCCCGCAGGCCCGGCCGCGGCGGTCACAACCCGGTCTGGGCGCCCTTGTCGCCGCGCCGCGCGCCGCGGCGTTGTACCGCGAAAATGATGTACCCGAGCAGTCCGACCGCCAAACCCATCAGGCAGACCGGGCGGGCCGATTCCCACCGTTGCCCGCCGAGCCAGACCACCACGGTCGCGACGGCGAACAGCGCGCACCCGAGGGCCAGGACCGGCCGCGGATCGGTCAGCCAGGCGGGGAACTGCGGGAGCTGCGGGTCCATTCGATCAGCGTAACCGCTGTACGCACGCCGATCCGACGTGTGTCACGTATGGTTCACTTTGTGACTACCCACTCGGATGTGCGGGCGCTGGCCAGCGACCTCTCGCTGGCGGTGGTGCGCTTGACGCGGCATCTACGGGGGCGGCGTGCGGAATCGCAGATATCGCTGACCCAGCTCTCCGTCCTGGCCACCCTCGGCAACGAGGGCGCGTTGACACCCGGGGCGCTGGCGGCCAAGGAGCGGGTCCAGCCTCCGTCGATGACCCGGGTGATCGCCTCGCTCACCGATCTCGGCCTGGTGGAACGCAACCCGCATCCGACCGACGGCCGGCAGATCATCGTATCGCTCTCCACGGCCGGGCACGCGCTGCTCGCCGATGAACGCAGTGCCCGGGAAGCCTGGATGAGCGCGCAGCTCGCGGGTCTGGAACCCGATCAGCTCGAAGACCTGCAACGGGCGGTCGCGATCATGAACCAGATCGTCGCCGATTCGGAGTGAACCGGTAGCCACCGGACCCGGCGGAGCGGAGATCGTCCGCGATATCGCGCGCCGTGACCTCAGCGGGCCGCGAAGGGCCGGTCGCTGTCGACGATTTCGCGGCCCAGCGGGAACAGCGCGAGCGGGATCAGTTTGAGGTTCGCCCAGGCGAACGGAATACCGATGATCGTGCAGGCCAGGGCGATGCTGGTGCCGAGGTGGCCCAGGGCCAGCCACCAGCCGGCGACCACGAACCAGATGATGTTGCCCAGCAGCGCACCCGCCCCGGCTCCCGGTTTCTCGACCGTGGTGCGGCCGAACGGCCACAGCATGTAGACGCCGTTGCGCAGCGCGGCGACCCCGAACGGGATCGTGATGATGAGGACGAAGCAGATCAGGGCAGCCAGGAAATAGCCCAGCGCCATCCAGAACCCCGCGAGGACGAGCCACAGGATATTGAGCAGGAGCTGGATCGGCTTCATATTTCGAGCATGCCCTAAAGCGGCGCCGAGCGCACCCGCCCCGGACCGCCCGTGATGGGGGTTGGCAGGATGGGCGCCGTGGCCGTGGTTCTCGAAGTGGACAGTGTGGACGATCCGCGGGTCGACGATTTCCGCGACCTGAAGGCCGCCGACCGCAGACCCGACCGACCCGGTGGGAAGGGCCTGGTCATCGCCGAGGGGACCGTGGTGGTGCGGCGGAT
>NZ_BAGJ01000015.1 GCF_000308775.1 Nocardia testacea NBRC 100365
CGACGCAACCGTGCTCGAAAGGCTGCGCGGGATTCCGCAATGATAACGATTTCGCCACTGAGAGCCACTCGGACATTACGAGAGGGCAGCAAAAGCGGTAAATGCTGGGAAGTTGCCCGCAGTTATGTTTGCACGCGCACAGAACAGTTTCCCGGCGTGTCGAATCGGCGTGTCGAATAGGCCGGCCGGCCCGTCACAGCTGTTCAGCCGCCGCTGTGCATGACATCGGCCGCGGCCGGGACGGTCCCGTCCTCGGGATCGTCCAGCCAGCCGTGCGGAAGCGCGACCTTGCCCGGTGAACCCTGCCGGCCTCGCGGACCCTCGGCGTCCTGAGGGAAGGGGACGGTGGGGTCCAGCTGGTCGACGAGCGTGCCGAGTTCGGCCAGCGAGGACACCGTCGCGAAACTGCGCCGCAGCTCGGCGCCCAGCGGGAAGCCCATGAAATACCAGGCCATATGTTTGCGCAGATCACGCATGCCTTTGTCTTCGCCGTGGTGTTCGGCGAGCAGACCGGCATGGCGGGTCAGGATCGCGCCGACCTCACCGAGGGTCGGCGGCTCCGGCGCGGGCTCGCCGCGCAGGGCGGCGCCGAGTTCACCGAACAGCCAGGGCCGGCCCAGGCAGCCGCGTCCCACCACGACTCCATCGCAGCCGGTCTGCGCCATCATCGTCACCGCGTCGGCGGCACTGAAGATATCCCCGTTGCCCAGGACCGGGATCGTGGTGACCGCCTCTTTCAGGCGTGCGATGGCCGACCAGTCGGCGGTTCCGGAATAGCGCTGCGCCGCGGTGCGGGCGTGCAGGGCGACCGCCGCCGCGCCCTCGCTCTCGGCGATGCGGCCGGTATCGAGGTAGGTCCGGTGCTCGTCGTCGATCCCGATCCGGAATTTCATGGTCACCGGCACACCGGCCGGTTCGGCGGCCCGGACCATCTCCCGGACGATCCGGGCGAACAGATTGCGCTTGTAGGGCAGGGCGGCGCCGCCGCCGAGCCGGGTCACCTTGGGCACCGGGCAACCGAGGTTCATATCGATGTGATCGGCCCAGCCTTCGCCGACGATGATCCGGACGGCTTCGCCGAGGGTGGCCGGGTCCACGCCGTAGAGCTGCATCGACCGCGGCGATTCGCCCTCGTCGAACGACATCATGTGCAGCGTCTTCTCATTGCGTTCCACCACCGCGCGGGCGGTGATCATCTCGCAGACATAGATCGCGGTCGGGCTGCCGAATTCCCGGCAGAGCTTGCGGAAGGCCAGATTGGTGATGCCGGCCATCGGCGCGAGGACAACCGGCGGATCGACCGGGTAGGGGCCGATCCGCAAACGTGTCTCCTGCTCCAGCTGAGTTCGCACAGTGTTCTATTTTCCCTCGAGCGCCCGGACCCGGTCACTGTCGGGTGCCTCACCGCGCCACAGGGGCGCCGCCGGAGGCCCGGACGGCCGCGGTGGTGATCATCGCGGGGAGCGCCCGCGGGGTAGCTGCCGGTGCGGTCCGGCCGGACGCTAGCCTCGTGAACGCCGGATCCGCCGGCCGCCCGATTTCCGCTGGACACACCGCCGGGGCCGCCGTCCCGGATCGGGAGCAATCGAAAGAGGACGCATCCATGGCCGAGAACACCGACGACGCCGGTCGCGAGCCGGAGGAGGCCGCCGTCGGCGCGGGCGAACCCGTCGCCGCCCCCGCGAAACCGGCCCCGGCCCAATCCCGTCCGGGCACGGTGTCCATCCAGGTTTCCACCCTGATCCGTGGCGCGGTCGTCGCGGCGCTCGCCGTGGCGGCGATCGTCTTCGCCGTGCTGTATTTCACCGCACGAGGCGAACTTGCCGATCGCGACGAGCGCGCCGCGGCCGACAGTCACGCCGAGCAGCTGGCCACCGAGTACGCGGTGGGCGCGGCCACCGTGAACTTCAAGGATCTCGATGCCTGGATCGCCGCCCTGAAGAAGAACACCAGCCCGCAGCTGGCCGGCAAGTTCGACGACACCGCGCCGAAACTGGAGCAGATCCTGGTGCCGCTGCAGTGGACCTCGACGGCCACCCCTATCACCGCGAAGGTCATGTCCGAAGCGGACGGGGTCTACAAGGTGAACGTCTTCGTGAACGTGACCTCGACCAACGCCCAGAATCCGGACGGCACACAGACCACGGTCACCTACACGGTCACGGTCGACGAGAACTCCGGCTGGCAGATCACGGACGTGGGCGGTGTGGACGGTGCCCTACCGCTGAAGTGAGGTGTGCGGTGGGTGTGCGGTCGGCCATTCATAGGCCGGTGACCATTGAGCACTCCGGGGTGGGCTTGGGCTGCTCGGCTGGTTGAGGTGTGTGTGCGGTGGGCCGTTCATAGACCGGTGACCATTGAGTACTTACGGAGTCGTTGACCTACTCAGGCCGGTCAGGGCGCACGTCCGCATGCACCTCACTTCTGCTTCGGATGGTCGGCCTCCGTGGCCGGGGCCCCCTCGGTTCTGGAGCGGCAGAGCGAAGGAGCGCAGCGGCTGAGCGGCGGAGTGAAGAACCGGGGTCACAGGGACCCGGCCCGCGGCGCCGGAGGCGCCGCAAATAAACACGAGACCGCCGGTTTCACCGGCGGTCTCGGTCGTGGTGCTCCGTTTGTGGACGGCTCAGCCGTTCACCGTGGCGAAGGCCTTCTCACGTTTGGCGGCTTCGCGGGCGAGCATCCGGTCGCGCTGTTCCTCGAACTTCACGACGTCCTTGGACAGCTTGTCGAGGAAATCGCCGAGCCGTTCCCGCGTCTGCTCACCGCGCGCGGTGAAGTCGGTCCGGCCGAAGATGTTCCACTTCTTCAGTACCGGCTGGACGACCTCTTCGAGGTGCTGGCGCAGATCGTAGATGCCGTGCTTGGCCATCAGCACACCGTTGCGCCGGAAGTTCGGCATCCCGGCGCCGGGCATCTGGAAATTCTCCACAATCAGGGCGATGGCCTCCAGCGCCTGGTCCGGGCACAGGTCGAGGGCCGCGCCGCACATATTGCGGTAGAAGATCATGTGCAGGTTCTCGTCGGCCGCGATGCGCTGCAGCATGCGGTCGGCGATCGCATCGTCGCACACCTTGCCGGTATTGCGGTGCGACACGCGGGTGGCCAGTTCCTGGAAGGTCACATAGGCCACCGAATGCAGAAAACCGGCGTCGACCTCGGCGGGCGAGGCGAAACCGTTGGTCATATGAACCATGCGGGCCTGCTCCAGGGCCACCGGGTCGACACCGCGGGTCACCACCAGGTAGTCGCGCATGACGATCCCGTGCCGGTTCTCCTCGGCGGTCCAGCGGCCGACCCAGGTGCCCCACGCGCCGTCCTGGGAAAAGTTCTCGGCGATTTCCCGGTGGTAGGAGGGCAGGTTGTCCTCGGTGAGCAGGTTGGTGATCATGGCCGCCTTGGCGACCTCGCTGAGCTTGGATTGGTCGGGGTCCCAGTCCTGTCCGCCGAGGGCGGCGAAGTTGCGACCCTCGTCCCAGGGGACGTAGTCGTGCGGATGCCACTCTTTTGCCAAGGAGAGGTGCCGGTTGACGTTCTGCTCGGCAACCGGCTCCAACTCTGTGAGCAGCTCGAGTTGAGTCAGATCCCTTGCCATGTAATCAAGCCCTTCATATGTTGCGTTGGTGCGGGGCACCTGATGTAGACCGTTGCCGATGCGGCCATACCTTACGGCACCGTAGGTGTGATACGAAACGCATCCGACCGTGAAAGGTTGCACGTTGGTGTAGGTGCCCCCGCCCGGGGTCACACCCGAGTGTATGGCCGGATCCGCAGTTATGGGCGTATCGCCCGGTGTCCCGATTGCGTTAGCCGCCGTGGGAAATAGCACACCGGTCGGCCCCGCAGCCAGAAGTTTCCGCCCTGATCAGGCTGTTCATGGCGACCGTGGGCCCGCCAGGTGGACCGGCAGCCAAGAGCCCGCGCCGGCCGGTTCCGGTCACAGCGCGATCGGACCGAAGGCTGGTCCAACTCACAGGAAAGCCGCCGGTGCCGGGAAGGTGAAATGGGCGCCCGGCCGGTGGCCGGGCGCCCGAGGTGCCCCCACCAGGGCTCGAACCTGGGACCTGCGGATTAAAAGTCCGTAGCTCTACCAACTGAGCTATAGGGGCGCGGGCGCAAGTGTACTGGCCGAGCCCCGGTTTCTCGTAATCGGGTGGCTATGCTGGTGCTTTCCGTCACTCGGGAGGCGGGGCCCGGTCTCGCGTGGCCCGGACGTACGCCGCTCCGGCGGGGTTGCGGGGGAGGTCGAGGCCCGTCGGTGGGGGCCTGCGGGCCAGAAACCATACCCATGAGTTCGGTATCACGGTACCTGCGGCATTGTTGATACAACGGGTAGCACGATACGATCCAAATATGTTGGATACCAATGCCTTTGGATCAGTAAAGGCAGATTTCTCGCAGATGTGGGGTTCGGGGGCCGGTTTTCCGGAGTGTTGCGCTTCCGGTGGGGCGCACGGGCGGGGCGGTATCCATCCAGGGATCGGAGCGGCCGGCTGAGTACCGGTCACGAACCGGCCCGAGTGGGCGAACGTCCTGCGTTACCGAAGGATTCGCACGCTCATTCGCGTGGTGTGGTTGGTGTCCGGTGCGCGAAATCCGGACGGCGAAATGGTAGCCCGCTGTATCGGTTTACCGCATGCCGGTACGAGATTCCGAGTACCGTGACGAATCAGCGAATTCGGAGTGTCACTCGGGACGGCGCTGCGGGAGGCGTATGGGGGACCAGGAACGGCGCAACGGAATGCCCGGGTGCGCACCCCCTGCGGCGCACCCGGGCGATCGAATTATACCAGCCGGTGTGTTTCTTCTGCGGGCTGGGTTTCGTACCAAAGGTTCGGTACAGGCCAATAAACCGACCGAAGGTCGGCATACAACAGGATAAGTTCGCGGCGTCGGCCCGCTCGTCAAAGGCGGATGAACGGTCGCGAGCATTCCGCGGGTGGAAATCCCGCGGATTGCACAAGGCTTCGGAGGCGTTTCGAGCATGGCACGGCAGCAAGAGCGGGCCCGTCGGACACGGGCAGCAATTATCCGGTCCGCCGCCGTTGAGTTCGGGAAGAGCGGCTATGCCGCGGCTTCGCTCAACCGGATTTTGGAGGGATCACGGGCGACCAAGGGCGCCATGTACTTTCATTTCGATTCCAAGGAAGATCTGGCGCGGGCCGTTCTCGATTCGGCGATCGAGCGATACGGCGTCACCATCGATCGCTGGCTCGTGCGCGCGGACCTGGGCCCGCTCGACATTCTGCACGGCGTCTTCGACGAGCTCGCGCTGCGGCTCGAGCACGACATAATCGTGCAGGCCGAATTCCGGCTCGTCATCGATCCCGGCTTTCAGCGGCAGGGCCACGGCGGCTGTCCGATGCTCTCCGCGGCCATCCGCGATCTGACGGTCGCCGCGATCGAACAGGGGCAGTTGCGTCCGGATACCGATCCCGACCGCTTCACCCGGACTCTCGCCGGCGCGCTGATCGGTCAGCGCTATATGGCCGACGCCCACGGCGGCGAGCCGGATCTGCGCACCCGCTTCCGGGAGTCGCTGGAGGTTCTCGTTCAGGCCACCTGTACTCCGGATTGGGTGGCGGAGTTCGGCCGGTCGGGGTGGCGGGCGAGCGCGCGCCTGGAAGAACTGGCTTCGCCTGCTTGACCAGCGGATTTGGGAATTGTGCGCACCCTGTCATAAGCTATGCGAGCTCCCAACGGACAGCCGTTGAAAGCCGGTCCGGAGAAATCCGGGACGAGCCCCCTTCGTCTAGCGGCCTAGGACGCCGCCCTTTCAAGGCGGTAGCGCGGGTTCGAATCCCGTAGGGGGTACCACCTATGCGAGTAGGTGGCACACAGCAAGGCCCTGTGGCGCAGTTGGTTAGCGCGCCGCCCTGTCACGGCGGAGGTCGCGGGTTCGAGTCCCGTCAGGGTCGCCAGTGGATGCCGGAGCAATCCGGCCTCCATCGGATGGCATTCGTTCCGGGTGCCTGCGGCCAGGTAGCTCAGTTGGTACGAGCGTTCGCCTGAAAAGCGAAAGGTCGCCGGTTCGATCCCGGCCCTGGCCACAATCAACCCCCTGA
Source organism: Nocardia testacea NBRC 100365 (assembly GCF_000308775.1). Lineage (GTDB taxonomy): Bacteria > Actinomycetota > Actinomycetes > Mycobacteriales > Mycobacteriaceae > Nocardia > Nocardia testacea. The sequence goes on from NZ_BAGJ01000015.1 coordinate 6,063, forward strand.
TCATCATGATCGGGGGGTTTCTGCTGTTTCGGACCCCGACCGGGTGGAATGCTGTGACCATGGCCGAACGGTGGTATTACTGCTTGAAGCATCAGCGCGCCGAGCGCGGTCGTCAGTGCTGGTTCCGGGACCGTATGGGGCCCTACCCGGATCAGGCCACGGCCGAACGCGCGCTCGAGATCGTGCGGCAGCGCAACGCCACACAGGACGCGGCGGACCGGGCCTATCGCGAGGGCGACTGATCGGGCCGCGGAACTCCCGATTGCCCCGCTCAGCGACGCTATCACCGGTGCGCTGCATTCCCGGATGGGCGGTTGGGCTACCGTTCACGGGTAATACGTAGCGACGCTCGCGGCCCGTTGTACCCGGCCGCCGGGCGAGACCAGGTGAGCAGGGAGGGCGACCCTTGAGGGTTACCGTTGTTGTGCCGACCTACAACGAGCGGGACAATCTGCCGGTAGCGGTGGAGCGGTTGACCGCGCTACCCGTGCCCGACCTGCACGTGCTGGTAGTCGACGACAACTCCCCGGACGGTACCGGTGAGGTGGCGGAGAAGCTGGCCGCGGATCTACCCGACGCCGTGTCGGTACTGCACCGCACGGAGAAGGACGGGCTGGGCCGGGCCTATATCGCCGGGATCACCCGCGCCCTCGAGGAGGGTGCGGACGTGGTGATCCAGATGGACGCCGACCTCTCCCATCCCGCCGAGGTGATCCCCGCCATGCTGGAGGAGCTGAAGCGGCCGGGTACGGGGGTCGTCCTCGGCTCCCGCTATGTTCCCGGCGGTTCCACCGCGGCGGAATGGAAGTGGTACCGCAAGGCTCTCTCGGCCTGGGCCAACTTCTATGTCAACGCCATCCTGCGGCTCGGGATCAAGGACGCCACCGCCGGTTTCAAGGCGTGGGAGGCCGATACGCTGCGCGCCATCGAGGTCGGCACGATCCGCAGCAACGGCTATTCCTTCCAGGTGGAGATGAACTACCGGGCCAAGAAGCAGGGCATCGGTATCGCCGAGGTACCCATCCGCTTCGAGGAGCGGACCCTCGGAGCCTCCAAGATGAGCCTGAAGGTGCAGCTGGAATCGGCACTGATGCCGTGGAAGCTGCTCTTCGGCCGCGCACTCTGACGCCGTTCAGCGCGGCCAGTCGCGCAGGGTGTCCAGGTAGAGCTGCCGCACCTCGGCGACTTTCTCGTCCAGTTCGGACGGGTCCTGCGTATCGATATCGATCGGCGGCAGGATCGCCACATCGACCACGCCGGGTCGCGCGATCATCGAATCCCGCCGCCCGACCTCGGCGGCATTACGGATGACCACCGGGATCACCGGCACCCCGGCCTGCCGGGCCATGTGGAAGGCGCCCTTCTTGAACCTGCCGGGCAGCGCGGTATAGGAGCGGGTGCCCTCCGGGGCGATCGCGACGGACAGGCCGCCGCGCAGCGTGTCCACCACCGGTGCCAGCGATGCCTTGGCGAGGTCGGTGTTGGAACGGTCGATGAAGGTGACGCCGACGAACCGCATGAGCGGACCGAATATCGGATGCCGGATCAATTCCTTCTTACCGACTCCGGTGACTTGCCCGCCGAGCACGGCGGGCACGATGAGCACGTCGAACTGGCTCTGATGGTTGAACAGGAACACCGCGGGCCGCGGGTGGCGGGCGTGCTCGGCGCCGGTGACGCGGAGGCGGATCCCGCACAGGCGCAGCGGCCAGGCGGTGCCGTATTTCATGAGGGCATCGGCCATGGCCCGCCGGTCGCGGGTGTGGGACTTGCGCAGCACACCGTACAGCGCACCGCCGAGCAGGGCGAACAGGCCCAGCAGCGTCCGCAGATAGTCGGCCGGGCGCGGTGCGGTCCGCGGGCCCACGGCGGGTGTGGCCCAGCCGTACTCGGCGGCCGTGGCCGCGAGCACGGGGTCGGGTGCGATCGGCACCCGTGTTCCGCCGCGGGAGAACAACGCGAGATCGCTCGCGCTGCCGCTGTAGATGTAGGACCGCGTGAGGTCGATGCCGTGGACGGCCGCGAATTCCGACACCGCCTCGGCCTTTTCGGGGCCGTAGCGCACTTCACCCTCGAGCAGCCCGGTCAGCCGGCCGTCGACCACGGCCGCCCGGCTGCCGAGCACCTGGGGGATTCCGAGCGCGGCGGCCGCCGGACGTAACTGGAAGTCCGCCGCGTCCCCGGTCAGCACCACGGTGTGTCCGGCCGCGATATGTTCCTGCACCACGCGCAGCAGCTCGGGCCGTAACCGGTCGTACCAGCCCCGTTTGAACAGGCGCTCGCCCAGCGCGGTCAATTCTTCCGGCGTCCGGCCTGCCGCGGCCCGCACGCCGCGTTCGAGTACATCGCCCCCCGAGCTCTCGCCGCTGTGCCGCAACTGGTCGAACAGCGTTTCCAGCAGTTCGCGGTCCGGTCCGCGCCACCGCGGCGCAGGGGCGGACCGGAGTTCGGCCAGCGCCGTCAGATCGAGGACAGCGGCGATGCCGGGACCGCGCGGCCCGGAACGGACGGCGGCGACCACGGCGCCGATCCCGGACGATGCGGGGTCTTCGCCGGTGTACCCGGTACCCGTTTCCCGGGTGCTCATCGGACTCGTCCGGCCGGGAGATTGGAGGGGTCGAGGGTGGCGGCACGGGAGATCCGGAAACCGATGGTGCGCAGCCGCTCGGCGAACTCGGCCCGCCGGGTGGCGAGTTCGGCCACCGATTCCGCCGATTCCGGGTCGGCGGGTTCGAGCAGTCCGCGATTGGCGGCCAGTTTCAGCGCACTGCCGAAGAGCTCGGTGGACACCGACTCCGTACTGTGCAGCCGCTGCTGTAACAGCATCTGCCTGCCGACCGAGACGCATTCCTCGACGAACTCCTTGCGGTCGATCGGCTCGGCCGGGTCCTGAGCGGCCAGTCGCTCGGCCACCACCAGTTGCGCATCGAAGAACGAGCGCAGTACCCGATGGGCCATCATGAAGCCGGTACCGGTGAGCGCGGCCAGGATCTCACTGCCGAGCGTGTCGCGCGAGCGCGACCGCCAGCGCGGGTCGATCAGCAAGACCTCCGCGGTCATCCGCTCGGCGAACTCGGTCCGGTCCGGGAAGAAGAACTCGAATTTCAGCAGATCCCGCAGCCGGTAGGCCTCCTCCCAGCCGATGTCCAGGGCGTCGGCATCGGGCCCGACGGCGTCGCCGGCCGGATCCTCGGGTGCGGCGTCGACCGCGGCCAGGATCGCCAGCTCGACAATGGCGCGATCGACGAACCAGTGCACCGCGCTGTTGCGGTAGAACGCGGCTTCGAGGTGAGCGCCCGCCTCGATGGAGTACACCGGCTCCACACCGCCGCGGTAGACGGTGACCACCTTGGCGAGCGACAGCTGCTCGAGGACCACGGCCAGGCTCTGCTCGTCGCGCAGTTTCGCGATCTCGCCGCGCGGCAGGTCGCGCTGTTCGATGTAATCCAGCACGGGGGCGAGTACCTCGCACACCTCCGACCGGGTGAGCGCCCGCTGATGGACCCCCAGCAGGACCAGGGTGACCAGGGCGTTGACCGTGATCGGGGTGACGGAGTTGATACCCACGGCGACATCGAACGCGAGTCGCTGTACCGCCAGGCGTTCCTTCTCGCCGATCTCGTCCGGTGGCTCGGCGGGGCCGGTTGCGGCCCGGCCGGTGGCGTCGGTGCGGTGCAGCGGGATGGTGACCGGGGTCGCGATCAGTGGGTCGCCGTGGGCGGCGAGGCGTTCGCGCGCCGAGAGCGGGGCACCGAACCGGACGTAGACGTGCCCGGCCGAATGCTGCTGGTTGCGGACGTAGCGGGCCAGCCAGGCCAGGCCTTCGGGCTTCTTGCGGCCGCCCATCTGCTCGTCGGCGATGGCGCCGAGTTCGTTGAGTCGCTCGTAGGTGATCGAGACGGGGACCAGCAGCGCGTCGGCGATCCGTTCCTGGCGCACGGCGGCGGCCAGATAGTTGAGCAGTCCGTAGCGGGGTGGGCGTAGTTTCCCGGTGCGGGTGCGGCCGCCCTCGAAGTACCACTCCAGGTTGAACCGCCGGGCCATCAGATAGCCGAAGTACTCCTCGACCACCGCCTGGTACACCGTGTCGCCCCCGAAGCTGCGCCGGATGAAGATCGTCCCGGTGCGCCGGGCGATCGGGCCCATCGGCCAGAACCGCAGATTCGCGCCGCCCACCACATGGTTGGGCGGGAAGTCGTTGCGGGCCAGGACATCGCCCAGGACGAAGGCATCCACGTAGGAGCGGTGGGAGGGCAGGAAGACCAGCGGGTAGCGCCGGTTGAGGTCGCGCAGGGCGGCGAGCCCGGATTCGTCGCAGTCCACCTTCCAGGTCGACGCGTGAACCGGGCGCATGGCCTGGGTGAACAGATCCGAGACAGTGCGGCTCTGCGCCGCGACCAGTTCGTTCAGTGCCTTCTCGGCGCGCCGGTGCACTTCCTGTGGATCGGCCCCGATCTCGTCGGCGATCAGTTCCAGCCGCCGCAGGAATTCCGGCGAGTCCAGGATCTCCTCGGTGACGAGGCGGGGCACCTTGTACCGATCACCGATTACGCCGCGTTCCGCGCGTTCGAGCGCGACGACCGCGGCGCGCACCACCGCGCGGGCGAACGGCTCGGCGGTGCCGGCGTAGTGCAGGGCGGTGGCCTCCGGGTTGTTGGCCCGCAGTTCGCTCAGCCGGGCCGGGCTGCCGGTGAGTACCAGATGCCGGTCGGGGGACCGTTCGACCAGCCGCCGCTGGGCGAGCCGGTTCGGGCGGCGTGGATTGGTGAGCTGCGCGAGGTCACCGAAGGTCACCCGGCGGACGCCGTCGCGTTCGGGCGGCAGCCACAGCACCCGGACCGGGACCACCAGTGGATCGTCGGTGCGGCCGGAGAGCCGGTCGGCGACGGCAGCGGCGTCCAGGTCGAGCTGGGTGACGGGGGCGCGGACGCCCAGCTCGGCGGCCAGTCCGCCGTCGGCGATCCAGCGCCCGATCAACCGGCGCTCGGTGTCCGAGGCCGAATCCACGAGCGCGACCACCGATTCCAGCGGCAGCTCGGATGCTGCCGGGGCTCCACTGCGGTGCTCGATCATGATGTGGATCCTCTGCTCGGGTGGGGGCGGTCGGCCCCGGTCCGGGCCGAGGCCGCAGGACCGGATCGGCGGGGCCCGATCGGTCGTCGGCTCGAAAATACTCCTTGCCAACCACTATGGACGGCTCTCGCGCCGTTGGGGTTGTTTGGCTCGTTTCCGGTTGTTTCGAGACCTCCGCAAAATAAGAGGTAATGCTAACCTTACTTCCGAGTTGGGTCGGTTAGCCTTGGAGGATCGTTGTCGACCACTGACGAACGTTTACGCGCCGAGTATGTGACCGATCCGGCGGCGGCGATGGCACGCCTGGCCGCCCAGGACCACTTCGGCGACCATGTGGTCTACGAGCGGGGCGGGGAATGGGTCTTCGCCGCGGACCCGATCGGCACCGTCGAACTCGACGCCGGCGAACTGCGGATCACCTGGGCCGGCGAGACGACGGCGCGCGGCTGGTCCGGCAGCCCGGCCGCCGTGATGAACAGCGTGCTCGCCGGACTCCCGATGACCGGCCGCAATGCCTACGGGTGGATCGGGTTCGAATTCTGCGCATGGTCGCTGGGCGCCACCGGGTATCTGAGCCCCGGCACCGCCCTGGTTCACCTGATGATCCCGCGTGTGGAGGTACGGATCGACACGACCGGAGCGGTCTGGATCACCGGAGCCGATCCGGACGAGGCAGCGATCCTCGCCGATACCGTCGCGAGTTCCCGGGACACCGCGCTCCCGCAAGCCCATCCGGTGGATGTGCGGGTGGACACCTCCGGCTACCGCGAACGCGTCGCCACGGCCGTGGCGGAGATCGAGGCCGGGCGATACCAGAAGGTCATCCTCTCGCGGCAGGTCGAGTTGCCCTTCGCGGTGGACATCCCGGCCACCTACCGGCTCGGCCGGGCGCACAACACGCCCGCCCGATCCTTCCTGCTGAAACTGGGCGGACTGGAGGCGGCCGGGTTCAGCCCGGAACTGGTGCTCTCGGTGGACGACGACCGGATGGTCAGTACCGAACCCCTCGCCGGCACCCGTGCATTCGGGCTCGGCGCCGAGATGGACAGTGCCGCCCGCGCCGAGCTGGTCAGCGATCCGAAGGAAATCGTCGAACACGCTCTCTCCGTACAGACCTGCTTCGCCGAGATCGGTACGGTCGCCGAACCGGGCACCACTTCGGTGTCGGATTTCATGGCTGTGCGCGAACGCGGCAGTGTGCAACACCTCGCCTCCACCGTTCGCGGGCGGCTCGCGGCCGGCCGTACGGCCTGGGACGCGGTGGACGCCATTTTCCCTTCGGTGACCGCTTCGGGTATCCCGAAGCGGTCCGGCGTCGATTCGGTCTTCCGGCACGACCGTCCACGGGGTCTGTACTCCGGAGCGGTGCTGATGGTTTCGCCGACCGGGGCGCTGGAGGCGGCGCTGGTGCTGCGCGCGGTGTATCAGACCGGTGAGGGCGCGTGGTTGCGCGCGGGAGCGGGTGTGGTCGCGCAGTCCCTACCCGAACGGGAATTCGAGGAGACCTGCGAGAAGCTGGGCAGCGTGGCGCCCTACGTGGTGAAGGCGTAGGGCACCGGCCGGTGCGGCCGGGCCACGGGCCGCCCGTGCCGTCCCCGGCCTACTTCTGCGCGCGCAGGGCCTTCTTGTCGATCTTGCCGACCGCGGTCAGCGGCAGGGCCTGCGCGCGGCGCAGGACATCCGGGAGTTTGTAGGTCGCCAGACCGCGCCCGGTGAGGAATTGCTTGATCTCGGCCAGGGTGGGCATGTCATCGCTGACGACCAGGACCGCGCAGACCTTTTCGCCGAGTCCGGGATCGGGCAGGCCCACCGCGGCGGCGTGCCGGACCGCGGGGTGGGCGAGCAGATGCTCCTCGAGTTCGTCGCAGGAGACGTTCTCTCCGCCCCGGTTGATCACATCCTTGATCCGGCCCGACACCACGAGGTGGCCACTGGGCAGCTGCCGCACCAGATCACCGCTGCGGTAGTAACCGTCCGGCGTGAAGGCGCGGGCATTGTGTTCAGGGGCCCGGTAGTAGCCGCGCAGGGTGTACGGGCCGCGGGTCAGTAGTTCACCCTCCATGCCCGGTTCGACATCCACCCCGTCCTCGTCGACCACCCTGATCTCGTCCGCCGAGCACAGCGGGCGGCCCTGGGTGGTGCAGATGACATCCGGATCGTCGTCGAGCCTGGTGAAATTCAGCAGGCCCTCGGCCATACCGAAGACCTGCTGCAACGTGACCCGCAGCGCGGGAGCCACTTCGCGGGCATTCACCTCGGCCAGTTTCGCGCCCCCGACCTGCAGCAACCGCAGCGAGGAGATATCGGCGTCCTCCCATTCCACCGCGGCCGACCACAATTGCGCCAGCGGCGGCACCACCGCGGTGACGGTCACGCGGTGGCGTTCGATCGCGGCGAAGGCGCTTTCCGGGCTGGGGTCGGTGACGAGGGCCAGCGCGCCCCCGGTCGCCACCGTGCCCAGGATGCCCGGACAGGCCAGCGGGAAATTGTGCGCGGCGGGCAGCGTCGCCAGGTAGACGTCGCGGTCGCCGAGTTCGCAGACGGCCGCACTCGCGGTGGCGTTGTAGACGTAGTCGTCGTGGGTGCGGGCGATGAGTTTGGGCAGTCCGGTGGTGCCGCCGGAGACCAGCATGAGCGCGATATCGGCGGGGTCGGGCGCGGGCAGCGATCCGGTGTCGCGGGCAATGGACATCAGCTCGGTGAATTCACCGGCGTCCCCGGCGACCAGGACGTGGCGCAGTGATTCGACGGTGTCCAGCAGGGTGGCAGCCAATTGCCGATAGTCGAAATCGCCCTGGCGTTCGGCGACCAGGTAGGCCACCGCGCCGGAGAGAACGGCCAGATGTTCGATCTCGGCCCGGCGATGCGCGGGCAAGGTGAGTACCGGAATGATGCCGGCCCGCAGCAATCCGAACAGCGCGATCACGAATTCGGGGGTGTTGAGCAGCTGGACGATCACCCGGTCGCCCGGTGCGATCCCGAGCGCCAGGAACCCGTAGGCCATCCGGTCGGCTTCCGCGTCCAGTTCGGCGTAGGTCAGCGGGTGGTCGCCGAGCAGGGCCGGATGCTCCGGGCTACGGCGCGCGGTGTCGCGGAGCAGATCTCCCACGGTGGTGCCGCTCCAGTAACCGGCGGCGCGATAGGTCTCGGCCAGGTCCGCGGGGAAGGGAACATAACCGTCACGGTGGGTGCCGACAGCGGTGGAAGTCACGATATGCCTCATAGGGAAAACAGGGACGCGGGAGCGTGTGCGGCGCGGTTTCCGGTCCATTGATAGGTTAGGCAACCCTATATCGTTTGGAAAGGGTGGGTCGCTACCGCGCAGGTCCCGGCGGTGAGCGGGCGCCCCGGATCCGGTATGCGATACCCGGTCCGTCGCGCCCGGTGCATATCCCCGTCGCGCATTAGACTCGCCCCATGAGTGGTTGGGGCGTCGGGGACATCCCCGATCAGCAGGGTCGAACCGTCATCATCACCGGGGCGAACAGCGGACTCGGCGCGGTCGCCGCGCGGGCCCTGGCCGGGGCCGGGGCGCAGGTGATCCTGGCCTGCCGGAATGTGGGCAAAGGGCAGGCCGTCGCCGACGAGATCGGTGAGCGGGCGCAGGTCCGGCAGCTGGATCTGGCCGATCTGTCCTCGGTCCGGGAGTTCGCCGCCGGAGTGGAGAGCGCGGATGTCCTGATCAACAATGCCGGCGTGATGGCGGTACCGCTGCGGCGTACCGCCGACGGTTTCGAGATGCAGATCGGTACCAACCATCTCGGCCATTTCGCCCTCACCGGCCTGCTGCTCGGCAAGATCGGTGAGCGGGTGGTCACCCTGTCCAGCGGAGCCCACGTGGCCGGAGCCATCGACCTCGGGGATCTCAACTGGGAGCGGCGTCCCTACAAGCGCTGGTCGGCGTACGGCCAGTCGAAGCTGGCGAATCTGCTGTTCGCCTTCGAACTGCAGCGCCGGCTCACCGCGGCCGGATCGGCGAAGCTGTCGCTGGCGGCCCACCCCGGCTATGCCGCCACCGAACTGCAGTCCCATACCGAGACCGTGCTCGACTCGGTGATGAACATCGGTAACAAGGTGTTCGCGCAGAGCGCGGAGATGGGAGCGCTACCGGAACTCTTCGCCGCCACCGCGCCCGTCGAGCCGGGCGCCTACTACGGGCCGACCGGTCTGGGCGGGATGCGCGGCCACCCCGGTCGTTCGGGATGCTCGAAGCGGGCCAAGGACCAGCTCACCGCGCGTTCGCTATGGGAACTCTCCGAACGCCTGACCGACGTGAAGTTCGATTTCTCGGCCTGACCGGCCGCCGTCCCGCGGTGCGCACCGCGGGATGTCACACCCGGGACCGGTGCGTCGTCGTCTCTGTGAAAAGGCAGGAACGAAAGGAATCCGGACATGGAACCCCGTGTGAATCTCTTCGAGAACAAGGTCACCGCGAGCTACGTCAAGCGGCTGGTCACCGCCGGGAAGGTGGCCGAGAGTTCAGGTCTGCCCGCCGCCACCTACGAGTTGGTGAAGATCCGGGCCAGCCAGATCAACGGCTGCGCGATGTGCCTGGATATGCATACCAAGGACGCGTTGCACGCCGGGGAATCCGCGCTGCGGATCAACCTGGTCGCCGCCTGGCGGGAGGCCACGGTCTTCACCGAGGCCGAGCGGGCCGCGCTCGAACTCACCGAGGCGGGAACCCGCCTGGCCGACGGCGGCGGAGTGAGCGAGGAGACCTGGCAGCGGGTGCGCAAGCACTACGACGACGACCAGATCGGTGGCCTGCTCGTCGCCGTCGCCACCATCAACGCGTGGAACCGGCTCAATGCCATCGCCCACACCCCGGCCGGAAGCTACGAGCCCGGCCAGTTCTGATCCGGCGCCGGGGCGGAATGTGTCAAGCATCACTTTCTTTCCGGCGATTCCGCCCCGGCATCCGCATCCGTGGTCGACCGCTGGTACCGTGACCAATCGTGCAGCGCGTGTATTTCTGGTTTAGCAAGCCGGCCCGGGGTGGGTCGGTCTGCGGCTACCACGCGCGCTGACCAGTTCCCCGAGCCGGATGACGACCGGCTCGACGGGTGAATATTTCCGTGGGTCGGCCCGAACGAGAAGGACACCACCCGCGATGACAACCGCAGTCGATATCGACGCCCATCATTCCGATCTGGACGATCAGCGCACTCTCAGTGTCAGTCCGCTGCGTTCCCCGGCCGAGGTGCGCCGGGTCCACGCCATCACCGACGACCACGCCGCGACTGTACGAGCCGGGCGCAAGTCCACCGTCGAGGTCCTCGACGGGCTGGACGACCGCCTCATGGTCGTGGTCGGCCCGTGCTCGGTGCACGACCCGGTCGCCGCGCTCGACTACGCCCGGCGGCTGGCCGCCGCGTCGGCGGAACTCTCCGATCGGCTGCACCTGGTCATGCGGGTCTACTTCGAGAAGCCGCGCACCACGCTGGGCTGGAAAGGGCTGATCAACGATCCGCATCTCAACGGCAGCTTCGACGTCAACACCGGGCTGGGGATCGGCCGTCAGCTGCTGCTCGACATCACCGCGCTGGGTCTACCGGTGGCCTGCGAGTTCCTCGACCCCATCACCCCGCAGTACATCTCGGATCTGGTCTCCTACGGCGCGATCGGCGCGCGCACCGCGGCCAGCCAGGTGCACCGGCAGCTGAGCAGTGCCCTGTCCATGCCGGTCGGGATCAAGAACGGGACCGACGGCGATGTGCAGGTCGCCGTGGACGGGGTTCGGGCGGCCGCGGCCAGCCATGTGTTCCCGGGTACCGATCTCGACGGCCGGGCCGCGTTGATCCAGACGGCGGGCAACGAGGACTGCCACGTCATCCTGCGCGGTGGATCCAACGGCACCAACTACGACGCGGCCTCGGTGGCCGACGCCTGCGCGCGGCTGGAGAAGTCGAAGCTGCCGCAGCGGATCGTGGTCGACGCCAGCCACGGCAACAGCAACAAGGATCACCGGCGTCAGCCCATCGTGGTCGCCGATATCGCCGAGCGGCTGGCCGCGGGCGAGCCGGGTGTGGTCGGCGTGATGCTGGAGAGCTTCCTCGTCGAGGGCCGGCAGGACCTCACCCTGGGCCGGTCCGCCGATCTCACCTACGGTCAGTCCATCACCGACGCCTGCATGGACTGGGAAACCACCGCCGCCCAGCTCGACCGTTTGGCCGACGCCGTCGCACAGCGCCGCGGGCGCTGACGATCCGGTCGCCGCGCCGTACGGACCACGAGTCCGCGGCGCGGGCGGCCGGGCCGCCGGCCCCGCATATCCGGGCGCTGCCGCCGGATACGACGAAATCCCGCGGCTCAGACGCCGGTCGGCCAGCCGTCCGCCGGGCCGGGCGGATCGGTGTTCAGGCGGGCGGCCATCCAGTGGTCCCGGCGACTCCCGCGGAGCACGCTGCCCAGCCGGGCCAGCCCCTCGTAGCGGAAACCCTGCTTACGGGCCGCGGCGGCGGAGGCGTGATTACCCACGAAAGCGCGCCATTGGATACGGGTGAGGCCCATTCCGTCCGGGGCGAAACCGAAGTCGCACGCCAGCGTGATCGCCCGCGATATCAGCCCCTGGCGGCGGTGTTCGGCCGCGAGCCAGTACCCGATTTCGGCGGAGCCTTCGTCCTGTGGCCGCACACCCAGACCCAATGTGCCGATGAGACGGCCGTGCTCGCTCAGGCGGATCGCCCAAGTGGGGCTGCTACCGGCCCAGCCCTCGGCGGACCTGGTGCGGACGAAGTACTCGGCATCGGCGCGTCCGTAGGGCACCGGGACGGTGACCCATTCGGCGATCGCCGGGTCCTGGCAGCATTCGACGACCGCCTCGATATCGGATTCCATCGGCCGGCTCAGCCAGACGGTCCCGTCGGTCAGTGTGCGCTCCTCCACCCCGTCGATGGTGGCAGCTCGAACAGCTTCCGGCACCCGAATTCACGGGCCGGGCCGCCGCCCGGCCGGGCGGCGGGGCTCCGTAGAATTCCGGCGGTGGTAGCCACGCTTCTCGCCGATCTCTTCGAGTCCCATCGGGGCCATCTGCTGGCGGTGGCCTACCGGCTGACCGGCAGTGTGGCCGATGCCGAGGACGCGGTCCAGGAGAGCTGGTTGCGCCTGGCCGGCACCTCGCAGTCGGAGATCGAGGACCTGCGCGCCTGGTTGACGACCGTGGTCTCCCGGCTCTGCCTGGACCGCTTGCGCAGCGCCGCGGTGCGCCGGGAAAGCTATGTGGGACAGTGGCTCCCCGAGCCGGTGGTGAGTCCGCTGACCGGTGCGCCGGGGCCGGACCCGCTCGCCGCCGTGGTGCAGCGTCAGGAGTTCCGGATGGCCGCGCTGGTGGTACTCGATCAGCTCACGCCGCCGCAGCGCGTGGCCTTCGTCCTGCACGAGGGCCTGCAGGTGCCCTACGCCGAAATCGCGGACATCCTCGACATCACCCCGGAGGCGACCCGGCAGCTGGCCGCCCGCGCGCGCAAGGTCGTACGCGAACAGACCCCACCGGCCGCCGCCGACGGCGAGCACGAGGCGGCCGTGCAGAAGTTGCTGGTGGCGCTGGGTACCGGTGATGCCCGGGCGGTGGCGGCGGTACTGCATCCGGACGCGAAGATGATCGGCGATGCGGGCGGCACCACTCAGACCGCGCGCAATGTCATCCACGGGCCGGACAAGGTCGCCCGGCTGTTCCTCGGGCTCATCCGCCGCTACGGATTGGACCGCCCGGGCGTCGATTTCGTGGCCGAGGATATGGAGTTCGTCCGGGTCAACGGCCAGCTCGGCGTCCTGGTCCACGGCCGCCCCGGCGACGGCGACCATCCGGGTTTCCCGTCGCGGATCATGGGATTCACAGTGGTGGACGGCGTGATTCAGGGCGCTTACGACCATGCCAATCCGGCGAAACTGCGCGGGGTCCGGTTGCGCTGACCGGACCGCTCAGGCCGCGGCCGGCCGGGTCCGGTCGGTGAGCAGTAGCGCCGCCATGGCGCCCAGCACCGAACCCATCAGGAGCCGCTGGAGGCGCAACCACAGCGGCCGCCCGCTCAGGAACCCGGCGACCGTGCCCGCGGTGCACACGATCAATGCGTTCACGGCCAGCGCGACGGTGATCTGCACCGCGCCGAGGCACAGGCTCTGGGCCCATACCGGCCCGGCGCCGGGCGCCACGAACTGCGGAATCAACGCCAGGTACATGACGGCGATCTTGGGGTTCAGCAGATTGGTCACCAGCCCCATGGTGAACAGCTTCCGGCCGGGGTCCCGGGGGAGTGGTTCGGGGGTGAAGACCGATACCGCGCCCGGCCTGATCGCCTGCCAGGCCAGCCACAGCAGGTAGGCCGCGCCGGCCGCCTTCAGCGCCGTATACAGTGCTGGTACCAGGGCGAAAACCGCGGTGATACCGGTCGCGGCGGCAGTCAGGTAGACGCCGAAACCGGCGGCGACCCCGGTCAGCGAGATCATGCCGGCCCGCCGGCCCTGCGAAATCGTGCGGGAAACCAGGTACATCATGTTGGGGCCGGGGGTGAGCACCAGGCCGAGCGCGGCCACCGCCACCCCGGCCGCGGCCGCGATTTCGATCATGGCTTCGATACTGGCCTGGTGCAGGTGGGGTTGTCTCGGTCCAGTTGGCACCCACTGGTTGTGCCGGCCGGGTGTGGACGTGGCCGGCATCACCGCTCGGTGCGCTGTCGGTGGGTTCGGGGACAATGGTGGAAGCCGAGGTGAGGAGGTCCCGTGGCAGACGGGCCGCTGATCGTGCAGAGCGATAAGACAGTGCTGTTGGAGGTCGATCACGAACTCGCGGATGTGGCGCGCCAGGCGATCGCCCCGTTCGCCGAGCTGGAGCGGGCGCCCGAACATGTGCACACCTACCGGGTCACGCCGCTGGCCCTGTGGAACGCGCGGGCCGCGGGGCACGACGCGGAGCAGGTGGTGGACGCGCTGGTCGGGCACTCCCGGTTCCCGGTGCCCCAGCCGCTGCTGGTCGATATCGTCGAGACGATGGCCCGCTACGGGCGATTGCAGCTGGTCAAACACCCGGCGCACGGCCTGACCCTGGTCAGCCTGGACCGTGCGGTACTGGCCGAGGTGCTCCGGCACAAGAAGATCGCCCCCATGCTCGGCGAACGTATCGACGAGGACACGGTGGCGGTGCACCCGTCCGAGCGCGGGCACATCAAACAGCAGTTGCTCAAGATCGGCTGGCCCGCCGAGGACCTGGCGGGTTACGTCGACGGTGAGGCCCACCCGATCGACCTGAACTTCCACGGCGCGAGCTGGCAGTTGCGCGACTACCAGGAGATGGCCGCCGATTCGTTCTGGGCGGGCGGGTCCGGTGTGGTTGTGCTGCCGTGCGGCGCCGGCAAGACGATGGTGGGCGCCGCCGCGATGGCACGCGCCAAGGCCACCACACTCATCCTGGTGACCAACACCGTCGCCGGCCGCCAGTGGCGGCGGGAGTTGCTCGCGCGTACTTCGCTCACCGACGAGGAGATCGGTGAGTACTCCGGGGAGCGCAAGGAGATCCGGCCGGTCACCATCGCCACCTACCAGGTGATCACCCGTAAATCGAAGGGTGAGTACAAGCATCTGGAACTCTTCGACAGCCGGGATTGGGGCCTGGTGATCTACGACGAGGTGCATCTGCTGCCGGCCCCCGTGTTCCGGATGACCGCCGATCTGCAGTCACGGCGCCGTCTGGGTCTCACCGCGACACTGGTCCGGGAGGACGGCCGGGAGGGCGATGTCTTCTCGCTGATCGGCCCCAAACGCTACGACGCGCCGTGGAAGGATATCGAAGCCCAGGGCTGGATCGCCCCGGCCGACTGTATCGAGGTCCGGGTCACGCTGACCGATGCCGAGCGGATGGCCTACGCGACCGCCGAACCCGAGGAGCGCTACAAGCTGTGTTCCACCGCGCACACCAAGATCGCGGTGGTGGAATCCATCCTGGCCCGGCATCGCGGGGCGCCCACCCTCGTCATCGGGGCGTATCTGGACCAGCTGGAGGAGTTGGGCGCGGCCCTGGACGCACCGGTGATCCAGGGGTCGACGAAGAACAAGGAACGTGAAGCCCTGTTCGACGCATTCCGCCGCGGCGAGATCCCCGTACTGGTGGTCAGCAAGGTCGCGAACTTCTCCATCGATCTACCGGAGGCGTCGGTGGCGGTGCAGGTCTCGGGGACCTTCGGTTCGCGCCAGGAAGAGGCCCAGCGGCTGGGCCGGCTGTTGCGACCCAAACAGGACGGCGGTCAGGCCCATTTCTATTCGGTGGTGGCCCGCGACACTCTGGACGCGGATTATGCCGCGCATCGGCAGCGTTTCCTCGCCGAGCAGGGGTATGCCTATCGCATAACGGATGCCGACGACCTGCTGGGCCCCGCCATCGGACCCGGCGAACAATAAGTGCGTTCCGAACTCGACGAATTGTGTTAGGAATGGCGACGTGCGACGCTTCGAATTCGCGGTGGACCGCCGGCACGCCCACGCGGTCAACGGAGTAGTCGCCGGACGCCGCCGAGTGCGGGTGTCCGCGGTGCTCGCCGCCCTCGCCGCGGCGGCCGCCACCGCCTATCTGGTCCGGCTGGGGCATCCCTGGTCCTATCCGCTGGCCCTGGCCGGTGCGCTGGGGGCGGCCACGGCGCTGTGGGTGGCGCTGTGGGCGCCGCGCCGGGCGGGGATCGACCGCCTCTACGCCGAGGGCGAACTGGTACCGGCGGTGGTCTCACGGGTCCAGGCGCGCGGTGCCGTGCTGCTGGCCCTGGTCAATCTGGCTCGACGCGATTCCGGTGAGCAGCGGTACGCGCTGATCACCAAGAAGGTGCGTCATCTGCCGGGGCATCGAGTAGCCGAGGGGGAGCGCGTTCCGGCCGTCGCGGTGCGCGGCGACCGGACAACCCGTTCGATCGGCGAGCGCTGGCTCCCGGTCGAGACGATGCCGATCGCCTGGGGTACCGCCGATACCGCGGTCATCGAGCGGGCGCGCGCGGCGATCGCCGAGAAGGAATGGCGGCTGCTCACCGACAATCTCGCACTCGCGGATGAGGTGCAGCGCAGTGCGGCCAAGCGGTTGCTGCTCGATCCCGGCCGGCTACCGGAGGGCCTCGGCGCCTGATCGGCGCGGGATATCCGCTGACCGCGCGCCCCGGATATCCGCCGACCGCGTGCCGGGAAGCGCTCGCGCGCCGTGTTTTCCGGGGTACCGGAATCCGGGGCCGAATGCGACTAACGTCCTCGGGCGGGGTCACCCGGGGAACACGACTCGATCACGGAAGGTGGAAAACGCATGAGGCTCGGCCGCTGGCTGATCGCCGGGGTGATTGTGCTGGCGGGCCCGGCGTCGGTGCCGGCCACGGCCCAGGCGCCGACCGCGTCGCTGGCGGGATCGGAGGGTCTGGGCGACCCCTACTTCCCGCGGGACGGGAACGGCGGTTACGACGTCGCGCACTACGACGTGACCCTCGGCTATGATCCGGCCGATCATCAGCTCACCGGATCCACCCGGATCGACGCGGCCGCCACCCAGCCGCTGACCGCGTTCAACCTCGATTACAGCGGGCCCCCGGTGCGCGCCGTACGGGTGAACAACACGCCGGCCGGCTTCGAATGGCAGAAGCCGCACGAGCTGATCGTGCGTCCGGCCCTGCCGCTGCTGCCCGGTCTGCCCTTCACCGTCACCGTCGACTACGCGGGTACCGCACCCGATACCCGCGGCGAGGGCTGGACCTACGCCCCCACCGGTGGCGTTTTCGCCGCGGGGCAACCGCATTCGGCGTCCACCTGGTATCCGCTCAACGATTCCCCGCGGGACAAGGCGACTTTCACGCTGCATACGACCGTGCCCGCGGAATGGGAGGTGGTCTCGGGCGGAGTACGCACGCGCGACGAGGTGCGCGACGGATTCCGCACCGTGAGCTGGGAGCAGCGGCATCCGGTGATCGGCTATCTCACGACTGTCGCCATCGATCGTTTCGACTATCTGGAGCAGCGCCGCGCGAATGGCACGCCGCTGCTCAGCGCGTTCGCCCCGGGTGCCGAGGGTTCGCGGCAATACGAGGAGAAACTGCCGCAGGTGCTCGATTTCACCGAGAGCCTCTACGGTCCGTATCCGTTCGACACCGGCGGCGGTATCTTCCTGTCCGTCGACATCCCGTTCTCCCTGGAAACCCAGACCAGGCCCACCTACGCGGCCTGGGCGGACCTGAACACCGTGGTGCACGAGACCGCTCACCAGTGGTGGGGCGATTCGGTTTCGGTGCAGAGTTGGTCCGATATCTGTCTCAACGAATGCATCGCCAGCTATACCGCCGACTATCTGTGGCCCGAGCGGACCGAAGGCGCCGATGTGGACGCCGAATATCGTAAGACGGTCCGGGAGATGCTGGGTAAGCCGAAATTCTGGGCCGTTCCGCTGGAGGATCCGGGTGCGGAGAACATGTTCACCTCGGTGTATTACCGAGGCCCCCTCTTCATGCACGCGTTGCGGAAACAGCTGGGAGACGCGGCCTTCTTCGCGGCGCTGCGGGAATTCGTGACGGTCCACGCCTACGGCAATGCCTCGATGCGGGATTTCCGTGCCTTCGTCCAATCCAAATCGCCGGCCGATCTCACCGGGTTCTTCGACGCCTGGTTACGCGGTACCACGCCGCCGCCCGAGCAGTACCTCTACCCGGGATCACTGCGCGACTGAGCGCCTGGGCGGCACAGCTATTCGAGCAGTGCGACCGACGAGATCCGATGCAGGGTGAACTGACGGACCGTGCCGGTGACCGGATCCAGTGCGTCCAGCTGCCCGTTGCCGACACGTACCGGCTCGACGACCCGCTGGATCGCGGTGCCCTTGGCGTCGACATAGCCGATGTGGACCGGCCGCCGCACCCGCGCGGCCAGCTGCAGCAGCGCCAGGGCCGCGGCCGTACTGGTGCGGGTGCCGTCGCTGCGCACCGCTTGCCCGGAGGTGGCGGTCGCGGCGCGCTCGCCGGCGCGTAGTTCGGTGACCAGCAGTTCCAGTTGCTCGGTCGTCGGCGGGGTCGGCCGGTACGGTTGCCGGGCCAGCGGGCGCACACTGATCCGCGCCCCACGCTGACGCAGGTCCACGATGGCGCCGGAGGCGTCCTCGCCCGCGAGAGCGAAACCCGCCCGGCGCAGTTCCTCGAACAATTCGCCCAGCGGCGCCTGCGATATCGCCACCGTCGGTGCGATACCGCGCAGGGCCAGGGCCTCGGCAACCGGGGAGGCCAGCACCTGCGCCAGCAGTGCCGGATCCTCGCTGCGGACGAACGACTGCGCCATTCCGGCCCGCAACCGGCCGTGCCGCCGCGCCACATCGTCGATCAGGTAGGTGAGTGTCTGCGGAACCGGGGTCCGGGAATGCCGGCCGAAGAGATGGTGCAACTCGGCGGCGGTGAGACCGGCGTCGAGCGCACGGCGCAGGGTGGATTCCCCGATCCGGTAGACAGTGGCCGCACCCGCCGATTCCACATCGGCGACCAATTCGATCCGGCGTTGCAGATCGGCGGTCAGCGGTCCGGGCGCCACCACGGTCAGGTCGGCCTGGACCAGCACATGGTCCACCGGCTCGGGGAGAGCGGCCTCCAGGGCGGCCTCGGCGGCCGCGAGGGTATCGGTCAGCAGCTTGCGCGCCGCGCCGGTGAGCGCGCCCCGGCCCACCATGCCGAGCGCGGCGGCCTCGTACAGTGTGTTGTCGACCACTTGGCGGCGGAAATGTCGGCGGCGCCGCGGGGTACGCCAGGCCAGCAGCCGCGCGAGTCCGCCGGGTTCGAGTTCGGTGCCGGGAGGTTGCTCGGCGAGTGCCTCGAGCACGATCCGCCGGTCCCGAACGGCGTACGGCACCCGCAGTTCGTGTGCGAGCGCGGCCAGCGGCTTGTCCGCGGCATCGCGCAGACCGATCATCCACGGATACCGGTCCAGTTCCAGCCAGGCGTGTGCGAGCGGGACCCAGCGCCGGGCCGACGGCGCTTCCAGCCAGGAATCCGCGGCCGGGGTCGGCGCCCAGAAATCGTCGGCGTCGGCCTCCGGCGGTGGATCGGGGAAGCCCTTCTCGATCAGTTTCGCCGCCGCCAGCAGTTCCACGAGCAGGCCCGCCCGGGTCTCGTCGATACCGGCCGCCTTGGCTATCCGGCGCAGCTCCCGCACGCCGAGACCGCCCGCGCGCAGTGCCGGTGCGGGCAGTTGGCCCAGCACTTCGAGGATCGCGGCGCAATGCCGGAGCAGTTCCCCGACCTCTCCCGCGCCGACCCCGTCGACCTCACTCGGCGGGTGTGGAATCGCCCGGGGCTCGGGTTCGGTCAGCCGGTACGGGTCGGTGACCGGTTCGCCGCGCAACAACTGGCCCACGGCGGCCGGTAGTTCCACGGTCTCGTCGTCGATTCGGCGGAGCAGTCGCGCGGCCAGCAGCCTGGGTACCGGACGGTCGGCGGGCGCGTCCGGGGCGGCATCGCGGGTGCGCCCGCGCGGTCCGGTCTCGGCGAGTTTGTCCAGGAGCGCGCGCTCGGCCTCCGGAAGGCCGGTGAGCGCGGCCGCGATCTCCGGTTCGGACAGCGGCTCAGCGGAATCCGCTCCGCTGCCCAACGGCCACGGCAGCGCCTCGGCGACAGCGGGTACCAGTCGGATGCGGTCGCCGTCGAACCAGAGCAGTGCCCGATCGGCGAGTTCGGTGACGGCCGCGTCCACCGTCGCGGCTTTGGCGCGGGCCCGCAGTGCGCGTTTGAGTTCGGTGCGGGTCATCGGATCGCCGCCGCTCGCGGTGTGCAGGGCCAGCACTTCCACGACCGCGAAGGGCACGGTGCCGAGATCGTCGGCGGCGCGCAGTACCGAAGCGCGCTGTTCGGCGCGCGCGGCGAGCACCGCCATGGAGGACGGTAGCGGTACCGCGAGATCGGGCCGACGTTCCAGCAGTGCCACCAACTGCGCGTCGGTTCGGGCGCCGAGCCAGGCGGTGAACGAGTCTTGGCCGGTCATCCGGTCCAGACTAGCCGGGCACGGCGGGTTCGGTGGGGCGCGGTTCGGTGACTCCCCGGCGTTCGGCAGGGTTCGTCGGTCCGCGCGTGCGGCGGATGTCACCGAGGCGGTTGACATGCGGTCCCGCGACAGGGACATGCCAGAATGAGGGGGTGGTGAACAAATCGAAGAAACCCTACATCGACAACGGCTGGCCCGAGGTGGCCGACGGTGAGCACGCGGTCACCGAGCTGTCGTCGTCCCGCTCCGGTAACCTCTCGCCTTTCGGCGAGGACACCGAGTTCCCGGTGGCTGCCGATCAGCTGCCGTATCTGCACCCGCACACAGTGATCAACCGCTGAGCGGACGAACGAAAGAACCCCGCGTCACCTGATGGTGGAGCGGGGTTCTTTCGTAGCCGGGGTGCCCGATCAGGAGGGCAGCAGGCCCTTGTTGGCCTCGAAGACGCCGAGCAGGCCCGGGTCCAGCTGCGGGTTGCCGGCCTTGACGGCCTCGAACAGATCCAGCGCGGGCTGCGGGACCTGTACGCCCTGCGCCTGCACGGCGGCCAGCGCGCGGTCCACGGCGGTGTAGACCTCCTGGGTCTGCGTGGGGGCCTGCGCCGGAGCCTGGGCCTGCTGCGGAGCGGCCTGGTTCTGCGGGGCGGGGGTATCGGTCTGGACGGCCGGAGTGTCGGCCGGGGTTTCGCGCGGGGTCGAGCCGCTGCTCAGGCCCAGCGAGGAGGAGCAGGAGGGCCAGGCGCCCCAGCCCTGCGAGGCGAGCACGCGCTCGGCGACCACGATCTGCTCTTCGCGGCTGGCCTGGTTGGCGGTGGAGGCGTATTCGCCGCCGCCGTTGGCCTGCCAGGTGCTCTGCGAGAACTGCAGTCCGCCGTGATAGCCGTTGCCGGTGTTGATGGCCCAGTTGCCGCCGGCCTCGCACTGCGCGAGTCGATCCCAGTCGGAGTCGGGTGCCGCGCTGGCTGTACCGGCGAGGGCTACACCCGCACCGCTGATCATGGCGCCGGTGACGGCAACCTTGGCCACAGTGCGACCGGTATTGGTGGGCTTGCGATGGCGTCCACTCATTCGGGTTCGTCTTCCTCTCGTACGCACCTGCGAGGTCTTCGCTCGGGTCCAGGCTGAGAGGGTGCCCGTCCCGCCCTCGCCCCTGTGGTTTCCGTTGGGTTCCGGTACCCGCGGGGCGAGGTTCGGTGCGGCGGGCCGGTGGGCCGGATTGCCCGGCTGGGGTAGACGGTACGACGTTCCCGCCGAAAAATCACTATTTGGTAACCGGCGTGTGCGGATGGGTTGCGGAGCGGTCACGACCGCGCGCCGGCGACTCTGCGCAGCTAGTGGGACTGTGCCGGGTATTCGCCGTAGGACACGCGGCGCCGTTATCATGCCGTTATGTGATTATCATCACATAACGCTTGAGTCGCGGCCGGGCCGGGTACTGGACACTTGTCACCTGGATCTGCGGCCCGAGCGCAGCGCGAAGATCAACGCCGCCACGAAGCCGACAGGAGCCAGCATGGCGCCCAGGTACAACCAGAGGCCCGGCTCACCGTCGGTGAGGATCGGGGTGAGGAAGATCGCCACCACCGACAGCAGTCCGAGGGCGAAAAGGCCCAGCGCGAGCTGAAGCAACCAGTTGCCGGGGGTGCGCCCGGACGAGGGGCCGGAGGGCCGCGGATCGGCAGGATTCGTCACCGTTCGACGGTAAAACTGATGTGCTGGGGCCGTGCCCACCGGGGTAGACTCGGAACGATCTCGCGTCCTGCATGCTTGTGGGGCGCGTTTTTCGAGTAGGGGAAAGACCTGCCATCAGCGGGTTCCAGCAGACGAGTGTGCCCGGGCCCGGTGGGGCGGGCGCCGAACAGACGAACGGGTGAGCGCAGTGCCGACCGGCAAGGTGAAGTGGTACGACGTGGAAAAGGGCTTCGGCTTCCTTTCCCAGGACGAGGGTGAGGACGTCTACGTCCGCTCGTCCGCGCTGCCCCAGGGCGTCGAGACGCTCAAGCCCGGTCAGCGGGTCGAATTCGGGATGGCGGCCGGGCGGCGCGGACCGCAGGCACTGAGCCTGAAACTGGTGGAGGCGCCCCCCTCGGTACGGCAGAACCAGGAGCGCAACGCCCGCAAGGAGCCCGTCGCGCGGAAGCACAGCCCCGACGAACTGCACGGCATGGTCGAGGACATGATCACGCTGCTCGAAGCCAAGGTGCAGCCGGATCTGCGCAAGGGGCGCTACCCGGATCGCAAGACCGCCCAGCGGATCTCGGAAGTGGTGCGCGCGGTCGCGCGGGAACTCGACCGCTGACCCGTCGCACGCGGAACTTCGCGGGCCGGCCGGATCTCCGGCCGGCCCGCTGTCGTATCAGGCGGTCTTGATCGACCACACCGCGTGGGGGACGGGGAACTGGTTACCGGCCTCGTCCATCGCGATGATCATCACCTGCAACTCCACCCCGATCAGCTCCAGCCCCGATTCGGGACGGGAGTCGACGGTCAGTGCCCGGGTACCGGCCGGATGGTCCCGGTAGGAGCTGGGCTGCTCGACGATCTCACCGTTGTCGCGGGCGTAGAGCGGCAGCAGTTCCCAGGGGCTGTCCACGAGGGCGTCCGGCAGTGAGATCTGCAGGGGATTGCCCGCCGGAACCTCGAGGAAAACGGTCTCACCCTGCCGGCAGTCCTCCATCCGCACCGTGCAGTAGCGGAACGGCGGTACCGTCACGGTGGTGCCGTGCGCGTAGGCGGTGAGTTCGGGGTCCTTCGGTTCGGCATGTCGCGCGAGCGACCAGACCACCCCGGCGGTCGCGGCCACCAACAGCAGGATCAGGGCCAGCGCGAGGATCGTGCGGACTTTGTTCGTACTCACCGGGCGGCTTCTCCTCGTGGGGGGTCGTAGTGCGGGAATTCCTGCTCGGCGTGCAGCGGTCGGCGACCGCCGAGACCGGGCAGCAGACTGAACCCGCGGTAGCTCAGCACAGTCTGGACGAGGCCGCCGACCAGTACCGCACTGACCACCGCAAAACCCTTCCAGTAGTCGGTCGGCAGCAGGACGCCACCCGCACCCCCGATGACCCAGCTGAGCTGCAGGACGGTTTCGGATCGGCCGAATCCGGAAGCGATCGACTCGGGCGGTAGATCATCCTGGATGGCGGCATCGAGCGAGACTTTGGCCAGCGCGCTCGCCCCGGCGGCGACCAGGGCGGCCACCGCCGCGCCGAACAGGTTGTCCATCACCACGGCGAGCACGGCGACGGCCGCGCAGCCGATCGTGCAGTTCACCACGATCAGTGAAGGCCGGCCGAGCCGGAGCCGGGCCCCGGTGGCGTTGCCCGCGAAATTACCGACGGCGGCGGCCGCGCCGACCAGCCCGAGCATCGCGGCCTGCTGCACCGGACGGTGTTCGGTGGCCTTGGCCACGAACGCGACGTAGAAGGTCAGGAATCCGGTGAGCACCCGGATGCTGCCGTTACCCCACAGTCCGGTGACCACGGCGCGGCCGAGCGGCTGACGGCGTTTGCGAGCCGGTATCGCGGCCTCGTCGGCGGGGTCGTACGCCTCGGTGTCCCCGGCGCGGGCGTGGTAGCCGAGGGTGGTCGGTACCTCGCCCTCGGTGATCTCCACCCAGCGCGGGATCTTCCAGCTCAGGTAGGCACCGCCCACGGCGATACCGGTGGCCAGGATCAGGGCGCCGGTCGAGCCCGCGATCGCCGCGACGGCCCCGGCCAGGCCGCCGGCGCCCAGGGTGCCGCCGACCAGGCCGAAAACGGTCAGCCGGGAGTTGGTGCGCACCAGGTCGATATCGGGCGGCAGAACTCTGGGAGTCACCGCGCTCTTGAGCACCGCGAACGATTTGCTGAGCACCATCATGCACAGCGCCAGCGGGTACAGCACCCAGCTGTCGAAGCTGAAGATCAGCACCACCGCGAGGACCGCGCGCACGGCGAACGAACTGGCCAGGGCCAGCCGCCGGCCGCGCTGGAGCCGGTCCAGCGCCGGCCCGATGAGCGGCGCGATGACCGCGAACGGCGCGATCGTGATCAGCAGATACAGCGCGACCTTCGTTTTGCTCTCCGCGGTCGCACTGGCGAAGAACAGGGTGTTGGCGAGCGCGACCGCGATCGCGGCGTCCAGCGCGAAATTGGCCATGGTGGCGTAGGTGAGCGCGGTCAGCCCGGATTTGTCCGCGCCGTCGGCCTCGGCCGCCCGCCGGAAGGTGGCGATACCTTTTTCGGTGATCTCCCGGCCGCGCATCGCCGCCACCCGGGTGACGGTGTAGTTTGCGGGGG